>JBDHIF010000012.1:0-137658 GCA_039587535.1 Gemmatimonadota bacterium
GGTGCCAGCCGCTGGCCGGTTCTGCGTGCCGAGGTCGGGGTTCTGACTTCCACGGATCCGGTGGCCGCTTTTGGCGGAAGACTTCGCCAAGGGCGATTCACTGAGGCGGACTTCGATCCCGCGCTACTGAATTCGCCGGACCCGCTCACGGATCTGGACGGCGCCCTGGTTCTCGGGTGGACCCCGGTGGACTTCTCGCGAGACGCCGCGGTGTCGGCAGCGCGTGCCCGTGCCACGGCAGCGGATTTGGGGGCTCTGTGGGCGGAGCGGATGGCCGGATTCCAGGCGGAGGTTCGCTATGTGGAGGCGGCGGGTGCCGAGGTGCTTCTTCAGGCGGCACGCTCTGCCCTCGCCGCCGCCGAGGCCAACCTGGAACGCACCGAGCGACACGCCGAGGAGGGTTTGGTGACTGAGGCGGACGTCCTCGCCGCACGAGCTGCCCTGGGCGATGCCACGGCTCGTACCATCGTGGCCGAGCAGAGTGTGACGGATGCTCGCGGGAGGCTGGCGCTCGCAATGGGCTGGGCGCCCGGTGTGCTCCCCCTTCCCGATACAGATGCCCTATCCCTCGCCGGGGCGCGGACCCTCCCGCCGCCGAAGGGTGGCAGATCGGAGGGTGGCAGAAGTGACCTGCGGGCCTCAGAGGCCATGGTGGAGGCCGCGTCGGAGCGGGCTCGTCAGACCAGCCGCTCGCGGCTGCCCTCTGTCCAGGGCTTCGCTCGATTAGAGGCACACACCGATGAGGCGTTCGATGCTCGCGGCGACTCCTGGACGGTGGGACTTCGTGTGAGCCTCCCTTTGTTCACCGGCTTCGAAGTCGGCGCTCGGAGCGCGGCGGCGCGAGCGGAGCTGGAGGCGGTCACCGCGGAGCACGAACAGCGAGTGAGCGAGGCGCGCACCGCGCTGGCCGAGGCCCGTCGCGGTGCCGAGTCGCGCCGTCGCGCGGCGCTTTCCGCGGAAGTTGCGGCCTCCGCGGCGGAGGAAGCAGCTCGTCTTACCCGGCTCCGCTACGAGGAAGGTCTTTCCACGACTGCGGAGCTTTTGGCCGCCGAGGCTGCGACGGCCCGGCAGAACGCCGCTGCCGTATACGCCAGGCTCGAGCACCGCATCGCCACCGCGCGCCTACTTCTGCTGGACGATCCCCAGCTCGACGCCGTACACACCGAAGGAGCGAACCGATGAAGACCAAGCTGACGTTGCTGGCGCTCTCCCTGGGCACCGTCGCATGCGGCTCCGGCGAGCCCGGGCGTGTGCAGACGGACGGGCCACCCGTGGACGTGACTGTCACCATGCCGATCCTGGCTCGAGCCGTGGTCACGTACCCCGCGGAAGTTTCGGCTAAGCGGGTGGCGGACATCGCCACTCGGATGAGCGGGACCGTGATGGAGGTACATGTCGACGTGGGAAGTCGGGTTTCCGCGGGGGACCGGTTGGTCTCCCTGGACGCCCGTGACGTGACCGCGCGTGTCGGAGGGGCGCGTGCGGCCCTGGAGCTGGCCGAGAAGAGCCACGGGCGCATCGAGCGTCTGGCGGACGGTGGGGCGGCGTCGGAGCAGGAACTCGATGCGAGTGCCGCGCGACTCGAGGCCATTCGCCGGAGTGGTCACCGACCGGCGTGTGGATACGGGTGATCTGGCGAATCCGGGCGTTCCCCTCTTGTCCATGGTGGACGCGCGGACGACGGACATCGTGGCGGAGCTGCCCGCCGCGCTCATGGGGGTCGTTACCGAAGGCGCAGTCCTGGACGTGAGCACCGCGAAATCCGTGGTGCCGGCGCGGGTCGATCGCGTCGTCCCGGCCCTGGCCGGCGGTGGCCGTACCTTCCGGGCGGAGCTGACCCCGTTGGAGCCTCTCGTCGGCGCCTATCCGGGTGCGTATGCCCGTGTCCACGTATCGTCGGAGGACGCCGACACACGGTGGATCCCCGCCGACGCGGTGGTCGAGCGAGGCCAGCTCACCGGGATCTACACGATAGAGGGTGACGTCCTGCGGCTGCGCTGGGTCAGGCTCGGGGCCCGCAGAGCGGATGCGGTCGAGCTTCTGGCCGGACCTCCGGGCACGCCGAGCGTGGTTCGCCGGCCGAGCGCCGACCTCGCCGACGGTCGGAGTGTGGCTTCGGTACGTGAGGAGGCTTGGGTGGCCGGCAGGGCCCCGAGCGGAGGGGCGACCCGATGAAGCAGAACATCGCGGGTCGCCTGGCTGGCGCGTTCATGGAGTCCAAGCTCACGCCTCTGCTGATGGCGGCGGCGCTGGGTGTGGGGGTCTGGACGTTGGCCACCATGGCATCGGAAGAAGAGCCCCAGATCATCGTGCCCTTGGCGGACATCTACCTCCCCATGCCGGGTGCTTCGCCCACGGAGGTGGAAAACCGTGTCCTGGTGCCCCTGGAGAGCGTGCTCTCGGGGATCGAGGGCGTGGAGTATGTCTACACCCACGCTGAGTCGGGCTTCGGTCTCGCCACCGTCCGGTACGAGGTGGGGCGCGATATGGAAGAAAGCCTGATTCGGCTCCACAGCACCCTGATGAAGAACGCGGACCGGATGCCTCCCGGGCTCGGCTTCCCGATGATCAAGACGGTGACCATCGACGATGTGCCGTTTTTCACCGCCACGCTGCACGGTGGCAGGCTCGGCCAGTCGGAGCTCCGGGCTGCGGCCGACGAGCTGAAGGCCGCTCTGGAGGCGGTACCGGAGGTCCGGACCGTTCAGGTCGTCGGAGGGGAGACCCGGGAGGTCCGCGTCGAGCTGGATCCCGAGCGCCTGGCGCTCTACGGCGTCGATCCCCTCCATCTGGCGGAGCGGCTCGCCGCGGAGAACACCGAGTTGCAGTCGGGCGCCTTCACCCGCGATGACGAGGTGGTGCGTGTCACCACGGGAGGGTTCCTGACCAGCGCCCGCGACGTCGAGCAGGTCGTGCTGGACGTGCGGGACGGAGCCCTGGTCCAAGTGCGGGACGTGGCCCGCGTGGTCGACGGCCCCGCCGAGGTGAACACCTATACGATGCACGCGGAGGGGGGTGGCCCGTGGGCCCCCATGGTGTCGGTCGCCGTGTCCAAGCGTCCCGGTGCGGACGCCACGGCTCTGGGCCGAGCCCTCGAGGCACGGCTCGAGGCGGCGCACGGGCGGATCGTGCCCGCCGAAGTCGCCGTGGAGGTGACGCGCAACTACGGAGAGACGGCCCGTCATAAGGTGGTGACGCTGCAGGAGCACCTGGTCATGGCCGTGGTGGCCGTGGGGCTGGTGATCCTGCTCACCATGGGTTGGCGGAGCGCCGTAGTCGTGATGGTGGCGGTCCCCGTGACCTTCGCCCTGACGCTCTTCGTCTATCAAGTGTTCGGCTACACGCTGAACCGGGTGACGCTCTTCGCGCTGATCTTCGTCACCGGCATCGTCATCGACGATTCCATTATCGTGGCGGAGAACATGGAGCGTCACTTCGCCATGAGGGATCGCCCGGTCAAGGCCGCGGCTCGAGCCGCTGTCGACGAGGTGGGGAACCCCACGATCCTGGCGACGCTCACGGTCATCGCGGCGGTCCTGCCCATGCTGTTCGTGGGTGGGCTCATGGGACCCTATATGAGCCCCATGCCCATCGGAGCCACGGTCGCCATGCTCTTCAGTCTCGCTGTTGCTCTGATCATCACTCCGTGGCTCGCCTTCCGGCTGCTCAAGGGGCAACACGGTGAGGGCGAGGAGGACGCATACGTCCTCGAGGAGACCAGGATATACCGGACCTACGAGAGCCTCATGAGGCCGCTCATCGAGCGACCTTCGCGGCTCTGGGCCGCCCTGGGCGTCATCGGGGTGCTCCTGGTGGGTGCAGCGGGGATGTTCGTGACCCGCTCGGTGACGGTGAAGATGCTGCCCTTCGACGACAAGAACGAAGTACAGGTCATCTTCGACATGCCGGAGGGAACGCCTCTGGAGGCGACCGTGGCTCTGGCGCAGGACGTGGGCCGGGCCGTGGGCGCCGTACCCGAGGTGGCGGACGTGCAGCTCTACGCCGGTACGGCCGCTCCGTTCAACTTCAACGGCATGATCCGCCACTACTACCTGCGCTCGGGTGCGCACGTGGCAGATCTGCAGGTGAACCTCGTGGACAAGTCCGAGCGGGACGCTCAGAGCCACGACGTGGCTCTGGCCCTCAGGCCTATCGTCGACGAGATCGTTGCGGCTTCGGGCACGGGCGCCAGCGCAAAGGTCGTGGAGGTCCCGCCGGGCCCACCGGTCCTCTCCACCCTGGTGGCGGAGATCTACGGGGACGACCCGTCGGAGCGGGAGCGGGTGGCCCGCGAGGTCATGCGCCGCTTCGAGGCGCACCCCGGCGTGGTGGACGTGGATTGGTCGCTGACAGCACCGCAGCGAGAGGTGAGGCTCGAGGTCGACGCCGAAAAAGCCGCCATCTCCGGAGTGGCGAAGGAGCAGGTCGTTCATGCCACCCGGCTGGCTCTCTCGGGCCACGTGCCCACGTTCCTCTCGGTGCCCGCAGCAAGGACTCCGGTTCCGGTGCGCATCCGCCTGGACGAGTCCGACCGCTCGGGTATCGAGCGCCTAACGCGCATCCAGTTGGGGTCCAGGCTGGGAACCACGGTGCCGGCTTCCGAGCTGGTAAACACTGTCGACGGGACCGTCGAGCAGGTGGTGGACCGCAAGAACGGCCGACCCGTCATCTACGTCACTGCCGAGGTGGCCGGGGAGGAAGAGAGCCCCGTATACGCCATCCTCGACCTCGAAGAAACGCTTGATGGGATCGAGCTCGCTGACGGCAGCACCCTGGGCCGCCTGTTCGCACGGGAGCCCCTGGCCACGGACCGGCCGGTGATGAAGTGGGACGGCGAATGGCAGATCACCTACGAGGTCTTCCGCGATCTGGGGATCGCGTTCGCGGGGGCTCTGGTGCTCATCTACGTGCTGATCGTGGCGTGGTTCGGCTCCTTCTCGACGCCTCTGGTGATGATGGCTGCGATCCCCCTGACCTTGGTGGGCATCGCGCCCGGGCACTGGATATTCGGAGCGTTCTTCACCGCGACGTCGATGATCGGGATGATCGCTCTGGCGGGCATCATGGTCCGGAACGGCATCCTGCTCATCGATTATCTGGAGGCCAGGACCCAGGCCGGAGTGCCGCTGGAGAAGGCGGTGATCGAGGCCGGTGCCGTTCGGACGCGACCCATCGCGTTGACGGCGGGCACGGTCGTCATCGGCGCCATCGTGATCCTGTTCGATCCGATCTTCCAGGGGCTGGCGGTGGCCCTCATCACGGGCGCCATCGCGTCCACCGTGCTCACCCTGCTCGTGGTCCCCGGGATCTACTACCTGGTGCGCCGACGACAGGAGACCCCCTCCGTGGCATGAGGCCCAGACCCGCAACCTATCCCCGGGCCACGAGGCCCAGGAGGCCATCCATGAAGCTGGTGTTCCTGACCTATCTGGAAGACGACGAAGACCTCGTGACCCGGCAGCTCGAGGCCTCGGGCGTTCCCGTGTTCAGCCAGCTACCACTCGAGGGCCACGGCACGGGCGCACGCGGCTGGTACGGGGAGGTCGCACCCTACCGATCGCGGATGGTCTTCTCCGTCCTCCCCGACGAAGACGCGGCCCGACTTCTGGAGGCGGTAGAGGGCTGGCCCACGGGCCAGGATGCCCAGCACCCCGTCAGGGCCTTTCAGGTGGATGTGGAGCGCGCCGTCAGACAGGCTGGCGCCGGCTCTTGAAGACAGCGCACCCCCGAGCGGTGCGAAACATCACCGACCAATCAATGGAGATCGACATGAGCATGGACCGGAAGATCAGAGTCATCGCGGGGACGTTCACCCTGCTCTCGTTGGCGCTGGGCACGTGGGTGAGCCCCTGGTGGTACCTGTTCACTGGCTTCGTCGGTGTGAACCTCATCCAGTCGGCGCTTACCGGGTGGTGCCTCATGGAGGACATCCTCCGCGCGACGGGCGTCCATCGGGAGGGTAAGGTGCAGGGAGGCTGACGAAGGGCTGGGGAAACCCCATGTGCCCTCGGGCGTATGGGGACGGGTTGAGGGACTCCGGAGGATCGTGAGGTTCATGATCTCCTTGGAGCCCCGCCCCCCCGAATCAGCCCGAGCCGGTTCCGACGGGCAGCCTCAGGAGCACCCGCCATGTCCCGCATCGTCCAGCCCGAGAACACCACACCGGTGAACCCCTCCCTCGACTTCCCGCACGCGTTCATCGCGGAGCGGCTCTTCGCAGCCCGGACGGTCGTCATCACCGGCGAGGTCAGCCAGAAGCTCGCTGCCTCGGTCATGTCCCAGCTACTGGCCCTGGCCAGCGAGTCTCACGACGACATCACCGTTTACGTGAACTCCCAAGGTGGACACGTCGAGTCCGGCGACACCATCCACGACATGATCCGATTCGTGGAGCCACGGGTGCGGATGGTGGGGACGGGATGGGTTGCGAGCGCAGGGGCGCTCATCTACGTGGCGGTACCGAAGGAGGATCGTTATTGCCTACCGAACACCCGCTTCCTCCTGCACCAGCCGTCGGGTGGTGCAGGCGGTGCCGCCAGCGATATCGAGATCGAGGCCAGGGAGATCCTCAAGATGCGCGATCGCCTGAACCAGGTTTTCGCGCGCGAGACCGGGCAGACGCTGGAGAAGATCGAGGACGACACGCGGCGGAACTTCTGGCTCGACGCGGCGGCGGCGGTCGACTATGGGCTCGTAGGCAAGATCATCGGGAAGCACTCCGAGATCGATTGATCCCGCGAACCGGGGGACTGTCGGACCTTGGGCCCTGGCGAGCCGCGGGACCGGCCAAGCGGCTTCGTCGCCGTCACATTCTGGCGGCTCGTTCGTCCTACAGGTGAATGATCGAGGGCTCCGGGTTCCACCCGGGGCCCTCCTCACTGGCCACCTGGGCGGGAGCCTTCCATGAGCCTTCGGACCACCTTCGCGACCGCGCTCGGCGTGGCGACCCTGGCCGCCGCCTGCTCGAACGCCCTGGGTCCCGGCGACTTAGGGCCCATCGACACGCTCCCCAGGAGCCTGAGCGCGTCGGAGCAGGCCCTCATCGAGCACTCGAACGCCTTCGGGCTGGAGCTCCTTCGCACCGTCGTGGTCGCGGACGACCGCCCGAACGTGGTGCTGTCCCCTCTGAGCGTGTCCATGGCCCTCGGCATGACGTTGAACGGCGCCCGTGCCGGCACGTTCGACGCGATGCGGTCTGCCCTCGGCTTTCATGGCCTGAGCCAGGACGAGATCAACGCGGCGTACCGTGACCTCATCGCGCTCCTCACCGATCTCGATCCCAGCGTCCGTTTCCAGATCGCCAACGCCATCTGGGCCAACGACGAAATCGCGTTCCGCGATGCCTTCTTCCAGGCGGTGGAGGATTACTTCGGCGCCGAGGCCGCGTCTCGGGACTTCGGCGATTCAGCCACGCTCGAGGAGATCAATGCGTGGGTGGCCGACCGGACGGAGGGGCTCATCGACGAGATCCTGAGCACCCTGGATCCCGATCTGGCCATGCTGCTCGTGAACGCCATCTACTTCGAGGGGGCGTGGACCACACGCTTCGATCCGGAAGAAACCACCACCGCGGACTTCACCCGTGCGGACGGCTCGACGGTTCGGGTGCCCATGATGCGGATGTCCGATGCCGAAGTCGCCTTGGGCGGAGGTGCCGGTTTCCAGGTGGCCGAGCTGCCCTATGGAGTGGGTGCCTTCGCGATGACCGTGGTCGTGCCCCAGGGTGATGCGCGGGACTTCGTCTCCGGGCTGACCGACAGCCGGTGGGCGGAGATCCTCGGGTCGCTGGGCGAGCCTCGTGAGATCGACCTCCTGTCGCTTCCCAGAGTACGGCTCACCTGGGACGGCTACCTGAACGATGCTCTTCGGGACATGGGGATGGAGGTCGCGTTCAGCACAGAGGCGGACTTCACGGGCATGACGGAGGACGTCGGGCTCTGTCTGGACTTCGTGCGCCAGAAGACGTTCCTCGAGGTGGACGAGGAGGGCACGAGAGCCGCGGCTGTCACGGCAGTAGGCGTGGGCGTGACCTCCTTCACCGGCTTCGTCGCCGACCGTCCGTTCCTCCTCGCCATTCGCGAGCGGCTCTCCGGCACCATCCTGTTCACCGGGCTGGTAGGGGATCCGTCCGTGGGAGAGGCGGAGGAACCGGTGGCGCAGACGGGGTGCGAGTAGGCGCTCGGGCCCCGGCCGGTCGGTAGAGCGCGGCAAGATGGGTGAGCCTGGCCAGCCGTATCCAAGGCCTCGACCCGGAGGCTCTTCCACGGAGCCTTGCTGCTTGCCTCCCGCGCCCCCGCCCGCATAAGATCTGAAGCCCAATCGGTGGACGGCGCGCCACCTGCCCTTTGGCCGGGCGCCGCGCCGCGCATCGCTGCTGTCGGGGTCCGGGGGTCGCCTCCGGATCTGGGGGTGGAGGCGCTCCCGGGGGCGACGCGGGCCTCGTGTCACGAGAGACCCGGAGGAGCCCGTATGCCATCGGCCCAGGAATACTCGACGGACCGCATCCGCAACATCGCTGTGCTCGGTCACGGTGGCTCGGGAAAGTCCAGTCTGGTGGACGCCCTGTGCTTCGTCTCGGGCACCTCCAAGCGACGAGGCAGCGTGGATGACGGGAACGCGCTCACCATGCACACCCCTGAAGAGCTCGCCCACGGGGTCTCGATCCAGGTGACGCCGGCCTATGCCGAGCACATGAGTACCAAGATCAACCTCCTGGATACCCCGGGCTATCTCGACTTCACGGGCGAGACCCTGGCGGCCGTGCGGGTAGCGGACGCAGCCATCCTCGTCGTGAATGCCACCGCGGGCGTGGAAGTCGGCACGGAACGGGTATGGCGTTACTGCGAAGAGCGCGGCATTCCGGTCATCTTCTTTGTCTCACAGATGGACCGGGAGCATGCCGATTTCGACCGGGCGTTCCGTCAGATCAAGGCCCGTCTCACATCGAGCGCGCTTCCGGTGGAGATCCCCATCGGGGAGGGGCCTGACTTCCACGGCATCATCAATCTCTTCAGCGAGAAGGCGCACGTTTACCGCGAAGGCACTCAGAGTGGCGAGTACGACATCGAGCCCATCCCGGAGGATCTCGCGGAAAAGGAGGCTCGCTGGGAGACCGAGCTTCAAGAAGCCCTGGCCACTACCGACGAGAAGCTGTTGGAGTCCTACCTGGAGGGCGGACACATCACCCGGGACGAGGCTGTGGACGCGATGGGCAGGGCCATGGCGAGGCTGGAGACGTTTCCAGTGTTCTGCGGATCAGCGACCATGACGTACGGCATGCGGGCCCTCCTGAAGAAGCTCGTGGAGCTATGCCCGAGTCCCGAGGAAGCCGTGGCCGAATCGGTGGAGGGAGAAGCGCTCCTCGCCAGCGACGACCAACCGTTGGCGGCGTTGGTCTTCAAGACCGCCGCCGAGCCTCACGTAGGGGAGCTCTCCTATTTCCGTGTCTTTGCCGGCACCGTCTCGAACGGGGACGAGGTGATGAACGCCTCCGATGGGCAGGTGGAGAAGCTCAACCACCTCGGTGTGCCCCAGGGGAAGGAGCGTTTCGAGGTCCCGAGACTCCACGCGGGTGACATCGGTGTTGTGGCCAAGCTCAAGCATACGCACACGAACGACACGTTGTGCGCGGGGAACAGACGCATCGCTCTCGAGAAGATCTCCTTCCCCGATGCGGATATCGCCATCGCCATCAAGGGGGCCACGCGCGCCGACGAGGACAAGCTCGGGGAGGTCATCCCCAAGCTCCATGAGGAAGACCCCACCTTCTCCGCTTCCTTCAACGGAGAGCTGCACCAGACCATCGCCCGGGGCGTGGGCGAACTTCATCTCGACATCCAGTTCGAGAGGATGGCGAGGAAGTACGGTGTCAAGGTGCTGACGGAGCCGCCGAAGATCGCCTACCGTGAGACGATCACGGCTCAAGCGGAGGGGCAGGGGCGGCACAAGAAACAGTCCGGAGGGCGGGGGCAGTTCGGCGACTGCAAGATCCGCCTGGTCCCGCGCTCACGGGGCTCGGGCTATGAGTTCGTAGACTCCATCAAAGGTGGCGTGATCCCCTCCAAGTACCTGCCCTCGGTGGACAAGGGGATCCAGGAGGCGGCCGGACGGGGTGTCGTGGCGGGCTATCCGGTGGTGGACTTCGCGGTCGAATGCTTCGACGGCTCCTACCATGCCGTGGACTCGTCGGACATCGCCTTCAAGCTGGCCGGCTCCCTGGCGTTCCGGACGGTGGTCGAGAAGTGTCGTCCCATTCTCCTGGAGCCCGTGCTGGAGGTCTCGGTGGTGACACCGGACGAGTTCGTGGGGGATGTCATGGGTGACCTCACGTCGCGGCGGGGGAAGGTCCAGGGCATGGAGCCGGCGGACGGGCGGACCACCGTGCGGGCCATCGTGCCGGAGGCCGAGCTCTACAAGTACGCCGCCACGCTCCGATCGATGACCCAGGGTCGAGCCTACCATTCCCGTCGAACGGCCGGATACGAGCCCGCTCCGGAGCACGTGGCCAAGAGGATTCGCACGGAGCGGGAGGCGGCGCTGACCGCTTGAACGGAGCGCGTCGGCGCCGACTCGGGCGAGCATGATCTCCGAGGGCCGCCGTCCGCCCGGCGTCCGGATGTACGAGGGCCCCGCGGCCATGCATGGCCGCGGGGCCCTCCCGATCCCGAGCGCAGGGATCGCGGCGAGTCAACCTCGCAAGGTCAATCCCCGTTTCCTGTGACCATCGACACCAGCTTCCGGATCGGATCATAGGACCGATCCACGACCCGCTCCTTCAAGGGAATGATCGCGTTGTCCGTGATCTGGATTCCCTCGGGGCACACCTTGGTGCAGCACTTGTTGATGTTGCAGTACCCGATTCCGAGCTCGTCACGGAGTTGCGCCACCCGGTCGCTGGTGTCGATCGGGTTCATCTCGAGCTGGGCGGTGTGCACATAGTGCCGTGGGCCCGCGAACCGATCGTGCAGGTGATGATCCCGTAGCACGTGACAGACGTCCTGGCACAGGAAGCACTCGATGCACTTCCTGAATTCCTGGGGACGCTCGACGTCGTACTGCTGCATCCGCCAGGAGCCGTCCTCCGCGTCCGGCGACCTCGGCGTGAGCTTCTGGATCGAAGCCTTGACCTCGTAGTTCCATGACACGTCCGTGACCAGATCCTTGAGGACCGGGAACGTGCGCATCGGCTCTACGGTGATCGGACGGTCGGACGGCAGGTCCTCGACCCGTGTCATGCACATCAGTCTGGGCGAACCGTTGATCTCGGCGGAGCAGGATCCGCACTTCCCGGCCTTGCAGTTCCAGCGCACCGCCATGTCGGTCGCCTGCTCGGCCTGGATCTGATGGATCGCGTCGAGCACCACGTATCCGGGCTCGAGCTCGACTTCGTATGTCCCGAAGTCACCACCGTCCTGGTTGCCGCGCCAAACCTTGAATGTGGCCGTCGCCATCAGCCCTGCTCCTCGATGATGTTCTTGAGTGCCGCAGGCATCTCGGGGATGCTGCGACGGGAGACTTCCATCCGTCCGTCGGAGCCTTTGTGCACGACGTGGTTGAAGGTTCCCCAGGTCGGGTCCTTGGCCTGGTAATCGACACGTGAATGCGCTCCGCGGCTCTCCTTGCGCTCCTTGGCCGCCGTCGCGATCGCCTCTGAAACCGTGAGGAGGTGCTGCATGTCGAGGGCCGTGTGCCACCCCGGGTTGTACCAGCGATTCCCGCCGGCTCCGACTCGGGCGAGCTCCCCGCGGATCTGTTCGATCTCCTGAAGCGCCGTTGAGATCTCGCCCTCCTCCCGAGCGATGCCAACGTTGTCCTGCATGAGCTTCTGGAGTCGGTGCTGCAGCTGGAAGGGCCCGTCCTTCGTGGTCTCCCGCTCCAGCGGCGCCAGGGCTGCACTGGCCGCGGCCTCGATCTGATCCTCCGAGATCGAGTAGCTCGGGTTCTCACGGGCGAAGTTCGCGGCATATTCTCCAGCGCGCTTTCCGAACACGAGGAGGTCGGATAGGGAGTTCCCGCCTAGCCGATTCGCCCCGTGCAACCCGCCGGCGCACTCACCGGCGGCGAACAGCCCGGGAACCGTTGTGGTCATCTGCGTGTCGCCGTCGACCGCGATGCCGCCCATCGCGTAGTGCGTGGTCGGCCCAACTTCCATCGGCTCCTTCGTGATGTCGATCCCCGCCAGCTCCTTGAACTGATGGTACATGCTGGGGAGCTTCTTCTTGATGTGGGCCTCGGAGTCCTTGAGGTTCTCCTTGATCCACGCGATGTCGAGGTAGGCGCCGCCGTGCGGGCTGCCGCGTCCTTCCTTGACCTCCTTGACGATCTTGCGCGCGACATGGTCACGGGTGAGCAGCTCGGGCGGGCGGCGAGCATCTCGGTCGCCCGTGACATACCGCCACCCCTCCTCGGGCGTGTCGGCCGTCTGGTCCTTATAGAGGGGAGGGATGTCGTCGAACATGAACCGACGACCCTCGCTGTTCTTGAGGATGCCGCCCTCTCCGCGCACGCCCTCCGTGACCAGGATCCCCCGGACGCTGGGTGGCCAGACCATCCCGGTCGGATGGAACTGGATGAACTCCATGTCGACGAGCTCCGCCCCGGCATCGTAGCCCAACGAGTGGCCGTCGCCTGTTCCCTCCCAGCTGTTGCTCGTCACCAGGTAGGCACGGCCGAGCCCACCCGTCGCCAACACGACCGCTTTGGCCTTGAAGACACGGAAACGGCCCTGCTCGCGGTCGTAACCGAACGCGCCGACGCACCGCTCCCCGTCCTTCAGGAGCTTGGTGACGGTTACTTCCATGTGGACGTCGATACCCTGGTGGATCCCATGGTCCTGGAGCGTCCGGATCATCTCGAGACCCGTGCGGTCGCCGACGTGGGCGAGCCTCGGGTAGGCGTGTCCGCCGAAGTTGCGCTGGATGATCTTCCCGTCAGGTGTCCGATCGAACAGGGCGCCCCAAGCCTCGAGCTCCCTAGCGCGTTCCGGGGCCTCTTTCGCGTGGAGCTCGGCCATCCGCCAATTGTTGAGGTACTGGCCCCCGCGCATAGTATCCGCAAAATGGACATGCCACCCGTCGCGCTCGTCCACATTGGCGAGAGCGGCGGCCATGCCTCCCTCTGCCATGACCGTATGGGCCTTACCGAGCAGGGACTTGCAGATCAGCCCGACACTGACGCCGGCCGCCGCCGCCTCGATAGCCGCACGGAGGCCTGCGCCCCCGGCGCCGATGACGATCACATCGTGCTCGAACTCCTGGTATTTGGACATCAGAAGAACCTCACGTTGGTCCAAATGTCCATCGCGCAGAGGCGGACGTAGACATCGGAGAAGGCCACCCAGATGAGGCTCATCCAGGCCCATGTCATGTGGCGGCGGTTGAAGCAAGACACGCACTTATACGCCGTCTTGCGTACGGGTCGCCTGGAGAGGATGTCGATCCCCCCGCCCACCAGATGCCTCAGCGAGTGGCATCCGAAGGTGTAACCGGAGAGGAAGATCACGTTGAGCGTGAGGACGATCGTGCCGACGCTGACCCCGAACTCCTTCCCGCCTCCGGGTGCGTCGAACCAGAGCGCGTGCCAGGCGTCCAGCGTGAGGAACACGAGGAGGAGGAGTGCCGGAATGATCGTGTATCGGTGGATGTTCTGGACGATCAGCGGGAAGTGGCGCTCGCCCAGATACGTCTTGCGAGGCTCACCCACCGTGCAATTGATGGGGTCCGCCCAGAACGCCTTGTAGTACGCCCCACGATAGTAGTAGCAGGTGAGGCGGAAGCTGACCGGCGCCCACAGGATCAGGAAGGCCGGAGAGTAGGGCAGGAAGCCCGGCCACCAGCCGGGCGCCCCCTGCCGCTGGATGAGCGCGTGCTCCGTCGGTCCCCAGATCTCGGGGGAGTAGAACGGCGAGAGGAGATTGCCATGCGCGTAATAAGCGCCCTGAAAGGCCGCCCAGGTCGCGTACACGATGAAGGCGGAGAAGATCGTGAAGACGACCAGAGGTTGGACCCACCATGCGTCGGTCCGCATGGTCTCGCCGAAGCTCCTCTTGACGGGTAGCCCCGTGACTTTGGAAGGCATTGAACTCCTCTCAGTAAGCGCGCTCGAGCCGAGGGAGGCCCGACCGTGCGCTTGCGACGGGATTGGTCTCGAAAGCCGCCGTAATATCTAAATTGGACGCGTCACGGCAACCATGGGAGACGAGCCTGTTTGGCTGCTCCGGGGGGCCCGGAGAGCGCGCCGGACGCGGCCCCCGCCGGCCCGATCGCCGAACCCAGCCGACCTCGCCGAGACCGATGGCGAGGGCGAGGAGCAGCAGGACGAGGCCGATGCCTCGTCGCAATGCCGGGGGTCGCCGTGGTCCCGGTGGAAGACGCCGGCAGATGCCAAAGGGTGGCCGCGACCCGTACATTGCAGGGGTGCAAGGTCACCAACTTCGGGAGCGTCTGGGCTGACCCGCGCTTCTGTACCCTGATCGGAGGAGGAGTGCAGTGCTGCCCACGGAACGGCGCGTGCCGAGCCATACATCTTGTTGCGGGCCTTACCGGGTCCGGCCGGCTCCCGTGCTCGGCGCCATCGCCCTGCTGGCCCTCGGGGCGTGGGTCCCGGGGGCGGCGGCTCAGAGCTACCTGCCCGGGCCCCACCCCGACTGGGAGCGGCGGGATCCGGAGTCGGTCGGGTTCAACCCCGTAGCGCTCCAGGACGCCATCGAGTTCGCCATCGCGTCCGAGTCGACGTCCCCCAGGGACCTCACGCTCAACCACGACATGACGTTCGGCCGGGAGCCGCGCGGTGAAGCGATAGGACCGTTCGCGGATCGTGGACCGCAGACGGGCCTCATCGTTCGGAACGGATACATCGTCGCGGAGTGGGGTGACCCCGCACGGGTCGATCAGACCTTCAGCGTCGCCAAGAGCTTTCTCTCCACCGCGGTGGGGGTCGCCGTGGACCGGGGGATCATCCGCAGCGTGGACGACCTTGTCCGGGACTACATGCCGCCGATCGTCCTGCAGGACGGTGATGGAGAGCCGGGAGACGAGCACGGTCGCCGCCCGAAGCTTCTCTTCGAGTCCCAGCACAACCGGGGCATCACCTGGGATCACCTTCTTCGGCAGACGAGCGACTGGGAGGGCACCCTCTGGGGGAAGCCGGACTGGGCAGACCGGCCCGATCCCGACCGATCCACCTGGCTCACCCGAGCCCGCCGGGCGCCAGGCACCCTCTACGAGTACAACGACACGCGCGTCAACCTCCTGGCTCTGGCCGCCACGGCAGTCTGGCGGAAGCCCCTCCCCGACGTGCTACACGAGCACGTGATGGGGCCCATCGGCGCCTCCACCACCTGGCAGTGGCACGGATACGACAACTCCTGGATCAACCTGAACGGGCATCGGGTGCAGGCGGTGAGCGGAGGGAGCCACTGGGGCGGCGGCATGTTCATCAACGCCTACGACCAGGCGCGGCTCGGGCTGCTGACGCTCCACGACGGTCGGTGGCGGGAGAGGGAGGTCGTTTCGGACGGGTGGGTTCGGATGTCGAGAGTGCCGGGAGCGGCAAACCCCGGATACGGGTTCATGAACTACTTCCTGAACACGGGACGGGAGACATACGGGAACGCGCCGGAGGAGGCATGGGCCCACCGCGGGGCGGGCTCGAACATCGTGTACGTCGATCCCGTGAACGACCTGGTCGTCGTTGCGCGTTGGATTCAGGGAGGGGCGTTCGACGAGTTCATCGGGCGGGTGCTCGGCGCGTTGGAGAACCGTTGATGGACTGGGTAACGGGCTACAGGAGGGCGACTTCGGAAGGGTGTAGTCATTCACCGGCCGCACCGGGTAGGACGGTCGGAACCCCTTTCACCTGGATGCCATGCTCAACGCGACGACACTTCCCGCCCCCCATCTGCGAATGAGCGGGCCGGAGGCGGCGGTTACGGACGAACTGGACCTCTTCCGCGTTTGGGCGCGGAAGATCCGCAATTCGGATGCATCCGCCTTGGAGGCGTTCTTTCGCGCCGTCCATGCTCCGCTCGTTCGCTATGCCTCGAAATTCGTGGCGGAATCGGCAGCGGACGACGTGGTCCAAGACGCCTTCATTCGACTTTGGGAGGGTCGAGAGCGAATCGATCCCAGTCAGTCGATCAAGGCCTTCGCCTACCGCACCGTCCGCAACCTTTGCCTCAACCAGATCCGAGACGGGAAGACCCGAGAGAAACTACTCGCCGAGCAATACCAGGCGCGGACAGAGGCCACTGCCAACCCGGAAGACGAGCTCGCGCGGGAGGAATTTGCCGCGAGGCTGAAGGGTTGGATTCACGAGCTGCCCGAGAGACAACGTGAAGCTCTGGAGCTCAGTCGATTCCATGGCATGTCGCACGAGGAGGTGGCAGAGGCCATGGGCGTGTCGCCGCGAACAGTAAACAACCATTTGGTCAAAGCTCTCCGCTCGATCCGGGACCGGGTCCGCGCGCACGAGCCGTCTCTCCTGGAAACATGATGAATCAACCACAATCCCTATTCCCCGAGACGCTCATGAACGAGCCCGACGCCGCCGAGCTCCACGAAGTGTGGTCGGCGCTCGAGGCCGCGCACGAGTCGACCCCCGCTTCGTCAGAGCGCACGGACGCCGCTTGGGACGCGCTGAGCGCCAAGTTGGGCTTGGCGGCTGACCGGGACACGCCCGAACGTCCCTCGGTACGTGGAGGGACGGCGAGAGCGGAGAACAATCTTCGATCTTTCCGAAGCCCTTGGCTGCGGGTCGCCGCGACCGTCACCCTTCTCGTGGGGGGCATGGCTGTCTGGCAGCAGATTCCGGTGACCTACGCCGCGTCGCCGGGGGAGCGCCTCTCAGTGACGTTGCCAGACGGGTCGGCCGTGGATCTGAACGCGGGCTCTACCCTGAAGCACCGCCGAGGCTTCGACTTCCTGCCCGGAGTGGCTTCCGGAAGCCGCGCAGTGCATCTGGAGGGCGAGGCGTTCTTCGACGTGATGTCCCGCGACCGCCCGTTCGAGGTCGTGGCGGGGAGCGCGCGGGTCACCGTGCTGGGCACTCGGTTCAATGTTCGCGCTCGGACGGCTCCCGATGCCCCCCCCGTCGTCCAGGTCGACGTCGAGGAAGGCAGAGTCAGAGTTGCCGCGGCCGACACCGCTACAGAGCTTGGTCCTGGAGCGTCGGTGCGTGTGGAGGAAGGTTCTGGTGACCTCACCCCGTCGACGATCTCCACCGATCGCATCGCGTCCTGGCGGACCGGCGGCCTGACGGTGGACGACGAGACGCTCTCGGTCGTCGTGAGCGAGATCGGAATCCGGTTCGGAGTCGAGGTCGCGCTGGCCCCCGACGTGGACGGGACGGTGCGCCTGACGGCGTTCTACCCGCTCCTCTCAGCGGTCGACTCCGTGCTCAGTGATCTGGCGACGCAGCAGGGCCTGCGCGTCAGGCAGACCTCGGTCGGATGGGAACTCTTCTGAGGAAGTCCAGTCGAATGTCTGTCGCCCCTCTCCCGCGAGCGTTGATCTACGCAGTGGTGGCGGCCGTAGCGGTCCCCTCCGACGCTCAGGGCCAGGTCGAGATGTTCGATCTGGCCCTGCGTGACGTTGAGGTGGACGTTGCGCTGGAGGACCTGGTGTCCATGACGGGCATCAGCCTCGTCTACTCTTCCGAAGTCGTCGAGGGACACCGGACGGTGTGCAGGGCCGAGGACGCGTCGGCCGAGGAGCTGCTCCGATGCATCGTCCACGGCGCGGGCCTCGACTTCTATCGCTTGTCGTCCGGAACGTACGTCGTCATCGATGAGCCGGAGCGCCTTCCTGCATACGGAGCGTTGACCGGGGAGATCATCGACGCCCTCACAGGTGAGCCGATACCGGCCGTCTCTGTGGAGCTCGCCGACGGAAGCGGCCGGGCCTTTTCCAACCCCGCTGGTCTATTCTTGCTTCCCCGGCTGCTCCCCGGCCCACACGAGCTTCGCATCTCTCATTTCGGTTACGCGCCCAGGCTCTTCTCCGTCGAGATCGGTCCTGCATCCACGCTCCGCCGCAGCATTCGGTTGGATCCGATGGCCATGGAGTTGGATCCCATCGTCGTAGACGGCCTGGAGAACGTGGGGGGGGTGATGGGCACGAGCTCCTGGTCCGCGTCCGACTTCGACTCGGGGGTGCCCGCTGACGGAGATGTCTCTGCACAGGCTCGAGCGGGCCTCGGCGTGAGTCGGCGGCCGCTGTTCGCGGACCTCTCGGTCCAGGGAAGCGCTCCCGGTGAGCACATGGTGCGGCTCGACGGAGTGCCCGTGTTCGATCCCGTGGCCCTGGGACGGACCCGGAGCGCCTTCAGTCCCCTGGCGCTTCGCAGGATCACCGTTCGCAAGGCCGGCTTCAACGTGGGCCATGGGAGCTTCGCGGGCGGTGTCATCGACGTGGAGCACCGCGTGGAGAACCCTGATGGCGGGGGTGGCCTGACGGTGCACGCGGACCCCGTGAGCGTCACGGGTGAGCTCTCCGCACCGCTCGGCGCTTTGGGAGGGGAAGGATGGTTCATGGCGTCCGTTCGCGGGTCCCTGTGGGACATCTACAGGGAACCGGCCTTGGACGAGGCCCTCCGCGACTGGAATCAAATGGACCCCGTGATCACGCGCCGTCTCCTCGGAGACGACGGATCTCGCCAGACGGACGCTCTGCGCTTCGACGCGCACCGTCACGGCTCGGACATGGGTTTCTCGGACGTCCATGCGGCGCTGCGGCTCCGCTACCCGGGCTTCCGGACCTTGAACGCGGCCTTCTACAGGGGCTCGAATCGCGTCGCTACGGAGCTGTTCAGCTCCGGTACCGATCCGGAGTCGGGTGCTCTCGACCGGCTGATGGTCACGAGGGACCGGTATTCCTGGTCCAACACGCTGGGCACTCTGAGCTTCGATTGGCTGGTAGGGGATCGGGGCGCGCTGCGGGTACGAGCCTGGGGCTCCGAGCACGAGCTCGAGCACGACTACGGCCTGGTGGACGGTGAGGAGGTGGGTTATGAGCCCGGCTCGTCGAACGTCGCGGAAATCGAGCGGGATCTCCTGGGATTGCTCGATGTCCGGCCGCCGGCCGGGGAAGGGAACCGGGTTCGGGAGATGGGTGCCGAGCTCGGAGGAGACCTGGCGGCCGGGGGAGGTCACTTCCTCACAGGCGGCATCGAAGTCGTCCGTGTGGACAGCCGGAGTCGGTTCGAGAACGGATTCATCCTTCCCCTGCGCTCAGAGGTCGAGGGGTGGCGCTTCGCTGGCCATCTGCAGGACCGGTGGAGTCCGGGGCGTCACCTTACGATCGAGGGTGGCGTGCGGGTCACGGCCGTGGGAGATGGGGACGTCTTCGCCGAGCCGCGCGGGTCGGTCCGGGTGGATGCCGCATCCGAGGTGTTCGGCCCGTGGTCGATCAAATTGGCAGCGGGACTCCATCGGCAGTTCGTGGACCAGTTCGAGCTCACGAGCGTGGGCCCCAGCGCGCTGGTTCCGGAAGTCCGCTTCTGGATTCCTTCGGACGGATCTCTGGAGCCGGCCAAGGCACGACACTTGGCTCTGGAGCTGGCCGCTCGCCCCGATCCACGGCTGGAGCTGCGCGTAGAAGCGTACCGGAAGTGGATGGATCGAATCCTGGCTCTGGACTATGGAGTCCTGACCGCGGCCCACACCGGGGAGACGGCGGTCCTGGATCAGGATCGGTTCATCGGTGTGTCCCAGGGGGACGCCTACGGAGCGGGGCTGCGGGCGTCTTGGGAGGAAGAACGCCTGCGCTTCGACCTGGGATATGACCGGACGGTGTCCACCCGAACGTTCCCCTCTCGATTTGGTGACGACGCTCAGCCGACCCCGTGGAGCGAGCCACACCGCCTGGCCGCGGCCGTTCGTGTTCCGGTCGTCGGAGGCCTGGCTCTGGAAGCCGAGTCAGGGGTCGCGTGGGGCAGGACTTGGGCGCTGCGTCGGGCCTACTACGACTTCCTCACCCTTCACGGTACGGATGGTGGCCCCGAGATCGACGCGCCGGGTGAGGACGGGCTGCCGACACTCCTCCAGCTCGACCTGGGTGTGTCATGGCTCGGACGGGTGGCCGGTGGGCCCTTGGCGGAGCTGCGCGCCGAGATCCGGAACGTGGGTCCCCGCCAGGTACTCGACTACTCCCTCAGTCGCGTGGAGGGCGCCGACGGATCCGCTTCGTACCGTCGCCTCGAGCGCTACCTTCCCGACGCCTCGCTGCAGATCTCCGCGCGCTTGGCTCTCTGAGTGATCGCAGGCTAGTCACACCCTGCGACTCCCGTGTAACGAGGTCGCAAAACAGGTCCGTTTCATCGGGCCAGCAACCTCTCCAACCTCACGGGAATCATGTTCAACTTCCGCTCCAATCTCCGAACGCTCCTCGTACCGGCCGCGGTGCTCGCACTTGCGGCCTGCGGTGACGACGAGCCCATGGGCCCCATCGACGATGGGCCCGACAGTATCGTTGAGATCGCCCAGAATACGTCCGACCTGAGCACGCTCGTCGCGGCTCTCGAGTCCGCCGGCTTGGTTCCGACCGTCGAAGAGGCCGGGCCGTTCACCGTCTTCGCGCCGGTCAACAGCGCGTTCACGGCGCTCGGCTCGGACGTGGTCGCTGCGCTCCTCCAGACCGGCAACCGGGCTCTTCTTACGCGCATCCTGACCTTCCACGTAGTTTCTGGGGCCGTTCTCTCCAGCGATCTCAGCGATGGTCAGACCGTGACCACGCTCGAGGGCAACACCCTCACCGTCGGGATCGACGGCGGTAACGTCACCCTGAACGGAGTGGCTGTGGTGGACGCGGATATCGAGGCCTCCAACGGCGTCATCCACCTGGTGGGCGAGGTGCTCGTTCCGCCGGTGGACGTCGTCGAGAAGGCGGTTCTCACGTCTCAGACGCAGACGTTGGCTGCTGCGGTGGGGGCAAGTGGCCTTGCAGCCACGCTCCAGGGTGACGGGCCGTTCACGGTCTTCGCGCCGATCAACGAGGCTTTCGCCGCTCTGGGCACGGACAAGATCGACGTCCTTCTGGCCCCGGAGAACCAGGCGCTCCTCCAGAAAATTCTCACCTATCACGTGATCGCCGATGACGTGCGTGCGGCCGACCTCGTGGACGGCGGTACGGCCACCACGGTCGAGGGCACGGACCTGACGTTCGATCTGTCCGGGGCGACCCCCATGGTGAACGGGGCGAACATCATCGCCACCGACATCGAGACCGAGAACGGCGTCATCCATCTCATCGACGGCGTGCTCGCAGGGCATCTAGACGTGCCCGACGTCGCCGTGCTCAACGGGTTCGGAACGCTGGCTGCGGCTCTAGGGGCAGCGGACCTGGTCGACGCTCTCCGAGCGGAGGGCCCGTTCACGGTCTTCGCTCCGACCAACGATGCCTTCGCGGCCCTGGGTGAGGACGTCATCGCCCGCCTGCTGGACGAGGGCAACGTCGGCTTCCTCACCGAGGTGCTCGGCTACCATGTCGTGGCCGGCGTGGCGGCATATTCGGGT
This sequence comes from Gemmatimonadota bacterium, assembly GCA_039587535.1. Lineage (GTDB taxonomy): Bacteria > Gemmatimonadota > Gemmatimonadetes > Longimicrobiales > Gaopeijiaceae > JAWLHJ01. The sequence goes on from JBDHIF010000012.1 coordinate 21,509, forward strand.
GACTTGGCTGACGGCCAGATGGTGACCACGCTCCAGGGCGAGGACCTCACCATCGGCGTGACCGGTGAAGGCGTCACGGTGAACGGTGTTGCCGTGGCCCTCGCGGACGTGCCCGCTTTGAACGGCGTGATCCACGTGGTGGGCGAAGTGCTGGTCCCCTCGGTGGACATCGTCGAGAAGGCGATCCTGACGTCCGAGACGCAGACGCTGGTGGACGCAGTGATCGCGGGTGACCTGGTGGGCGCGCTCCAGGGTGAGGGACCGTTTACGGTCTTCGCACCCATCAACGAGGCGTTCGCGGCGTTGGGCACCGACAAGATCGAGGTGCTCCTCGCCGAGGAGAACCAGGCGCTCTTGCAGAAGATCCTCACCTACCACGTGATTGCCGACGACGTTCGTGCGGCCGATCTCGTGGACGGTGGCACCGCCACCACGCTGGAAGGCACGGAGCTGACCTTCGACCTCTCCGGTGATCTCCCCATGGTGAACGGAGCGAACATCATCGCCACCGACATCGAGACCGAGAACGGCGTCATCCATCTGATCGACGGCGTGCTCACGGAGAACGCCGACATCGTGGACGTAGCTACCCTGAACGGCTTCGAGACGCTGGTGGCGCTCGTCGAGCAGCAGGAGCTCACGGACGTACTGCGCGGGGATAACGAAGGAGCCGGCTACACGGTATTCGCTCCGACCGAGGATGCGTTCGCCGCGCTCTCGTCGGTGCCGTCCGGTGAGGCTCTCACCGCGGTGCTGCTCTACCACGTCGTGGGTGCCACGGTCGGGTCGGGCGATCTCTCCGACGGCCAGGTTGTCACCACCGCCGAAGGAAGCGCCTTCACCGTGAACATCGATGGTGCGGCCGTGAGCATCACCGACGGGAGCGGCGCCACGGTCAACGTGGTGCTCACCGACGTGGCTGCGGCCAACGGTGTGATCCACGTGGTGGACGCGGTCCTCCTCCCCGGGAGCTGACCTGCGGCTGCGGCAGGTCTCTTCGACCGCCGCAGCACCCGCTTGGAGGGGTTACGCCCCGTCCGGCTTCGAGCCGGGCGGGGCGATCCCCGACAGGCCCACACCGGCCATGCTGGCCCAGAGGAGTGACGAAGCCGCCGCTCCCCCCTCCCCTACGAAGACCGCCTGAGCGCCCATGAGGAGCGCCAGCCCCATTCCCCACCTCACTCGGGTGGCGGACAAGCGGGCTCCGGTGGCGTCGCACCTCGACTCGAGGGACCGGGTTCTGAGGATGGCGACAACGAAGAGTGCGCCCACCATCCCCAAGCCAGCCAGCACGGCCGCGTCGGGGACGCTCAGGTGCACAGGCTGCGAAACCAGCAGCCCCCCAGCCGAGTCCTGGGCGAGGCCGCTCGCCAGTGCCGCGACCATGATCAGGCACAATGCCGCGAAACCCCATTGAGTGCGGCGGCCCTCGGGCAGGAGCGCGTCCACCACGAAGGCCAGAGCGGCCACCACCCCGACACCCGGATTCCCGGTGTTGGCCACAGCCCAGCCCACGAGGAGCACCGCGCCGATACCGTCCAGAGCCCGGGCGGGGAGCCCTACGGTCCAGTTCACCATCCGTGTGAGCAAGAGGGTCGCGAACAGGAGCACGAGGCTTCCGCCGGGGAGGACCATCAACGCCGCGAAGCCGAGCGCCATGGCCACGAACGCCGCCCGCTGATCGTCCGGGGCCAGCTCCCGGCCCAAAGCCCAGGTCCCCAGCACGACGCCGGCTCCGGACCCGGCGCTCCAGAGCCACCCCACTCCGGTGAGGCCCGGAGCGATGGGCGCCGCCAGAGCTGCGGCCACTGCGCCTAGCGGGATCAGCCAGAGAACCGCCCGGTTCGTGGGCCAGCTCGGGTCCAAGGGGCGTCCGAGGGCGCTGAAGCGATGGCTCGGCGCCGGAGTATGATCGATCAAGCTCGACTCCCAGCAGGTAGTGGTAGACGGCGTCAAAGCTACGGCGAGCTGCCCATGACATCCAACGGCCATGTGGGCAGACGGTCGAACCACCGTGGCCCGGTAGGTCATGCGCTGAGAGCCGGTTGCTATCGGGGTCCGCCGACCTGCTACATTGCGGCTGCGCGAGAAACGGTGGTCTCGTCCTCGGGCGGGGCACGGCCGACCGTTGGCTCTATCCAGGAATCCATCACGGACACCAACCCGACCACCGGCGGAGCTCGCGACGAGCGCCTGGGGCCATACCTGGTCCTTGCTGTCGTCATCCTGGCCGTGGGTCTGGCCGCCTGGCGCCCGATCCCGGCAGGCGTGTGGCACGACGACGGTGTGTACGCGCTCGTGGGCAGGGCGCTGGCAGAGGGCCACGGATTCACCTACCAGGGTGTCGTGGGTGCGCCACCGGCGGTGAAGTTCCCGCCGGTGTATTCGTCCTTCGTTGCGGGCCTCTGGTTGATCTTCGAGGACGTGGGTGCGGTCACGCTTGCTGCTACGCTGGGCAACATCTTGTTCCTGGCGGTGGCGGGGTCTCTGCTGGCATGGGCGTTGAGGGTGGGGGCCGGAGTGCCCCGGCCGGTGGCGCTGGCCGCCGGGGGACTCGCGGTCGTCTCGGCGGACGTCCTCCGGACCTCCTCTGCCATGCTCTCCGAACCGCTCTTCCTCCTTCTCGTCGCGGGATGTCTCGCGGTGTGGGTTGCCGCTGAGGCCCGTGACGGAGGACGCGACACGAGGCTCTGGCTGGTCCTCGCGGCCCTCCTGCTCATCGCCGTTTCGACCCGTGCGGCCGGACTCGCGCTGGTCGTGGGTTTCGGTTTGGCGTCATTACTGCGATACGGTCCGGGGAGGGCGGCACTCGTCGTGACGCCTGCGCTGGTCGCTTGGCTCGGTTGGAGCGCCTTGGCGGCCGCGCGAGGTGCCGCGATTCCGGCCGAGCTGGCAGACCTCCTCGGGCCCTACGAGGGGTGGCTGAGAGAGCAGGTCGTCAACGATCCCGTCGGCTTCGCTAACCGGCTGCCGGCGCATTTGACGGGCGTGCTTGAACGAGCGTTCGTCCTCTGGCTGCCACGGATGGACGGTGTCTGGCTCTGGGTGGCTGCGCTGCCATTGGTGGGGCTCGTGGTAGCGGGGTGGGTGGCGGCACGCAGGACGTGGGCCCCGTTGGCATGGTCCGCCCTCGCCTACCTGGGCCTCCTGTTGCTCTGGCCCTACCTGGATCGTCGTCTGGTCGTCCCGCTCCATGTCTTGACCGTGGCGCTGATGGCCATGGGGGTGGTGTGGCTCAAGGAGCGGGCGGTCCCGTCATGGATCCGGCCCGTCTCTCTCGGAGCTGCGGTGGTGTGGGTGAGCTTCTTCTCGGTCGTGACCGCCCACCGCATCGCAGTCCAGTGGCCCACATCGGCCTACCGGATCCGGGCCGAGCGGATGGCTGCGGGGGTGGAGGCCCTGGGTCGCATTGTTCCTCCAGGAGGCGTCGTAGGTGCCCCGGAATTCTGGGCCGGTCTGCATCTGCATGGAGGGTGGACCGTGGCCCCGAGTGTGCTCTTCGACCCCGCCAGCACGGACGTGGAGCGTCCGAGCTGGGGAACGCCCGAGGAGCAGGAGCGTTTGTGGCGTGATTCGGGAATCGAATACCTTCTGCTCGAGCAGGGTGGCACGTTGCACGGAGCCACGCTGGACGTGATCGAGCGTCGCTGCCCCGGGGCACTCGCGGTACTCGCTCGGATGCCGGGAATGATGGTGGTGCGGCTTCCGTGGGCGCTGGATCCGGCCGGCAACCCGGTGGCTCCGTGTCCGCCGGGCTGAGCGTTCCATGACGAAGAGCCTTCAGTATCATGCCTCCAGCTCCTCCTTCCGGGAGCCTGCCACCAGTACGTACCGGCTCGCTCACGGTGCCTTCGAGTGCCATCGGCACGGTTGAAGTCAAGGAGTTGCCGTGGTGGCGTACCATGGTGAGCTCGGGAGGGGATCTTCCTGGTTTCTGAAGCGATCGAGGGAACCGGCTCTTCCGTGAGCGAAGGGGGCATCGAGGTGGGGCGCAACGTGATTCTCGTGCCGTGACGGCGGAACGCCGGCCAGGAGCCGGCCCACCCATCTCTTGGCCCCATGGATCCATAGCGACGGGGGCTTTCGACCGGTCGAGGTCGGGCCTACCTTCCGAAACACGGGTCGCCGGCCAGTCCGCGGGGTGACCTGAAGCCGCCAGGGGCATTCCACCGCGTCGTGGGATTGAGATAGACCCTTGGAACCTGATCCGGTTCAAACCGGCGTAGGGAGCGCGGCAAGCGGGGCCCCTCGGCGCGGTCCCGTGGCCACCGAAAGGGCCCTGAGCTCGACGGTCCTCGCTCCCTCCGCGCACAAGTGGAGACGTCATGAGCGAGCAAGACGGCACCCGTCCCCGGTCCCTGCCCGGAGCAGCGCCCGCGCCGCGACGTGTCGCGGAGCCCACGCCGGACACCGGTACCGATTACCCGGGTGCATTCCCGAACTCCCGGAAGGTGTACGTGGAAGGACGCGACGGGGTTCGGGTCCCGATGCGCGAGATCTCGCTCAGCGGTGGGGAGGCACCCCTTCGCGTCTACGATACCAGCGGCCCGCGCGAAGTGGATGTGCGCCAGGGCCTCCCGGCCCTGCGTGAGGCCTGGATCCGGGCACGGGACGTACGGGAGACCGGACGGACCCGGGACCTGGGTGGATCGCTGGAGATGCCCGACGGCCTCCGCCGCCGGACCCTTCGTGGGAATCGCTCGGTCACGCAGATGACTCATGCCCGGCGCGGCGAGGTGACCCCGGAGATGGAATTCGTGGCCCTACGTGAAGGGGTGAAGCCCGAATTCGTGCGTGACGAAGTCGCCCGGGGCCGGGCCATCATCCCGGCAAACGTCAATCACCCGGAGATCGAGCCGATGATCATCGGCCGGAACTTCAAGGTGAAGATCAACGCCAACATCGGGAACTCGGCGGTGAGCTCGTCCATCGAAGAGGAGGTGGAGAAGCTCAGATGGGCGACCCTATGGGGAGCGGACACGGTCATGGACCTTTCCACCGGTGATCACATCCACGAGACGCGGGAGTGGATCCTCAGGAACTCGCCGGTACCGATCGGGACGGTGCCGATCTACCAGGCGCTGGAGAAGGTCGGAGGCGTGCCCGAGGAGCTCACATGGGAGCTCTATCGGGACACGATCATCGAGCAGTGCGAGCAGGGCGTGGACTACTTCACCGTGCATGCCGGGGTGCTGCTGCGCTTCATCCCGCTCACCGCGAACCGGCTCACGGGGATCGTCTCCCGGGGCGGCTCCATTCTCGCCAAGTGGTGCATGGCCCACCACGAGGAGAATTTCACCTACACGCACTTCCCCGAGCTGTGCGAGATCATGGCGGAGTACGACGTGTCGTTCTCCCTGGGGGACGGCCTCCGTCCCGGCTCCATCCGCGACGCCAACGACGAGGCTCAGTTTGCCGAGCTCAAGGTGCAGGGCGAGCTGACGAAGATCGCTTGGGAGCACGGCGTGCAGGTCATGAACGAGGGACCGGGCCACGTGCCCATGCACCTCATCAAGGAGAACATGGAGAAGCAGCTGGAGTGGTGCGACGAAGCACCGTTCTACACCCTCGGACCGCTCACCACGGATATCGCGCCGGCGTACGACCACATCACCAGCGCCATCGGTGCGGCGCAGATCGGCTGGTACGGGACCGCCATGCTCTGCTACGTGACGCCCAAGGAGCACCTCGGGCTCCCCAACCGCGAGGACGTCAAGCGCGGCGTGATCACCTACAAGATCGCGGCCCACGCGGCGGACCTGGCCAAAGGGCATCCGCGGGCGCAGGAATGGGACGACGCGCTGTCCAAGGCGCGTTTCGAGTTCCGCTGGCGGGACCAGTTCAACCTGGCCCTGGATCCGGTGACGGCCGAGGAGTACCATGACGAGACACTTCCCGCCGAGGGCGCCAAGGTGGCGCACTTCTGTAGCATGTGTGGCCCGAAGTTCTGCTCCATGAAGATCACCGAGGACATCCGCCAATTCGCCGCGGAGCAGGGGATGGAGACCGTCGCGGCCATCGAGGCGGGAATGCGGGAGAAGGCCGGCGAGTTCAGGGACTCCGGCGGAGAGATCTACGTGCCCGAAGAGATTGCGGGGGAGCGCTAACCGTACGCGATGTCTTCGCTTGCGGGCGCTCTTCGGTTACGCTAAAAGGCTTAGGATTCCAGACAGGGTGAAGAAATCACATGGCGAAAGAAGAACCGATCGAACTCGAAGGGGTCGTGAACGAGGTGCTCCCCAACGCGAAGTTCCGCGTGGAGCTCGAGAACGGCCACGAGATCCTGACGTATCTCTCCGGTAAGATGCGGAAGTTCTACATCAGGGTGCTCGAGGGTGACCGCGTGAAGGTGGAGATGTCTCCCTACGACATGACGCGCGGGCGGGTCACGTACCGCTACAAGTAGCAGCGGGGCCGGCCAGCCCGCTCCGGCCGACCTGAGCTCCGCCTGCTAGGACGCACCGAACTGGTGGAGGGCGAATGCGCCTCCCTGCGGGTCCATGCAGACGCAGACGCGGTCTCCGCCGGGGACCTCCATGGGGCCGTGGAGCACTCGGCCTCCTTCGGTCTTGACCGTCTCCACCGCGCGGTCGAGGTCGGCGATGTTGACGTAGTAGAGCCACGAGGTGACCTGGACCTCGGGCGGCCGGGTCATCATCCCGCCGTCGTCCATCTCCTGACCCGACCGGCGGAACAGCTGGTAGATCCCTGCTTCGCCCATATCCATCGCGGCACCCCGCTCCCACCCGAAGAGCTCGGAATAGAAGGCGAAGGCCTTCTCGTAATCGTCGGCCATGAGCTCGTGCCATGAGAATTCCCCCGGGCTCGGCCGACCGGCCTCCTCGGGCATCTCTTCCGGCGTGAAGGCGCAGAACGGAGCACCCCAGGGGTCTTGCAGGAAGGCGAAGCGTCCAACTGTCGGCACCGCCTCTTCGTGTTGCATGGTGCCGCCGAGCTCCTTCGCTCGCGCCACAGTGGCGTCGAGATCGGGAGTGGCGATGTAAGCCAGCCAGTGGGACGGCACTCCTTGTGCCTCCAGCGCGGGGGGTAGCTTCAGCACCCCTCCGATGGGATGATCCGCGGTGGTCCACATCTCGTACGGCTCCTTTCCACCGTCGAAGGTCGTGATGGTCCATCCGACGACCTCGCCGTAGAACTGCTTTGCGCCGTCCGGATCGGTGGACATCAGGTCATACCAGATATGCCGCCCCTTCTGCACCTCGCTCATCGTCTGCCTCCCATGTTCGTTGCCCGCACTCGCGTGCCATGCTCGCCTACGCCGCGGGTCAGCCCGAGAAGAGCCCACGGAGCCAACGTACCCGGGGCGCCGTGGCCCTCACAAGTAAACGCGGCGTCGCACGGCCGACACGTGGCGAGACCGTGACAAGCCCGCATCCGACGCGGCACCGGTTCAGGCATCGTCGACGTCGAGTAGAGCGCCCCGACGAGTGGCAATCGGGAGGCATCTCCGACCTGCCCGGTGGGGACCCTTTCAGCGGCCTGGCCGGTAGACTCTGACGCTCACCCCGCCTCTCGAGCCACCGCCATGTCCACGACGATCCGCTTGCTGGCCCTGATCGGCCTCGGTCTTTGGGTTCCTAGCGCAGCGGCCGCTCAAGCGGACGCGTTCGAGGAGGACCGTGAACGGCTCGTGGCACAGCACATCGAAGGGCACGAGGTCGATGATCCGGCGGTGCTCGCGGCCATGCGCAAAGTCCCGCGGCATCTCTTCATCCCCGAGGACCGGCGTCGCTACGCATACGAGGACCGTCCGGTCCCGATCGGCTACGGCCAGACGATCTCCCAGCCTTCGTTGGTGGCCCACATGACCCAGCTGCTGGAGCTCGAGCCCGGCATGCGTGTGCTCGAGATCGGGACCGGCTCCGGCTACCAGGCGGCGGTCCTGGCGGAGATCGTGGACGACGTTTTCACGGTGGAGATCGTGGAGGAGCTGGCGCGATGGGGTGAGGACAACCTCAGGGAAGCCGGGTACGGGGGCGTCCATGTCCGGCACGGTGATGGCTACTTCGGATGGGAGGAGCATGCTCCGTTCGACGCGATCGTCGTGACGGCCGCGGCCGATCACATCCCGCCGCCGCTGCTGGAGCAGCTGAAGGACGGGGGACGAATGGTCATCCCGGTGGGCTCGCCCTTCCGCACGCAGACGCTGATGCTGGTCACCCGCGAAGGCGACGATGTCGTGACCGAGGGGCTGCTCCCCGTGCGGTTCGTGCCGTTCACGCGTGCACCCCGGTGAGCTTCGATCCCAGTGGAGAGAGGGAGTGAGACCCCGGGCGATCTCGTGATGCCGGGGGCCAGCCTGCCGCTCTCGGTCGCCGTGGCTTCGGCCGCCATCATCGCCTTCCAATTGGTGGTGATGCAGCTCCTCTCGATCTCGCAGTGGCACCATTTCGCGTACATGGTGATTTCCATGGCGCTGCTGGGGTTCGGGGCGGCCGGCACGGCACTCGCGCTCTTCCGCCCGTTCTTCGTCCGCCACTATGAGCGCGCGGTCCCCGGGCTCTATCTGGCCGCCGGCGTAACCATGGCTTCGAGTGTGTGGCTGTCCGGGGTTGCCGGTGACTTCGACGCGTTCCTGCTCTTCTTCGAGCCGCGACAGGTGGGGCTGCTCGTCCTGTCCTACCTCGTCTACTTCTTACCCTTCTTCTTCGGCGGCCTCGCGATCACGCTGGCCTTCTACCGGGGAGTGCAGCAGATCGGCACCCTGTACTTCGCGAACATGGCTGGCTCGGGGGTCGGGGCGGCCGTGGTGATCGGGCTACTCTGGGTGCTTCCGCCGGAATCGCTCTCGGGCGTGCTCGCGCTCCTCCCCCTACTGGCCGCATGGCTTACTCGTCCCCGCTCGGCTTCCCCGCGCACTCTGGCCCTGTGGGGTCTGGCCGCCTTTCTGGTGCCGGCGATCGCCCTCGCGAGGCCGAGCGTACCGGAGCCCTCGGAGTACAAGCCGGTCCACGGGGCACTTCTGCTGCCGGGCGCGGAAACCGTCCACCGTGGCTCGAGCCCGTACGGGCTGTTGGAGGTGGTGCGCGCCGACGCGCTGCGGTTCGCACCGTCGCTGAGCCTCCAGTACCGCGAGGAGCCCCCGGTGCGCGAGGTCGTCTTCAACAACGGCGAGTACTATGGGACCCTGCTGGGCCGCGCGGAGGGGCAGGGCGGCCACATCTTGGACCACACGACCCGAGGCCTACCATATGCGGTCCGTAGGCCGACCTCGGTGCTGGTGCTTGGGGCCGCCACCGGAACGGACGTCTCCCACGCACTACACCACGGTGCGGAGAGAATCGATGCGGTCGAGCCCAATCGGCAGGCCAACCGCCTGCTGCGGGATATCCATCCGGAGTGGATCGACGGGCTCTATCGGAATCCCGCCGTCCGTCTGCACGGGACGAGCGTGCGCGCGTATCTGGGCGGTCGCGCCGGCGAGGCGCACGACCTCGTGCTGGCACCCGTCATCGGAGCCTTCGGCGGGACATCCGGCGTCGACGCGCTGAGGGAGCGATATGCGCTGACGGCGGAGGGCTTCACCGCGATGTGGCACGCCTTGGGGGACGACGGCGTGATCGCGCTGACCGTTTGGGAGGAGGAGCCCCCGCGCAACACGCTCCGCGTGCTGTCCACGTGGCGCGAGGTCCTGAGCCGACAGGGCATCCGCGACCTCGGGTCCCATATCGCCGCGGTCCGCAGCTGGGGAACGGTGACCTTCCTCTCGAGCAAGCGCCCGTGGACCGCAGAGGACGTTCGGCGCATCGGCCGCTTCGCTGCGGACCGGGGATTCGATCCGCTGGTTCTCCCGGGTGTCGCACGGGAAGCGCGCGATCGCTTCAACAGGTTGCCCGACCCGTCGCTACTCGACGCGATCGACACGCTGATCGCCGGTGACCCCACGGAGCTTTTGGACCGCTACCCGTTCGACCTACGCCCGACCACCGACGACCGGCCGTTCTTCGCCCATTCCCTCAGATGGTCCAGCATCCCCGCGCTCCACGATGCGTACGGTGCGCGCGAGCTCCCCTATCTGGAGCTCGGGTTCGTGCTGGGCGTGGTGACGTTCGTGCAGATCGTGTTCGTCGCGTTGTTGCTCATCGTGCTCCCCTTGTTCCGCGTTGCATGGACCGGGAGCCGCCGGCGTTGGACGTTCTTGTACTTCGCCGGCACGGGGACCGGATTCATGCTCTTCGAGATCGTGCTGATCCAGAAGTTGGTGCTGTATCTAGGCCAGCCGGTCTACGCGGCCGCCGCGGTCCTCACGACCCTGCTCGTCTGCTCGGGCGCCGGGAGTCTGGCCTCCTCGAAGCTGGAGGCGACCGCACGGACGCTGTTGCGCACCGGCGCCGCCACGGTCGCGATCGTCCTGCTCTACACCTGGGGCCTCATGCCCGTGCTCGAGCTGTCGTTGGGGGCGCCGCTCACGGTCAGGGCGGCGGCCGTATTCGTGCTGCTGGCGCCGCCAGCGTTCCTCATGGGCATGATGTTCCCTCTGGGGCTCCGCCGGCTCGCGGCCAGCGACGGGACGCACATCCCCTGGGCCTGTGGCATCGACAGCAGCCTTTCGGTATCGGCTACAGCACTGGCTACCCTCTTGGCGCTCGAAGTCGGCTTCGGCGCGGTCATGCTCACGGCCGCCGCCGCTTATGCGCTGGTTGCGCTTGCCGGCACCCGTTTGGGCACGACGGCGTAGCTGGCGCGAATTCTGTGAGGCTCGTCGTCCAGGGTGCTGTGCTGTCTGCAGACGTCCGGGCCCACCGAGAGCCGGAGGTGGGGGGCGGCTCACTGCCGCTGGCGTGCAGTCGCAGGCGTGGTCACCTTTCGAGCCGGCGCCGAGCCCACGAGGGCCGCCCCCGAAACAGCGGCCGGCCCTTCTGGCGGTGGGCAGCATCGAGCCCGATTGGGGTGACGGAATCCGATGACACCTACCTTCCGCTGAGGTGACGGCGCTCCGACGACCGTCGAAGGGAGACGACACTTGCACGTTTGCCGTTGCACCGAAAAGCATCAGACCCGGAAGGTGGTCCTCACCGGCGGTCCCGGAGCCGGTAAGACCGCGATCCTCGAGTTCATGGCCCTGGCGTTCTGCCGGCACGTCGTGATCCTCCCAGAGTCGGCGGGGATCTTGTTTGCCGGCGGCTTCCCGAGGGATGGAACGAACGTCCGGCGCCGGGGGGCGCAGCGCGCCATCTTCAGAGTGCAGCGGGAGCTGGAGGCCGGTACGGTCGAGGACAACGCCGCCATCGTCGTCTGCGATCGCGGGACCCCCGATGGAAGCGCGTATTGGCCCGGGCCGGGTACGCTCTGGGACGAGGTGGACACCACGCTCGAGGTGGAGTTGGACCGGTACGACGCCGTGATCCACCTTCGCACTCCGGCCGAGGACACCGGATACAACTTCCGGAATCCGCTTCGCACGGAGACCGTCGCGGAGGCTTTGGAGATCGACGCTCGCATCGGCGAGCTCTGGTCCAGCCATCGCCATTATACGGCGGTGCCCGCCACCGACGACTTCCTGGTGAAAGCACGTCACGCCCTGGAGCTGCTCAGGCAACAGGTGCCGCCCTGCTGCCGTGGCTCGGTGTCTGCCTCCTTCGTGGTGTGATTCGCCCACCTCCATCGCAAGAAGACGGCATGTCCCGAGTCCTGGTCCTGTTCGCACATCCCGCGCTGGAGAAGTCGCGTGTCCACAAGCGACTCATCTCGAGTGTGCCCCAACGTTCGGACGTGCGCTTCCACGATCTCTATCAAGCGTACCCCCGACTGGACATCGACGTCGCGTATGAGCAGCAGCTCCTGCTCACGCACGACGTGATCGTCTTCCAGTTCCCGTTCTACTGGTACAGCACCCCGCCGCTCCTGAAACAGTGGCAGGATCTCGTTCTACAGCACGGTTGGGCTTACGGCTCTTCCGGTTCGGCGCTCGCCGGTAAGAGTTGGCTATGTGTCGTGAGCGCAGGGGGCCCGGCGTCCGCATACGCACCGGGCGGCTACAACGGTTTGACCGTCCGGCAACTTCTAGCCCCACTCGAGCGGACGGCCGTGTTGTGTGGTATGCACTTCCTGCCTCCCTGGGTCGTCTTCGGCACCCACCGGCTGCGCCAGGCCGGTATCGAGCGGGCCGGCCGCGCCTACAACCGGCTACTGCTTCGCCTCGCGGACGGGAGCCCGGAAGAGGTCGAGGAGCTCTCGTCTAGGTTTGACACCGTGGACGTGTTGTCGATGGACACGGGTGATGACCGGAGGCAGGAGCCATGAGCGCCGAGGGCTTCTTCCTCCAGGCTTTCGTGTATCTCGCCGCGGCGGTGATCGCCGTGCCGCTCGCCAAGCGGATCGGACTCGGGTCGGTACTCGGCTACCTGGTCGCGGGCCTCGTCATCGGGCCGTTCGGCCTCGGCTTCGTCGGCGCCGAGGGAGCGGACGTGATGCACTTCGCCGAGTTCGGTGTGGTGATGATGCTCTTCGTCATTGGCTTGGAACTCGAGCCAGCTCTGCTCTGGCGGCTCCGCCGGCCGATCGTAGGTCTCGGCGGGCTCCAGGTTCTGCTCACGATGTTGGCCTTCACGGGCGTTGCCATGGCCATCGGCCTACCGTGGCCGCAGGCGTTGGCCGTTGGGATGACGCTGTCCCTGTCGTCGACGGCGATCGTTCTGCAGACCCTGGCCGAGCGAGGCCAGCTCAAGACCACGGGTGGACAGAGCGCGTTCTCGGTGCTCCTGTTCCAGGACGTGGCGGTCATTCCCATGCTGGCTCTCATGCCGCTGCTCGCTGTCAGGGCGCAGGGAGCGGCGGTGGAGGGCGGCGTCCACGAGGTCGCTGACACGTGGATCGCCGGAATGCCGGCCTGGATGGCGACCCTCACCGTGCTGGGTGCGGTGGCAGCCATCGTTCTCGGCGGGCGTTACCTGCTTCAACCCGTCTTCCGTGTGTTGGGGAGTGTGCGAATGCGGGAGGTCTTCACGGCGGCGAGCCTGCTCCTCGTGATCGGGATCGCCTTGCTCATGAGCCGAGTGGGCCTAAGCCCCGCTCTGGGGACGTTCCTCGCCGGGGTCGTCCTTGCCAATAGCGAGTACCGGCACGAGTTGGAGGCCGACGTCGAGCCGTTCAAGGGACTCCTCCTGGGTCTCTTCTTCATCTCGGTGGGCGCGTCGATGGACGTGGGCTTGGTGATCGATCGTCCGGGGCTCGTCGTGGGCGTGGCGCTGGGTATCGTGACGTTGAAGTTCGGGGTGCTGGCTGCCTTGGCCCGGCTTTTCGGGATGGGCCTCGACGAAGCGCTCCTCTTCGCGCTGGCTTTGCCTCAGGTGGGAGAGTTCGGTTTCGTTCTCTTCTCCTTCGCCACCCAGGAAGGCGTCCTGGATTCGTCCGTCACGGACCCCTTGGTGGCCAGTGTAGCGTTGAGCATGGCCGTGACCCCGCTGCTCCTTATCGTCAACGAGCGCTTTCTGTGCCCGCGGTTCGGCATCAGGGAGGCGCCGAAGCGGGCCCCGGACCAGATCGAGGAACGCAATTCTGTCCTCATCGCCGGGTTCGGTGCCTTCGGCTCGACGTTGGGGCGCCTGCTCACCGCCAATCAGATCCCTACGACGGTGTTGGACATCGATCCCGAGCGGGTGCAGCTGCTCCGGAGTGTCGGGCTCGAGGTGTACTACGGGGACGCAACCAGGTCGGACCTTCTGAAGGTCGCCGGGGCTGCGGAAGCGGACCTCTTGGTGGTCGCGGTGGATTCCCCGGAGGGAACCATGGAGGTCGCCAGAACGGCGCTCAAGAATTTCCCGAACCTCACCGTCATGGCCCGCGCGTTCGATTGGCAGGATGCGCACGAGCTCTTGGAGATCGGGGTTCACCGCGTATACCGGGGGAGCTTGGACGCCTCCCTCCGGATGGGCGCCGAGGCGCTGACCATGCTGGGATTTCGATCGTATCAGGCCGAGCGCGCGAGCCAGAAGTTCCTGCGTCACGACGAGGAGTCTCTACGGGAGCTTACGCTTGTGAGACGGCAGGACCGCTCGCGGTATCTCTCGGTGGTGCGCCAGCGAATCGAGGATCTCGAGACGCTCTTGCGAGCCGATCTCGGCGGCGAGGAGCTCGATCGTGACGCCGGGTGGGACCCTGAGTCCGTGCGAGCAGACTTCGGGGGAGATCTGGAGGAGTGAGCTCGCCTTCGATCCAATGCGTACCGCTTCCACGCCGTCGAGCGTCTGGTGGGGCGGGCGGCACCCGTTGGAGGCCTTGGCTCAATAGTGAGCCTGGAGGCGGGCGGTGGGTAGCTGACCCACCCGGCGCCGCGTAGATTCCCGCCCCGTTCCGGCTGGGTGGTCCGACACCTCCTCATGGGTGACGCCCCCAGCGCCCCTCCCAACGGAGAAGCTCGGCATTGAATCGGATTCTGGTCACCGGAGCCGGCGGGCAGATCGGCTCCTGGTTGGTCCCTCGCCTGCGATCCCTTTACGGGACCGCGAACGTGCTGGCCACCGATGTGCGTGCCCCTGCCGGTGAGCTGGTCGACGATGGCCCGTTCCAGGTGCTGGACGCCACCCACGCGAGGTCCGTGGGCCAGGCTGTCATGCGGCACGAGGCGGACACAGTGTTCCACCTCGCGGCGATCCTCTCAGCCGTGGGTGAACGGGATCCACGGCTGGCATGGCATGTCAACATGTCGAGTCTGGAAGCCGTGCTGGAGGTGGCACGCGAGCAGGGTTGCGCGGTGTTCACGCCGAGCTCGATCGGCGTGTTCGGTCCCGAGACGCCCAAGGATCCCACGCCTCAGGACACCGTCATGCGCCCGGCCACGATGTACGGGATCACCAAGGTGGCCGGTGAGCTGCTATGCGACTACTACCATGCGCGATACGGTGTGGACACCCGAGGCGTGCGCTTCCCTGGGCTCGTGTCCCACGGCGCCCCGCCGGGCGGAGGCACCACGGACTGGGCCGTGGACATCTTCTACAAGGCGGTGGAGCAGGGAAGGTATTCCTGCTTCCTGGCCCCCGACGCGCAGCTGGACATGATGTACATGCCCGACGCCATCCGGGCCATCATCGGATTGATGGAGGCGGACCCGGCCCGACTCACACACCGGAACGCCTTCAACGTGACGGCCATGCAGCTCACCCCCGCCAAGCTCGCGTCGGAGATCCAGAAGCATCTCCCGCACTTCGAAATCCACTATGACGTGGATCCCGTGCGGCAGTCCATCGCGGATTCGTGGCCGGATCGCATCGACGATTCGGCGGCTCGGTCCGAGTGGGATTGGTGTCCCGAGTTCGACATGGAGAGCATGACCGCGGATATGTTGAAGCACCTGGCAGGTGACTGAACGCGGCAAACATCGGCGCGTGCGGCGAACGGCCGACGCCGCGTGCACGCGAACCACGAACGACCAACGGAGATGGGCATGGCGGTGGATCGATTGAACGAAGCCCTGCGGGCACACGTCCAGGGGCTCGAGGAGGCCGGAACGGCGAAGGGCGTGGAGACGGTGGTGGTGGGGGTGAAGCCGGCCTCGGGCGACCGGGGACCGCGGTTCCTCCTCCAGGGTCAGGGAGAGCGGGAGTTCATGCGCATGAACTCGAACTCCTACATGGGGCTCGGTCTCCACCCGGATCTCATCGCGGCGGAGGAGCACGCGTCCAGGAGCTTCGGTGTCGGCCCCGGGGCGGTGCGGTTCATCTCCGGGACCTATCAGGCGCACGTGGACCTGGAGGGAAAGCTGGCGGACTTCCACCGGCGGGAGGCCGCCATGATCTTCTCCTCGGCCTACGCGACCGTGGTCTCGACCATCACGCCTCTCGTCACCGAGGAAACCGTCCTCATCTCCGACGAGCTGAACCACAACTGCATCATCAACGCGATGCGGCTCTCACGGCCGGCCGGAAAGGCCATCTATCCTCACAACGACGTGGATGCGTTGGAGCGGGAGCTGCAGGCATGGAAGGGGAGAGCACGCCGGGCGATCGTGGTCACCGATGGAATCTTCTCGATGCGTGGGGATCATGCGCCTCTGGATCGGATCATGGAGATCTGCGCTCGGCACGATCCCGACTACGAGGAGAACGTGATCTCCCTGGTCGACGACTCGCACGGCGTCGGAGCGTTCGGGGCCACGGGCCGAGGCACGGAGGAGTACACGGGGAGCGGTCCCTCCGATGTGCTGGTCGGGACTTTGGGCAAAGCGTTCGGCGTCAACGGAGGCTATGTGGCAGCGAATGCGGATCTGATCCGCTTCCTGCGGGAGTCGTCACCCATGTACATCTACTCGAACCCCATCACTGTGGGGGAAGCCGCCGCGGCCCTGCGTGCGGTGGAGTACGTGGACAGCCCCGATGGCGTCGCGAGGCTCGACCGCCTTCGTCGGTTGACCCGTCGGTTCGAGTCCGGCCTCGGGCGTGTGGGCATTGAGACGATCCCTGGCGAACACCCTGTGGTTCCCTTGATGATCCGCGATACGGACCGGACGCGAGCGCTCGTGCGCTATTTGTTCGAGAACGGCGTTCTCACGACGGGCTTGACCTATCCCGTGGTTCCGCGGGGCGATGAGGAGATTCGCACGCAGATCAACGCCGACCACACCGAGGCCGACATCGATCGGGTGCTGACCCTGCTGGGAGACTTCGAGGGGTAGCCGAGAGCCGAGTGGCGGGCATGCATGCCCGCCACTCGCTGTCACGCTAGCTGGGAGCGCGGAAGGTCTCGTGGCAGGCACCGCAGGTGCCGCCGACCCCTTCCATCGCTGCCGCAACTCCAGCCGGATTGCGCATCTCAGCGGCCTCGAGGAGCTGCGCCGTGGCTGCCTGGAACGCTGCGACGCGTTCCGCGTAGCCTGCCCGGTTCTGCCAGATTGCGGGCAGGGACCGGGAACTCGCCGGGGAGCCATCCTCGAACGCTTCACCCAGCATCTCGCCGAGGCCGTAGAGGGCGCGGGCGTAGTGAACCGTATGCGTGGGTTGGCTTACGGATTCCACCGCCCGAAGCTGCAGCACGTTGGTGCGGATGGCCTGCATGAGGTTCTGCCGGTACGTCACCTCGGCCGGGGCGTCCTGAGCCTCGGCGTGGGTGGGGGTCGTCAGCCCCAACGCAGCAAGCGTTGCGACAACGGCGGAGAGACGAATGGCTCGGGTCACGGTCCACTCCGGGTTGAATCTCGGGGCGGTCCTGGAAGGACACGCGGGTCTGGAACGACGAATACGATACAGCGCAGCCCGCGCTGGCGCGAGCGCGGGCTGCCGATCCGCGTACCGACGAGCTGCTCCAGTGTCCGGAGCCGCCCGGCGTGTCGTCAGAAGAACCGCCGTCCGCCGCCTCCAGTCCTGATCCGCGGGTTCACGACGTTGTTGAACACCGACCCGAACGTGAAGCTGAATCCCGCCCGTACCGAGTACTCGTAATCGGTGCCCAGCTCCACTCGGCCGGTCAACCGATCGATGTCGTCGATGTCGGCGATGGGAAGGTAGATCTGATCCTTCACGCGGGCGAAGCTACCGCGGATGTCGAGGTTGAATCCTCGAAAGAGCCGGATCTCGAGGTTGCTGAAGACGTCGATGCGGTGCTGGTCCAGGTCGTCCAGGAAGTGTGACCCCTCGACGGACAGCACCCACTCGCCCCAGGGCTGCCGAAAATCCGCGGACACCTGAAGGCTGTGCTGCGCCCGGGTCTCGGCGAGCTCGCCCAGGACGGTGGTGTCGGCGTATTCAAAGGTGGCGGCCCCGACGCGATAGAGCGCCGTGATCTGCCGACTCGTGGCTTCTGCGTAGGGGTACAGCGAGAACTCCAGGGCGGGCCCGCCTCGGACGTAGAGATCCTGATTGGCTCGGCTGTCCGTGCCCGCGTCGGCGCTCAGCCCCCATGACCAGTGTGGGCTGATGCTCCAGACTGCGGTGGCGCTTCCGTCGATCTCCGTCGTGCTGGCGTCGCGAGAGGTGGTGCTGCCGTCATCCTGCTCGAAGTCGTACTCCTCCCACTCGTATTCGCCCCGGAGGTTCATGTCGATCTTGAAGTCGGCCGTCGTCCGGCTCGCCGACAGGGAGCCGTCGAACTGCCGCGCCCGCTCCAGGCTCTCGCCCTCGAACCTGCCGCTCATGTTGGTCCGGAAGACCCAGAGATTCCACGGATCGTCTTGAGGCCCCCCCTGGGCGCGCGATCCCTCCGGTGTCCTGAATCCCAGATTCAGTCGCTCGGTCTGGGACGCGTAGGCCAGATACCGCACCAATCCAGCGCCGAACGTGTTCGCGTAACCCCTGCGGACCTCGTCCGGGGAGTCGGACTGGAGCGAGACGTAACGCAACGTGTCCGCGCGGTCGGCGAAGGCCTCCCGGCCCAGGAACTGGAACGTGAACTCCTGACCGCCTGCACCCGTCCGCTGGTTCGTCACAAGGACATGCAGGTCGGCTGCCGCCGGATCCCGCACGTAGTCGACGACCGGGACCTCCTCGCGGATGAAGTCGAAGTCGCAGCGCTGACAGTCCAGATAAACGCGCAGCGCGTCGTCCAAGGAGGCGGCTTCGGGGTCCTGGGCCCACGCCGGCTTCGCGCAGAGGGCGAGGCCGGCGATCGCGAGCCGCAGGAGGGTCCAGCGCTGGGAAGAGATCATGATCGCTGTGGTGTTAGCGGCAGGAGGACCGCGAGCGGTAGGTACGGAAAACGTACCCACGCTACCCGTTCAGCGGTGTTCGCAGCCCACACGGATCACGTAAGAGATGCGTAAGGTCCTCCGACGTGAGTCTGGCCGTCACGGGGGACCGTGCTCAGCGACGGAGGCGGTATCCCTTCTTTCTGACCGTCAGAACGTGGGAGGGGGCGCTGGGGTCTTCTTCCAGCTTCCGCCGCAGCTCGGCCACGTGGACGTCCACCGTGCGCGTCTCCACGTTCGCGTTCGCGTACTCCCAGACCTCCTCCAACAGCTCGACCCGGGAGGCCACCGCCCCGTCTCGCCGGAGCAGCGCCACGAGGAGGTCGAACTCCTTCGGTGACAGCGTCACAGGGTCGCCGTCCCGAAGGACGGTGCCGGAGGCGGGATTCACCTCGACCGTTCCGAAACGCCACACGGGGAGGTGCGTCCTGCCAGCGTCGCTGGAAGTGCGTCTCAGAAGAGCGCGAACCCGGGCCAGGAGCTCACCGGTGCTGAACGGTTTGGTTACGTAATCGTCGGCACCTCTGTCAAAGCCCATGAGCACGTCGGCTTCCTCACCTCGGGCGGTGAGGATCAGGACGGGTGTCCGGTCTCCCCGGGTGCGGAGGTCTGCGAGCAACGTGAGCCCGTCGGTGTCCGGGAGCGTCAGGTCAAGTACGATCAGATCCGGCTTCGTGGCTGCGAGGGCTTCACCGGCGGTGCTACCGTCTCCGGCCATGTCGACCTCGTGGCCCTCGAACTCCAGGGTGGCACGCAGGCCGAAGGCCAGATCGTCGTTGTCCTCAACGAGCAGTATGTGCGCCAACGGGGTTGGTCTCCTCGGAGGCATCGGTCAGCTGTCCCGGAGTAGGGGCTCCACCGGTGTTAGCCGGATCCACCGAAGGGAGTTCCACCACGAATCGGGCCCCGCCGTCCAGCGCGTCCTCGACGTGCACGTCCGCCTCCATCTCCGCGGCGAGCGTGCGCACCACCGAGAGTCCCAGTCCGCTTCCCGGCCGGTGGCTATCCACGTCCCGAGGAAGTCGGACATATGGCTCCCAGATGGCCTCACGGTCGGTCTCGGGGATACCGGGCCCCTGGTCGTCGATCAGGAGCCGCACCACGTCCCCTTGTTGCTCCGCCCTGATCCGTACTGCTTGGCCGGGCGGACCGTACTTGAGCGCGTTGTCCAGAAGATTGCTGAGGATCTGCCGCAGGGTATCCCGGTTCGCAGCGACGGTCAGGCCCTCCGGCACATTCACTTCCACGGTGCCGAGATCAGTGGCCAAGAGGGGCTCGAACGCCTCCACCACCTCCCGCACGCACTCGAGCAACGGGACACGTTGGCGGGCCGCGCCCACGCTGGGTGCGGCTCGACTCCGGGAGAAATGGAGGATGTTTTCCACCAGCTGGGTCAGCCGTCGGGATTCCTTGGCCATGATGCGGTTCGCCCGCTCTCGCTCCTCGGGCGTCCTCAGCTTCCTGTCCGCCTGGAGCTCCGCGAGCATGCGGATCTGAGCCAGCGGCGTCCGCAGCTCATGCGATACGCTGGAGATGAAGTCTTCTCTTAGCCTGGCCAGCTGCTGGTGCTTGCGGACCTCCCATAGACCCGCCGCTCCCACCGCCAGGGTGAGCCCCAGAAGCGCCAGCGAGAACGGGAGTCGTGACGAAGGGAGTCCGCCGATGATCAGCCTGTCTGCCGCGTCTGCACGTATGGACGCTTCGATTCGCATGTTTCCGAGGTACCGGTCGAGTGTGTCCTCGGCCACCGGCCCGTCAACCTCGTCCTGGTGCGACGCGTATAAGGATGCTCCGGCCGCGTTCCACAGCTCGACCCGAACGAGGTCGGACTCCGGCGAGCCCCGAGTGATGGCGGCCGGAAGGAGCGGATGTTCCTCATACCAGTGCTCGGCCAACTCATGCAGGACCGTGGCTTCCAGGACGACCCCATACGCCATGACGGGCTCACCGCCGGTGTCGAACACCGTGGCCCAGAGCGCGATGGGCCCCGCCGCGTCGCTACGCTCGTCCAGTGCCACGAGCTCGTAACGCTCCGCTGCCGTGGCACCCAGGTGCTCCCGCACGGTGGCGGTGACGTCGAGGGCTTCGCCGACGGAGAGGACGCCTTCGAAGTCCGAGGCCCCGGTGCGAAGGTCGGTCCGGAACACGAGCCGCGGCTCTTTCAGGGACGGGCAGGAGCAGCGTATGGCGTCCGCGGCGTCATCCAGCTCCCAACGCACCTCGACGGGGTCCGGCATACGGCCAGGCCTGTACCGGCGAGGGATCTCGTCGAACGCCACGTCGAAGATCCGGAACATGTGGCCTCGGGCCACCCGACCGTACTCGGCGGCCGCGATGCCCGCGTAGTCGGTCAGGACGGCTTCCGTCGTGGCGCGATGCGACCGGGCGGCACCGTAGGCCTGTATGGCCAGCACGCACGCCAAACCCACGATGGCGAAAAGAAAGACCGCCAGCATGGTCGTGGACGTGGGAGCCGGGCGTCGAAGGTCAAAAGCGCGCGACACCGGGGCGCCTCCGGGGGATGAGGACTCTTTTTCTACCCGAATGATGCGGGGTCGCCATGGCGGGGGGCAACGGCTGACGTGTTCGCGTCTCGTAAGGCGGGAGAGCGCACGTGGGGACCTTGCCCGCGGCTTTGGGGAGGTCCATCGTGGCCCTTCCGTCGACCCGCTGCCCGCGGGCGTTACCGATGCACGCTCTATCCGAGGCTCTGATGGCCCCCTTTCTCTGGAGACCGGTGGTGGTCGCCCTGCTCGCCGTCTTCGCTCCAGCGAGTGCCCACGCTCAAGACGCCCGCCTCGAGACGTTCAAGGCCGAGGCGCTGGAAGGTGTGGAGGCTCGCGCCGAGCTGGTGCAGGAGATCGTCGACATGCTGTTCAGCTTCGGCGAGCTGGGCATGCAGGAGTTCGAGACCCAGCGTTACCTGACCGGCCTTCTGGAGGCCGACGGATTCGACATCGAGCTCGGTGTGGCCGGAATGCCCAGCGCCTGGACCGCTCGGTGGTCGAATGGTACCGGGGAGCCCGTGATCGCTCTGGGATCGGATGTGGACGGGATCCCTCAATCCAATCAGAAGCCGGGTGTGGCGTACCGTGAAGCGATTCTCGACCGCGCGCCCGGTCACGGTGAGGGTCACAATTCGGGTCAGGCAGTGAACATCGCGGCGGCGCTGGCTGTGAAGGACATCATGGAGCGGGAGGGCATCGACGGGACGCTTCTTCTTTGGCCCGGCGTCGCAGAGGAGCAGCTGGGCTCGAAGGCCTTTTTCGTTCGGGAGGGAGTCTTCGATGGGGTGGACGTCAATCTGTTCACGCATGTCTCCTCCAACTTCGAGGTATCCTGGGGTCAGTCCGCCGGGAATGCCATGGTATCCGCCCAGTTCCGGTTCCGAGGCGAGACCGCCCATTCGGCCGGCTCCCCGTGGCGCGGCCGCTCCGCCCTGGACGCGGTCATGCTCATGGCGCAGGCCTGGGAATACAAGCGTGAGCATCTACGCCCTCCGCAGCGCTCTCACTATGTCATCGTGGATGGTGGCGATCAGCCCAACGTCGTTCCACAGACCGCTACCATCTGGTTCTTCTTTCGCGAAGTGGACTACGAGCATGTGGTGGAGATGTACGACGCGGCCAAGCGCATGGCTGAAGGCGCCGCGCTCATGACGGACACCCAGATCGACACGATCATGACCATCGGGTCCGCCTGGAGTCGCCACTTCAACCGTCCGGTTGCCGAGGCGACCTACGCCAATATCGAGCGGGTCGGCCTCCCGGCCTGGAGTGAAGAAGACCAAACGCTGGCGCTTGGACTCCAACGCGAGCTGGGCGTGGAGGAGCAGGGCCTTCCCACCGAGATTCAGCCACTCGCCGGCCCGGTGGATCTGTCGCAGTCGCTGGGTGGCGGCTCCGACGACATCGGAGATGTCTCCTGGAACATGCCCACGGTGACGCTCCGCTATCCCGCCAACATGCCTGGGGGTCCGGGTCACAACTGGGCCAACGGTATCGCCATGGCCACTCCCATTGCCCACAAGGGCTCGCTCCAGGGGGCGAAGGTGCAGGCCCTCACGCTGCTGGATCTCCTCTTGGACGACCAGACGGTCGCGGCCGCGTGGGATTACTTCGAAGAAGTGCAGACGGCGGAGACCACATACACACCCTTCATCACTGCGGACGATCAGCCGGCCATCTGGCTTAACCGGGACATCATGGAACGGTGGCGTGACCGCATGCGCCCCTTCTACTACGACCCGGACCGGTTCGACAGCTACCTCGAGCAGCTGGGAGTGGTATACCCGACCGTGCGGGATCGGCCCGTGAGCGACGAACGCTGAGGACTCCCTCGACACGCCACCGTCCCAGGGCGCCGACGATGGGGCGTCCGAGGGGCACCGCTCGAGCTGGCCTGCAGAGCGGAGTATCGAGGCGGAGCTGGCCTTCGGGCCGGGGCTTGTAGCGGAGTCGGCGCTCATCGGTTGAGTGACTTGCCATCCGGGGTTTCCCGGGACATCGTCTCGGCTTCGGTTGGACGCAGCCACGTAACAAGGAACGATACGATATGGGCCAAGGGGTAGAGGCCGTCCCCGCCCCGACGATGGGCAGGAAAGAGTTTCTCAGATCGGCGGCGGCGGCCGCCGCCGGCGCGTTGACGCCGGGCCAGCTAGCTGCTGCCGGACGTGTGCCCGGTCTGACGGGTGCGTCGGCTTCCTCCCTGGCGCAGGAGGCACAAGAGCTACGCCCGCTCGGGAACGGTGAGCCTCCCGCGCTCCAGTTCCAGGCGTATCCGGGTGGCACGGGGGCCCTCCTCGAGAAGCTGTGGAAGGCGTACGGAGGGAACCCGTTCGAGCGGCGGGCCATCGACCCGGAGCCCTGGTCGGGTACGATTCCGGCTTCGGAGGAAGCCATCGCGTTCCTGCCCGCCCATCGTCTGGGCGCGCTCATTCGCGCGGGCCATCTCACAGCCGTGGAGCTCACCGAGATCTATCTCGAGCGATTCAGCCGTTACGACGAGGTTCTCCTCAGCGCGGTCGAGATCCTGGAGGGGCGCGGTCGTGAGGAAGCCCAGGAGGCGGATCGAGAGCTGCGCGCCGGCACGTGGAGGGGTCCGTTGCACGGTGTCCCCTACGGCATCAAGGACCTGTTCGCGGTCTCGGGCTCGTCAACGGCTTGGGGATCGGTCGATTTCGAGGATCAGGTGCTGGACTTCGATTCCGAGATTGTGGTCCGCCTCCGGGAGGCGGGCGCAGTCCTCATCGCCAAGCTCGCGACAGGGGAGTTCGCTTCAGGCGATCGTTGGTTCCGGGGCCGGACACGGAATCCCTGGAATACGGATGAAGGCTCGAGCGGGTCTTCCGCGGGTCCCGGCTCGGCCACCGCGGCCGGTCTCGTGGGCTTCTCCGTCGGCACCGAGACCCAGGGCTCGATCGTCTCGCCTTCACGCCGAAACGGCTTGAGCGCGTTGCGGCCCACCCACGGCCGGATCAGCCGTCATGGAGGGATGGTGCTTTCCTGGAGCATGGACAAGCCCGGCCCGATGTGCCGTAGCATCGAGGACTGCGCGCACGTGTTCAGCGCGATCCATGGGTCGGACGAGAAGGATCCTGGCACCCTCACGACGCCGTTCGAGTTCCGGCGGAATCCCGACTTCTCCGCGCTGAGCATCGGCTTCACGGAAGACGCGCCGCCGGCGTTCCTCGAGGCTCTGGAGGGCATGGGCGCCCGCCTGACGCCCATGCCCGAGCTGCCCGACGGCCGCTCCAACGCGATCACCGTGGAGGGCGCTGCCGCCTTCGAGTTCCACGTTGCGCCCGACGGCGAGCCCGAGCCGCTGCCCGAGGGCCTCGATCAGAGCGAGCAGCGGCGGCGTACCCGTTTCACCAGGGGGCGCGAGGTCTCCGCGGTGGAGTACGTTCAGTCGCAGCGCCGCCGCCACCTCATCATGAAGGAGATGGCACGCGCCATGACCGGGTTCGACCTGTATGTCACCGGGTCGGGCGACGTCGGTCTGACGAACACCACGGGCCATCCGTCGGTCGTCGTCCCATACGGGTTCGGGGTGCGGAATCCCGACAGCGACAGCCCCACGGAAATGCCGCTCACCGCCGTTCTCGTCGGGGACCTGTTCGCTGACGACAAGATTCTCAGCGTGGCCCACGCGTTCCAGGCGGCAACAGACTGGCACCGGCGCCATCCGGACCTGTCCTCCATCGGTTGAAGACATGACCCTCCCGTCGATCCACGCCATGTCCCGTATCTCTCTACGACGAGCCTGGACCACTCTCACGGCCGCCGCGATCCTGTGTGCCGCGACCCTTCCGTCGAGCGCTGCGGGACAGGTCGATCCGGTCGAGCTCACCGTTGCGGAGATCCAGGAGGGATTTAGAACCGGAGCCTTCACCGCCGAGGAGCTCACCCGGGCATCCCTGGAGCGCATCGCACGTTACGAGAGCCACTATAACGCGTTCATCTCCATGAACCCCGAGGCACTCGATATCGCCCGTTCGCTGGATGTCGAATACGCGGGGGAAGGGCCGCGCAGTGCGCTCCACGGCGTGCCCGTGGTCATCAAGGACAACATCGACTACGGCGGACTCGTCACCACGGCCGGATTCGACGGATTCAGCACCGCCGCCGGGGGCGTGGACATGATTCCCGAGCGGGACGCGTCTGTGGTGGCCAGGCTTCGAGCCGCGGGGGCGGTCATCCTTGGGAAGACCAACCTTCCTGACTTCGCCGGACACGGAACGCGCACGGAGAGCTCGGTCGCGGGAGTCACGCTCAATGCGTATGACGTGACCAAGGTCCCCGGCGGGTCCAGCGGTGGTACGGCAACGGCGGTGAGCGCTTCCTTCGCGGTATTGGGACTGGGAACCGAGACCGGCGGATCCATCGAGAATCCATCGTCGGCCCAGGGGCTGGTGGGGATCAAGCCCACCTACGGTCTCACGCCGATCGACGGCATCGTGCCGCTCAGCGGAACCTACGTCGACGTGGTGGGCCCGATGGCTCGCACGGTACGCGATGCGGCCTTGGCTCTGGACGTCCTGGCCGGCCCGACACCCGAGGATCTTGCGACGTACGCCGCCGTGGACCACATGCCGCTGAGTGGATATGCGGCCGCGCTGGTGCCGGGTGCCGTGGTGGGGAAGCGCTTCGGTCTCGTCGGCACGGGTTGGCGAGAGGACTACCTGCCGCTCCACCCCGAGACGGAGCGGATGTACCGGGAGGCCATCACGGTGCTGCAGGGATTGGGCGGCACGGTCGTGGAGGATCCTTTCGAGGGAAGCGGTTTCAAGGAGCTCTACGAAGAGCGCCAGAGCGCTCCGTCGCAGGCTGCCTACGACATGCACAACTACCTCAAGAGGTTAGGGCCCAGCGCGCCGTTCGATTCGGTGGAGGAATGGGAAGGGCTCAGCGGCCGAACGCTGAACCGCGTGCGTCGCGATGGGGACCTCACGCCTCCGGCTCGTCCGAGCGCGACGGAAGAGGGGGACGCCTACCAGGCATGGCGGCACGACTTCCGCGCCCTGTTCCGTAGTGTTCTCGAGGAGAACGACCTGGACGCCCTCTTCTTCCCGCAGGCCGGCGAGCCGAGCCGTCCCCTGGTGGAGGACCCGGAGCGCCCGGACTACAAGCCCAACAACTGGGCGGAGCTCCCCAGCAACATCATCAACGACCTTGGGGTGCCGGTGGTGACGGTTCCCTTCGGCCACTACGAGGACGGGACCCCGTTCGTGCTCGCACTGATCGGCGACAGTTGGACGGAGGCGGAGCTCCTCTCCATCGCATACGATCTGGAGCGGGTCGTCGAGGGGCGTCGCGCGCCGGAGCTGGTACCGGGACCCTGACGACCGGGCCGCGGTCCCGGGATCCCTTGAAGGGGCGGTGGTCGGGCCCGCCGATTGATACGCGGGGCCGGTCGACGGTAGCTTGGAGACGATTGGACTGGTCACGAGGCACGCCGGAGGATCTGTGGCAGGGCACAACAAGTGGTCTAAGATCAAGCGCAAGAAGGCGGTGAACGATGCCAAGCGCGGAGCCCACTTCACGAAGCTGATTCGTGAGATTACCGTCGCGGCCCGGGAAGGTGGTGGCGATCCCGAGTACAACGCCCGGCTGCGCCTGGCGGTGGACACCGCGAAGGCAGCGGACATGCCCGGCGACAACATCGAGCGCGCGATCAAGAAGGGAACGGGCGAGCTCGAGGGTGTGGCCTACGAAGAGGTCACCTACGAAGGATACGGTCCCGGAGGCGTGGCGCTCTTCATCGAATGTCTCACGGACAACACGAACCGCACCGTAGCCGACATCCGACACGCCCTGGGAAAACACGATGGCAGCTTGGGGACCGACGGCTCCGTCGCCTGGCAGTTCGACCGAAAGGGGCAGGTCGTCATCGACGCCAATCGGTACACCGAGGAGTCGGTCTTCGAGGCCGCGATCGAGGCTGGCGCAGAGGACGTCGCGCGCGACGGTGATGAGTTCATCGTGACGAGCGACCCCACGGACTTCGCCGCGGTACAAGACGGGATCAAGGCCGCCGGCGTCGAAGCCAGCTCTGCCGAGCTCACCCGCTTGCCGAAGAGTGAGGTGGCGGTGACCGGCAAGGACGCGGAGAAGCTTCTCAAGCTGCTGGACATGCTGGACGACCTCGACGACGTCCAGAAGGTCCATTCCAACGCCGATATCGACGAGGCGGTTCTCGCGGAGGCGATGTAGGCGGGGTGCCCTCACCTGCCGCTGGAAGCCGGGAAGCCGAGGGGGCCGAAGCAGCGGGTGCGGTGGTCGTCCTCGGCGTCGATCCGGGGACCGCGGCCACGGGGTACGGGGTCGTCCTTCGATCCGGTCCCAGGCAGGTGAAGCTGGTGGAGTGCGGGGTCATCCGCACGTCCGCGGGAGAGCCTCTCGTCACCCGGATTCGCGAGATCCACGAGGAGATCGCCGGGCTCCTCGTGCGCCACGAGCCCCACGTGATGGTCGTGGAAGACGTATTCCACGGGAAGAACGCCCAAAGTGCCCTCAAGCTCGGCCATGCGAGGGGCGCCATCCTTCTCGCCGCGGCTCTTCGTGATATTCCCGTGGCCGAGTATGGTCCACGACAGATCAAGAAGGCCGTCGTGGGTCACGGTAACGCCTCCAAGGACCAGGTCGGCTTCATGGTGAAGAGCCAGCTCAAACTCAAGGAGCCACCCAGCCCCGCGGATGCGGCGGACGGCGTGGCGGCTGCGTTGTGTCACTGCCTCCTGGGCGGATTTCCGGCCGGGGCGGGCGTATGATCTCCCGGGTGAACGGAACGCTGCTCACGCGGGACACCGATCGAGTCGAGATCGAGACTTCCGGCGGTGTGGTTTACGAGATCGAGATCCCGCTCACGGTGTTCCAGAAGCTGCCTGAGCTCGGCTCAGCCATCACGCTGCGGACGCTGCAGGTCGTCACGGATTCGTCGGCGGCGCTTTATGGATTCGTCGAGCCGGCGGAACGCAAGCTCTTTCAGCGCCTTCTCGGTGCATCGGGCGTAGGCGCCAAGGTAGCCCTCGCGATGATGTCGACCTACTCGGTGGAGCGTCTTGCGCGAGCCCTGGTCGAGAAGGACGTGGCGGCGCTCCAACAGGTAAGCGGCATTGGGAAGAAGAAGGCCGAGAAGATCGCGCTCGAACTGTCCGACAAGGTGGAAGATCTGGCCGTCGTCATACCGGGCGTCGGGGGTGCGGGACCATCAGCGGGAAGCCGGGCGGCAGTGAAGGCTCTGGTGGCCCTCGGATACGGCGCTTCCGAAGCGGACCAAGCGGTGCGCGCGGTGTTGGCGGACGAAGTGCCGGACAGCACCGACGCCCTTATCCGGAGGGCGCTGGCCAACGCTCAGCGTTGACGGCAGGTCCTCACGCCCTCACGCGTGTAGCGTGCTTTCCGACCCGCGTCAGATCAGCCAGTTGGCGAGGAACGCCCCCGTGTAGGCCAGGGCGAGCATGTAACCGAACTGCAGCGCTGGCCACTTCCATCCGGCGGTCTCCCGTCGCATCACTGCGATGGTGGATACGCACTGGAGGGCGAAGGCGAAGAAGATCAGCAGGCCGACCGCCGCTCCAAGGTCGAGGTAGTTCTGGAGCGCTTCCTGGAGCTCAAACGAGCCCTCGGTGGCCTCCTCGATCCCGTAGATGGTGCCGAGGGTTCCCACGATGACCTCGCGGGCGGCCAGGGAGGAGATGATCCCGATGCCCACGCGCCAATCGTAACCCAGCGGCTCGATGACCGGCTCGATGAGCTGCCCCATCGTGCCGAGTGCGCTCTCTTCGATGGGCGGGGGGCCGTCCGCGCCTGCGGGCACCTGGGTGAGCACCCACAGCACCACGGAGACGGTGAGAATGATCTTCCCCACGCGTTTCAGGAAGATCATGCTGCGGTCGTAGAGCCGTACCACCTGGGACTTGAGGGTGGGGATGCGGTACGGCGGGAGCTCCATGACGAACGTCGAGGGCTGGCCCCGGAGGAGCGTGCGCTTGATGAGGAACGCGGTGAAGATGGCGGCCAGCGCACCAAGGGCGTACAGGCCGAGGAGTGTGGCCGCCCGCGTCCCCAGCAGTGGCCCCAGCAGGGGGCGTTCCGGGATGAACGCCGCGATGAGGAGGGCGTACACCGGTAGGCGTGCCGAGCACGTCATGAACGGCGTGACGAAGATGGTGGCCAGTCGATCGCGCTCGTCCTCCACCGTGCGTGCCGCCAGGATGGCCGGGACGGCGCACGCATACCCGGAAAGCAGCGGCAGGAAGGCACGACCCTGAAGACCGACCCGGTACATGGAGCGATCGGCGATGACGGCGGCCCGAGCCATGTATCCCGAGTCCTCAAGAAGACCCAGGAACAGGAAGAGGATGAGGATCTGGGGGAGGAAGACCACCACCGCGCCGACACCGGCCCAGACCCCATCCACCAGGAGCGACCGGATCCAGGAGTCCGGTAGCGCGGCACCCATCCACTCACCGGACGTGGCGATGAGCGCTTCTACCCCGTCCATGAGCGGTACGGCCCAGGTGAAGATGGCCTGGAAGACCAGCACCACCACAGCCAGAAAGACCAACGGTCCGAAGAGCGGATGGAGGAGCACCGAGTCCAGGCGTTCCGACAGGTTGGGCGGGCCCGGGGCGCGGTAGCGCGCCGCCCGCGTGGCTTCCTTTACGTGCTGGCGCCGCTGCGCGAAGGCGTCCACCATGGGGAGCGCGCCCTCGTGCGGGAGGTTGGACGCCACACCGGGCTTCCGGTCGGGGTCACTCCCGGCATCCGCTGCTCGTTGGAGGAACCGCTGAACCTCCGGGATGCCAACCCCCTGGCGGGCGTTGGCCCGAATGACTTCGACACCCAGCGCTTGGCCCAGCGCCTCGCCGTCCACGGACCCACCGCGGTCGTCGAGCTCGTCGGACATGTTCAGCACCAGCAGCGTAGGCAGTTCCAGGCGGAGCACCGGCTCCACCAGCATGAGCTGCTGCTCAAGCCTCGTGGAATCCACCACGAGGACCAGGGCGTCGGGCGGCCGGAGCCCTTCTACCCGTCCCTCCAGGACGTCCCGGGTCACCCGCTCGTCCAGGGTGCGTGCCGAAAAGCCGTTGACGCCGGGAAGGTCCACGATGTCCACGTGGCCGCCGTCGGGGAGGCGAGCGATGCCCAGGTGCTTCTCGACGGTCACACCAGGGTAGTTCGCGACCTTCTGGCGAAGGCCGGTGATTTGATTGAAGAGCGTGGTCTTGCCGGAGTTCGGCGGCCCGATCAGGGCGATCAGCGGCGCGGCCGCCGTGGCTGTGGGACTCACTTCTCGCTTGAGGCGTCTCCGTCACCACGATCGACGCAGAGGCAGCGAGCCGTCTCGCGTCGGAGGGCGATGAGCGTGCCATCGACCATCACGATGGGATCCCCGGACGGGGACGTACGGATCGGGCACAAGCGACAGCCGGGGAGAAGGCCGCGCTCCAGGAGGGGCTCCGCCTGCTCGGCGGGGAGGTCGATCCATTTGAGCTCCACTTCCTCGCGCAACGCGACATCGCTGAGGCGACGGGCATTCGTCCACCTCCGGCGTGCGTCGGAGCCTGAGGCCATCGGGAGCTTCTGCATCGGATCCACCGGCGAGATTGAAAGTGAGTCTCAACTGGAGAATAAAGCGTTGCACGCCCCAGGGGAAGGTTTTGGGAGGCCGGCCCCCTCGCGCTGCCTCGCAACGTGCGGCTGAAGAGAGTCGCCTCCTGCTCGAGGACGGCCTCAGGAGCAGTCCGGGTCAGCCACCCCGGTCGGCGAATGCCTCCTTGTACCGCCGAGCTACCCCCTCTAGTTCCCGGACCCGAATCCGGCCCACCGGCGCGCCGTCCTGCACTCGCCCGCCGCCATCCCTTACATTCCACCGCATGAGCGAGCGCACCGAGGTCACCACGCCCGAGGCCCTGTCCGACGACGAGCAGGTCGAGCCGAGCCTCCGCCCCCAACGCCTGGCCGAGTTCATCGGACAACCGAAGGTGTGCGAGTCCCTCGCCATCGCCGTCGAGGCGGCACGGGCACGGAAGGAGCCCCTGGATCATGTGCTGTTCCACGGCCCACCTGGTCTCGGCAAGACGACGCTGGCATCCCTGATGGCTCGCGAGATGGGGGTGAACATCAAGACCACCTCCGGACCGGTCCTGGAGAAGCCCGCGGACCTGGTCGGTATTCTCACAAACCAGCGCCAGGGCGACATCCTCTTCATCGACGAGATCCATCGGCTCCGTCCCATCATCGAGGAGTTTCTCTACCCGGCCATGGAGGACTGGCAGGTGGAGATCCGCCTGTCCGACGGCCCCAAGGCAGACACGATGACCATGCGTATCGAGCCGTTCACCCTCGTGGGTGCCACGACGCGCTTCGGGCTCCTGACGGCTCCGATGCGTGCGCGGTTCGGGATCGTGCAGCGACTCAACTTCTACCCGGCCGAAGAGCTCGCCACCATCGTCGGACGGAGCGCGGACATCCTCGGTGTCGAAGCGACGCCGGAGGGGGCCGACGAGATCGCGCGACGGGCCCGTGGCACGCCCCGGGTGGCCAATCGCCTTCTCCGGCGGGTCAGGGACTTCGCGGAGGTAAGGGCGGACGGCGTCATCGACCAGGGTGTGGCGCGGGCTGCCCTGGAGATGCTCGACGTCGATGAGTACGGGTTGGACGAGATGGACGCCCGGGTGCTGAAGACCCTGATCGAGAAGTTCGAAGGCGGACCGGTGGGTCTGAGCTCGCTGGCGGTGGCCATGGGTGAGGACGCGACCACCCTCGAGGAGGTCTACGAGCCTTTTCTCATCATGGAGGGCTTCCTCATGCGCACGCCGCAGGGGCGGGTGGCGACTTCTCGGGCCTTCCGCCGCTTCGGGTACACCATGCCCGAGTCTCTGAAGGGTACCCAGGGCTCGCTGTTCGTGGTGGAGTGACACGCTCCGATCCGCCGGCGGCTCTCGCCGGCACCCGCATCTCCGACTACGACTACACGCTCCCCGAGGACCGCATCGCCAGGTATCCGGCGGCGCGCAGGGACGAGAGCCGGTTCTTGGTCGTACCCGAGGGCGACGCCCCCTTCCGCCACCTCCGTTTCAGAGACGTCACCGAGCTCATGCGGCCTGGAGACCTGGTGGTGGTCAACGAGAGCCGGGTGCGGCCAGCGCGGCTCCTCGGGCGAAAGCCGACGGGAGCGCCCGCCGAGATCCTGCTCCTGGACCCCGCAGGGATCGGTGACGAGCGGGACTGGACGGCGCTGGTCCGGCCAGGGGGTAAGCTCAAGCCCGGCCGGCGGGTGGACATCGCTCCAGGCTTCTGGGTGGAGATCCTGGACTCGACGTCCGGGGGCGGCCGCGTGGTGCGCCTCCACACCACCGGATCGGTGGAGGACGCCCTTGAGCGGCACGGGCACATGCCGCTCCCACCGTACATCGACCGCGAGGACGAGCCGCTGGACCGAGAGCGGTACCAGACCGTCTATGCCCGGCAGCCGGGCTCGGTGGCCGCCCCGACCGCTGGGCTCCACTTCACCGAGGAGCTCTTGGCCCGCATGGAGGCCATGGGCGTCCGTCGGGTCGCTGTCACCCTCCACGTGGGCGTCGGCACCTTCCGCCCTGTGGATGTGGACGATCCTGACGAACACGAGATGCACGCCGAGGCCTACGTGATCCCCCCGGAGACGGCGGCTGCGATCGAAAGGACCTGCGCAGCGGGGGGCCGGGTCTGGGCGGTGGGGACGACTGTGGTGCGCACCCTGGAGGCCGTGGCGGCGATACACGGCCGGGTCCTGCCCGGAGCGGGCTCTACGGACCTGTTCATCCGCCCCCCGTACCGATTCCGGGTGGTGGGCGGGCTGATCACGAACTTCCACCTCCCACGCTCCACCCTACTGATGCTGGTCGCCGCGTTCGGGGGGTACGAGCGGGTCCTCGAAGCCTACCGCACGGCGGTTGTGGAAGGCTATCGGTTCTACTCCTACGGCGACGCCATGGCCCTCGTGGGCGACGTCCCACTGCCGTTCCCGGGATCCTAGCCGCATCCCCACCGTGGGGGAGCCATGCGTGCGCAGAGCATCGAGCGTAGCTAGGATGTGCTCCGTCCACGCTCGACCGTTCCACCCTATCGATCGATGACCGAGCCGATGGCCCACATAGGTTCGATCCGGGACGCGGATCGCACGTCGCATCTGCACCCCTTCACGTCCGCCGCGGAGCATTCCGAAGGCTCTCCGAGGGTAATGGTGGAAGGTGGCGGGATCCACGTTCGCGACGATCTTGGGGCTCGGTACCTGGACGGGATGTCGGGGCTGTGGTGTGTGAATGCCGGTTACGGCAGGGACGAGATCGCCGATGCGATCTCGGAGCAGGCGCGCCGGCTGCCGTACTACCATACGTTCGCTTCGATGGTGAATGAGCCATCCGCCCGTCTGGCCGAGCGGCTCGTGTCGCTGGCTCCCGGGGACGTGAGCAAGGTGTTCTTCGCAAGCTCCGGGTCCGAGACCAACGACACGCAGGTCAAGATCGTTCGGTACTACCACAACGTCTTGGGCCGGCCGGAAAAGAAGAAGATCATCGCGCGTCGTGGCGCCTACCACGGCTCGACGCTCGGGGGCGCGAGCCTGAGTGGGCTCGAGCACATGCACGGTCCATTCGATCTTCCCCTGGACGGGTTTCTGCACGTGGACGCGCCGCACTACTGGCGGCATGCCTCCGAAGAGATGAGCGAGAAGGATTTCTCCGCCTCCCTCGCGCGGAACCTGGAGGAAACGATCCTTCGTGAGGGTCCCGAGACGGTCGGGGCCTTCATCGCCGAGCCGGTGCAGGGAGCCGCGGGTGTGATCCCGCCCCCGGAAGGGTACTTCGAAGCCATCGTTCCCATCCTGCGAAAGTACGAGATCCTCTTCATCGTCGACGAGGTGATCTGCGGATTCGGGCGACTGGGCGCCTGGTGGGGTTCCGACGTGTACGGACTCGCTCCGGATCTGGTGAGCACCGCCAAGGGCCTCACCAGTGGCTACGTGCCCATGTCGGCCGCGCTAGTATCCGACCGAATCTGGCAGGTCCTGAGGGCAGGGTCCGCCCGCTACGGCCCCTTCGCGCACGGCTACACGTACTCGGGTCATCCGGTGGCCGCCGCTGCCGCGCTCGCCAACATCGACATCATCGAAGGTGAGGGACTGGTGGAGAACTCCGCGGAAGTGGGTGCGCACTTCCAAGCGAGCCTGCGGGCCGCGCTCCGCGATCATCCGCACGTGGGCGAGGTCAGGGGCCTCGGCCTCATCGCCGGCATCGAGCTGGTGGAGGACCGGGCGAGCAAGAAGCCATTCCATCCGTCCGGGACCGCCGCCCGACGGCTGCATGGAATCCTCATGGACGAGGGGCTGATCACCCGACCCATCTTCGAGTCGTTAGCCCTTGCACCACCACTCGCCATAACGCGCCACGACGCGGACCGCATCGTGGTGATGCTCTCGCGCGGGCTGAACAAACTGACAGAGGAGTTGTCACGTGATCGAGTTTAGACTCCCGACGAGCGCGGCCGTTCGCTTACCGCGCGCCTCGTTGGCCGCCTTACGGGGGCTCATATTCGCGTTGGTGCTCTCGGCGTGCGGGGAGTCCCGCGACCCTGCCGACCTCGTCCTTCACAACGGCAAGATCGTGACGGTGGACGAAGCCTTCTCCATCCAGGAGGCCGTGGCGGTGAGGGACGGCCGGATCGTCGAGGTCGGGGGGAACGACCTGGTCGCGCGGTACGAGGCTGCCCAGACCATCGACCTCCAGGGCAAGACGGTGCTGCCGGGCTTCAACGACACCCATATCCACATCCGCGGGAATCCGATTCGCCAAATCGACCTGAGGGAGACGTCCTCCATCGCTCAGATGCAGGAGCAGATCCGCGCCAAGGTGGGGGAACTGGGAGAAGGGGAGTGGGTCACTGGATATGGTTGGGCGGAGGACGACTTCGCCGAGCAGCGCATGCCGACGAGGGCCGATCTGGACGTGGCGGCTCCGGACAACCCGGTCATGCTCACCCGGGCCGGTGGCCACAGCGCCGTGGTCAACAGCCTGGCGTTTCAGCTGGCGGGCATCACCCGGATGAGTCCCGATCCTGTAAGGGGAATCATGGAGAGGGACGCGCGAGGCGAGTTGAACGGAATCATCCGGGAACGTCAGGACACCGTAGGTAGGCTCGTCCCAAGGGCCATGCCCGAGGAGACCCGCCCCAGCTTCATCGAGAACCTCAGGGATCTCCTCGAGCTCGGGATCACAAGCATCACACACGCCGGCGTGGAGCCGGAAGGCTACTCCGAATGGGAGAACGTCTACGCCCAGCACGGTGAAGAACTCCCCCGCGCCAAGGTGCAGATCCGCTGGGCGGGGGCCGAGCGAATGCAATCGTTCGGAAGGAAGACCGGGGACGGGGACGAGCGGCTGGGGGTCGGAGCGCTGAAGGTTTTCGTCGATGGGGGCTTCACGGGGCCAAGCGCCTACACCATCGACGAGTACAGGAGTGAGCCGGGCTTCCACGGGTCGTTGGACATCGATCCCGAGGAGCTGCGGACCATCGTCGACGAGGCGCACCGGATGGAGTGGCAGATGGGCTTCCACGCGATCGGTGACGCGGCGATCCAGCTCATCGTCGGCTACTTCGCCGAAACCCTGGAGGCCTCGCCTCGCGAGGATCACCGCCACTATCTCAACCACTTCACGGTTCGCCCACCGCCCGCGGTGATGCAGACGATGGCGGAGCATGACATCCGCATCACGCAACAGCCGAACTTCACGTACACGCTGGAGGGTCGGTACGTCGAGAACCTCCAGGAGGAGCACGCGGCCCACAACAACCCCCTCCGGAGCCCGATGGATCATGGAGTCTTCGTGGCCCTGAGTAGCGACGTCCTGCCCATCGGCCCGATGGTCGGGATCTACGCGGCGGTAACACGGAAGGGGGCGTCCGGTGCCGTCTACGCACCGGAGGAGCGGCTGACCATCGAGGAAGCGATCATCGGTTACACGCGGAACGGCGCCTACCTCACGTTCGAGGAGGACATCAAGGGGACCATCGAGCCCGGCATGCTCGCGGACATGGTCGTCCTGTCGGACGACTTACTCACCATCGATCCAGAGCGGATTCTGGACGTCACGGTCGATCGGACGATCCTGGGTGGACGTGTCGTCTTCGAGCGATAGAGGCGTGTCTCGAGCCGGGGCGGTCTCGACCCAGCGGCCGGAGCTGAAGCACGCTATCGGCGGCATCGGCTTCTTCGCGCTGGCCTTCGGCTCCATGATCGGTGTGGGCTGGATCACGGCGCTGGGCAGCTGGTTCGAGCAGGCGGGCCCCGTCGGCGCGGTGGTGGCGTTCGCCGCGGGGGGCGCGCTCATGCTGGCCATCGGTCTCTGCTACGCGGAGGTCACGCCCATGCTACCGGTCTCGGGCGGAGAGGTGGCCTACGCCTACAAGGCCTACGGCACCCGTCAGTCCTTCGTCATCGGGTGGTTTCTGGCCTTCGGCTACCTGTCGGTTTCGGCCTTCGAAGCCATCTCGGTGGGACTGGTTCTCTCCTTCCTGTTCCCGAACATCGACGCATGGCCGCTGTACGAGATCGCGGGTTCGACCGTCTACGCGTCACACCTGGTGCTGGCGTTGGTCTTCACGGGCTTCATCACCGCCATCAACTATCTGGGGGTGGGCGTCGCGTCCACCGTCCAGGTGGCCCTGACCGCACTTCTCCTGCTCTGTGCGGCGCTCTTCGTCTCGGCGGGGATCGCGGGTGGCGAGGTGGCCAACCTCGCTCCGCACTTCGGAGACGTTACGGACGGCGCCGGAGGCTTCGCGGGGATGCTTGCGGTATTCGTCACCGTGCCTTTCTGGTTCGTGGGCTTCGATACCATCCCCCAGGCCGCGGAAGAGCGTAGGCAGGCGCTGTCATTGCGGCGACTTGGCCTCTATGTCGTGCTCGCAATCGTCGGCTCGACCATCTTCTACATGGCTGTCATCCTCGCCGCAGGCATGGCCGGGCCATGGCTCGGCATCGTCGACGCCGATCTTCCGACCGCGGCCGCGTTTTCCGCGGCGTTCGAGTCTCAGATGCTTGTTCGACTCGTCCTCATCGCAGGAGTCATCGGGCTCCTTACAAGCTGGAACGGGTTCTTCCTAGCGGGCTCGAGAGTCCTCTTCGCGCTCGGCCGAGGGCGCATCATCCATTCCTCGTTCGGAGAAACCCACCCACGGTACGGGACGCCTGCCCGAGCGGTCCTGTTCAGCGGCTTGGTGACGTTCTTGTCGGCTTGCCTGGGTCGCGGCGCGATCATCGCTTTCGTCGATGTGGGCTCGTTCTGTATCGCGCTCGCTTTCCTGGGCGTCGCGCTTTCTCTGGTCAGACTGCGCAAGAGATTTCCGTCGTTGGAACGACCTTATCGGATGCCGGGAGGGCACCTGTTCGCGCATATCGCAGCTGCGGGGTCGTTGTTCATTCTCTGCGTCATGCTGTTCCCCGGCAGCCCCAGCCAACTCGTATGGCCTCTCGAGTGGGTCATACTGGGAGCTTTGACGGTCACGGGGGTCGGATTCTGGTACGGAGCTCGCGGGTACCGGGAGCGTGTGACGGAGAGCGACCGGGCGCGGTTGATGTTGGAGGATTACGCCTCTTAGCGGACCCTTGGGAGCTCCCAGCTGCGAAGCCGGCTTCCGGATGTGCGAGGTCGCATCCGTTCCGGCGTCTCTCAGCCGTGCCTCCGGATGGAGCCGGAGGTAGAGCCAGAGCGGCAGAATGTCCGGGTCCTGGTAACACGATGGCGCCCGTGTGGCCCGGCCGAGCCTCGCACCCTGCGATCGCGCCCACTTCCATTACCTTCCCGGCCATGTTCGACTACACCTTGGAAGCAACGGACGGCGGTGCGCGCGCCGGCACCTTCACCACCCCACACGGGCCCCTCCACACCCCGGCCTTCATGCCGGTGGGCACCCTAGGGACCGTGAAGAGCGTGAGCATGGAGGAGGTCCGCACCCTAGGCGCCGAGATGGTGCTGGCCAACACCTACCACCTCTACCTCCGACCGGGTCACGAGCTGGTGCGCCAGCTGGGCGGGCTCCACGCCTTCATGCGGTGGGATGGTCCGACGCTCACGGACTCCGGCGGCTTCCAGGTATTCTCCCTGGCCGACATCCGGCGGATCGAGGACGAGGGAGTCCTTTTTCAAAGCCACATCGATGGCTCGGAGCACATGTTCACGCCGGAGTCGGTCATGGAGATCCAGCGGACCCTGGGTGCCGACGTGATCATGGCCTTCGACGAGTGTCCGCCGGGCGGATGCGATCGAGCCACGGCCGAGGAAGCGAACCGGCGCACCTTGGGATGGTTGGAGCGGTGCCGTATGCGGTTCGAATCACTGAGTCGGGAAGCAGACGTTCCCGAGCAGACCCTGTTCCCCATCGCCCAGGGGAACGTCTTCGACGATCTGCGCCGTCAACATGTCCGGCAGATCTCCGACCTCGGAGATTGGGACGGATACGCCATCGGGGGCCTGTCCGTGGGAGAGGCGAAGCCGGATATGTGGCGGACGTTGGAGGTTCTGGACCCTTTGCTGCCGACAGACCGGCCACGCTACCTCATGGGCGTAGGGTACCCAGACGATCTCCTGGAGGCCATCGCGCGCGGGTGCGACATGTTCGATTGTGTGGCTCCCACGAGGAACGCCCGACACGGGACTGCCTGGACTCTCGAACAGGGGCAGGTCAACTTGAAGGCCGCTCGGTTCCGAGAGGACACGCGGCCCATCGACCCGGGGTGCGACTGCCACGCCTGCACCCACTACGATCGGGCGTACCTCCGGCACCTCGTGAGCGCGGGAGAGCTGCTCGCAGTGCGGCTCATCTCGATCCACAACCTCCGCTTTCTTGTGCGCCTCGGCGAAGAGGCGCGTCGGCGCATCTTGGCCGGGACGTTCGGGGCGTGGAAAAACGACTGGCTGCAACGATACCAGAGAGAACGGAGTGAAGCGTGACCCTATACGCGATGCTGGCCGTCCCCCGAGAGGGGGGCAACTCGGGCACCATCTTCTTCATCCAGATGGCTGTGATCTTCGCGATCTTCTATTTCCTGCTCCTTCGGCCTCAGGCCAAAGAACGCCAGCGTCACGATCAGATGCTGAAGGAGCTCAAGAAGGGTGACGAGATCATCACCAACGGCGGGATCATCGGCCGGGTCGTCCATGTCGAGGAGAACCGGCTTACCGTGAAGACAGGGGACAACACCAGGCTCACCGTGGACCGGAGTCGCGTGGCCGCGGTACTTGAGCACAAGGGTGACGCGAAGAGCTACTAGGCACCTCGCTCACGATCCTCACGAATCCTTATCGAACATGGCTCTACACGACATCGTGCTGCTTGGCGATCCAGTCCTCCGCCGTGCGGCGGATGAGGTGACATCTTTCGACGATGAGCTCCAGAAGCTCGTGCAGGACATGTTCGAGACGATGTACCATGCCGAGGGCATCGGCTTGGCGGCACCCCAGATCGGCTTGTCCCGGAAGATCATCGTTGTGGACCTTCGCCGAGAGGAGGAGCCGGACCAGCGGATTGCGATCGTGAACCCCCAGGTGGTTTGGGTCAGCGAAGAGACGGAGAGGGAGCCCGAGGGATGTCTGAGCATCCCCGGCCTGGAAGAGGTGGTGGAGCGCCCGGCGGCGGTGCGCGTGGAGGGATTCCATCCCACGGGAGAGCCGCTGAGCGTCGACGCGGACGAGCTTTACGCCCGTGCCCTTCAGCACGAGATCGACCATGTGGAGGGGGTATTGTTTCTCGACCGGGTGACACCGCTCAAGCGCCGGATGCTCCTGAAGAAATGGAAGAAGCTGCGCGAAGAGGAGTCATGAAGAGGCTCGGGGGCATGGGGTAATGAGGATTCTGTTCTGGGGTACCTCTGACTTCGCTGTGCCCTCTCTGCGGGCGTTGGTGGGCGAGGGTTTCGAGATCGTCGGTGTCGTGACGCAGCCCGACCGCCCTGCCGGCCGGGGACGGCGCCTCACCCCTTCTCCGGTCAAGCAGGTGGCCCTCGAGGAAGGGCTGACCGTGCTCACACCCGATCGCCCGCGAGGGGAGGACTTCCTGGCCCTGATCCGAGATTTGCGCCCGGATGTATCCGTCGTCGTGGCCTACGGACACATCCTCGTCCAGGAGGTCTTGGACGTGCCCCGGTTGGGCTCGGTCAACCTGCATGCCTCACTCCTGCCCAGGCTGCGCGGGGCCGCGCCCATCAACTGGGCCATTGCCAGGGGAGATGAGGAGACGGGCGTCACGGTGATGCGCATGGTGGAAGCGATGGACGCGGGCCCCATCATCCACCAGGTACCGGAGCCGATTCTGCCGGACGAGACCGCCGGTGAGCTCACGCTTCGGTTGTCCGAGGTGGGTGCGGCGGCCCTGGTCGAGGGACTGGCGTTCCTTGACGCCGGGCTCGTGGAAGAAATCGAGCAGGAGGAGGCCGAGGCGACCTATGCGCCGAAGATCGACCGGACGACCGCGCGCGTCGACTGGTCCCGCTCGGCGCGGGAGGTGACCGACCACATTCGCGCCATGGATCCGGTGCCCGGACCGTGGACTGAGCTCGAGGGCGTTTCGGTGAAGGTCTTTCGAGCCAAGGTGGTCGAGGGATCGTTCCTCTTGGACGAAGGGACGGCCGGGAACGGGGCAGATCCTCTGCGCCACGTGCCGAAGCCCGGGCGGGTCCTGGCGACCGAGCCCGCGGAAGGAGTCCTCGTTGCTTGTGGAGACGGGGCCGTCACCCTCGGCGAGGTGCAGCCGTCGGGGAGTCGAAGGATGACCGCCTCGGACTGGATCAACGGTCGCGGGGTGTCCGTCGGTCAGATCTTCGGGTAGGTACGTGACACTCTTGCCCGTCCCGCAGCTACACGTGGTGACCAACGACCGAGTCCTTGCTCGAGACGAGTTCCTCCAGCAGGCCCGAGAGGTCATGGCGGCCGGCGGCGGGCGATTGGCGCTGCATGTTCGGGGTCCGCGGTCGGCGGGGCGGGCGCTGTACCACCGAGCATCCAAGCTTCGGGATGCGGCGCGAAAGTGGGGGGCTTCTTTGCTCGTCAACGATCGCGTGGACGTGGCCCTCGCGGCCCGGGTGGACGGCGCACATCTAGGGGAACGTTCCCTGCCGGTTGATTTGGCGCGGGAACTTCTCGGAGCCCAACGCATGGTCGGTGCATCCGTACATGGGCGGGACGCACTCGTCGCGGTGACCGCCGCGGGGGCGAGTTTCGCCTTCTTGGGTATGGTGTTCCCCTCGGCGAGCCATCCCGGGAGGACGGGCGTCGGGATCGGTGGATTCTCCGCGATCCTCGATGAAGGGCAGCCGATTCCCGTGCTCGGAATCGGTGGTATCGACACCGCCCGCGTGGGTGCCGTGTTGAAGGCGGGCGCACATGGCGTGGCGGTCCTGAGCGGGATCTGGGAGCGGTCGGATCCCGCCTCGGCCGTACTCGACTATCTCGCCGCGCTGGACACCGTGCAGGACCAGCCTTCGGGCTTTGCCAAGCGCCGGGAGGCGATGGAGGAGACACGATGAACACGACCGGAACCACAGTGAGCGTGCGGCTCAACGGGAAGAAGGCGGAGGTGCGGGATGGCCAGACCGTCCGAGCGTTGCTGGAGTCCCTCGATCTCCATCCGGGCATGGTGGTGGTGGAGCTGAACCGAGAGATCCTTGAACGCGACGTCTACGGGGCGCGCACCATCCACGAAGGCGACGCCATCGAGCTCGTCCACTTCGTCGGAGGAGGATGACATGGCGGGAG
This sequence comes from Gemmatimonadota bacterium, assembly GCA_039587535.1. Classification (GTDB taxonomy): domain Bacteria; phylum Gemmatimonadota; class Gemmatimonadetes; order Longimicrobiales; family Gaopeijiaceae; genus JAWLHJ01. The sequence goes on from JBDHIF010000012.1 coordinate 63,436, forward strand.
GAGAAACCCTGGACACCCCCTTCGAAGTAGGCGGTCACACGCTGCGCTCTCGCCTGATCGTAGGTACGGGGAAGTATGAGACGAACGAGGTGATGGTCGATGCGATCCGTGCGTCTGGCGCGGACATGGTTACAGTGGCGGTTCGCCGCGTGGACCTGGACCGGACGAAGGAGGAAGGCGTCCTTCATCACCTCGATCCGGAGGAGTTCTTCCTCCTGGCGAACACCGCGGGCTGCTACACCGCTGAGGATGCCGTCCGATATGCCCGGCTTGCGCGGGCCGCGGGCTTCAACGACTTCGTGAAGCTGGAGGTCATCGGCGACGAAAGGACCCTCCTGCCTGACGTGCACGCAACGCTCCAGGCTGCCCGGACGCTCGCCGAGGAGGGCTTCAAGGTCATGGCGTACACCAACGACGACCTCATTACGGCCTTGAAGCTGGAAGATGCGGGATGCGTGGCTGTCATGCCGCTTGCCAGCCCCATCGGGAGTGGGCTCGGTGTCGTCAATCCGTATTTCATCCGCGAGATCAAGCGGCGTCTGGAGGTTCCCGTCATCGTGGACGCCGGTGTGGGGACGGCCAGTGACGCTTGCGTGACCATGGAGCAGGGCGTGGACGGGGTCCTTATGAACACGGCGCTTGCCGCCGCAGACGATCCGGTGAGGATGGCCCATGCCATGCGACACGGGATTCGGGCGGGTCGGCTCGCCTATCTGGCCGGCCGCATGCCGTCCCGAGAGATCGCCGTCCCATCTTCGCCGACGAGGGGGATGCTGGACTGACGCGGGTATCGGCGGCGAGGAGCGCGGCGTATCGGATTCGGACGGAGACCGAGCGGGGACGTCGGCTCGATCGCGCGTTCGATGTCGTCGCGGGTGGACTGGTGCCCCGGGATCGAGCATTTGTCCATGAGCTCACCTATGGAACGACTCGGCTGAGAGGCAGGCTGGACCACCTCTTGGCCCATTTCCTCGACCGAGACGTGGAGGATTTGGATCCGGAGGTGCTGGAAGTGCTCCGGTTGGGAGCGTATCAAGCGCTCTACATGGACTCGGTCCCCGTGTTTGCCGCAGTGTCGGAATCGGTGGCTCAGGTACGCCAGGTCGCGGGGCAGAGACCCACGGGCCTCGTCAACGCGGTACTGCGGCGGGTGGCGGAGGCCGGAGACGGACCCGAGCGGTTTCCGGACCCCCAAACCGACCCCGCGGCCTTCCTTTCCACGTGGGGCTCCCACCCTAGGTGGCTCCTCGATCGCTGGTTGAGCCGTCTTCCTTTGTCCAGCGTCCAGGCGCTGGTGGAGCACGACAACCGCCGCCCTCCGACGTTCCTGGTGGCGCTCGACCTCGAAGTCCAGCAGACTTTGGAGCGCCTCCAGGAAGTGGAGATCGACGCCGACCCGGTGTCCGAAGGGCCCACGTGCGTGCGACTCGCCCCCGGTACTTCTCCGGCCACCGCGCTCTCGGCGGTGCCGGCTTCGATCATTCAAGACCCCGCGGCCGGGCTGGTCGCGCGCTACGCGGATCTCCCTCCCGGCACGGACGTTGCAGACCTTTGTGCGGCACCAGGGGGGAAGGCGCTGACTCTAGCCGCCGGTGGACGCCGCTTGATTGCCGCCGACCTTTCCGAGGCTCGTCTCCGCTTGGTGAGGGAGAACGCGGTGCGGACAGGACGGGCCGTCCCATGCGTGGTGGCGGATGCGCTCCACCCGCCCTTTGCCTCGATAGATGCGGTTGTTCTCGACGCGCCTTGCTCGGGGACCGGGACGCTATCGCGGCACCCGGATGCTCGGTGGCGACTCTCACCCGATGACATCGACCGTTTCGCCGTCCTCCAGAAGCGGATGCTGCACGCCGCGGCGGCGATCGTTCGACAAGGGGGATGGCTGGTATACTCTACGTGCACGTTGGAGCCGGAGGAGAATGAACAACGGATCGACGAGTTCCTGGATCGGCACACGGGCTTCCGTCTGGAGCCCACGGATGCCGTGCCCGATCTCTGGCTGGACGGGTCCGGGAGGCTGGCGGTGACGCCGGTGGCCGCGGGGCATGATGGCGCTTTCGCCGCCAGGATGAGGAGAATCGGATGAAGTTGGGTGGCTCGCTGGAGCGCAGGCGGAGAGGGCGCCGCAAGGACGACGGCGACGGGGCCCTGTCGTGGCCTTTCCCCGCCCCCACCCGGAGGCTGGCGGCATGGACCGTCGGTCTGGCCTTCGTCGGTTGGTTGGTCGGTTACCTGGTGGCCACGCAGGTGGTCTTCCCCGCGCCTCCTCCGCCCGGTGACCTGTACGAGGTGCCCGACCTCAGCGGCGAAGACGTGGAGGTTGCCAGGGAACGCCTCGCGGGGGTGAATCTGGAGCTCGGGGCCGTCGATTCCATCGCCCACCCGACCGTGGCGCTGAACAGCATCCTGGGCCAGTCTCCGCTGCCCGGCCAGTCAGCGGTACCGGGGACCTCCGTGAGGGTCACGGTCAGCTTGGGGCCCCAGACCCGCTCCGTGCCAGACGTGCTCGGCCTGGGGGCGGAGCAGGCCCTGGTGGTCCTGCAAGCCAGTGGCTTCGTCGTCGTGACCGACTCGGCGGAGTCTGAGGAGCCCAGAGGCCGTGTCATCGATATCACCCCGGACGTCGACCAGGCTGTGGCTTTGCCGGCGGAGGTGGAGGTGTTGATCAGCACCGGCCCTCCGTCCATCCCGATGCCCTTGGTCCTGGGCTTGGAGGAGGGAGCGGCCACGGCGCTTCTGGACTCGTTGGGACTGGTGGTGGTGGAGGTGCGGGAGGTCTTCCGGTTCGGACGTGATCAGGGCATAGTCGTGGAACAGGAGCCCGCGGCCGATACCGAGTTGGAGCAAGGAGCCGAGGTCAGATTGGCGGTGGGCCGGGAGGGGGGCTGAACCCGGGAATTGATCGGGAACAATCGCCCCTGTGCTTCGTAGCAGTCCGGGCACCCGTCCGGTGCGCGTCGACGATCCATCACCGGCTGCCAGGACCGGTCTCAATGAAGCGCAGGTTCATCCGTTCTCCGTACGTCTGGACCCTCGTGGGTGTGGGCGCCGTCGTTCTGGTGGCTTGGCTCGGCCGGGAGAGCTATCGGCCGGTGGTCACCGGGTCCGAAGCTCCCACGTTCACCGCTGCCACCTTGGATGGTGATCAGCGGACGCTTCAGGACTACCACGACAAGGTCGTGCTCCTCAACATCTGGGCGACATGGTGCGCTCCGTGTCGCGAGGAGATGCCGTCCATGCAGCGCCTCTACGAGGAGTTCGAGGGCGAGGAGTTCGAGGTCCTTGCAGTGAGCGTGGATGCCCGCCCCGGCGAGCGCGATGCATCGGGCCGCCTCGGCGGGGATCTGGCCGCGTTCGCCGACGAGTTCGATCTGACGTTCCCCATCCTCCACGACCCTGCGGGAGACATCCAAAGGATCTACCAGACCACGGGTGTGCCGGAGACGTTTCTGATCGGTAAGGACGGCATCATCTACAAGAAGGTCGCCGGCGGCACCCATTGGGACGCCGACGTGAACAAGGGGCTGGTCCGGCGGCTCCTGGACGGCTAATCACCCGCACATGCCCACTGCCTCCCGGCTCTTCCGGAACTGGCGACTCAAGCTGTCCGCGTTGGCGTTGTCGATCTTCCTCTGGGCCGTGGTCCAGGCGGAGCCGAACAACAGCGAAACGTTCTCGGCGGTGCCCGTGGAAGTCCAGATCGCGGACACCAGCTGGGTCCTCGCGGGGCCGACCGACCCTCCAGTGGTGCAGATCCGTCTCGGCGGGGTGGCGCGTGAGATCATCCGCCTGGCGCAGGAAGGCACGACCCTCAGGATCCCCGTGGCCTCCGTGACCTCCCGTGACACGGTCATCGGTCTCCGGACCGAGTGGGTGGAGGCCGCAGGCCGGGCCGGGGTGATCGTGGAATCGGTGAGCCCCGCCAGCGTCCGGCTCACGTTCGAGCCAGCCGCTTCCCGGCTGGTTCCCGTGGCCCCCAGGGTGGCGGGACGGCTGCAACAAGGATTGACGCTTCTGGGCGGGATCAATGCGAACCCTCAGTTCGTCCGCGTTCGAGGACCCGCGAGTCGGGTGGATGGACTGGACTCCATGAGGCTCCGCCCGCTAGACCTGGGAGGGGTTCGACAGTCGGGGATCTTCACGGTTCCGGTGGACACGACCGGGCTCTTGGGCGGGACGGCACAGCCGGCCACGGTCACGCTGAGCGTGCGGGTGGAAGAGATCCTCTCTCGCGCCGTCCCGGGTGTGGCGGTACGGGTGGACTCGGGCGAGGGTGAGCCGGAGCTCGTGTCCGAGCCGGCCACCGTTCAAGTGCGTATCGTGGGGCCGCGCTCGCTGGTCACCGGGCTGGACCTGTCCCGCCTCCAGGCGGTGGCCTCCTCCGAGGCCCTGCAGGGCATGGCGGAGGGAGAGGTGCGCACGGTGCCAGTCCGGGTAGAAGGTGCCCCTGCGGGAGTCACGGCCGAGCCCCTACCCGACCTCGTGGTGGTTCGCCGCGCCCAGGACGTGGGTCCGTCCGGCGGAGGCTCCTGAGCATGCCCGGTGCTGGGCCGATCGTGCTGGGCCTGGAGACATCGTGCGATGAGACGTCGGCCGCGGTTCTGGGCGCCGATCATCAGATCCTCGGACACGTCATCCTCTCCCAGGACGTCCATGAGGTCTACGGCGGAGTCGTGCCGGAGCTAGCCGCCCGCGCGCACCTCCAGAAGGTGGACTCCGTTGTGGCGGCCTGTCTCGAGCGCGCGGGCCTGCGTTTGCCCGACGTCGACGTGTTCGCGGCCACAGCTGGCCCGGGGCTCATCGGTGCGCTTCTCGTGGGCGTCTGCTGGACCAAGGCCGCGGCGTACGGTGCGGGCAAACCGTGGGTGGCGGTCCATCACATGGAGGCTCATCTGTTCGCCCCTGCGCTCGTATCGGGAGGACACACCCTCCTCCTGTACGTCCCGGACTGGGGCGAGTACCACTTGTTGGGAGAGACGAGGGACGATGCCGCCGGCGAGGCGTTCGACAAGGTGGCCAAGCTTCTCGGGCTTCCTTATCCGGGCGGGCCGCAGATCCAGCGGGCAGCCATGTCCGGGGACGCCCGTCGCATCCCACTGCCGCGGCCCATGCTGCGAGGGGGGCAGCGCCCGGGAGATGCCGACTACTACGACTTCTCCTTCAGCGGGCTCAAGACAGCCGTGAGAGATGTCGTCTCCGAGCTCGACGACCGCGGCGTCTTGGCCGAGGAGCTGCCTCACGTCGCGGCGTCATTTCAGGAGGCGGCCGTAGAGGTGCTCGTTCGGAAGACACTCCGCGCGGTGGAGCAAACCGGGTGCGCCCGCGTGCTGATGGGTGGTGGTGTGAGCGTGAACAGCAGGCTGCGGGAGGCGATGGGCGAGGGGCTCGGGCCGGATGGGCGGCTCTTCCACGCCTCCCCAAGGCTGTCCCTCGACAACGGTGCCATGGTCGCACGGGCCGCCCGCTTCCGCTACGACCGGGGAGAAGTCGCGTCCATGCACGGCTCGGCGTCCGCTTCGCTACCTTTCCCGGGTCTGGTGCGGGGTGGCGACTCGACGATCGGTACGCCGACCCCGGAGTCTGTTCCAACATCCCGGTAGCACATGTATCCCGTCATCTTCGAGCTTCCCGAGTGGTTGCCGTTGGTCGGAGGCGAGGCCGTCACGTCCTTCGGCGTGTTCATGCTCCTGGCCTTCCTGACCGGGGGGTACGTCCTGCGTGCCGAGATGCGCCGCATGGACCAGGATCCGGAGAAGGCCTGGGACCTGGTGTTCATGGCGGTGATCGGGGGAATCGTCGGGGCCAAGGCCTACTACGTTCTGCTCAACTGGGACCAGACGGTCGCAAACCCGTTGGGCATGATCTTCGCCCGGGGCGGTCTCGTTTGGTACGGTGGATTCTTGCTTGCCACCGTCCTCGTCGTGTGGGAGATCCGTAGGCAAAAGCTTCCTCTCCCCAGTATGGCGGATGCGGTGGCCCCCGCGCTCGCGCTCGCGTACGCGGTCGGCCGGGTGGGTTGCTTCATGGTAGGGGACGATTGGGGTCGACCCACGGACTCGTGGGTCGGCGTCGCGTTCCCGCGGGGCGCGCCCCCTACCCGCGTGGACATCATCGAGCGGGACTTTGGAATCACCGTGGATCCCGAGCTCGTGGAGCGGTACGGACAGATCGTCCCGGTGCATCCGACACAGCTCTATGAAGTCGGAATGAGCACCCTCATCTTCTTCGTGCTCTGGAAGCTTCGCCAACAACCCCGGGCGGCAGGGTGGCTGTTCATGCTCTGGTTGGTGCTCGCGGGTGTCGAGCGCTTCGTCGTGGAGTTCTTCCGGGCCAAGGACGACCGCTTCCTCGGCCCGCTCACGCTCGCTCAGATGATCTCCGTGGGCATCGTCGTGGTGGGGGTCGTGGGTATGGCGCGGCTCTCCGGGAACGGGCGCCGCCAAGCCTCCGAGTCCTGAACCGCAGTACCATGCTCACGGTCCTTCACACCTCCGACCTTCAGATCGGGAAGCCATACCGACCGGACGCCGCCGAGGCGCTCGTCCGGGCAGTGGATCGGCTCGAGCCGGATCTCGTGGTCGTCGCAGGCGATCTTACCCAGCGCGCGAAGGCCCGGGAGTTCAAGGTCGCCCGCGCGCTCCTGGGGCGCCTCGGGCCGACACCCGTGGTCGTCACGCCGGGGAACCACGACGTGCCGCTGTATCGGATCTGGGAGCGACTCCTCGATCCGTTTCGGAATTGGAGGCGTTTCGTGTCGCCGAAGCTGGATACCGTGACCCGCGCGGGCAACGCCACCGTGGTTGCGCTGAACTCGGCGGCGCCGCGCCGCGCCATCGTCGGTGGCCGTCTCGGAGAGGATCAGGTGATGTTCGCAGCCCGTGCCTTCGCGGAGGCGCCGGAAGAGCACGTGCGCATCCTGGTGGTGCATCATCACTTCGTGGTGACGGAAGACGGGTCCGGTGGACACCCTCTCCCCGGTGCACGAGGACATCTCGACGCCTTCGGGCGCATGGGCATCGACCTCCTCCTCGGAGGACACGTGCATCAGACCCGCATTCTCGAGCCTGACGACCCCCGGACCGGCGTGCCCTTCCCCGTGGTGTCCTGCGGCACTACGACGTCGTGGAGGGGGAGGGGGGCGGAGACGGATCTGAATAGCATGAATCTGGTCCGCATCCAGTCGGGCCGAGTCGAAGTCGTGCCTCACCGCCTGGTCCCTGGGGGCGCCCGCTTCGAGCCGCTGGAGCCGGTGGTGGTGCGACGGTACCGGGGTGGTGAGTGCAGTGGCGGCGTTTCCGGAGGAGGGGGCGGTGGCGGGTAGGACCGGGCATCCGGTGCCCCGGACCCAAGCAGCGCTCGGGCTGATTGCGGCGCTCTGCTGGGCCCTTCCTGCGCACGGTCAGCAGGTCGGTCTACCTGAGGTCGGCCAGGTGCGGTTCCTTGGTAACGAGGCCTTTCCTCAGGATTCGCTCCAGCGGGCCATTGTCAGCCGACCCACCGACTGCCGGTCCAGGTGGTTGGGATTGCTCTGCGCGTTCGAGGTCGGGTTCGCGCTCGAGCGGTTCGAGCTCAGGGAACAGGAAATTCCCCGGGACCGGGTCCGCCTCCAGATCTGGTACCGCCAGCGCGGTTTCCGCGAGGCGGCGGTCGATGCTGCGACGGACACGCTGCTCGACGGCCGGGCCAGGATCACGTTCTACATCGAAGAAGGCCGTCCGGTGGTCGTAGACTCCGTGGGATTCACGGGCTTGGACGCTGATGATGCCAGCGGCCTGGGTCCTCGGCTTCTCGAGGAGCTTCCGTTCACACAGGGAGACCGCCTCAACACGCTCAGCATGGACGCGACAAGGGACACGGTCCTCCAACGCATGCGGAACCAGGGGTACGCATTCGCCGAGGTCTATCGTCAATCCTTGATCCCGAGGGAAACGCCCTACAGCGCTCGGGTGACGTTCGATGTAGAGCCCGGAATCCGGGTGCGGTACGGCGACATCAACGTGGAGGGGACCCGCACCCTGGACGCGGGGACCGTGACAAGCCTGCTCCAGTTCCGTCCCGGGGATTACTACCGGCCGGACCAGCTGCTCGATGCTCAGGCGCGTCTCTTCGGCATGGACATCATCCGCAGCGCCCAGGTTACCGCTTCTCTTGGCCCGGAACCGGACTCCATCGTTCCCATTACCGTCTCGGTCCAGGAGGGAGACGCCTATCGCGTGCGGGGGGCGGTGGGGTGGACCAGCGCAGAGTGCATGAATGTGGAGTCCAGTTGGACGAGCAGGAACTTCCTCGGGGGTGCTCGCCTCCTCCGGGTCGGCGGGAGAGTGTCCAACCTTCTGACCCGGGATTTCGGAGACGCGCTCTGCAGCGTGTCCAACCGGTCGGACGCGTACGAGGACCTGACCTGGCTCGCGACTGTCGACTTCACGCAGCCTTTCATCTTCTCGACGCGGAACTCGTTCGGCGCGTCCCTGTTCGCCGAGCGGCAGGCGGTGCCCGACATCTTCATCCGAAGGGCGGTGGGTCTGCAGTTTGCGCTGACGCGATCCCTGGGCGCGGCAACGCCCCTGACCCTGTCCTACCGGCCCGAACGCACCGAGCTGGAGGCTGCCGAGGTCCTGTTCTGTACCGGCTTCCTCGTGTGTACGCCCGAGGACGTCGCAATCCTGGCCGGCGCGAACTTTCTGGCGCCGGTGGGCCTCGAGTTCTCGATGGATCGGTCGAACGACATTCTCAATCCGACGGATGGCTATCGCCTGAGCGTGGACCTGGAGCATGCCGCTTCGTGGACCGGCTCCGACTTCCGTTACGACCGAGCCTCCCTCGAGGGCACGACTTATCGGGCGACGGGGCAGGTGGTGGTGGCAGCGAGGTTGCGGGCAGGGTGGGTGGGCTCAGGGGGTTTCGACGGGCTCCTACGGCCTCAGGATCGCCCCGGGATCGTGCATCCGCAGAAGCGGTTCTACGCGGGAGGCGCCACATCTGTGCGGGGCTTCGCACAGGGACGGCTCGGTCCGAGGGTCTTGACCCTCGCTGATCCGGGCAGGCTCTTGGCTCCAGGCGAGACCGACGACCCGGAGACTGATCCGCCCGGCGCAGGGTGCACGCCCGGAACCATCGAGAACCTGTCCTGCGACGCCGGAGCTCTTCCCCAGTCGGATTTCCTGCCACGGCCAACGGGTGGATCACGGGTCCTGGAGGGGAATCTGGAGCTCCGCCGGCGTATCGGCCGTTCGGTCGAGGTGGTGGCGTTCGGCGACTTCGGACAGGTGTGGTCCTCTGGCAGTGACCTGTCCCTGGGAGACCTGGAGTTCACGCCGGGTATGGGGGTGCGGTACTTCAGCCCCGTGGGTCCGATCCGGATGGACCTCGGATACCGTTTCCGGGGGCGGCGGCAACTCCCGGTTATCACACCACTGCTCGTGGAGGCCGGGGCCGGATCTTGCGTTGGGGATGACGAGCGGTGCATCGCGTACGGCGATACCTACTACCTACCCTCGGGGGAGCTCGGCATCCTTTCCCCTCTCGTGATGTATGGAGAAGAGGGCGGCGGCTTCCGGTGGAGCCGATTCCAGCTCCACTTCTCCATAGGCCAGGCGTTCTGATGACCGAGGACGAGAGAGGCGGGGGGCAGTCCCCTCGCAAGCGGCGGGAGGCCCGGTTGCGCAGGTTGCGGCGCGTCCGGACTGTCCGGCGTTGGCTCTCTCGCGTCCTGCTCGTGTCGCTCGGGTTGGTGCTGGGCGGTCTCGTGGTCGTGCTTCAGACGGCACCGGGGCAGACGGCGGCCCTGGATTTCGCTCTGGAACAGGTACAGGGTGCGCTGGCCGGAGAGTTGAGCGTGGGTGGAGTCCGCTCGACCACGCTCTTGGGTGGGGTGTCGCTGGACGAGGTGGTGCTCTCGGATGGCACGGGTCGGCCGGTGCTCTCGGCGGACTCGGTGGTCGTCCGCTATCTGCCGACGGGGCTCATCGCCGGCTCCGTCCGGCTCCGCTCCGTCATCCTTTGGGGCATGGATCTCGAGATCTCGCGTCTGTCGGAGACCGATGACCTCAATTTGTCACGGTTGCTGGCTCCCTCGGATCCGCCGCCCGACTCCGCCAGACGTCGGACGGAGATTGTGTTCGGTCAGATCGGCGTGAGGGGCGGCCGCGTCTCCGTCCTGTCGCCTATGTCCCCCGACCTCCGGGCGGGAGCCAGCGGCGTGCTGCCAGGACCCCAGGGGCCGCTTCAGAGGCTTGGGCTGGACGACATGGATCTGGACCTCGAGGACGGCGTCCTCTCCATCGACGGGGGTGTTTCGTTCCGATCGGACCTCGCTTCCTTGGCGATGCGGACCTCGCTCGCCGGGCGCGATGAGGCGATGGTGATGAGGGAGGCGTTCGGACGTCTCACGTTCGACCTCGACAACGGTATCCAGATCGACGAAGGCGCCTTCCGGTTGCCCGAGACGCTCGGCCGGGGGACGGTGACGCTAGGGCCGGTAGACGGTGTGGGCGGGTGGGTGCTCCGGGCAGGGATCGAGGTGCAGGACTGGGGCGACCTGGGCGACCTTCGGTGGGCGGATCCCCGAATTCCGGATGGTGAGTTCCGAGGAGGCGCTGACATCTCGACGGCGGCGGGGTTGACGCTGGGGCTCGACGGGGTGGATGTGAGACTCGCGGATTCGAATCTGGCCGCCGACGGCGTGGTGACGTTCGGCGACGTCTTGTCCACGTCGAATCTGACTGTGGTGGCCAGCCCTCTCGTGGTCTCTCGGATCTCCCCCTGGCTCGAGGAAGCCCTGCCACTGGAAGGGTGGCTGAGCGGTCGAGCCACTTTCTCCGGACCTGCCACCGACCTCCGGACGACCGGGAGGATGACGTTCGTGCCGGTCGACTTCGGTGGTTTGCCGACGACGGTGGACTACTCGGGGCGTATGCACCTCGGTGACGACTTCGGGTGGACGGGGCTCGAGGCACGCATGGATCCGCTGAACTGGTCCTTGGTGGAAGCGCTCGGCCCGGATGACCTCTCTTTTTCCGGAAGCGGAGAGGCCAACGTGCAACTGGATGGCCGCCTCCGGCGTGGAGTGAGCCTCGTGGCGGACTTCACGCACGAGGGTGGCTCGGGGACGGTGTCGGGCGTTCACGTGCGGGGGATGGTGAGCCGCATGGACGAGGGATGGGTCCTGAACCTCACCGGGGATCTGGCCCCCCTCGGGCTCGAGGTGCTGGGCGCGGTCGCCCCCCAGCTCCAGACGCGGGGCGCCGTGCGAGGCCCCGTTTCCGCCAGGGGGCCGCTTGACGATCTCGCGGTCACCGCCGACTTGAGCGGTACCGGTGGGCGGCTGACCATGGACGCCACCTTCGACGTCATGGATCCGGCACGGGCCTACCGCCTAGCCCTGGCCGCGGAGGACCTCGGGTTTGCCGCCTACACCGACCGAGTCCCCGATCGCACGCTCTGGAACGGGACGCTCACGGTGGAGGGCTCGGGTCTTGCCTTGGATTCCCTGCGCGGAAGCGCACGGCTGGAAATGGTGGCGAGCCGTATCGGAGGCTTGACGATCGACGCCGTCGCCACGCACCTCCGAGCCGAAGAGGGTGTCCTGCACGCTGATTCCCTTCAGGGCACCGTCGGGGGCATCGACTTCGAAGGATCGGGGCAATTGGGTTTGCGGAGCGACGTGGGCGGCAGTGCCCAAGTCCGGTTCTCCGCCGATTCACTAGTGGGCCTCCGACCGGTCCTCATGGGGGACTCCATCATGGTCCGGGATGACCTGACTCCTCTGGAGGGGGAGATGCTCCGCCTGCAGGGGATCGATCCGGACACGCTCCCGATGGCCGAGGAGGTCCGTGTGCAGGGGGCGGTGGTCGGCGGCGTGGAGTTCAGTGGACGGGTCACCGACTTTGCCGCTGACGCCCGGTTCTCGCTGCGGAACGCAGCCTACGGGGAGAGCACAGTGGATTCGGCGGAGGTCAGGGTCTTCGTCCAAGGGCTTCCGAACCTGACCCGGTCCTGGGAGGTCGGAGTGGACGCTGCCGATGTGGAGTGGGCGGGGCGGGGATTCGAGCGCATTGCCGCCACCGGGTCCATGGAAGGGCGGTCCGGGTCCGCGGACCTCCGGGTTTCCAGACGAGCCGACGAGTTCTATGCCGTGGCCGGTGACTTCGCGTTGGACTCGCTGGGGGGCAGCGCGTTGCTGGGCACGGCTGAAGCCAGGCTGAACCAGCGAACCTGGAATCTGGCCCGCCCTTCGCAGATCAGCTGGGCCGGCGATGCCGTGACCGTGGACTCCCTGGTGATTCGGCGCGAGGGGGAGGATCCCATGCAGCTGGCCGCTTCGGGGACGTTGGCCCGGTCGGGTGTGTCCGATCTTCGTTTGGACGTGGCCGGCCTCCATCTCGAGCGCCTGGGGGCGATGGTCCGTGAGGAGCCGCTGGACGTGTCCGGTCACGTGGATCTCAAGGCGCATGTTCGTGGCCCGGCCGCGAATCCCCTCATCGACGCGGACCTGTATGTGCTTGACCCGCGGTACGAGAGTATCGCCCTGGACTCGTTGGCGGCCAGCTTGAGCTACCGTGACCGCGCCACGGAACTGTCGCTGGAGGCCTTCCACGAAGGGCGGGTGGCGCTGACCGCGTCAGGCAGCGTTCCCGTGGACCTGACGCTATCGGAAGCGCCCGATGGTCGGTTCCTGGACGAGGCTGTCGACATCTCTATCCAGGCTGACTCACTCGATGCCGCATTGCCGTTGGCGTACTTCGGAATGCTGGGCAACGTGGACGGTACGATGACCGCAGACGTTCATGTCGGCGGCACCACGCAGGAGCCGGTTCCCAGCGGCACGGTGCGGCTGGCCGGCGGTGCATGGACGATCGAGGCTCTCGGCGTTCGCCATCGCGGTGTGGAGGGGACGCTGGAGCTGCAGCAGGACCAGACCATGGCGGTGGAGCTCTCGGCCCGAGGTACCGGGTCGTCGGACGTGACCGGGACCATTGGGCTCTCGCCCCTCAGCGACCCGTCCCTCGATCTCGATGTGAGCTTCGATCGGTTCCGGGCCATGGAGCGGAGGGATATCGACGGCACCATCAGCGGGGCCTTCACGCTCACCGGCACGTACCAGCGCCCGCTGGTCGAGGGTGCCCTCACGGTGGACCAAGGAACCCTTCGCGTGGACGAGTTCTCGCGGGCGGCCGGTGTCGTAGACCTCAGCGACCCCCGGCTCTTCGGGGCGGGACTCGCGGTCGACACCACGGTGTTCATGTCCCAACCCATTCTGGCTGAGGTCCGGAATCCCTTCCTGGACAACCTTCGCCTCGACGTGGACATGTCCGTGCCGAGGAACACCTGGCTCCGGTCCAACGACATGAATGTGGAGATGGGCGGACAGCTGTTGGTGCGCTACGACCGGAGCGCGGGCGACCTCGTGCTCGTGGGAGAGCTGCAGGCGCTGAGAGGCACGTATCTGGTCCTGGGACGGACCTTTGAAGTCGACGATGGGACGGCGTCGTTCATCGGACGTCCCGGCGTGAATCCCTCTCTGAACATCACGGCGGACAGCCGGTTCCGCACATCGGAGGGCGGGCAGGTCATCATCACGGCGGCGGTGGACGGAACCCTGGTGCAGCCCCGGGTCACGCTTACCTCCGAGAATGGCGAGCTCTCACAGTCCGATCTGATCTCGTACCTGGTGTTCAACCAACCGGCGGCGCAGGTGGGCCGAAGCCAGCAGTCGTTCCTCGGGCAAGTGGGTGCCGCGGGTGACGTGTTGGGCGGGGCGACGACGATCGCGTTGGGGTCCCTCGTGAACCAGAATGCCGCGGTGCTCGCGCAGAACCTGAGCCTCGATTACGTCGCGGTTTCCTCCGGCCCGGCCTCTGCCGAGTGGGCGGGCCTGCGATCGACCCAGCTCGAGGTCGGTCGCTACCTCAGTGACGACGTCTTCGCCGTGGTGACCCTCCGTCCCGTGGCCGAAGAAGGAAGTCGTTTCGGCGGCTTGCGCGTGGAGTGGGCCTTCACCGACCTCTACAACTTCGAGGCGTTCGTCGAGGACCGGTTCCTCAGGAGCGGGATCGGCTTCCTGGCGATCCAGGACCTGGGCCGCGAGTTGTTGTACGGCCTCCTCTTCTCGAGGGAATGGGGCTACAACGAGTAGCCGCGCAACCCTCTCGCGGCTGTGGGTGTATCCTATCTGGTGGTTCCTGAGAACGTCGATTTCATAGCGGAGTCTTCCATATATGCAGACGCTAAAGGTCTTCGGGCTGATGACGGGCTTGACGGTGCTGCTCGTGGCCTTCGGTGCCTATTTCGGAGGCAGCAACGGCGCCGTGCTCTTCTTCGTGCTGGCCGCCGTCATGAACTTCGGGATGTACTGGTTCAGCGACCGGGCGGTGCTGAAGATGTACAAGGCCCGCGTCATCGGCCCGGATGACGCACCGGAGCTCTACCAGATGGTGGACCGGCTTCGGCAGCGGGCGGATCTTCCCATGCCCACCGTGGCCATCGCTCCGCAGGAACAGCCGAACGCCTTCGCCACCGGGCGGAACCCTCGGCATGCCGTGGTCTGCGTCACCGCAGGGATCCTACGGGCCCTGGATCGACGTGAGCTCGAGGGGGTGATCGCCCACGAGCTGGCCCACATCCAGCATCGGCACATGCTCGTAGGGACCGTAGCGGCCACCATGGCCGGTGCCGTGGCGATGCTCGGAAGCATCGTCCGATGGGGAATGATCTTCGGAATGGGGGGCGGTCGCGACGATGGAGACCGGAACCCCATCGTCTTGCTGGTCATGGCCTTGCTGGCGCCCATCGCGGCGGCCATCGTGCAGATGGCCATCAGCCGTCAGAACGAGTTCCAGGCCGACGCCAGCGCGGCGCGCATCACCGGTGATCCCGGCGGGCTCGCCAGCGCGCTGCAGCGCTTGGAGTCCATTGCCCACCGGGTGCCGATGCAGGTGAACCCCGCGGCGGCCCAGCTCGCCATCGTCAACCCGCTGGCCGGCGGGCGAGGGCAGGCTCTGACGGGGCTGTTCCGCACCCATCCGCCGACCGAGGCGCGCGTGGCGAGGCTCCGCGAGCTGTCCGTCGGATGATTTGGACGGGGCCGGCCCGCGCGCCGGCCCCGACCTCCACCTCGATTCGGTGTCCCGAGGGTGTCGTCATCCGGCCACCGGCGCACCCCCCGCATTGAGCCGAAGTCCGGCGCTGCGTTAGAATTCCAGGCTATGCCGTCTGCCAAGCCCGACTTCGCTCCCGACACCGCCCGCCCGGGCGAGCGCCTCGTGGTACGGGGTGCCCGAGAGCACAATCTGCGTGATATCGACGTCGTGCTCCCTCGGGAGCGCCTGGTGGTCATCACGGGACTGTCTGGGTCTGGGAAGTCCTCGCTGGCGTTCGACACGATTTACGCGGAAGGCCAGCGCCGGTACGTCGAATCCCTCTCCGCGTATGCCCGGCAGTTCCTGGGGCTCATGGAAAAGCCCGATGTCGACGCGATCGAGGGCCTGAGTCCGGCCATCTCCATCGAGCAGAAGACGGTGAGCCGGAACCCACGATCCACCGTGGGGACCGTCACGGAGATCTACGACTACCTTCGCCTCCTGTGGGCGCGGGCGGGCATCCCTCACTGCCCGAACTGCGGTGAGCCGGTTCTGAGGCAGTCCGCCACGCAGATCGTGGACCAGCTCCTGGTGTTTCCCGAGGGCACTCGGGTGGAGGTGCTCGCCCCGCTGGTTCGTGGGAGGAAGGGCGAGTTCCGCGAGCTGATGGAGAAGGCGAGAAAGGACGGCTTCGTGAGGGTTCGTGCCGACGGCGAGACCTACGACCTGTCGGAGCCGCCCAAGCTCAACCGGTACGAGAATCATGACCTCGCCGTGGTCGTCGACCGACTCGTGCTGAGGGAGCGGGATCGGGATCGCATTGCGGACTCCGTGGAGACGGCGCTCCGAACCGGTGGAGGAGTTCTCGAGGTCCTGGAGCACGGAAGTGATCTCCCGGAGCCGCGAAGCCATGTCTACAGCGAACACTACGCCTGTTCGAATTGCGGGACGAACCTTCCGGAGCTCGAGCCCAGGCAGTTTTCGTTCAACTCGCCGTACGGCGCGTGCGACGAATGCGGCGGTCTCGGCACGCGCAAGGAGGTCAACCCGGATCTCCTCACCGCCGACCCGAGCGTCTCCCTCTTGGAGGGCGTCATTCTCCCCTGGGGGGATCCTTCCGGCCAGGTGCGGCGATCCGTCATCCCGGGGCTTGCGGAAGCCTACGAGTTCGACCCGAACACACCATGGGGCGGCCTGCCGACGGACGTGCGCGACGCCATCCTCCACGGGTCCGGTTCCATGAAGCTCCGATTCCCGTACAGGGCGGGCGGGAAGGGCGGGTACTACGAGGATGTGTGGGAGGGCGTGGTGGCCGGTGTCGGCCGGCGCTACGGGGAGACTGGGTCCGAGGCCGTGCGCAGCCAGCTCGACGAGTACATGTCCACGCTCCCCTGTACGGCATGCGGTGGCAGTCGTCTGGCGGCCGCGTCACGGGCGGTCACGGTGGGGGGGCGCTCCCTCGGCGACATCGCCGAGCTCTCCATCGGCGAGGCACTGACATTCTTCGAGCAGCTGCCCGTGCGCGATCCCGGAGGAAGTGTCCGATCGCTCGCGTCGGGGGAGGGTGCAATGGGTCTCGGGGGACACGGGTCGATCCGACCCCTTCCGGGCGAGATCGCCGGTCCCATCCTGAAGGAGGTCGCCGAGCGGCTGCGCTTCCTTCGGGACGTGGGTCTGCAGTATCTCACACTGGGGCGTGGGGCAGGCACGCTGTCCGGCGGTGAGGCGCAGCGCATCCGACTCGCCACGCAGATCGGGAGCCGTCTGGTAGGGGTGCTCTACATCCTTGACGAGCCGTCCATCGGGCTCCACCAGCGGGACAACGGCCGGCTACTCGACACGCTGAGGCGTCTCAGGGATCTCGGGAACACCGTTGTGGTGGTGGAGCACGACGAAGACACCATCCGTGCCGCCGACTGGATCGTGGATCTCGGGCCCGGCGCCGGACGGCACGGCGGTGAGGTCGTGGCCGAGGGCACGTTGGACGCCATTCTGGCGGAGGAGAACTCGCTCACGGGAGCCTATCTGCGCGGCGACCGGGTGATTCCATTGCCCCGCGATCGCCGCCCGGCGGATGCGGAGCAGGCCCTGGTGGTGCGCGGCGCCCGGGGCAACAATCTCTGCAACATCGAGGCGCGTTTTCCCTTGGGGACCTTCACCTGCGTGACCGGCGTGAGCGGCTCCGGCAAATCGACGTTGGTGAACGACACGCTCTACCACGCGCTGTCGCGGAAGCTCCACCGGAGCAAGCTCGTGCCCGCCACCCACGACACCGTCGAAGGCATCCAGCTCGTGGACAAGGTCATCGACGTCGACCAGTCGCCCATCGGTAGGACGCCGCGTTCGAATCCGGCGACGTACACGGGTCTGTTCACGCCCATCCGCGATCTGTTCGCCAATCTTCCCGAGTCCCAGATGCGAGGGTATGGGCCCGGACGATTCTCCTTCAACGTGAAGGGTGGACGCTGCGAGGCTTGCCAGGGCGATGGGTTGGTGAAGATCGAGATGCACTTCCTTCCCGACGTTTACGTCCCCTGCGACGTGTGCCGGGGGCGGCGCTACAACCGAGAGACCCTGGACGTCTATTACAAGGGCAAGAACATCGCCGACGTCCTGGACATGACCGTGGAGGATGCGCTGGAGTTCTTCGACGCTGTGCCGCGCATCAAGAACAAGCTCCAGACCCTACACGACGTGGGGCTCGGGTACATCCACCTGGGTCAGTCCGCGACCACGTTGTCCGGGGGTGAGGCGCAGCGGGTCAAGCTTGCCACCGAGCTCTCCAAACGCGCTACTGGCAGAACCGTCTACATCCTCGACGAACCGACGACCGGCCTGCACTTCGAAGACGTGCGGGTGCTCCTGGAGGTGCTCCACCGCCTCGTGGAGATGGGCAACACGGTGATCGTCATCGAGCACAACCTGGAGGTTGTGAAGACTGCCGACTGGATCCTTGATCTGGGGCCGGAAGGGGGAGCGGGAGGTGGAGTGATCGTTGCCGAGGGCACTCCAGAGGGGGTGGCGGGCATCGACGCGTCGCATACCGGCCGGCACCTGAGACCCCTGCTGAGCTGAGCTTGGTGCTCGTCGAGAGGAGCCGGATCTCCGGGCTTGCCCGTGCGACCGGAATCCTGAGCCCTTACCTTTCGGTCCAGAGGGAGCCGGCGGTGGGGTGCGGAGAAACCGTCCCCTGCCGGTTGCCGTAAGGGGATGGAGAGGGGCCGGGTTCCGGCTCCGTGATTCATCCGTCCCACCGGACATAGCCAACGGAGAACGAATGGTCACCCGAGAGGACCTTGAAAGCTTCCTGATCCGCATGGATCTGGACTGGGAGGAGGTCGACGACGGGATGTATCTCGTCCGCGGCCGCAACAGCGGCCTACCCATGGTCGTCCACCATGCGGACAACCTGCTGCTGATTCGCCTCAAGGTGATGGACATGCCTGAGGCCAGTCCGACGGAAGCCGGTCTATATCGCCGCCTGCTCGAGCTGAACGCTACGGACGTCGTCCATGGCGCCTACGGCCTCGAGGACGGAGAGCTCATCCTGAGCGATACCCTGGAGCTGGAAACCTTGGACCTGCATGAGCTTCAGGCTTCCATGGAGTCCATCGAGCTCGCGGCTGTCAGTCACATGAATACGATCCGGTCCCTGGCCGGCATGGGTACGGAGGAGTAAGGCATGGGGATCTTCCAGAAGCTTTCGACCGTGATCAAGTCGAACATCAACGACCTGATCTCACGGGCCGAGAACCCAGAGAAGATGCTGAACCAGATCATCCTGGACATGCGCGACCAGCTGGCCAAGGCGAAGCGTGAGGTCGCCTCGGCCATCGCGGACGAGCGGAAGCTCAAGTCTCAGCTCGACGCCGAGGTCAAGCAGGCCAGGGATTGGCAGCACCGTGCCATGCTGGCGGTAAAAGAGGATCGAGACGACCTGGCCAAGCAGGCTCTTCTGAGGCAAAAGGAGCATTCGGAGCGCGCTCAGGTCCTGCAGCAGACCTGGGAGGCGCAGGCTGCGGAGACCGAGAAGCTCAAGGGCTCCCTCAGGCAGTTGAACGACAAGATCGAGGAGGCGAAGCGGAAGCGGAATCTCCTCATCGCCAAGCAGAAGCGCGCCCAGGCCCAGCGCCGCATTCACGAGACCATGTCGGGCTTGTCCGACACTTCGGCTTTCGAGGCCTTCAACAGGATGGCCGACAAGATCGAGGAGGAAGAGCGAAAGAGCGTCGCTCAGGCAGAGGTCACGGAGGCGCTTCAGGGCGATACGCTGGAGACGGAGTTCCTTCGTCTGGAAGCGGGGCCCGGAGGTGCGGACGTGGAGGACCAGCTGCTGGCCCTCAAGCAGGAGATGGGGCTGATCGCGGCGCCGAAGAAGGATGCCAGCAAGCGGCTGGGGTCCGGCCAGGAAGACGAGGTCGTTCAGGACGCGGAGGTGGAGGAGGACGATTCCGAGAGCGATTCCGAGATCCCGGAGGCCGAGCTGCTCTCCGAGTTCGATCGCCTGGAGGAGAAGCACTCGGAGTCCTGACGCGTTGGTTCGGACTGGGTCACGAGAGGGCCTCGTCGCCGGTGGGCGCTACGCTCCGCATGCGTTGCATCCGAGCCCGCGCGACGAGGCCCTCTCGCAGCCCATCGAACCCGCGTCGCAGCGGTCTCGGTTCGGGCGGGACGTAGGACGGGCAGCCTGAGGCAGACCTGCCCAGTCGGTTCGCCCCCTTTCGTCCGGGCGCGCCTCGCGCATCTTTGGCGAGGCCCCTCTTACGCACGGATGATCCCATGAGCACCGTATACTTCAACGGCGAGTACCTCCCCAAGTCGGAAGCCCACGTATCAGTGGACGATCGAGGCTTTCTGCTGGGGGACGGGATCTACGAGGTGACGCCCTTTTACGGGGGGTCACCCTTCGGGATCGACCGGCATCTCCGTCGCATGCAGAACGGCCTGGAGTGGATGCGCATCGACTTCGACGTCTCGGTCCTGGACGAAGTGCATCGAACGCTCATTCACCGGAACGGGCTGGACGTGGAGGACCGTTCCATGGTCTATGTGCAGGTCACCCGGGGCGCGGCGCCGCGTACCCACTACTTCCCCACGGTACCGGTGGAGCCGACGGTGTACGCTTACGCGGCCAAATGGAGTCGCCCGGCCGATGATGTGTGGGCCCAGGGGTTTCGCGCCATCACCGTGCCTGATCGCCGATGGAGCCGGGTGGATATCAAGACCATCTGTCTCCTCCCCAACGCCCTCGCCTATCAGGCGGCCAAGGACGCTGGCGTGGACGACGCCATCATGGTGCGGGACGGGGTCGCGCTGGAGGGCGCCCACCAGAACTTCTGGGGTGTCTTCGATGGGACGGTGGTCACCCATCCGACGACGCACCAGATCCTGCCGGGGATCACCAGGGGGTTCGTCCTGGAGGTGGCGGAGGAGCTCGGGATCCCGGTCGAGCAGCGTGCCATGGCCGTCGAGGAGCTGCCCCTGGCGGACGAGCTCTTCTTCACCGGGACCACGGGCGAGGTGAAGCCGTGCGTGGAGGTCGATGGTCGCCGGGTGGGGGGCGGAGGGGTGGGGCCCGTCACGCAGCGCCTGTCCGACGGCTTCCTGGCCCGGGTCGAGGAGACGCGCGCGGCCGGGGTGGCCCGCTGAGCGTATTCCGAGGCGAGTCGTCCGGCGTCGAATGAACTTCGGTGGGCGAGGTGGACACCGAGCTCGCATGCTTTTGTCGGGAGCACTGGCGTTGGCCGGATGCGGCGGGGCCTTGGAGCAACCGGCCTCGGGTATCGTCGAGCCGTCTCCCACCAGCGGCGAGGGTGTGCGCCTGGTCTATCTGGGCACCGGCGGATGGCTCTTCGAGCATGAAGGCGCACAGGTCCTTGCCGGACCGCTCTTCTCCAATCCCGCCTTCCTGACCACGGGCCTTGGGCTTATCGAGCCCGACACGGTTGCCATCGATCGGTACATGAGCCGGCTCGACGTCTCCGGCGCTGCTGCGATCCTCGTGGGTCACGCCCATTACGATCACCTCATGGATGTTCCCAGGGTGGCGCGCCGCCATGCTCCGGACGCTCGGATCCTGGGAAGCCGGACAGTTCTCAACACGCTTGGAACCTGGTCGGGTCTGATGGACAGGGTCGAGGTCATGAACGAGGTGGCCGGGGACGAGGCCACGTCCGGGCACTGGGTGCACCTAGGGACGAGCATCCGGGTCATGGCGCTCCGATCCCTACACGGGCCCCATTTCGACGGGCTCACGTTCTACGCGGGGACCGCGGAGGGGCCGAGAGCGGAGATGCCCGGGGCGGCCACCGAGTGGGTGGACGGTGAGACGTACGCTTTCCTGGTCGACTTTCTGGACGCCGGGGGCGGCGTTGTCTTCCGGATCTACTACCAGGACGCCGTTGCACCGCCACCGTGGGGTTTCGCGCCGGACGCTGTTGTCTCGGCTCGCCCCGTGGACGTTGCCATCCTCGTGCCAGCCACCTTCGAGGAGGTCCCCTGGCACCCCGAGGCCATCGTTCGGAACCTGCGGCCCCGTAGAGTGCTGCTTGGCCATTGGGAGGATTTCTTCAAGCCATTCGCCGAGCTTCCCAGGCCCGTGCCCTTCACGGACCTGAGCGAGTTCGAGGCACGGCTGGGGCGCGCGTTCACCGGGCCCGTCTGGCGACCTGACCGATTCACCGAGTTCCGCTTCCCGGCCTGCGCGGACTGCTCGTGACTGGACGGGCCGGCCCCGGTGGCTTGGGCGAGCTGGCGCGCCTCTTCCTGAAGCTCGGCGTGATCGCCTTCGGAGGCCCCGCGGCGCACATCGCGATGTTGGAGGACGAGGTGGTGACCCGCCGGGGCTGGATGGCCCGGCAACACTTCCTGGACCTCATCGGAGCCACGAACCTCATCCCAGGCCCGAACTCCACCGAGATGACCATGCACGTGGGGTACGAGCGGGCAGGATGGGCAGGCCTGTTCACCGCCGGGACGTGCTTCATTCTCCCGGCGGTCCTCATCACCGGCTCCCTGGCCTGGCTATACGTCCTGTACGGCGCCCTGCCTGCGGTGGAACCCTTCCTCTACGGCGTCAAGCCGGCGGTGATCGCGGTGATCGTGGGTGCCGTAGGGCGGCTGGGAAGGCCCGCGGTCAAGGACTGGCGCTTCGCGGTGCTCGGGGTGGCCGTGATCGGAGTCCTCCTCGCGAACTTGCTCACCGAGGTCCCTGCGCTTCTGCTGGGTGGTGTGGTGGGGATGCTGTGGTTCCGGGCCGGGAAGGCGGGCGACAGCGACACGGCGAGCCGGTACCTGCCGATCCTCTTTCTGCAGCAAGGGGGGCTCACCGAGGGAGTGGGACAGGCCTCCGCGGGCGCGGCGGCGGTGGCCGTGTCGCTCCCGAAGGTCTTCCTGTTCTTCCTGAAGATCGGCGCTGTGCTCTATGGGAGCGGGTACGTGCTCGTCGCCTTTCTCGAGGGCGGCCTGGTGACCGAGATGAGCTGGCTCACGCAGGCGCAGCTTCTGGACGCCATTGCGATCGGCCAGCTCACCCCCGGGCCCGTGCTCTCGACGTCCACCTTCATCGGATACCTTCTGGACGGGGTCCCGGGTGCCGTCGCGGCAACGGTGGGCATCTTCCTCCCGTCTTTCTTCTTCGTCCTCCTGCTAAATCCGCTCATCCCCCGACTCCGCGACTCGGCGTGGATGTCGGCCTTCCTGGACGCCGTGAACGTATCGGCCCTGGCGCTCATGGTGGCGGTGACGATCGACCTCGCCACGTCGGTACTCGTTTCCTGGCCAGCGTGGACGATCGCGGTGGGGGCTGGTTTCCTCGTCCTGCGGTTCCGGACCAACGCCGCCTGGCTGGTGTTGGGCGGGGCGGTGGTGGGTCGGGCGCTATGGCCGTGGGTGAGCTGAGCCTGGAGGCGGACCGCGATCAGGGATAGATCAGGTAGGTCGAGCGGAGTGCGCGGAACGCGTCGAGCTGTCGGCCCCACTCGTCTGTAAGGGCGTCCAAGGCCGCTCCGGCCTCGACACCTGTGCGGAGCGCGTCCGTTCCGGCTAGCCGGTCGAAGTGAGCCTCGTTCCACGACCACATGTCCCCCGACATGCGGTAGGCCTCGAGCACCATGGCCACGCCTACTCCGGGGGCGTCGAAAGTGGGGTCCTCCACGACCATCCGGACCCCGTGCACTTCTTCGCCCTCGAACTTGCCGTCGCCCGCTCCCTGTGGCGTGAAGGTGGCCGGCTCGAACCGCACGCCGCGGAATGCATATCCCTCGAGCGCCGAGGCGAGCGCCTCGCCGTCGAGCCACGGGGCCCCGACCCACTGGAAAGCTCGCCCCGTGCCGCGACCGACAGAAAGAGGGGTACCTTCGAACAGGCATGTGCCCGGGTACGCCAAGGCGCTCTCCAACGACGGCATGTTCGGGGAGGGGGCCACCCAGGGGAGGCCCGTCTGGTCGAAAGTCGTGGATCGCGTCAGACCGTCCACAGGCACCACCCGCAGCTCGACGTCGATGCCGAACTCACCCACGTACAGTCGAGCCAGCTCTCCCGGAGTCATCCCGTGGCGCATGGGTATGGGGTAGAGTCCCACGAACGTGCTGTAACCGGGGTCCAGGACGTTCCCCTGAACGGTCGCGCCTCCGATCGGGTTCGGGCGGTCCAGCACCACGAAAGGGATCCCGTGACGTCCCGCTTCCTCCATGGCATACGCCATGGAATAGACGTAGGTGTAGTAGCGCGCTCCGACGTCTTGGAGGTCGAAAAGGAATACGTCGATCCCTTCCAACATCTCCGGCGTGGGACGGCGGGTCTCGCCGTACAGGGAGTGGATCGGGAGTCCCGTCTGCTCGTCGGTGCGGCTGGCCACGCTCTCTCCGGCCTCGGCTCGACCTGCGATGCCGTGCTCTGGAGAGTAGAGGGCCACCAGCTGCACGTCCGAGTGCTCGGCGAGACGGTCGATCGAGGATCGGCCCGCGCGGTCGAGACCGGTGTGGTTCGTCAGGAGCCCCACGCGCATGCCGCGTACCAGGTGCAGGGAGTCCTCGAGCAAGACATCGATGCCCGGGCGGACCACCCTTCCCGCATCCTGGCCGCTCCTCGCACCAGCGTTTCCGGGGTCGGGGGAGCACGCCATCGGCAGCGCGAGCCCCCAGAATGCGAGGACCCCCGCGAACACCCTTGATTGTGACAGTGTAGGGGTGAACATATGTCCCGGTCGTCCGTCGAAAAGCTCACGATCCGTGGTGTGCTCCAGCTCCGGCAAGGATCGTCGGCCCGTCGGTCGCCGTCAACGCGCCTCCTCCGACGTCCACCTCATGCCGCCTCAAGCTTTGACTACCTGCAAGCCCTCGTCTCGCCGCCTATTAGTGACCCTCGTCGCCCTGGTGCTGACGTCCTGCGGTGGTCCTCCGCCTGCTGGGGGCAACGGCGTGGTTCCGGCCGCAGAAGAAGACGGAGCTTCGTCGAACGTGGTCGACTCGCGGGAAGCCGAGAGCCTGGCTGAAGACGTTGTGGCGGAGGAGCGGGCTGACCAGCTCAGGCCGACCGAGGTCGACGAGCTTTTGGACGAGTCGACGGCGGAAGCCCAATCCGGCGGGATCCGATCCGGTGGCGATGTCGGCCCGGCTCAGGGAGTGACGCCCAGAGAGTCGGTGAGCGCCCCGGAAATGGTCGCCGAGGAGCGGGAGTGGGCATGGGCCGAGGGTATCCTCGCCGGGCTGACGCTGCGGCAGAAGGTCGGCCAGCTCATGATGCCCTGGGTCCTGGGAGACTACGCGCCGGCGGGATCTGCCAGTCACGAGCGGATCGCCCGCATGATCGAGGAGGACGGGGTCGGCGGTGTGATCATGTCCGTCGGCACGCCCACCGAGGTGGCGGTGAAGTTGAATGACCTCCAGGGGCACGCTCAGGTCCCGCTGCTGGTGGCCGCGGATCTGGAGACCGGCGCGGGATTTCGGATGAGCGGCGCGGTCCACACTCCGGGCAACATCAACCTCGGTGGCGCCACGAACTTCCCCACGCTCATGGCGGTGGGGGCCACGGGGAGCCCCCGGCTCGCGTACCAGATGGGACGGGTGACGGCGCTCGAGGCCAGGGCCGTGGGTATCCACGTGCCCTTCGCTCCCGTGCTGGATGTCAACAACAACCCCGACAACCCCATCATCAACGTGCGGGCGTTCGGTGAGAATCCGGAGGACGTCTCGCGCATGGGGGCGGCGTTCGTGGCGGGGATCCAGGATCATGGGGCCATCGCCACGGGCAAGCACTTCCCAGGGCACGGGGATACGGACGTGGACTCCCACATCGCCCTCCCCGTCATACGCCACGACCGCGCACGGATGGACTCGGTCGAGCTCAGGCCATTCAAGGCGGCCATCGACGCGGGTATGGGAGCGATCATGACCGCGCACATCTCGGTTCCCGGCCTGAATGGTGGTGGGAGCGAGCCCGCGACCCTGTCCTCCAGCGTGCTCCAGGATCTCCTCCGTGAGGATCTGGGATTCGACGGGCTCATCTTCACCGACGCCATGGACATGAGCGCCATCGCCCGGGGGCGGACCTCGGCTGAAGCTGCGGTGCGGGCTGTGGAGGCCGGTGCAGACGTGATCCTGATGCCGGCATCGGTTCCCGGCGCCATCGACGGGATCGTCGAGGCGGTCGAGGAGGGGCGGATTCCCGAGTCCCGCATCGATCGATCCGTCCGGAGGATTCTCCGGACCAAGGCGTCCCTGGGGCTGGACACCCTGAGGACGGTTCCGATCGAGGGTCTCAAGCAGGTGGTCGGCGTCCCGGCGCATACCGAGCTGGCCGAGCAGGTCGCGGAGCGATCCATCACCGTGCTCAAGAACGATCGCGGCCTTCTTCCGCTTGCCGGGACCCGCTCCGCTCGCGTGCTATCGGTGACCTACCGGCGATCCAACGACCTTCTGGCCGGGCGCTCGTTCGACGCCCAGCTCAGATCGGTGTACCCTCGGCTGTCGACTTTCGAGCTGGATCGCGGGTCGAGCCCTGATCGCTACGACGACCTGTGGGACCGGGTGGATCAGTATGCTCTGGTGGTTGTGAGCACCTACGTGACCGCTGTCTCCTACCAGGGATCGGTCGCCGTGCCGGAAGAGCTCTCGAGCTTCATTCGCCGCCTGGGCGAGGCCGGCGTGCCTCACGTGGTGGTCTCGTTCGGGAATCCGTACCTCATCCGTGACTTCCCCTCCGCCCAGTCGTACGTGCTCGCGTGGAGTGGCTCACAGGTCAGCCAGCGCGCAGCAGGGCGCGCCTTGTTCGGGTCCTTCCGGATCTCGGGACGAGTTCCCACGCGGATTCCTCCGTTGTTCGAGATCGGAGAAGGGATCACCATTCCGCCGAGGAGCCGGAGCGCCAGTGACGGCTGAGCCGGGCGGGCTCGCCACAAGTCTGGTGAGGCGCCTGGGCGCCGTCTTCACCCTTTTGACCACGGCGTCTTGCGGCGGTCTACCCGAGCCGGGGGCCCCCGGCTCGGAGCGTCCGGCCGAGGTCGCGAGCCCACTCCGGCCCGCGTCCGCCCTGGACGCCGAAGCGTGGGCGTGGATCGAGGAGACGCTGGAGGGCCTTTCGTTGGAGAAGCTGGCTGCCCAGCTCGTCATCGAATGGGTCCCCGGTGGGTACGCGGCCCCCACCAGTCCGGACTTCGAGCCTCTTCGAGCGTGGGTAGCCGACGAGGGCATCGGCGGAGTGTCGCCGTCCATCGGAACGCCGCATGCCTATGCGGCGAAGCTGAACGCGCTGCAACGTGTTGCGGACGTTCCGCTTCTGGTGGCCTCCGACTTCGAGAACGGGGGCCCTGGAATGCGCCTGAGCGGGACGTACGCACTGCCCTCGCTGCTCCCGCAGGGCGGAGGCACGGCCTTTCCGCCGACCATGGCGTTCGGTGCTGCGCGAGACGAACGACTCGCCTATGAGTATGGACGGATCACGGCGCTGGAGGCCCGCGCGGCGGGGGTCCACATCCTGTTCGCTCCCGTCCTGGACGTGAACTCGAATCCGGACAACCCGGTCATCTCCACCCGGTCGTTCGGGGCTGATCCGGAGGCCGTGGCGAGGATGGGAGTCGCCTTCATCCGGGGCGCCCATGCGGGTGGCGCTCTTACGACGGCGAAACACTTCCCGGGCCATGGGGACACCTCGGTGGACTCCCACCTGGGGCTGCCCGTCATCGGCGCCGACCGCGAACGCCTCGACTCGTTGGAGCTGGTCCCGTTCCGGCGGGCGATCGAGGAGGGCGTCGACGGTGTCATGACCGCTCACGTGCAGCTCCCGGGGATCCTCGGCACGGGCTCGGCTCCGGCGACGCTCTCCGAGCCGCTCCTCACCGGCCTGCTCCGCGACGAGCTCCGATTCGACGGTCTGGTGCTCACCGATGCGTTGACCATGCGGGCCATCACTGACATGTACGGGATCGAAGAGGCGTCCGTCCGCGCTTTGGAGGCGGGGGCCGACGTGATCCTTGCGCCGAGGGCGGTCGTGGAGGTCGTCGCGGCTGTGGTGGCCGCCGTGCTGGGAGGACGTCTGGAGCGGGATCGCCTGGAGCGATCGGCACGGCGCATTCTCGAGCTGAAGGCGCGGCTCGGTCTGCACCGAAATCGGACGGTGTCGTTGGATCGGGTGGACCGAGTGGTGGGATCAGGAGCGCACCTGGCCTTGGCCGATACGGTGGCGTCCCGGTCCATGACGCTGGTCCGTGACGACCTGGGCCTTCTTCCCCTGACCGGGCCCGTCGTGCACATCCAGTACGCACCGTCCACGTGGCTCTGGGCCGGGGCGGCGTTCTCCCCGGGCCTCGGGGAGCGGATGCCGGGAGTGCCCGAGGTGCGCCTCGACGAGCGGAGTGATTCAGCCGCTTACGACGCGGCAGCATCGACCCTGGCGTCGCTCGGGCCAGACGGCGTGGCGTTGGTCACCGCGTATGTGCCGCCTTCCGCTGGGTCGGGCCCCGAAGCCCTTCCCGAGGCGTTCGTGAGGCTCATGGACGAGCACGCCGACCCGGCCCGTACGGCAGTCGTGGCATTGGGGAATCCATACGTCCTCTCGGCGCTTCCGCTGTCGGGGACCTTCCTGGTGGGTTGGGGTGATCGGGAGGTGTCTCAGCGGGCAGCGCTCGGGGCCTTGTTCGGTGAAGAAGCCGTCACCGGTCGCCTCCCTATTCCGCTGCCTCAGGGGTACGCCATAGGGCACGGTCTTCAGCGGGAGAAGGTCGCGACGCGGGTGACCGTTCGGACGACCGACGATCCCCTGGTCGCCGCAGGGATCGCAGCGGGAGGAAACGGCACCGACGTCGATGCCGCGCTCCGTACCGCCGACCCGACGGCTGTCGGCATGGTCCCCGAGCTTGGTGCCCGCCTGGACTCCATCGTCGGGGTGGCGTTGGCGGACTCTGCGGCTTCGGGGGTCGCTCTGGCCGTGGGTCGTCATGGGCGCTTGGTGCATCTCGCCGGTTACGGTGAGCTCGCCTGGGGAAGCGGTCGCCCGGTGACACCCAGGTCTATCTTCGACCTGGCCTCGGTCTCGAAGGTCGTCGGGACGACCACTGCGATCATGCTGTTGGTCCAGGAGGGGCAGGTGGATCTCGACGCGCCGGTCGTGTCCTACCTTGCCGAGTGGGCTCGTGGCGATGCGCGGAAGACCGCGGTCACCGTGCGTGACCTCCTGCTCCATCGGGCCGGCCTTCCGCCGTTCCGTAGGTGGTTCTTCGACCTGGAGGGCACCGCTGCATATCGATCCGCCGTGGCGGACGAGCCTCTGGAGCGCGCCCCGGGCGAAGCCACGGTGTACTCCGACATGGGACCGATGTCCCTGGCGTGGATCGTTGAAGAGGTCGCCGGCCGGACCCTGGACGATTTCCTCCAGGAGCGGGTCTGGGGCCCTCTGGGCATGAGCGAGACGATGTATCGCCCGGACCCTGAGCTTCTGACCCGTATCGCCGCCACCGAGGAAGACCGGGTGTGGCGCAACGGGCTGGTTTGGGGTCGCGTCCACGACGAGAACGCGGACGCCATGGGCGGGGTGGCGGGTCACGCGGGTCTGTTCAGCACGGCCCTGGATCTCTCCGTCTTCGCACACATGATGCTGAACCTTGGCACCGCTCCGGCGTGTGCGCCGGGCGGCGTGGTGGGAGAGCCCTGTCCGGTGAGGCGACCGGCGCCGGTGCAGCTGCTCCCGGAAGACATGGTGGAGCGCTTCACCAGGCGCTTCGACGGTACGTCGTCCAGGGCGCTCGGGTGGGACACGCCGGATGGCCGCTCGTCGGCGGGTGATTTCTTCACGACGTCGGCGTTCGGTCACACGGGGTATACCGGAACGTCTCTGTGGATCGATCCCGAGCTCGACCTCTGGGTCGTCCTGCTCACGAACCGTGTCCACCCATCACGGGAGAACCAGCGACACGTGCCCCTGCGCAGCGCGGTGCATGACGCCGCGGCCCTTGCCGTCACCGACCGACCCGTCCTACCCCGCGAAGGGGGCTGACCTGAGGATCTCGCCATGACCGCGTTTACGGGCCTCGACCTCGTCGTGCTGGTCGCCTACCTCCTCGGCGTGACGCTATGGGGTGCCTGGCTGGGCCGTGGTCAGAAGGGCGGGCGGGACTACTTCTTGGGAAGTCGATCACTGCCCTGGTTCGCCGTGATGCTGTCCGTGGTGGCGACCGAGACGAGCACGCTCACGTTCCTGAGCATTCCGGGCGTCTCGTACATGGGTAGCCTGGTCTTCCTGCAGCTCACCTTCGGATATCTCGTGGGCAGGTTGGTCGTCGCGGGTGTTCTTCTGCCGGCCTATTACCGCGGAGAGCTCGCAACCGCCTATGCGCTCCTGGAGTCACGCTTCGGCGTGGCCACCCGCCGGTTCACTTCGGCCATCTTCATGGTGACTCGACTCCTGGCGGACTCCGTACGCCTCTTCGCCACGGCCATCCCGCTGGCGCTGATCACCGGATGGCCCTACCCGCTCTCCATCGTGGTCATCGGTGTGCTCACGGTGGTTTACACGTACTTCGGAGGCATCAAGGCCGTGGTGTGGGTGGACGCCGTGCAGATGGGGCTCTACCTGCTCGGTGCGGCGGTCGCGTTGGTCGCCGTTCAGCTCCTCATGCCCGACGGTTGGGGAGGGGTGCTGACCGAGGCCGCCGCGGCCGGAAAGCTGGATGTGCTGGACTTCTCCTGGAGCCTGAGCACGACCTACACCGTCTGGGCCGGGGTCCTGGGCGGCGCCTTCCTGACCATGGCGTCCCACGGGACGGACCAGCTCATCGTCCAGCGATTGCTGACGTGCCGGGACCGCACGTCGGCGCAGCGGGCGCTGGTGGGAAGCGGAGTCGTGGTCGTCCTCCAGTTCCTGCTCTTCCTGCTCGTGGGACTCGGTCTCTGGGGGTACTACGGTGGGCGGGAGTTCGCTCTGCCGGACGAGATCTTCGCGCGCTTCATCGTGGAGGCGCTCCCGGTCGGCCTGACCGGCCTGCTGATCGCCGGGGTGTTCGCCGCAGCCATGAGCTCCCTCTCGTCGTCCATCAACTCCCTCGCGTCTGCGACCGCGTACGACTACTGGGCGCCCATGGTGGGTGCCGCGGACGACGAGGAGCGGATCTTCCGTGCGGGCCGCATCTTCACCCTCGTCTGGGCTGGATTGTTGGTTGGAGGCGCCATTCTGTTCATCCCCCTCTCGCAAGGCACCTCCGCCGTGGAGGTGGCGCTGGGGATCGCCTCATTGGTGTACGGCGGTCTTCTGGGCGTCTTCGCGCTCGGCGTGCTCACCAAGCGGGCGGGGCAGGCCGCTGCCATGTTCGGCATCGCTGTGGGGATCGGCGTGGTCACGCTGCTTCGGGATACCATGGCGTACCCGTGGTACGTGCCCACCGGTAGCATCGTGACCTTCTCGGTGGGATGGCTGGTGGGCCGCTTCTTCCCGCGGCGACCGCACCCTTCAGCAGCGTCCTGACGGTGGCATCGATCCGCGTCGGTGTGGACGTCGGCGGCACCGATGCGGTGGCGGTCGTCGTGGATGCGGGCGGGCGGGAGCTCGGTCGCGCTCGAGCTGCGGGTGCCGTAGCCAGCCCTACGTCCGTGGACGCGGCCGCCGCGGCGGTCGAGCGCGCCGTTACGGAGGCCCTGGCGGCGGCAGGTCAGGCCGGCCCGGCGGATGCGATATGGGCGGGGGTGGCTGGGGCCGGGACCGAGGCTGTTCGGGCCGCCTTGGAGGCGACCCTGGTGGACCGTGGCATCGCCCGACGTCTTCGCGTCGGCACGGACGTGGAGGCGGCCTTCGAGAGTGCGTTCGGCGCGGGACCCGGACTCCTGCTCATTGCGGGGACCGGCTCCGTGGCCATGGCGCGTGATCGCAGTGGGCAGCTGTGGCGGGTCGGCGGATGGGGGCGGATGCTGGGTGACGAGGGTGGCGGGTACTGGCTCGCCATGCAGGCCCTCGGTGCCCTGGCGCGGGCCGAGGACGGTCGAGCGCAGCGGACCGCCCTGCGCGACGCAGTGCTGGTGCGGCTTGGCCTGGATACGCCCCGGGACCTTGTGGATTGGGTCGAGCGTGCCACCAAGGCCGACGTGGCTGCCTTGGCTCCCGTGGTGCTCGCTCAGGCGGAGCAAGGAGACCCGGTGGCCGCTTCCATCGTCACCGACGGGGCTGCGGCGCTCCGTAGCCACGTCATTGCGCTCCTCGACGCCATGGAGCGGGATGAAGGGGTTTCGGATTCCCTCGTGCTCGCCCTGTTCGGCGGTCTGATCGGCGACGGAGGTCCGCTGCGAACGACGTTGGAGCGAACTCTGGCGCCTCTCGGTCTACGCCTTCACCCGGGCCCGCTGGATCCAACCCTCGGTGCTACGGAGCTCGCCGCTCGGCTTTGAGCCCGGACGCCCTCCCGAGCCCCTGGCCAGAGTGACATATACCGGCGCCAAAGTGACAGACAGCGCCCCGTGGCACGCCTGAAGATCGTTCTTTCTGGCAGGATTTTCGGGCTTACCGCATGGCACGCCGGTTGCTCTTCACAGGGCGTGAACTCGTGACACGCGTCGCCCCACTCGGCGCTCACGCCCGGTGGGTGCGCACGAAGCGCAACGATCAATCTTGGGAGGAGGTCACCATGGCCATCACTCGCTATCCGTTCCGGAATCCGTCCATCGCTCCTTGGCGTGAGTTCGAAGACATGTCGAGCCGCTTGGCCCGCCTCTTCGAGGACAGCCCCTTCCGCTCGCCGGAGAACGGGAGCCCCTGGGCGCCGTCCGTGAACGTGACGGAGACCAAGGACAGCCTCATTCTCACCGCCGAGCTCCCTGGCCTGAAGGAAGAGGACGTCTCCGTCGAGCTGGAGAACAATGTCCTTACCATCAGCGGCGAGAAGGTCGAGGAGCGAACCGAAGGTGAGGAGGACCGTAAGTACCACGTGTGGGAGCGGAGCTACGGCGCATTTCGTCGGGCCTTCACGCTTCCGCGTACCGTGAAGTCCGACGAGATCTCGGCCACCTTCCGGAACGGGGTGCTCACCGTGGACATGCCCAAGGTCTCCGAGGCCAAGGGTCGACGGATCGAGATCTCCAAGGCCTGATCATCGGCCGTGTGAGGACTGCCGCAGCGCAGTGCGGCGGCGCGGGTCAAAGCGGGTCGGGGGATCTCCTCCGGCCCGCTTCTGCTCGTGCGGCCGCGCCTGGTGCAGGGACGCCGGCAGGGCGGATCGCCCACGGCTTGCTGGGAGGGCCCGACTCGAAGTAGGATCAAGGGATTGCGTAGTATCCGTCGACTCCGGAGGTTCGCCCCATGCCGCCCGTCACATTCACGCTCAACGGTGCACCCGTCACTGTCGATGCACCGCCCGAGATGCCCCTACTTTGGGTCCTGCGGGACCTCTTGGACCTCAAGGGCACGAAATTCGGTTGTGGAATCTCCGAGTGCGGAGCCTGCACGGTCCACGTGAACGGGCGCACGACCCGGAGCTGCCAGGTCCGGGTGGAGACCTTGGAAGGTGATGATGTCGTGACCATCGAGGGCCTCTCCCCGGACGGTAGCCATCCGCTACAGCAGGCCTGGAGGGAGCTCGACGTGCCGCAGTGCGGCTACTGCCAGTCGGGACAGCTGATGGCCGCTGCCGCGCTCCTGTCCAGGAACCCCAACCCCACGGACGACGACATCGATCGTGCCATGGAGCGCAACCTGTGCCGGTGTGGCACGTACGTGCGCATCCGGGAGGGAATCCATCGCGCCGCCTCGTCCATCGCCGACGAGGCGCAACAGGCCGGTAGTGCCGGGGAGGACGCATGAGCACGCATACGGTCGACCGGCGGGAGTTCCTGAAGGTCAGCGCCGTCGCCGGCGGAGGCTTCCTGCTGTCGAGCTACTTCGGAACCTTCGGCCTCAAGGACGCCGAGGGGAGCATGGTCGACTTCGTTCCGAACGGCCACGTGCGCATCGACCCGGACGGTCGCATCACGCTGACGGCGCAGAACCCGGAGATCGGCCAGGGCGTCAAGACCATGCTGCCCATGCTCATCGCCGACGAGCTGGACGTGGCGTGGACCGACGTGAACGTGGAACAGGCCGGACTGAATACGGACCTCTACGTCCGTCAGTTCACGGGTGGCAGCACCGCCGTGCCCACGCATTGGCTCCCCATGCGACGGGCGGGGGCTGCCGCGCGCTGGATGCTGGTTCAGGCGGCGGCGGAGACGTGGGGCGTCTCTTCCTCCGACCTGGAGACCGATGCGGGCGTGGTGCACCATCGTGCCACTGGACGGAGCCTCACCTACGGTGAGCTCGCAGAGAGCGCGGCGCTCATCACGCCGCCCGATCCCGAGTCGGTTCCCCTCAAGGAAGCCAGCGAGTTCGACATCATCGGGACCCCGGTGGGCAACGTCGACATCGACGGCATCGTGACGGGAACGGTGACGTTCGGCATCGACTTCACGGTGCCCGACATGGTGTATGCCGTCTTCGAGAAATGTCCGGTGCCCGGTGGTCGGGTCGTCGACGCCAATCTCGATGAAGTCATGGCGCAACCCGGTGTGCAGCGAGCGTTCGTGGTCGAGGGGACGGACAACCTGCTAGGGCTCCGTCCTGGCGTCGCCGTCGTGGGGGACAACTGGTGGCTCGTGAACCAGGCCCGCGAGAACGTGCTTCGGGTGGAGTGGGACGAGGGCGAGACGGCTTCCCAGAGCAGCGAGGGCTTCCAGGCGGAGGCCAATCGGCTGTTCGAGGGGAACCCGGCCATGACGCTGCGGAGCGATGGTGACGTGCAGACCGCGCTCGAGGGGGCGACACACCGGGTCCAGGCGGATTACATGTATCCGTTCCTG
Organism: Gemmatimonadota bacterium; assembly: GCA_039587535.1. Classification (GTDB taxonomy): domain Bacteria; phylum Gemmatimonadota; class Gemmatimonadetes; order Longimicrobiales; family Gaopeijiaceae; genus JAWLHJ01. Next base: position 97,817 of record JBDHIF010000012.1, read on the forward strand.
GCTCACGCTCCGCTGGAGCCGCAGAACTGCACCGCCCACTTCCAGGACGGGAAGCTGGAGCTGTGGGCCCCCACACAGACGCCGGAGAGCGGACGTCGTCTTGCGGCCGAGGTGCTGGGTATCGGGGAGGAGGACATCACCCTCCACTTGCTCCGGATGGGGGGCGGGTTCGGGCGCCGCCTCCGCAACGACTATCTCGTGGAGGCCGCTTGGCTCGCGCGGGAGATGGGCGTCCCCGTCAAGGTGTTGTGGACGCGCGAAGACGACATGACCCGGAGCTTCTACCGGCCGGCGGGCTATCATCGTCTGGAGGGGGGCGTGGACGACGCCGGCCGCCTCGTGGCCTGGCGGAACCACTTCGTCTCCTTCGGTGCCGGAGAGCGATTCGCGTCCAGCTCGAGCGTGAGCGACTCCGAGTTCCCCGCCGGGGCCGTGCCGAATCTCGAGATGGGTGCGAGCCTCATGGCCCTGGGCGTTCCCACCGGACCGTTGCGGGCGCCGGGAAGCAACGGGTTGGCGTTCGTCTATCAGGGCTTCATCAACGAGTTGGCGCATGCCGCGGGTGCGGATCCCGTTCAGTTCCGCCTCGACCTGCTCGATGCCGCGGGACCCGAAACGGCGATGGACGCCGGCCGCATGCGGGCCGTCCTGGAGCGGGTAGCGGACCTGTCCGATTGGGGACGCACGGAGCTACCGCGGGGCACCGGGATGGGTGTGGCCTTCCACTTCAGCCATCGGGGCTACGTGGCCGAGGTGGTCCGCGCGAACGTGAGTCGCGACGGGGACGTGTCCGTGGAGAAGGTGTGGGTAGTGAATGACTACGGACGGCACATCATCAATCCCCTGAACGCCGAGAACAACATCCAGGGGGCGGTGATCGAAGGGCTTTCCCATGCCATGGGACAGGAGCTCGTGGTCGAGGGCGGTGCGATCCGCCAGACGAACTTCGATCAGTATCCCATGATGCGGATGGACGACGTGCCGGAGATCGAGGTCCACTACATCGAGAGCGACAACGAGCCTTCCGGTTTGGGAGAGCCGCCGCTTCCGCCTCTGATTCCCGCGCTGTGCGGGGCCATCTTTGCCGCCACGGGAACGCGGGTTCGCTCGCTCCCACTCTCCAACCACGATCTGAGCTGGAGCTGAGGACCCCGACGGAAGCTGCATAGATGCTCGTCTTGAACGCGGTCCCGACGGACCCGGGACGTTAGTCCGCAGTCCCCTGTTCGCCGAGGTTGAGGAGCCGGCCATCGCGGAGGCTGAGGCCGGCCGTTCCGCGTGGCCACGGAGGTGCGCATGAGCAAGATGGATCGAAGGGACTTCATTCGCACTGGGATCGCGACCGGCGCGCTGGCGGCGACGGGGTGCACCTCCGTCGACCGCACGGAGGGGACCGGCGGTGGGGCGGCCGACGTGTTCGAGGTCCCGGAGTTCGAGCTCGCCGAGATCACGATCGGCGAGATCCAGGACGGGCTCCGATCTGGACGGTTCACGTGCCGCTCGATCACGGAGGCGTACCTGGAACGCATCGAAGCTCTTGATCGACAAGGCCCCCGGCTCTTTTCGGTGCTCGAGACGAACCCGGACGCGCTCCAGATCGCCGACGGCCTCGATCGTGACCTACGCGATGGGAACACGAGGGGACCACTGCACGGCGTGCCTATCCTCCTGAAGGACAACATCGACACGGCCGACCGGATGACGACAACGGCTGGGTCGACGGCGCTCCAGGGCTCGATCCCGTCGCAGGACTCTCATGTGGCGGAAAAGTTGCGGGAGGCCGGCGCGATCCTGCTGGGCAAGGCCAACATGAGCGAGTGGGCCGGGTTCAAGTCGTTCACCCGCGGCACGTCCGGCTGGAGTGGCCGGGGCTGGGACGGGGGCCGCGGGGGGATCTGCCGGAACCCCTATGCGCTCGACCGCTCGCCTGGTGGCTCGAGCTCCGGATCCGGAGCCGCGTGCAATGCGAACCTGGCGGCTGTCACCATCGGCACGGAGACCGACGGCTCGATCGTCGGCCCCTCATCCCGAAACGGCCTCGTGGGGATCAAGCCAACGATCGGCCTCTGGAGTCGGGGCGGCGTGATCCCCATCGCCCACAGTCAGGACAGCGCAGGCCCGATGGCGCGTACAGTGCGTGATGCTGCGATCGTGCTCGGAATGGTGACGGGTGTAGATCCGCGGGATCCGCTCACGGCACCGGCCGAGGGACGCTTCGTGACGGACTACACTCAGTTCCTCGATCCGGCCGGCCTCGAACGGGCCCGGATCGGCGTCGCTCGCGACTACGCAGGCGTGGACGACCGCGTGGACGCGCTCCTTGAGGAGGCTCTCGATGTCATGAGGGGCAACGGCGCTACGGTCATCGACCCCGTCACGCTGCCGCCCGAGCTCCGCTTCGGAAACGAGCACGAGATGGAGGTCCTGTTCTACGAATTCAAGAACGACGTCAATGCGTATCTGACCTCGCTCGGACCCGACGCACCTATCAGCTCGGTGGCGGAGTTGATCGCGTACAACGAGGCTCACCCCGACCTGGAGCTGTCGCTCTTCCCGCAGGACCTCATCGAAGAGGCCGAGCGTCGTGGCCCCCTCACGGACCGCGTCTATGTGGAAGCGCTCGCCAACAGCCATCGGCTGTCCCGCGAGGAGGGGATCGACCGGGTGATGGAGGAGCTCAGCCTCGACGCGATCGTGGCGCCTACGAACGCGATCCCGGAGCTCATCGATTACACCGGTGCCTCGACCGGAATCGGCGGGGGTTGCTCGACACCACCAGCCATGGCGGGTTATCCCAACATGACCGTGCCGATGGGCTATCTGTTCGGCCTCCCTGTCGGTCTGTCCCTCTTCGGTCGCGCGTGGAGCGAGGGGCGGCTCCTTCGGATCGCGTATGCGTTCGAGCAGGCGACGGACCATCGCCGCCCGCCGACGTTCCAGAGGACGATTCAAGCAACGGAGGCGAGGGCGTGAGTGCAGCTAAGATCCGGGCGACCTTTGCCGGGCGTGAATCGAGCCCCTGTCGGCGGCGCGGAGCCGGTGCCTGGCCGGCTTCGGTGCTCGGCGGGGCGCAGCCTTCATTCGCCTTGGGGCTCTACCTGGCCCTGCTCGGCTCCCTGATCGCGGCAGGAGACATCGAAGCCCAAGAGCGGCTCCCTGGCCATCTGGTGACCCACAACGAGGTCCTGATCGACCGACCTGCGAGCGTGATCTGGCCGTACATCGTCGATCCGCTCGACTGGAAGCAGGGTCAGCGGCTGCGCCACCTGTCGGGTAATCCTGGCGAGGTCGGCGAGCTCTTAGGCGGGTACGACGCGGAGACACCCGAGCTCGTCACGCTCCACCTCCAGAACGTGGAGTTAAGACCATACCGGCGTCGCACGGTCAAGCTCATGCAGCCGGACGGGACGCTGTTGGGCTTCGCCACCTGGAGGCTGGTCGAGGAGGACGGCCGCACGACCGTTTCCTATGCCGTGTCGATGGAGTCCGGTCTCCCATCCGGCCCGGTCACCGGCCACGACGCGGATGAGGTCGAGGCGATGGAGCGCGCCGCCTACGAAGCGAATGTCCGGCGCTTCCAGGCGGAGCTCGAGGCGCTCAAGGCCCTGGTGGAGGGACGCTGAGCACGCGCTCCAGCGCCGAGAGTAACTCGCGGTTGCTGGCGGCGCGCAAGGGACCTTCCGTGAGGCTGGGCTCCCTGCCGTCGGGCCCCGTCACCACGCCGCCGGCCTCCTGGATGAGCACGACCCCAGCCGCGAAGTCCCAGGGCATCAGGATCTCTTCCCAGAACGCGTCCAGCGCCCCCTCGGACAAGTAGGCCAGATCCAACGCCGCGGAGCCTGCCCGCCGAATCCCTGAGGCTGACTTCAACACCCGCTCCATCTGGCCCAGGTACCGGGGGAGGAGCTCGAGGCGCTTGAACGGGAAGCCGGTGCCGACCAACGCGTCGATGAGCGGGCGCGGATCGGATACCGAGATGCGGCGCCCGTTCTTGTAGGCGCCCTGTCCGCGGGTCGCCCACCACCGGTCGTCGGTGGAACCGCTCGCCACCACTCCTGCCTCAGGACGGCCATCGACCCAAACCGCTACCGACGCCGCGTACATCGGGTGGCCATGCAGGTAGTTGGCGGTCCCGTCCAAAGGGTCCACGATCCAGAGCGGACCGCCGTCCCAGCGTGCGAGTTGGCGCTCCAAGGGCTCATCGCCTTCTTCGGCCAACACGGCGTGGCCGGGATGACGTGACCCGATGACCGACAGGGCCGCCTCCTGCGCGTCCAGGTCGGTTTGGGAAACGTAGTCCGCACGGGCCTTCTCCGTGGCTGCGGCGATGCCTACGCCGAAGTCTCTGCGGTGGACGGCCGTGGCGGCCTCGGCGGCCTCGAGAGCCGTCGCGAGAAGTGGGTGCATGGCTCCGAGTGCGCTTGATGGGTGCGGGGTAGGAGTAGGTATCGCAGATCGCGTTGCTCGGCGTGGCCACGGGCCCTGGGTGACACCGCGCTTCTCTCGCTCGGAAGTCATGGTGGGGCGGCGGTTTCCGGACGATCATCGACACCGTGGACGCGGTCTTGCAGTACCGAGAATCGAAAGACCTCGACCCAAGATGGGATTATACCATGAAACGCTGCGTGCGTACGCTCGTCCTTTCGCTTGCTGTGCCGCTCCTTGCTGCGGGATGCGACAGCACCACCACCATTGGGCCGGAGAACGAGCTCGAGGTCACGAGTGCCACGGACAGCTTCCAGTTCCAGGTAAGCGCCCTGGAAACGGTGACGGAGGTTCTCACGTACACGTGGCAGAACACCGGACCCCAGGCCACCATCGACATCTCGGAGGCCATCACATCGGGATCGGCGATGCTGACGTTGACGGACCCCGACGGCACCGTCGTCTATCAAGAGGACATCCGAGACGACAGCGACGGCACGACCATGGAGGGCGTCGCAGGCTCCTGGACCATCCGGGTGGAGCTCGTCGAGGTAACGGGGACGTTCAACTTCCGGGCGCAGCGCACCACCTGACGTGCAGCCCGTAAGTGCCTGACCCGGCTCACCCGAGCGGTCGGGTGCCGAGCACTCCGTCGCGCCGCTAACTTAGCCACCGCTGGGAGCGGATCGATTCGAAGCGAACGGAGCGAGCATGACCGAGCAGGCCGGTGGGGAGCGAAAAAAGCGAATCTTCAGCGGGATGCAGCCGTCGGGAGAGGCACATCTGGGCAACTACCTGGGAGCGCTGCGCCGGTGGGTGGAGATGCAGGACGAGTACGATTGCGTGTTCTGCATCGTGGACGACCACGCCATCACCGCGGGAAGTGACCCGGCGGACATGCCGGACAACGTCTTCGATCTGGCCGTCTCTTACCTCGCCGTGGGCCTGGATCCCGAGAAGTCGGTCATCTTCGTGCAGTCGGACGTGCACGAGCACACAGAGCTCGCTTGGCTTTTCAACGCCATCACTCCGGTGGGCGATCTGGAGCGCATGACCCAGTACAAGGACAAGGCGCAGCACTTCGAGTCCATCCCCGCCGGGATCCTCAACTACCCCATCCTGCAGGCTGCGGACATCCTGCTCTACAAGGCGGACGCTGTTCCCGTGGGTGAGGACCAGAGGCAGCACCTCGAGCTCACGCGGGAGATCGCCAGGAAGTTCAACGCCCGGTACGGAGAGACCTTCCCGGAGACCGAGGCGCTCATCGACGAGAAGGTGGGCCGCATTCTCGGGCTGGACGGGGACGCGAAGATGAGCAAGTCGCTGGGCAACACCGTGGGCATCTTGGCGGAGCCGGACGACATCTGGGCCCGTGTGCGGACGGCCGTCACGGATCCGCAGCGGGTGCGGCGGGACGATCCGGGTCGCCCGGAGGTGTGCAACGTCTTCTCGCTCCACCGGTTCTTCTCGGACGAGGAACAGATGGAGGACATCGCTACCCAGTGCCGCGGGGCCACACGTGGCTGTGTGGACTGCAAGAAGATCCTTGCAGAAAACGTCGCCGACGCCTTCGCACCGTTCCGCGATCGAGCGGCCGAATACCGGCGCCGTCCGGAGACCGTTCGCGAAATCCTGGACCAGGGCGCGGTTCGTGCACGGGAGATGGCCGAACGGACCATGAGCGAAGTGCGGGAGCGCATGGGACTCGACTGGCGCTCCGCCGTGCGCAGGCGCGGCTGATTCCACTGGGCGCTTCTGCGTCCGTACGAGCGGACGCCGCCGCGCACTTCGTCGCGCGGCGCCCCCCCGGCCGCTAGTTTCCCGAGATAAGAGTCAGGAGAGGAGGTCGGAATGCAGGAACTGTTCAGGGCGGCGGTGGAGCGCGGGGCGAGCGATATCCACATCAAGGCGGGCGACTACATTCGCGCCCGGGTGAATGGAGAGCTGCAGACCCTCACCCAGGAGAAGCTGACCGTCGATCAGGTCCGCAACATCGCCCTCCAGCTGATTCCGCACGAGGACGACCGGCAGAACTTCGACCGCCTGCTCGACTACGACTGCTCCTGGGGCTTGGCGGGGGTGGGCCGGTTTCGTGTAAGCATCCTCAAGCAGCGTGGCTCACCCATGATCGTCCTGCGAGCCATTCCCGTGGATGTCCCCACGGTAGAGGATCTCGGGCTCCCGCCCGTGATCAACCGGATCGCGGCCACGCGCCGGGGGATGATTCTGGTTACAGGGATCACTGGCGCAGGAAAGAGCTCGACCATGGCGGCCATGATCAACTGGATGAACATGAACCGCCGGCTGCACATCGTGACGCTCGAGAACCCGATCGAGTTCCTGCACCGCGACAACATGTCGTCCATCACCCAGCGGGACATCGGGACGGACACCGAGTCGTTCGAGAGTGGCCTCCGATCGGTCCTCCGCCAGGATCCCGACGTCATCCTCATCGGTGAGATGCGTGACAAGATCACCATCGAGACTGCGCTCAAGGCGGCGGAGACCGGCCATCTCGTGGTCTCCACACTGCATACCAAGAACGCGGTGCAGACCATCTCCCGCATCATCGCGGTGTTCGATCCGAACGAGCAGGAGATGATCCGGGTACGCCTCTCCGAATCCCTCCAGGCCGTGGTCTCGCAGCGGCTGGTCCAGCGCAAGGACGGGGGACGGGTAGCGGCCATGGAGATCATGCCGGTGACATCCACGATCAGGGATTGCATCCGCGACCCTGATCGGATGGAGGAGATCTCCGACCTTATCGAAGAGGGCAGGGAGCACTACGGGTCCCAAACCTTCGACCAGCACCTTATGGACCTGGTGCGGGGCGGGGACGTAGACTTCGAGGTCGCGAAGGCGGCGGCGAACAACCCCACTGACTTCGACCTCAAGATGAACATGCTGGGCGACGCGGGTGACGGTCGCAGCGTGCCCGGAACGACCGGGCTCGCGGACGAGATGACAAAGATGGCCGGAGGCTGATCGACGTGAGTGATGGCAACGGTTCGCATGATTTCGCGGGGGTCTTCCTCCCCGTAACGACGCCCTTCGACCCTGTGACCGGTGACCTCGACGTCGTCGCGTACCGGGCGAACTTGCGTCACTGGTTCCGAAGCCCGATCCGGGGCATCCTCACCGCGGGCTCGACCGGTGAGTCCGTCTTCCTGGACGAGCGGGAGCAGCTGAAGCTCATCGAAGCCGCAAGGGACGTGGTGCCTTCGGATGGAATGGTCATCGCGGGTGCCGGGACGGAATCCACACGCGGATCCATCCGGGCGATCCAAGCTGCAGCGGACGCCGGGGCGGACGCCGTTCTCGTGAAGCCCCCCGCGTACTACAAGGGGGCCATGACCCCGGAGGTCCTGGCCCGTCACTACCGGGCCGTGGCTGACGCAGCGCCGGTGCCGGTGCTGATCTACCAGGTGCCGCTGCGCCTCAGCACGCTCGAATTCCCGACCGGGCTCATCGGCGAGCTGTCCAGGCATCCGAACATCATCGGTATCAAGGACTCCCGCGGGAAGCTCGACCTCGCGGGCGAGCTGGTGGAGAACACGGACGACGGCTTCCAGGTCCTCGTGGGAAGCGGCGCGATCCTTTACGGTGCGCTCGAGCTCGGCGCCGTGGGTGGCATCGTGGCGGTGGGCCTCATGGCGACATCGGAAGCCGCTGAGATATACCATGCCTTCAAGGACGGCCGTACCGCGGAGGCTGGTGGCATCCAGGAGCGCATCGCCCCGGTGCACAACGGCATCGTGGGCGGCATGGGTGTGCCGGGCGTGAAGGCCGCTCTGGATCAGCTGGGCCTTCACGGCGGGCAGCCGCGGGCGCCGCTCCCTGCCGTATCCGAGGCGCGGGTACAAGAGATCGGGCAGATTCTCGCCGCCGCCGAGCTGAGAGCGACCGCGGGGGTCTGAGGACGCTCGGACGACCTCTGCTCATTCGGGAGGCAACCGGCCCGGGCGGGGCGCGTGGTATCGCGCGCCCCGCCCGGGCTTCTTACGTTGCGCACCCCTGATCCCCCTTTCCCCGGAGGCTTTCGATGCGCCGTCGCTCCCTGCTCCTGGCCGCGCTGGCGGTCCTCGCTTCGCCGTGGGCCGTTGACGCCCAGGGCGCTGCGGCCGGAGACCTCCGGCCACTTCGCCTCGAGGATCACTACCTCGTCCGGGACGTTGGAGCTCCGCGCATCTCTCCGGACGGGCAGTGGGTCACCTACACCGTGTCCACCCCGGTGGAGGAGACCAACGGGAACGCGGTCGCCACCTGGGTCGTGGCTGCGGACGGCTCGGGCGTTCCTCAACGGGTGACCCATGAGGGCACGGACGTCACCGACCCTGAGTGGGGAGAGGGAGGACGGCTCGTGTACCTCGCTCCGGACTCCTCGCGTTGGTCGGTACCGCCGGGACGGCCTGCTGGGCCGGCGCGGGCCGCTGCCGAGACGGAGCCCGTCGGCGTTCTCAGCCCCGGCGGCCAGTGGCGGGCGGTAGTGCGGGAGCTTCCCGCGACGACGCGACAGGAGCCTGCCCTCACCGCCTTCGAGCGGCGACACGAGGAGCGCTTCGAGGGCGTCCAGCTCGACTGGTACCCGTTCGTCCGGGACCGCCAGGAGTTCCCTACACCCGATCCGAGGGAGCAGTCCGCCGCCGAGATCTTCCTCGAGCCCGTGGGCGGAGGGGAAGCGGTCCAGCTCACCCGCTTGGACCTGCGACCCGAGGACGTATCGTGGCGGGCCGATGGAAGCGCCATCCTCTTCACGGCCGACGAGTCGTTCCGGGACGAGTTGGCCTACGGGCGGCCGGACCTGTTCCTGGTCACGCCAGAGGGTGACCTCACCCGCCTCACGGACGACGGGTACGTGTACTCCGGCGTCGGCTTTTCGCCCGACGGCCGCTGGATCTCGTACGTGCGGTCATACGGCACCGACTTCATCATCGATCGCAAGCTGGACCACGGGGGGCCGCGCGACCTGTATGTTCGCCCGGCGGACGGCGGCGACCCCGTGAACCTCACCACGGACTGGGATCTGGACGCAGGCACGCCCATGTGGTCCCCGGACGGGAGGTGGATGTACTTCACCACCGGAATCGGCGGCGCCAGGCACCTTTTCCGGGTCTCCCCCGAGGGCGGGCCGGTCGAGCAGGTGACCCGCGGTGATCGGCGCATCCAGAACCTCGAGTTCGACGACGCCTTCAAGCGCATGACCTACACGGTGGGCGAGTTCCATCGGCCCGCCGAGGTGTGGAGCGCGGACATCGACGGCGGGAATGAGCGGCGTCTCACGGACGTGCACGGTGACTTCATGGCGGAGGTGGCGACGAGCCGAGGCGAAGCCATCCGCTGGGAGAGCTTCGACGGCACTCCCGTCGAGGGCTATCTCCTGTACCCGTACGACTACGATCCCGAGGACGGATCGTATCCGCTCATCGTGATGAACCACGGCGGCCCCCACTCGGCGTCGGGCCCCGGCTTCAGCTTCAAGAACCAGCTCTTCGCAGCCAACGGTTACTTCGTCTTCCTGCCGAACTTCCGGAGCTCCACCGGCTACGGCGACGACTTCAAATGGGCGACGTGGGGCGGGTGGGGGACGCTCGATGGCGAGGACGTGCTTGCAGGTGTCGACCACCTCATCGAGCGATATGACGTCGACGCAACCCGAGTGGGCACCACGGGCCACTCCTACGGCGGGATCCTCACCAACTGGCTCATCACTCGTTATCCGGATCGGTTTGCTGCGGCGGTGAGCGGAGCGGGTGCATCGAACTGGACCAGCAACTACGCCCACTCGGATGTTGCGCGGACGAAGGAGACGGAGTTCTTCGGGCGACCGTGGGAGCCGCGCGCTCAGGAGATCATGATCCGCCAATCCGCGTACCTGAATTCTGGCGGCGTCCAGACGCCGACGCTCTTCGTGCACGGGTCGGTGGATTACCGCGTGCCGCTGGAGGGTGCCATTCAGCTCTACACATCCCTCAAGAAACAGGGCGTACCGGCCAAGCTGGTCATCTACGAGGGTATGGCGCACTCCATCCGAGGCCACTGGAACGAGGTGCACCGGATGATGCAGGAGCTGGCCTGGTGGGAGACGTACCTGCCTGCGAGGAGGCCGTCGGCGCAGTGACGTGACGGACGGGGCCACCCAGCGAAGCCGGGGCCTTGGCGTTTCTCAGTGGCTTCCGGCGGGCGTTTCACACGACCGAAGGACCGTGACGTCTCCTTGAGCTGCCACGCCCCCCCGCGCCGAACCCGCAGCGCGCTCGATTTCATGTGGGAGGGGGTGACGCCGTGAATCGGGCGTCGGATGTGAACCATTTCGCCTCCAAGCCGGTTCGGAGCGCAGACGGCGAGGAACCCAGGACGACCGGAGTCGAACGTGCCCGGAACGATGGACGAGCAACTGCTAAGCGAGCTCGACACGCTCTGGCAGATGGCGCTCTTCCTGGAGGGGGGTGACGAGGCTGGAGCCGAAGCACTGCTGGCGGGTCTCCTGGGAGACGTGGTCCGCGAGATGGACGGCCGGCAGGAGCCGGCGATGGCGGATGACCTCTTCGAGAGAGCGCTGCTGAGGCGATTCTTCGAGGAGGCGCCTCCCGTATCGACGATTCAAGGCGACGGGTCCATGGTCGCGCGGGTCGTGGGCGACGGACTGAGCCTCCAGAGCCTTCTGGACGAGGTGGACCGACTCCCGAAGCGAGCCCGGGCGGCGCTGTGGTTGGTATTGGTCCGCCGCCGATCTTCTGATGCTGCCGGTGTCATCCTGGACATCGACGAGTCGCACCTGCGGGAGCTTCTTCGTTACCGCGACACCTTCATGACACGGGTCCTCACGCGGACGGCCGGTCGGACAAGGGCCGAGCGTGCCCGCCCGGGCGGAGCGACGTCATGAGGTGCTCCGAGGCTCGGGACGCACTGTGGCCGCCGGAGCTGCCGAGGCTGCTCGACCCGCACGTTCAGCGTGCACGGAACCATGTGCGGGGCTGCCCGGAGTGCGTTCGGTACTTCGCTCAGGATCGGCAGCTGCTCGACACGTGCGATCGCCTTCGCTCGTTGCGGGCCCCCACGCGTGTGCGGCTGCGGGTTCTCGACGCCCTTGTATCGGCCACTGCGGAGGGGTCGGGCGTCTCTCGACCCTCGGAGAGCCAGGACCGGGCCAACACTCGCGCCACCGCGGACGGGACTGGGGGACCGGGACGAAGGAGTGGCCGTCGTGTAGCCGGAGGGTTTCTGGCTCTCGTGACGCTCGGGGGCATCGGGGCGATGGTCGCGGGCCATGGGCTTCTCGGCTCGACTGGACCCACTGACTCAGTGGCGGAAGAGGCCTTTGTCGAGGACTACCTCCGGCGTGGGGTCGGACAGGATTTCCTCGATTCCTCGGATCGGGAGGAGATCGCCCGCTTCCTCCAGCGAGAGCTGGGGCTCAGCTCACGCCTCTTGGACGCGCCCGGCCTCGTACCGGCTCGAGTCGAGATCTGTTTGCTCGAGGGCCGCCGCGGCGCCATGGTGGTGTACCACCACGAGGGTCGGACGGTGACCCACTACGTCGTGGCTGACGAAGGTGTCCCGCGCGGACCTCGCGTAGCAGACGATCACGGTGAACTCGCGGTGATCACGTGGTCCTCGGGACAGGTGGAGGAAGCGCTGGTCGGAGAGCTGCCACCCGGGGAGCTTCTGGCATTGGTTCGTGTGGACGCCCTCGATTCGTCCTAGCCTGGTCGACTCAGCTGCCGAACCACACCCATGTCGCACGATGGAAGTCCGCCCACGCGAACCAGAAGGCTACATACGCCTCCGCCAACGGGGTCAGCCGCTCTCCTGCCATCGGGCCATCGGTCGCGAGCCCGTCGAGCCGCCAGGTCGAACCGGTCTCATTGTCGGTGAAGCCGTCGAGGTTGGACTGGAAGGTCAGCTCTTCGCCATTCACCACCGGATCGAACGGAAGCGCCGCCTGAGCATCGCGGTCCCAGAAGACCACCTTGTCGCCTATGGAAACGGCAGCGCGTTGCCATCGGTCGAGCTCGCCGAACGGAAGCGCCGGACCACCGTCTCCTCCGATGGGAATGCCGAGGACGCGTTCCTTGGGCGGTCGCCGCGGATCGTGCTGGATCGGAAAGAGCGTCCCGGTATTGTCGGGCTCCTCGTACCGGATATTCGGATTGACCCGATAGTTCCGGGCGAAACCTGTTCGCTCGGAGATGACCAGGGTCTCCGGGTACAATGCCTTCCATGCATCCCAGCGCATCTCCCAAGAAGCGACCATCGGCAGCTCCAGCCCTTGGCGTGCGAGCGGGCCGCATGCACCCGTTCTGAGCATCTGCGGGAAGAACGAACGCTCTGCTTCCGCCACCCCTCGGTCGTACAGGACGAGGTTGTTCCGGAACAGGAGGCCGCTCACCCCGAGCTCGCGGCCGTCGATCACGGATCGGTCGAACGCGAGCGCGGTGCCCGTGAGCGGACAGAACGTGACGGCGAGCGAGGAGCCACCGCGGTCTAGGTTCACGTTCTCGTGCCAGTACATGATGTTGTGCGGCAGGGCGATGGCGTCGTCTCCCATGAGCACCCCGATGATCCGGTCGGTGTCCTCCAGGTATCCGGCGTCCTCGTGGTCCGCCGCTACGAGCGGTGGGTCCGTCAGCGACGGAATGGCGTCCGGCCCGAGGATCGCGAAGATATCGTCTGTCGATACGTTGCAGAAGACACTGGGCTCGTCATTCGACCGGTCCGGTCCGTCGTCCACCGCGGTGGGCTCGGAACCCGTGCACGCACCCAGAACCACGATACCGCCTGCAACCGCGATGAAGGCCCGCAGGTGGCTCACGGCTGTGGTTGTGCATCCACGAGAATCGGGCGAAATGCATCGGCTGGGAGCGCGCCCTGCACCTGGAAGCCGTTGACGAAGAAGGTCGGGGTGCCACGGACCCCGGCATCTTTAGCGGCATCGTTGGCAGCCTCGGTGCGATCCTCGAACGTGTCCTCCTCGTAACATCTCAGGAACCGAGCGTCTTCGGCTCCGACCATGCCAGCGAGCGCGACGAGCTCGTCCTTCGGATTCCGCTCGTCCACCCAGCGATCACGGTGCTCGAACAGGACGTCGTGCATCTCCCAGAAGAGGTCCTGATCCGCGGCGCACTCCGCCGCTCGAGCGCCCTCTTCGCTGTTCCGGAATCCGAGGTCGAAAGGAACGAGCTTCCAACGCACCCGCCCCGTCTGGACGAACTCCGATCGAAGGGTGGGCCAGGTGTTCAAGGCGAACTGGGCGCACGCGCTGCACGCGAAGTCTCCGTACTCGACGACGAGCACCGGGGCTTCCGGGTCTCCCAGGTCGTGGCCCAAGCCGTCGAGGGTCGCATCTTGGGCGATACCCGCACGGGGCCACGCGGCGGCAGCGAGTGATATCGCTGTGACGACCACCCTGACGGTGCTTGCCCGCGTGGACATCAGCCACCCCACAGGAGCCGATAGCCGATGCTGGCTCCGTATCCGGCAGGCAGGTTGCGTCCGCTCACCGGCACGGGGACGGTCGCTTCCAGGAGTCCCGGTCCCACGGCCGTAGCGAGCGTCGGCACGACCTGAATGAGCTTCCGCTTCTGACTGGTCAGCCGAATGCCCTGGTCGAGCGGTGCCTCCCCCCAGAGGGCGTCCACCCCTAACTCCCAGCTGAGGGACCTGAATGTGCCGCCGAGCGCCGCGTGAGCGAACCATTCGTTACCAGGACGGTGTCGCGACTGCTCATTCTCCGCGCGCCAGCGATAGCCCGACCAGCCCGCGACATACAGGGGTAGGGATCCGGGTGTCCAACCGGATTCCAGGCTGACCTCGAAATCCTCCTGCCCCTCCGTGAGGGGCAGCTCGGTGGCGTCCACGGGAAAATCACTGCCAGGGATCTTGTAGCCGACGCGAACCGCCACCGGGGCTTCGAATCCGAAGAGCGCCGGACTCACACGAACCGCAGCCCGGATGTCCCCGACACCGGTGCTCCGGCTCTCGCCTGCCGGGGCTTCTACGCGGAGGCGATGGACGGGCACCTGGCCCCAGATCTCGAGCCCGTCGGTGAGCCCGTACGACGCCGTCAGGTATGCTGACTGGGTCTGGAACTCGGAAGCGCCGATGAAGCGCTCCCGGCTTCCGAGTGGGTTGAACGATTCCGTCGCCAGGTTGAACGACGTGGACAGCTGGATCCAGCCGGCACCAGCGGGCATCGTCCGGTTCCCCGCGCTTTGGAGGAGCGTTGGGGAGGAGTGGGGGGCGCTACAAATGGCTTGTGCGGCGACCGGAGTCAGAAGGCCGCCCGACCCGAGGAGGAGTGCGCACGTCACGAGCGCGGTCGTCCATCGAGGGTCCGGTCTCGTGATGTTCATGAGGGCCTCCAGGATTCGATGTCGGCATAGAAGAGGGGCCAAGCGAACCAGAATGCCACGAATGCTTCGTGGACCGGCTCCAGGGCGGAGCCGGCGAGGGGCCCGCCCGTGGCGATCCCGCCGGTGTTCCAGGTCGACCCGGTTTGGGTGTCCACGAACTTGTTCTCGACGAGCTCGAAGGTCAGGACCTCACCTTCGACCGTCGGTCGGTAGGCCATCGCGCCCTCCTTCTCCTCGTCCCAGAAGACCACGAACGGCTCGCCGTCGACCTCCTCGCCGATGGCCGCCTTCGGACCAAGGGATCGAAGCGTCTCGTACACAAAGGCCAGGCCTCCGGTCCCGTTCTGCGACGGCACGCCCAACGCCCGCTCCTTCGGTGGGTGACGCCGGTCGATGGGCTCAGAGACCGTGAAGAGCAGCTGCTCGTTGTCAGGATCGTCGTACTGGCCGTACGGATAGAACTCGGACCCGTAGTCCCGGTCCCAGCCCGTGTTCGTCGTGACGATCAATGTATTGCCGTGCAAGCGGCGCCAACCGTCCAACGTCATCTCGGTGGCACCGACCATCTGGAGCTCGGTGCCGTCGGCGGGGCCGCACCGGCCTCCTCGGGCCATCTGCGGCCAAAGGGACTCGGCTCCCTCCGTTCGGTCGTACATGATGAGGTTGTTGCGGTAAAGGAGGCCGGACACCCCGAACTCGACACCACCTTGAGGGGCTCGGTCGAACGTGAGGCTCGAGCCCGTGAGCGGGCAGTGGGTGATGGCAAGAGATTCGCCGTTCATGCTCAGGTTCACGATCTCGTGCCACCAGAAGATGTTCAACGGAACCGCGACTGGCTGGTCACCGACGAAGACGCCCACGACGCGGTCGTCGAGGCTGTATTGTTCGGTACCCGGCGCGCCGAAGAAGTCCATCTCCGGGTCGGTCAAAGCGGGGATGGCATCGCGGAATTGACCGATGAAGATCTCGGATTCCGGGATGCTGCAAGACAAGCCGTCCGGGAGCTCTCTCTCGCCGAGCGTTCCCGTCGGCGAGTCGGTGCATGCCGCCACGGCCACGGCCCCGACGATCGACGCCGCTAGCCTGAGTGAGCGAGTGGAAGTCACGCGAGATCCTTGCGATGGGGATTTTGTTGTGGTGTTGTGACCGTCGAACCGGAGTCGACGCCGGAGAGTTCCGGCCGAACCCGGTAGGAGACGGGACCGGGGGCCTCGTGACGGCGGCGATCCGTACTGCCCTCGGTGCCTCGGTGGCGTTGGTGGAGCGTCAGAGGCCGGGCGCGGATTGCCTCAACTACGGCTACGTGCCATCGAAGGCACCCACCGGAAGCGCCGTGAGCAGATGGACCGCCACGACGACGTGCAACCCGATGGATCGACCTTCGAACCGGGCCCCCCGCTGCCTCACGGGCGGATGTCCGTGTCCGGTCGAAAGGCTGCCCAGGCGAACCAGAGGTAGTCCCCGTGCGGCAACGCGTCCAGCTGATGCCCTGCCATGGGCCCAGAGACGGCCAGGCCCGCCACATTCCACTCGCTGCCGGTCTCGCGGTCGCGGAAGGCCGTCCGCCCGGCGGGCTCGAAGGTGAGTGTCCGACCGTCCGCGGTCGTCCGGAAGATGCCGGAAGCGCCGACGTCCCGCCCGTCTGAGATCTGCCCCCGGTCCAAGGCGCTGGCCGTTCCTGGGGCCCAGAAGACGACCACATCGCCCCCCCCTACTTCGTCGTGGATCACCCGTCGCTCGCTGAGGGTCGAGAAGGGGTATGCCACGGGCGGCTCCATCGTGGTGAGCGCCGCGACCCGCTCCATCGCGGGGAGGCGGTCGTCGAGGGCTTTCCCGAAGAACCGCTCGATCGGTCCTTCCCCTGTGTCGTAGCCAGTATAGGGATTCCTGCCATAAGGACGATCGTGCCCCGTGTCTCTCGACAGGACGCGGGCGTGCTCGTAGGTCTCTCGGGCGACCTCCCAGCTCAGGCTCTGCCCCGGCACCATCTCCAGCCGCTCGTCGGTGAGTGCGCCCACGATCCCGGCCCCGGTAGCCTGCTGCCACCAGGTCTCGGTCTGCCGGTCGTACATCACCAGGTCGGAATGCCGCAGGCGGCCCGTTGTCCCGAAATCCAGCAGCCGATCCCCGAGCCGACGATCGAAGACGAGAGCGGTGTTGCAGAGAGGACAGTACGTGACGGTCACCGGCCGGCCGCCCACGACGTCGTTGACGATCTCGTGGTAGATGAGGATCTGATACGGGTACAGATGGACCTCCTGTCCCTGACGCACCACCACGACCGGCTCTCGGTCGCCCAGCCAGTCGTCCGCTTCGTCGACCGATACGAATCTCGGCTCGTCGATCGCGGGGATGCCGTCCTTGGGAGGGCCACCCGAGACGATCTCTTCCAACGGCACGGAGTGCTGTGTGAAGTCGGTACGCCACTTCTCCTGCCCAGCTGCGAAGCACGGCGCGAGGAGGGTGGCCGCAGCGCATACGATGGGAGGAAGCCGCGTCCTCATAGGGCGTCCCCCTGACCCTCCTGTTCGAGCAGCTTGAGGAAGAGCCGCTTGCGGAGGTCGGGTGGTGCTTGCTCGCGCGTCGCGAGACGCCGTGTGTACTCCAGATATGCCCTCTGGAAGTCGTAGGCGGGATAACACCGACCGCACACCTCGAGGTGCTTCTCCAGCGCTTCACGGTCGTCCTCGGCGAGCTCGCCGTCCAGGAAGTCCCAAAGCTGTCGCATGGCGTCTTCACAGCGGATCATGCCCAACGCTTTCATCATGATGCGGTCTCCTCGAGATATCCTGACCGGGCCGCGAATTCCCTCAGTTGGTCCTGCAGGAGGTTTCGTGCCCGGAAGAGTCGGCTCTTCACGGTGCCTACGGGAATGCTCAACACTTCGGCGATCTCCGCGTACCGGAGATCTCCCAGGTCGCTCAGAACGAGGACGTCTTTGAAATCGGGGGGAAGGGCGTCGATGGCGGCGATGACCTCGTCATCGATCAGGACGCGGAAGAAGCTCTGCTCCGGGTCCTCCTGCCCGGTGTGGAACAGGGGGGACTCGGGGATGGAGTCGAGCGGCGTGTCCAGCTCGGTGGCGGCGTGCTCGCGACGGTTGCGGGCGAGGTCCTTCTCGTGCAGGAACGTGTTCCGACAGATTGTGAACAGCCAGGACTTCATGTTCGTCCCGCGCTCGTACCGGTGCCAGAAACGGTGGGCCCGGAGGAACGTCTCCTGGACCAGGTCCTCGGCGTCGTCCTCGTCGCCGTTGGTGAGGCGCATGGCGAATCTGTACACGGCGTCCAGCCAGGGCAGCGCCTCCTCGCTGAATCCGTCCTTGCTCGAGTCGGGCTCGTCACCGAGTGGGGCTGGAGGAGGCAATCGCGTTCTCTCCCCTCCCACCGGGTGCTTGCCGTGGCCGGATAGCATGGTCCACGCCATCCGTACCTTCTCCCAGAGGTGTTGGCTCATGCGGCCGCCGTGTGTCTGGAGTGATCGGGGTGCCGGCTTCGGCCACCGGACGGGTAGCGCGGGAACGGAATCATCAACGGATGAGCCCCGGGCAGAAAGAGCAAGAGGAGGACGGGAAGAGGTTGTCTCACGCGAATGCCTTCCCGGCGGGGGTGCGACGCTGCAGCCTCCGAACAGGCGTGTGCCGGAAACGGTTCCCCGGGTGCCCATGTCGCTGAATGCGTCGTACCTGGACAACGTCGATTTGACTGACGTTCGCAGCCGGATCGAAGCTGACGCGCCCGAGCGCTCGGGTACCGCGATTCTCGTTGACACCCCCGTGAGCCGTGTCTAGCTTTTCCCAAAGGATACAGCGGTCAACGGGCCATCCCCCTCGGGGGCGGCCCGTTTTCTTTTTTGTGAGGATGGAGATGTCCGAGTCAGGCGCATGCACGGTCGTCGTAGGGTGCCAGTGGGGCGACGAAGGGAAGGGGAAGATCGTCGATGTGTTGGCCGAAGGCGTGGATATCGTCGCCAGGTACCAGGGCGGTGCGAACGCCGGACATACCGTGCACGTGGGAGACGATGAGTTCATCCTCCATCAGATCCCTTCGGGTGTGCTACACGGTGGTAAGCGCTGCCTGCTCGGCAACGGCGTAGTGCTCGATATCCGGCAGTTCTTCGAGGAGTACGACCAGCTCCTGAAGCGTGATCTGGAGCTCGATGGGCGCGTGGGCGTGAGCTACCGTGCCCAGCTCCTTCTGCCCTACCACAGGTGGATGGATCGAGCGGCCGAGGAGTCGGCCGCAGCCGACGACAAGATCGGCACGACGGGCCGTGGCATCGGTCCCGCATACGAGGACAAGGCGGGCCGGCGGGGGGTCAGGGTCGCCGACCTCGCGAACCCGGAGCGTCTGCTCAAGCGGATCGACCAGGCGAAGGCGCGCATCTGCGGTCGATTGAAGGAGCTGGGCGGTGGAGCCACGGACGAGCTCGAACGGACCATGGACGAAGCGCTGGCCTTGGGTGAGCGCCTTCTCGAGCTGGCCGTCGATACCGGACCTGAGATCAGCGCGGCGCTGAGGAGCGGTCGGCGGGTCCTCCTCGAAGGGGCGCAGGGGACTGCGCTGGACCTGGACCACGGTACGTATCCCTTCGTGACCTCTTCCAACACGACGGCGGCCGCCGCGGCGACCGGAACCGGGATCGGCCCGACGGCCATCGACTCGGTCATCGGAGTCGTGAAGGCCTACACGACCCGTGTGGGCGAGGGGCCTTTGCCGAGCGCGTTCGACCCGGACATGGACGAGCACGTCCGCACCCTCGGCGGTGAGTTCGGCGCCACCACCGGCCGACCCCGCCGTTGCGGTTGGTTCGACTCCGTGCTGACGCGGCATGCGGCTCAGGTCAACGGCCTCACCGGCCTTGCCGTGACCAAGCTCGACGTGCTGGATACCCTTTCGGAGCTGCAGGTGGCCACGGCTTATCGGCTCCCCGACGGAAACGTGACGGAGCGATTCCCGGCGGACACCTGGTCGCTCTCCGAGCTCGAGCCGGTCTACGAGACGCTTCCGGGTTGGGAAGCCCCGACCGGCGACGTGAAGAAGCTGGAGGACCTCCCGCGGAACGCTCGTGCCTACCTGGACCGAGTCGAGGAGCTGACGGGTGCCCCCGTCCAGTGGGTGTCGGTCGGCACGCGTAGAAGCCAGATCATTCCGGTCGACTGACTCGGCGCGGGGTGTCGGCATCCCGCTTCACCGGCTCATTCCCGTACCTCTTGCGTCCGGTCACCATCCGGTACCGGAACCAGGCGGTCCCACATTCGGTTCGGCGTTGGAGTTCGAGGACGCGACTTGTGTCGTGGCCGACACCACCGTCTGAAGGAGGGATCATGGGTATCGACGCGGGAAGAGCGATCACTGGGGGGATTCTGGGCACCACAGTGATGACGGTCGTGGGGATTTGGGTGGCGCCGCTCATCGGAATCCCGCCGATGAACCCGGCGGTCATGCTCGCCGGCGTGATGGGTGGTGTGTTAGCGGCCGGATGGATCGCTCACTTCGCCATCGGAACGGTGCTGGCTCTGATCTACGGTGTGGTGGCCCCGAGCCTCCCCGGGCCGCCGCCCTTCCGCGGTGCTCTGTACGGGATCGCGCCATTCCTGATGGCTCAGATGGTGGTCATGCCTGTCATGGGGATGCCCTTCTTTTCGGGGTCTCTGCCCATGGTCATGGGCAGCCTGATTGGACATCTGGTCTACGGTGCCGTGGTCGGTGGCATCTACGGCCCGGTAACTGGCAGGGCCGAGCGCGGAGAAGTCTCGACCGCACACTGATCGCGCCGCTCACTTCGCCCCGGTTCGCGCGACGACCGCGAGTAGCTCGCCGATGGGAGGGCGGTCGTCGCGCACTTGGGGACGCGCGTAGGCCAGCGTCCCGCCGGGCGCGACCACGAAGTCCCCTCCGACCTACGACGGGTCGGACCCGCCTTCGCTCACCACTTCCCCCGGCATGACGAGCGTGGCGTACTACCACCAAACATTGGGGTCGAGCCAGATCTTCCACCACGGCGCCCGCGCCATGCTCATGGGAGGCGTCCGGCGGGGTGCTCCGGCCTCAACGTGCTGCCCGGATCCGCAGCGGGATCATGAGCTCTCCCCAGTGGAGCCGAAGGTCGGCCGAGTCCCGGTCGGCCATTGGGAAATCGAAGGTTAGACTCTCGACGTGCGGTGCGGGATCGGGGGTGACGTCCATCCGCAGCGCGTCCTGTCCCTCGGGGTACGGGATGTGGAAGACGTCGTGCGCGTTGCTGAAGATCAGCGTCCACTGCTCCGGCCGAGGGATGGCCCAGATGCTGTACTTCCC
Source organism: Gemmatimonadota bacterium (assembly GCA_039587535.1). GTDB lineage: Bacteria > Gemmatimonadota > Gemmatimonadetes > Longimicrobiales > Gaopeijiaceae > JAWLHJ01. The sequence continues at coordinate 118,893 of JBDHIF010000012.1, forward strand.
GGCCGCCAGCGGCTCCCCTTCGATGAGGATGTCCTCGCTGACCTCGATCCGCGTCGCCTCGTTCGCGCCGGGATTCCAGATCGAGTCATAGGGTACGAGTTCTCCGAACAGCACTCTGCCGCGCGCCATGGGCCGGCCATAGACCACCCGTAGCTCGGTGGAGCCCATGCGTTGGGCGACTTCGGCTGGCTGGCTCCCGCGGTTCGAGCCGTCGGGCAACCCACCGCAGGCCGAGGCCAGTAACAGGGCAGTGGCAAGCGCGGACAGGTGCGGGTGGGATCGAGCCATGGGTGACCTCGTCAGCGGAATCATCGGTGGAAGATAGGATCCACTCCTCCGATCTGCGCTGCGTGGTCGGGGTTGCGCCGCCCCTTCCGGTTGCCCGTCGTGGGCTCACCGCGCTAGTCTGGCCGCGCCCTCCAAATCCCACACGCGAGGCAGCCATGAAGCCCGACGACCCGACGAAGCCCGATTCCCGGAGGCCGCGCGAATCTGCCGCGGACCCCGCGGTCCGGGCTCGCCATGAGGCGTACTGGAAGCAGAACGTGCGGTATGTCGGTGCCCTGGTCGTCGTCTGGTTCGTCGTGTCCTACGGCTTCGGCATCGTCCTGGCCGAGCCGCTGAACAGCTTCCACCTACCGGGCACATCGTACCCGCTCGGCTTCTGGTTCGCCCAGCAGGGCTCCATCTACGTCTTCGTGGTGCTGATCTTCCTCTACGTCATACTGATGAATCGCCTCGACCGGCGTTTCGACGTAGACGAGGGAGGAGACGCGTGAACGTCCAGTCTTGGACTTTCCTACTCGTGGCGGCGTCCTTCGCGCTGTACATCGGGATCGCGGTCTGGTCGCGTGCGGCTTCCACGAAGGACTTCTACGTGGCGGGCGCCGGCGTGTCGCCGCTGGCCAATGGGATGGCCACCGCAGCCGATTGGATGAGCGCCGCCTCGTTCATCTCCATGGCGGGCCTCATCTCGTTCATGGGCTACGACGGGTCCGTCTACCTCATGGGTTGGACAGGCGGTTACGTGCTCCTGGCCCTCCTCCTGGCGCCGTACCTCCGGAAGTACGGTGCGTTTACGGTCCCGGATTTCGTGGGCGACCGCTACTACTCTCAGACCGCGCGGATCGTGGCAGTCGTGTGCGCCATCTTCGTGTCGTTCACCTACGTGGCCGGCCAGATGCGCGGCGTGGGCATCGTCTTCAGCCGCTTCCTGGAAGTCGAAGTGACGACGGGTGTCCTCATCGGCATGGCCATCGTCTTCTTCTACGCCGTCCTCGGGGGCATGAAGGGGATCACCTACACTCAGGTGGCGCAGTACTGCGTCCTCATCTTCGCCTACATGGTCCCGGCCATCTTCCTGTCGCTGCTCATCACGGGGACGCCCATCCCGCAGCTTGGGCTGGGGGGCGTCGACCAAGCGTCGGGGATGCCTCTGTTGGAGCGCCTGAACGGGCTGCACCAGGAGCTCGGATTCGCACCATATACGGACGGGACCAAGTCCACGCTCGACGTCTTTTTCATCACCGCGGCGCTCATGGTGGGCACGGCTGGGCTCCCCCACGTGATCATCCGGTTCTACACGGTGCCTCGGGTGCGAGACGCCCGAATCAGCGTTGGATGGGCGCTGGTGTTTATCGCGCTTCTGTACACGACGGCGCCGGCCGTGGCGGTCTTCGCACGGGCGAACCTCCTCCAAAGCGTCTCCGAGACGCCGGTAGAGCAGGTGCCCGAGTGGTTCACGAATTGGGAGCAGACGGGCCTGGTGAGTCACGAAGACCTGAACGGGGACGGGCTCATCCAGTTCACCGGTCCGGCGTCGCCGGTGGCCAACGAGCTTACCGTCGATCAGGACATCATCGTGCTCGCGAACCCGGAGATCGCCGGGCTGCCGGACTGGGTGGTAGGCCTGGTGGCCGCCGGAGGTCTCGCCGCGGCTCTGTCGACCGCCGCCGGTCTGCTGCTCGTGGTCTCGTCGGCGGTGAGTCACGACCTCTTGAAACGGGCCATCAAGCCCGACATCACGGAGAAGGGTGAGTTGGTCGCGGCGCGGATCGCCGCGGGGGTCGCCGTGGTGGTGGCCGGGTATCTGGGGATCAATCCGCCGGGCTTCGTGGCGCAGGTGGTGGCGTTCGCCTTCGGGCTGGCCGCGTCTTCCTTCTTTCCGGTCATCATCCTCGGGATCTTCTCGAAGCGCACGACTCGGGAGGGCGCCGTCCTGGGCATGATCACCGGCATCACGTTCACCGCGGCCTACATCGTCTGGTTCAAGTTCGTGCATCCGGAGATGAACAGCGCGGAGCACTGGTGGCTCGGTATCAGCCCGGAAGGGATCGGCACCGTCGGGATGCTACTCAACTTCGCCGTGACCCTGACGGTCTCCCGTCTTACGCCGGAGCCACCCATCCACGTACAGGTACTGGTGGACCTCATCCGGGTGCCTCGCGGTGCCGGGGAGGCGCACGAGATCGAGGCCTGAGCCTCGGTGGGGTCGACGGAACAGAGAGCGGCTCCCACGCTCTCTGGCGGGGTCAGCGAGAGCCGGTAGGAGAGCCCTGGACTCCCGACGGGCCGAGACCCGTCGTGGCGCCCCACCCCCTTGACCTGAGCCCTTCAGGCCAACAGTATAGCCTGAACCATTCAGGCAACCGAACGGACGACGCGCCGGAGGAACGACGTGACATCAACGCCCATGGGACCCCTCCAGGGAACACTGGAGCTTCTCGTGCTCAAGTCTCTCGAGGCGGCCGGCCGGATGCACGGCTTCGGGATTCTGGACTGGATGCGGCGGACCACGGGCGACGAGATCGTGGTGGAGGACGGGGCCCTCTATCACGCGCTCCACCGGATGAGCAAGCGCGGCTGGCTGGAAGCCGAATGGGGTGTGTCCGAGAAGGGGCGTCGGGCACGCTACTACGGCCTGACCCAGAAGGGCCGGGCTGCGCTCGCCGAAGAGGAAGAGCGATGGTCCCGGTATGTGACCGCCGTGGCGCGTATTACCCGCGCCGCGCCGGCCTGAGCGCCTGCGTATGTCTCTGTTCCGAATCCGTCGCACCCTCCAGGCCATCGCCCGGGCCGTGGACCCGTCCGACGAGGTGGATGCCGAGATCCAGCACCATCTGCAGGAGGTGGCCGACCGGCTGGCGGAGCAAGGAATGACGCCGCAGGACGCCCGGAGCGAGGCAGAGCGACGCTTCGGGAGCGTGCGCGGCCATAAGGAAAAGCTCGTGTGGATGAACCGGAGGGGGATGGCGATGCGGAGAGGGGTGGAGATAGGACGGCGAGCCACGGGTGAGCTGCGCCAAGCGACGAGGGGGCTCTTACGGAACCCGGGATTCTCCCTGGGCGTGCTCGCGACGCTGGCGCTGGGGATCGGGGCGAACGGCGCGATGTTCGCCGTCACTGACCGAATCCTACTGCGGGCTCCCGACCACATCGTGCGACCGGACGAGGTCCGTAGAGTGCTCACGCTTAGGGCCGGGATCGACGGCAACCCCTCATACGGAAGCTCCCTGACCTACCCGGACCTGGACGACGTCCGGGGCGTGGGCGGCTTCGTGGGAGCGGGGGGGTACTCCGGACCTCGCCAGCGGACCATGGGCAGCGGGGATCAGGCGAGCCGCGTCGAGACCGCGGGAGCGAGCCACGATTTCTTCCCTCTCCTTGGTGTGGAGGCGGCTCTCGGTCGCTTCCCGTCCCCCGAGGAGGATCAGGTCGAAGCGTCACCGACCGCGGTTCTCGACTGGGATTTCTGGCAAGCCGACTTCGGTGGCACACCCGACGCCCTCGGGCGGATCATCAAGATCGACGGGGTCGACTTCACGGTCATAGGGGTCGCGCCGCGAGGCTTCACGGGCGTGGACAGGAGCCGGGTGGACGTGTGGGTCCCACTCACCGCCTACGGAATGCTGCAGTGGGGTGACTATGACTTCCACGACAGCCGCGGCTTCTCGTGGATGCGCGTCGTCGCACGTGTCGAAGACGATGCCCGGCTCGCCGCGGCCGAAGCGGAGGCCACGGGTGTTCACCGGGCGGGACGTGAGGAGGAGATCTCCGAAGGCTGGTACGATGCGAACGCGCGCGTGGTGACGGCTCCGCTGATGGCCGCGCGTGGCCCTCTGGCGTCGGATGAGTCCAGAGTGGCGCTCTGGCTGTCGGGCGTGGCGCTTCTCGTCCTGCTCATCGCCTGCGCGAACGTCGCGAACCTGCTCCTGGCGCGTGGGGAGCAGCGGCGTCGAGAAGAGGCCGTGCGCCTCTCGTTGGGGATCTCCAGGGGCGCACTGCTCCGAGGTGCCATCCTGGAGGCCGTACTCCTGGCCGCCGCCGGGGGCGTGCTGGCTCTCGGCATGGCTCATTGGGGGGCCGTGGGCATCCGCGACACCCTCATGCCGGAAATCCACTGGGCCGGTTCCGCGGTGGACGCGCGGCTGGGCGCCTTCATGGCGGCCGTGGCGTTGCTGGCCGGGCTCGCGGCGGGGATCGGCCCGGCGATACGGAGTGCTCGCGCGGACGTGGCGGCGCAGCTGCAGAGCGGTGGAAGGGGGAGCGCGGGGCGGCGGTCCCGCTTGAGGAGCGGACTCGCGGTGGCTCAGGTGACCTTTTCGGTGGTGCTGCTGGTGGGTGCCGGTCTCTTCGTGCGGAGCCTGGCGGAGGTTCGCAGCCTCGACCTTGGCATGGACGTCGACCGGCTGGCCGTGGCCCAGCTCGAGGTCGAGGGCGCGATGCCGGTGTTCGGTGAGGAGCCGGACCAATGGCGCCTGGAGAACACCGCGCTGTACGAGGAGGCGGCCCGCGTCGCGCGTGGCGTACCCGGAGTCCAGTCGGTGTCGCTCACCATGGCGCCGTTCGGGTGGTCGTTCTCGGGAGGGATTCGCGTGCCCGGGTTCGACTCGATTCCCAGGCTTCCCGGAGGCGGCCCCTACTACATCGTCACGGACGAGCACTACCTGCCCACGCTCGGGATCGAGGTGGTTCGCGGCCGGGGCTTGGAAGCCCAGGACCGGGCCGGAGCCTCGCGAGTGGCTGTGGTCAGCGAAACGATGGCGCGGACGCTGTGGCCGGATGAGGGGGCGCTGGGTCAATGCTTCTACCAAGGGGAGGGGGAGGACACGCCGTGCACCACCGTGGTCGGCGTGGCCGAGGACGTGACCCGGGGCTCCCTCGAAGAAGCGCCACACATGGCGTATTACGTCCCGTTGACGGAGGACAGCCCCTCACCGCGAGGGATGTACATACGCGCCTCCGGCGATGCGGCTGCCGTGGCATCGGCCCTCGCCGGTCCGCTCCGGTCCTTTTCGCCGCGCGTGAGGTACGCCGGGGTTGGCACACTCCGCGAGGCGTTGGATCCGCAGGCACGGGCCTGGTCCCTCGGCGCCACCCTGTTCACCCTGTTCGGTGTGCTGGCCTTGCTCGTGGCGGGTGTAGGGCTCTACAGCCTTCTGGCGTTCGACGTGGCCGACCGCACGCGGGAGCTGGGTATCCGCTCGGCCCTCGGCGCCAGCAAGCAGGGGCTGCTGCGGGGCGTAGTGCTGCGGGGCGTCGGGCTCGCGACCTTGGGCGTGGTGCTGGGCACGTTGGTAGCCGTCGCCGCGGCACCCAAGGTCGAGAACCTCCTGTTCGGTGTCGGCGCTCGGGATCCGCTGGTTCTCGGCGGCGTGGCGATGGTCTTGCTCGCCGCGGGAGCCCTCGCGTCCTGGATCCCGGGGCTCCGTGCCACGGGCATAGATCCCATGGAGGCGTTGCGGGCCGAGTGAGGTAGGGGCACCATTTCGGCTGACTGCGCGTGGCCGAGGCCGGCGCGGTCGCCTCTCTTCTCGTAGCCCGGAGCCCGCTCGTGCGCCTGACTTTGATCCTCGTCGCCGCAATTCTCGTCCTGCCGGCGGCGCCTGTATCCCTCGAGGCACAGCAGCGCCCGCTCACCTTCCTCGACGTGCGGGAGATGAGTCAGGCGGGGGACTGGACGCCGAGCCCTGACGGCCGCTGGATGCTCTACAGCGTGACCACACCCGATTGGGTCGAGGACGAGAGCCAGTCGGACATCTACCTCGTATCTCTTGAAGAGGGGCTGACCTCGACCCGACAGCTCACCTTCACCACAGAGCACGACGAGGAACGCCCGGCCTGGGCGCCGCAGTCGGGTGTCATCGTCTTTTCTTCGAACCGCGACGCGGACGCGGGTGAGGACGACGAAGACGAAGAGGATGGCCCCGCCGGTCGTCAGCTGTATGTCATGCGCGTGGATGGTGGGGAGGCTCGACGGATCACCTCCGACCCGAACGGCGTCTCCGACTTCGAGTTCAGCCCGGATGGGCGCTGGCTGGTCTACCGGGCGGGAGAGAGCGGCCGGGAGCAGCTTTACCGACTTCCCGGATCTATTCCCGCCGATGCGGAGCCGGTGACGCTCACCGATGGCGAGGCCGGAGTGGAGGACTGGGCCTGGTCTCCGGATGCCTCCCGGATCTACTTCACGCGGCCGGACGACTTCGACGAGGCCGACCACCGCCGCGAGGAGCTCGGATTCACCGTGGACGTCCGAAACCAGGTGACCCCGTTGTCGAGCCTCTGGGCGGTGGAGGTAGCGTCGCCCCGCGAGCGGTTGCTCGAGGAAGACGGAAGCTACAGCGTGGACGGCTTCGAAGTGTCCGCGGACGGGCGCTGGATCGCGTTCATGGGCGGCTCGCCCGAGCGGTACGAACGCAACATCACCGGGGCTGGGCTCTACCACGATCCGTATCTCCTTCAAGTCGCCACCGGGGAGATCGAGCGGCTCACCGAGAACTACGAGGTCCGGGAGGGTACCCCGAGCTTCTCCCCGGACGGGCGCTGGATCGCCTTCTCGGCCCCGGACGATATGACCGGATATACCATGACCGAGGACCGCGTCTACATACGCGCCGTCGAGGACCGCGGAGGGACGTTCCGGAAGCTGGGCGAGGACTTCGACAACAGCGCCGATATCGACTTCTGGTCCGACGACGGGAACACCGTCTACTTCACGACCGGAGTGAAAGTCACCCGACAGCTGCACGCTCTGGACATCGAGACGGGAGAGGTACGACAGGTGACGTTCGAGCGAGCCAGCCTGTCCGTGGACCGCGACGAGGACTCGGGCGTGTACCTCATCGACTACACCGATCCCAATACGTACGCCACCGTGTTTGTCGTGGATGACATCGGGAAGGTGGCGGACCGATCCCGCTGGATTCAGCTGGTGGACGTGAACCCCTGGATCGAGGAAGAGATCGCGCTGGGTCGGGAGATCGAGGTGGAGTGGACCTCAACGGACGGAAAGACCGTCGGAGGCGTGCTCAACCTGCCCGTGGGCTATGAGGAAGGCGAGCGCTATCCGCTGATCGTGGCCATCCACGGCGGACCGGCTTCGGCCGACGTGCTGCGCTTCAACGGAGGTTACGGGTCGCAGGTATACGCGGGAGCGGGCTACGCCGTGCTCAAGCCCAACTACCGTGGATCCAGGGGCTACGGGAACGCGCACCGCACCGACATCGTCGGCGACTACTTCACGCTGGGATACGAGGACATCATGTCCGGCGTGGACCACCTCATCGCCGAGGGAATCGTGGACGGCGACCGGATGGGAGCACTCGGATGGAGCGCCGGTGGGCACTGGTCCAACTGGATCCTCACCCAGACCGATCGCTTCAAGGCGATCAGCTCCGGGGCCGGCACCATGAACTGGATCAGCATGTACGCGCAGAGTGACGTCCAGAGGAATCGCCAGTTCTATATCGGGGACGCGTTCCTCTACGACGACTTCCAGCCCTACTGGGATCAGTCCCCGCTGAAGTACATCGAAAACGCCAGCACGCCGACCATGATCCATGTGGTGCTCGGCGACCCCCGTGTCCCCAGCCCGCAGTCCGTGGAGCTGCACATGGCGCTCAAGAAGCTCGGAGTGCCCACTGAGTTCTTCGTCTATCCCGGGGAGAGCCATGGGATTCCGGACTCCCGCAACCGGCTCGTGAAGTCGGTCAGCGAGATGGCCTGGATGGACTACTGGGTCCGAGGAATCGGTGACGGCTTCGACTGGAATCTGGTGCTGGAGACCTTGGACGCCTCCGTCCAAGCGGCCCAGGAAACCGACACCGACGACGGCTCGGGCGGCCGCTAGGAGTTCCCGGAGGCCTTCAGGGCCAACCGCGCACCAGGACGACCCCTAGGAAGACCAGCGCCAGCGCCAGGACAGTGTTGACGCGTCCCATCCACGAGGCCATGCGGCGCAGCCGGATCGCTCCGGGTCCGCCCGGATCCTTCCGCATGGCGGCCGTCGCTGCGGGGCCCACGTGGAAGTCGTGCGCGACGCTGATGCCGAGCACCAGTGCGAAGAGAAGAAGCTTCAGGACGATGGTGCGGCCGAACGGTGTGGCGAGCCACTCGGGATCTGTGAAGCTCGATGGCCGCACTCGCCGAAGCCAGAGGTTCAGCGACCCGGTAGCCAGAAGGGTGAGGAGGCATGCCCACCCCACCCACCGGAAGCGGACGCCCGTGTCTCGCAGGAAAGCGCCTGCCTCGGCGCGTTTCCCCGCGCGCAGCCATGGTACGACCACGAGGATCAGGAAGAACATGCCACCGAGCCACACGACCGCGGCGACGATGTGGAGGAAGACGGAAGTGATGTAGAGCCCTTGCATGGTGCTCGCGGTTCGGGGCGCGACGGGGACGAGGGTATTGGAACCTCCCTCGGCTGGTCGCGCCACCGCCCGCTTATGTTCGCCCGGCGGGTGGTGGGTCGGCCCACCGCGGACCCGCGCCGGGTGGTACGCCCTGACCCCCGGCTCGTGGATTCTACCGAGGGGGGGACGATGGCGATCAACTGGATCGCGGTGGTGGTGGCGGCGGTGTCGACGTTTGTGCTGGGAGGGCTCTGGTACGGTCCGATCTTCGGAAAGGCCTGGATGACAGCGTCCGGGATGACCGAGGAGAAGGCGGCGCAGGGGAATATGCCGAGAATCTTCGGTGTGTCCTTCGTCTTGCAGCTGGTGGCCGCCACGGTCCTGGCCGCCTTTCTGGGCCCCGAGGACGTCATGCCGTTCTGGCCCGCCGTGGCCGCAGCGGCGTCGGTCGGAATCGCCTGGGTCGCGCCCGCGTTCGGCGTGGTCTACTTGTTCGAGCAGCGATCATTCAAGCACTTCGCCGTCAACGCGGGCTATCACGTCGTCTCGTTCCTCGTGATGGGTCTCATCATCGCCGCGTGGAGGTAAGCCCCGGGGCGACCCTGGCGGCCCATCGCGGGTGAGAAGGCGTGGGCGACCGGTCTGCCCGAGGGTCGCCGTTGAGTGCCCCGGAGCGTACGGGTAGCTTGTGGGTCCTCATTCGGAGGCCGGCCCTCCGCGCTGAATCCCCCCGCCCATCCCAGCATGTTCGACGAGTTAGGCTCGAAGCTAGACGAGGCGCTGAAGAAGCTCCGCCAACGTGGCGTTCTCAACGAAGCCATGGTCAAGGAGGGGCTCCGCGAAGTCCGAAGGGTGCTCCTCGAGGCGGACGTCAACTTCAAGGTGACGCGGGAGTTCCTGGGCCGGGTGCAGGAGAAGGCGCTGGGCGAGGAGGTTCTCAAGGCCGTCCAGCCGGGCCAGCAGATCGTCAAGATCGTCCACGACGAGCTGGCCAACCTATTCGGAGACGAACGCGCATCCCTCGCTTCCGGCGCCCGGAAGCCGGCCGTGGTGCTCATGGTGGGGCTGCAGGGCTCGGGTAAGACCACCTCCTCGGCGAAGCTGGCTCGAAGACTGCAACGGGAGGGCCGCAGACCGCTCCTGGCGGCGTGTGACCTCCAGCGCCCCGCTGCCATCGAGCAGCTCGAGACGTTGGGCGGCCAGATCGGAGTGCCGGTGGTGGCTGGCGTGTTCGAGGGCGATCCGGTCCAGGCCGCCCTGGACGCCAGGTCGAAGGCAAAGGAGGACGGCCACGGTGTGCTGCTGGTGGACACGGCCGGGCGCCTGCAGATCGACGAAGCGCTGATGGACGAGCTTCGCCGGGTCAAGGACGCGGTCCAGCCTGACGAGGTCCTGCTGGTGGCCGACGCCATGACGGGGCAGGAGGCGGTCACGATCGCGCAGGGCTTCGATGAGGCGCTGGGGATCACGGGCGTAGTGATGACGAAGATGGACGGTGACGCCCGTGGGGGTGCGGCGCTGTCCATCCGCGGTGTAATCGGCAAGCCCATCAAATTCCTGGGCGTGGGTGAAGGGGTCGACGACCTCGACACCGCCGACCCCCAGCGGCTCGCAGGCCGGATTCTCCAGATGGGGGACGTGGTCGGCCTGGTGGAACGGGCACAGGCCGCGGTCGACGACGAGGAGCGGGAGGAGCTCGAGAAGAAGGTGCTCGGGAAGGGACGCTTCACGCTCGAGGACTTCCTCGTTGCCATGCGGCAGGTCCAGAAGATGGGTCCGCTGGATCAGCTCCTGAAGCTCATCCCCGGTGCGGGCCGGATGAAGATTCCCGCGGCCAACATGGATCCGAAACGCATGAAGCACGTGGAGGCCATCATCCTATCCATGACGCCCGAGGAGCGCCGGAAGCCCGAGATCTTGAACGGGTCTCGGCGGGCGCGCATCGCAAAGGGGAGCGGGCGCCCCGTGGCCGAGGTCAACCGTCTCATGAAGCAGTTCAAGGAGATGGAAAAGTTCATGAAGCAGATGAAAGGGATGATGGGCGGTGGTGGTAGGATGCCCGGCATGGGCGGCGGCTTTCCAGGGATGCCGTTCGGCCGGTAGCCCCCCTGAGGCCGCTCGACGCGCGGGTCCGCCGCCCGTCAGCCGGTCCCGCGCCAGAGCAGGACCAGTCCCATCCCTACGCCCATGGCCACCACCACCCACCGCAGCTTCCTCTGGTCGAAGCGCTGGATGAACCGGCCCGTAGCGTAGCCCCCGAGCGTGGAGCCGATGGCCATGACGATGGCCACGGGCCATACCAACACACCCGCGACAATGAAGTAGAAGACGGCCACGCCCTTGATGGCCACGGCCAGAACGTTCTTCCAGGCGTTGGCCTCGTGCATGTCGTGCAGGCCCATGAGCCCGAGGCTGGTCAGCATGAGGATGCCCATGCCAGCCCCGAAGTACCCTCCGTACACCGATATCAGGAAGTGCACGGTCATCATGAGGGCGAACCAACCAGCGCCACCGTGGCCTTCGTGACCCGGCGATCGGAGCCATTGGCGGACAAGCGGCTCGGCGGCGACCATGCCCGAAGCCACGATCACGAGCCAGGGGGCCATGGCGCCGAACCAAGTCGGCGGGAGGGTCAGAAGTAGCCATGCCCCGATGCCTCCGCCGACCAACGAGGGGATCGCGAACCACCACCAGCGGCGATCAGCCCTCGCCAGAGCCGTGCGGTAGCTCCACGCGGCGCCAGCGGATCCCGGCCAGAGTCCTACTCCGTTGGTGGCATTGGCTGCGACCGGTGGGATCCCCAGCCAGATGAGGATGGGAAAGGAGAGATTGGTGCCGCCTCCCGCCACCGCGTTACCCGCGCCAGCCAGGAGGGCGGCGCCGAAGGCGGCGAGGAGGAGTATGGGGTCGGTGGGATCCATGGCTCAGGAAGATACATCGTCCCGAGGATGCGCTGTACACATACGACAGACCCTTGTATCGTATGCGTCTGCCTGCGTTGGCGATTCGCCGTACGTGGGTTCGGTCCGCAGCCGCGGAGCCGTGTGTTCACGCCAGAATATGTTGGGAAGATGCCCGTACGTATCCGACTCCGGCGGATGGGCCGGAAGAAGAAGCCCCACTACCGTGTCGTCGTCGCCGACAGCCAGTCGCCTCGCGACGGTCGGTTCGTCGAGACCCTGGGCTACTACAAGCCGCTCTCTGATCCGGCTCGCCTGGTCATCGACCTGGAGCGAGTGGACTATTGGCTCAGTGAGGGCGCCGATCCGTCCGCGACCATGAAGTCCCTCATCGCCAAGGCACGCGCCGGCGGCGATGCCAAGGTGGCCGTCGGTGCCGAGGACGCGGAGGAGCGGAAGGCCAAGCGGGCCGAGGAGCTGGCCGCAAAACGGGCCGCCGAAGAAAAGGCCGCTGCCGAGAAGGCTGCCGAGGAGAAGGCCGCCGCCGAGGCCGCTGAAGCTGAGGCGGCAGCTGAGGCCGAGGCCGCGGCTGAAGCCGAAGCGGCCGCGGAGGGTGAAGCCGCTGCCGAGGGTGAGGCGGCTGCCGAGGGTGAGGCGGCTGCCGAGAGTGAGGCCGCCGCCGAGGGTGAAGCCGCTGCCGAGGGTGAGGCCGCTGCCGAGGGTGAGGCCGTCGCCGAGGGTGAGGAGGAGGCCGAAGGGGCGCCGGAGGCCGAAGCCGCTGTAGCGGAGTCCGTGGCAGAGGAGGCCGAGCCGGCTCCCGAGGAGCCCTCGGACGACGGTGAAGACGGGGCCGAGAAGGCCGAGTAGACGGACGCTCCGTGTCGCCGGGAGCGCGTCCCGACCCGCGCCACCTCGTGGTCGGTCACCTGGCGAAGGCGCACGGCATCAAGGGCGAGCTCTATGTGCAGCCCCTGACGGACCACCCCGAGGAGACCTACGCTCCCGGGGTGGTCCTCTTGCTTGGAGGCAAGACGGACGACGGTCCGAATCCCGACCTGCCGCCCCTACGAATCCTTGCCGCCCGCCCGTTCCGAAAGGGTTACCTGGTCTCGTTCCAGGGGCTGGATGACCGGAATCAGGCCGAGGCGCTCCGGGGGAAGTACGCCTACCGTGAAGCGTCGGAAGTGGAGCCGCCGGCCGAGGGTGAGATCTTCCACCACGACCTGGTGGGCATGGAGGTGTTCCTCCGAGGAGGCGAGCGGCTGGGGGAGGTATCCCACCTGTTCGAGCTTCAGCCTGCCGACCTCCTCGAAGTCCGGGGTCCACACAAGGAATACCTGATCCCATTCCTTGATCGGATCGTCGTGGAGATGGATACCGAGGGACGCCGAATGGTCATCGACCCACCCGAAGGACTCCTGGATCTCTAACCGTCCGTAACGGCCGGGCCCTGTGATGCGAATCAACATCGTCTCCATCTTCCCCGACTTCTTCGAGGGGCCTCTGGGTCTGTCGATTCCCAAGCGGGCGGCGGAGGCGGGCCTGGTGGAGTATCGCCTGGTGGATCTGCGCGACTTCACACACGACGTCCACCGGACGGTCGACGACCTACCTTACGGCGGGGGCGCCGGGATGGTGATGAAGCCGGAGCCATTCTTCGAGGCGGTGGATGCGCTCGAGCCCCGAGGTCCGATCGTGTTGCTGTCGGCCCGGGGCCGGCCTTTCGGGCACGACGATGCGGTCCGCTTCAGCGTGGAGCCCGAGCTCACGCTTCTCTGTGGACACTACAAGGACGTCGACCAGCGTGTTGCGGACCACCTTGCCACCGAGGAGCTCTCCATCGGGCGTTTCGTGCTCTCCGGTGGGGAGATCGGCGCGCTGGCCATTACCGATGCCGTCGTGCGCTTGCTTCCGGGAGCGATGGGAGACCACGACGCCGCGGCTACGGATTCCTTTTACGACGGGGAGATGCTTAGCGCGCCGTCGTACACCCGCCCCGCGGAATATCGCGGCCATTCGGTTCCGGAGGTGCTCCGTTCCGGTAACCACGAGCGTATCGCTGAGTGGCGGCGCACTGAGGCCGAGCGGCTGACCCGGGGACGGATGCCGGAGTCCAAGGGCGATGAGCCGCGCTAGCGTCTCGGCGGGCGTCGGACAGAGTCCCGCGCGGGACGGCCCTCGTCTGTTCCCCAGAAGCTTGCGGATAGCGGGAATCAGCCGCATAGGTGAGCGCGAGCATCCCAACTCCCTGGCGAAGCGGACGTGACGAACCGAGCTCCACTGATCTGGCTAGCCCTCGTGCTGGCGGCCCTGTCGATCCCTCACCGGGCCCCGGTCGTGGATGCTCTGGAAGGCAGCCCCGTCGAAGGGGTCAGCCTGGAGCACGGCGTCGGCTATCTGGCGTTGGCTCCATTCGTCGGTGTCATGGATTACCTGACCGTGCTCACGGTCCCGCAGCACCTCATGGTCTTCGCAGGGATCTTCCTGGCCTTCCTGGCCTGGCGCTTGGTGCGGCGGCGCTCGCCACGGTCCTTGGGAGGGCGTGTGCTCGTCGAGCTCGCCGTGCTGGTGGCGTTCGTCGTGGGCCTGGCAGCCTTCTATGCCGCCGGCGTCTTGGCGTACCGACCTATGGCCCGGCTGGTGGTGGACGATCCCGACATCGTGGTCGTGGATTTCCACAGCCACACTCGGGCTTCTCACGATGGGCGGTGGGATTTCACCGGGGAGCGGAATCGCGCGTGGCACCGAGGGGCGGGCATCCAGGTGGCCTTCATCGCCGATCATGACAGCGTATCGGCTGCGATTCGGGCCATGAACCGAAACCCTGCTCGAGCCGGCGAGGGAACGGTGATCCTGCCGGGGAGGGAGTTCGTATACAAAAACCAGCACGTGGTGGCCCTGGGAACCGTGGATCCCAGGGATGCGAGGGGCGAGTGGCGCCCGGACGCCGCGGCGCCTGACGCTCCCCACCGGCTGGACGGCCTGGCCGAGCGTGGCGAGCCCGGCCTGCCCGCTCGGTGGTGCGAAGGGTGGCCCGTGCTCATCCAGACCATCCCCAACGACCTCGGCCGGGTGCCCGTGCCTGCGTGTGGCCCGGATGGAGCGGGCGTGGAGGCCATCGAGCTGTTGGACGGTGATCCGAGAGGGCTGGCCCAAGGCGATCAGGAGCGGGAGAGGATCCTGGCGATCGCCGACAGCCTCGGACTCGCGCTGGTCTCAGCGTCCAATCTCCATGGGTGGGGCAGCACGGCAGCGAGCTGGAATCTCATGCGGATCCCGGGCTGGCAGGACATGACCCCGGAGGACGTGGGGGATCGCATCGTCCATATGCTCAGGAACGGAGGACCGGAAGCGGTGCGTGTCTTGGCCTACCGACGACCGGCTACGGGTGGTGTCGAGCGGCTCTTCGGGCTGACGGGCGCGGTCTCCCTCCCCGCGCATTTCCTGGCTTCACGTACCCCGCTGGAGCGGTTGTCCTGGCTCCTTTGGGGGGCCTTGGCGATGACGATCGCGCGGCTCCACGCCGCCCGCCGCGCACCGGTGCCGGCGCGGACGGAGTGAGGAGCCGCGGCGGTCTCCGGTTCCGCAGGAGGTCAGGGCCGCTCGGGTAGTCCTTCCCGCCCGCCCTCTTTCCATGAGGGCGTAGGGCCGTCGGCGAGGAACCGCACGGCCTCTACCGCGGCGTCGATGAGGGCCGCCATGTGCGGGAAGTCCACGTGCTCGATTTCGTCCGAGGGCTGATGGTAGTCCTCGTGCATGTTGTACGAAGACAGCGTGTGGGCCGGGATCCCCTGAACCGCGAAGGGCAGGTTGTCGCTCCGGAAGAAAAACCTCATCTCGGGCCTCGGATCGGGGACGATCGGGGAGCTCGCTTCCGCCAGCTGATCGCCCATGGTCGTCCGCTCATAGCCCGTGAGCCATCCGCGACCGGAGCCGCCGGCCAGTGAGTCCGGCCGGCCGATCATCTCGATCTGGAAGTCGGCCACCGTCTGCTCCAGAGGCACGAGGGGATGGCGGATGTACCACCATGTGCCCAGCAGACCCTGCTCCTCGGCCGTGCTGAGGAGCACGACCACCGACCGCCTCGGAGCCGGGCCTTCCACCAGGGACCGTGCGATCTCCAGGATGGCCACCGTGCCTGTCCCGTCGTCGTCGGCGCCGTTGTAGATGGAGTCACCGTCCACGAGACCCCCGACGCCCACGTGGTCGTAGTGGGCTCCGATGACCACGTACTCCTGCGCCACGGTGGGGTCGGACCCGGAAATGAGCCCGACCACGTTCGCCTCATTCTCGAGAATCGTCTCGGCGGGGAGGGTGTCGAACGCGACGTCTTCGGACGGAAGCACGAGTCGGGGGCGACCGTCGACCTCCACCCGCGCCAGGGGCACCGGCTGGAAGTAGCCGTCCTCGCCGAGGGGCTCCACGCCGTACCTCTCCAGCTCCTCGGCCAGGAAAGCCGCCGCGAGGTGCGCGCCGGGGGTCCCCGTACGGCGGCCCTCCAACGAGTCGGCGGCGAGTATGGACAGGAGGTTCTCGATTCGGGTGACTCGGTCGATCTCGGCTTCGGCGACCCTGGTGGGTGGCGCCTCGTCGCCCTCGGAGCCTCCGCACGCTCCCAGGGCCAGCGTCAGGGCCCAGAGAAGGGCGGACGTGGACCAGCGGCGGAAGTAGACGGACGCGTTCATACGGTTTCCTCGGACGTGGCTAGGGTAGAGCGACAAGTTGAGCGTGGCCGTGGGGATACGCCAAGTCGCTCTCCCCCGTGGCGCCAGTTTCCGGGTCTTCACCGCGCGCCTCGGGTCGGTTAGCTTATGCGTCTGTTCAGCAAAAGGCCCGGACCCGCGTCGTGGGAGTCCATCATGACGGACGTAATCAAAGAGATCGAACAAGAGCAGCTCCGGGACGAGGTCCCCGAGTTCGCGCCCGGAGACACCGTCAGGGTGCTCTACCTCGTGCGTGAGGGAGCCAAGGAGCGGATTCAGGCCTTCGAGGGCGTTTGCATTGGCCGAAAGGGCGGCGGCGTCGACGAGACGTTCACGGTGCGGAAGGTGTCGAGCGGGATCGGAGTGGAGCGTATCTTCCCGCTGCATGCGCCGACGGTGAGCGGCATCGAAGTCGTTCGCCGTGGTCGTGTGCGCCGTGCCAAGCTCTACTACCTGCGCGGCCGCCGCGGCAAGTCCGCCCGGATCCCGGAGAAGCGCACCGCTCGCTGACGGGGACCGGCCGTGCCGCCGGCCTCGACGAGGTCAGAACGACCCCAGGACCTGCTCGCTTATGAGCGCGGGTTCTGGGGTCGTGGCTTATCCGTTGTCGGCGTGGACGAGGCGGGGCGGGGCCCGCTGGCGGGTCCCGTCGTGGCTGCCGCGGTGATGCTTCGGCCGGAGAGCGCCGTGCACGGAGCCGACGATTCGAAGAAGCTTTCCCCGCAGGTCCGTGAGGAGCTCTTCGAGCGTATCATGTCTTCCGCGTTGTGCGTGGGGATCGGTGCCGCGTCGGTGAGGGAGATCGACCAGCGCAACATCCTCAAGGCCACGACCGAAGCGATGCGGAGAGCACTCCGTCGGCTCTCTCGAAGCCCGGACCACGTCGTGGTGGACGGACTTCCGGTGAAGGAACTCGGGCGCGATCATGATGCCGTGGTGGATGGGGACGCTCTGGTCCACAGCATCGGGTGCGCATCGATCGTGGCCAAAGTGGTCCGGGACCGGCTCATGTATCGGCTCTCCAAGCGTTATCCTGGGTACGCCTGGGATACCAACGTCGGGTACGGCACAGCGGCTCACCGGGCCGCGCTTCGGGACCTCGGGCCCACGCCGCATCATCGTCTGACCTTCGGGGGCTCACAGTTCGAGCTCGAGCTTTGATCGTCCCCGCCACATCTTGTGTAGCGCTTCTCGAGCACGTGGAGACAACATGCAATCCGAGCATCTGACCAACCTGCATCCAGGATGGGTCATCGGCGGGTGGGGAATCGCCGTCTCCATTACCGCGGCGGTCTACCTCGGTGGGGTGGGTCTCGGCGTGGTTGGCCCCGAATCCAACGCCCTCCCTTGGCTCGTGGCGTCCCTGGCGGCAGGCTTCTACTTCGGGGGGCTCCTCGTGGGTCTACGCTGGTCCGACGCCCCGATCCTCCACGGCGCTGCCATCAGCATCTTCAGCGTTTTCGTCTGGTTCCTCGCCACGCTCTTCGGTGACGTGGATGCCTTCGACTCCGCTCCGGTGGTCCTGGGCCTCGTCCTCGTACAGCTGGCGGCGTCGGTGACCGGGGGATGGATGGGGCGGCGAGTCAGCCTCGGCCGGTCCGATGGGTCCTGACACCGGCGCAACGCCCACACGTGGCGAGCGCCACGATCGACATGAGCTCTGGACCGGGTCGGGGTTCAGCGACCCAGCGTCTGCGGAGCGCGTCGACGAAGTCCTCATCCAGCTCGTCGAGCGAGCACGCGTCTTGACCCTACGTCCGGGTCAGGTCTGAGGCGCAGGATGGGCAGTGGTCACTCACGCGGCGGAGGATGGCCCAACTCGTCGCCTGGGTCGCGAGCGTCAGGCCGAGCGCACCCGCCCCAGGCCCCCGTCCACTCCGAGCGTCTGCCCGGTGACCCACGAGGCTTCGTCCGACAGTAGCCAGGCGATGGCAGCGGCCACGTCTTCCGGCTGACCGATGCGTCGCAGCGCATGCATGGACAGGGACGAATCCAGCGCCTTCTCGTTGCTGGTGATGCGCTCGGTGAGAGGCGTCTCGACCAGGCCGGGGGCCACGGCGTTGATCCTGATCCGCGACCGCCCGTAGGTCGCGGCTGCGGATCGGACCAAGGCGTCGATCCCCCCTTTAGCGGCGGCGATGGCCTCGTGGTTCGGGAGGCCGATGGCGGCAGCCGCCGTGGATACCAGGACGATGGCCCCACCACCCCCGCGATCCAGGACTCGCGTAGCCGCGCGCAACACTGCGAACGCCGAGGTGAGGTTGGCGGATACGGTCTCGTCCCACTCCGAGCGTCGTGTGATGTGCGCCGGCTTCAGGAGCACCGTACCGGCGCAGTTGACCACGCCGTCGAGGCGACCGAATTGCTCCAGCGCCTGGCCCACGACATCGGTGACCGCGTCGAAGTCGGAGGCGTCGGCCGGGAGGGACAGGGCCCCCAACTCCGAGGCCAGCTCGGAAAGACGGGCCTCGTCGCGGCCGGATATGGCCACTCGGTGCCCTTCGCGGGTGAGTCGGCTGGCAAGCTCGGACCC
>JBDHIF010000082.1:0-4961 GCA_039587535.1 Gemmatimonadota bacterium
TCGCCCCCGAGTACCAGAACGCACGGTATCCGGCCTCTTCGTTCTTCTCCGTGACGAAGGGGAAGATCTCGAAGTCGCAGAGGTTGGTTATGCTGGGATCGGGCGCAGCGTGGCTGTTCGCCTGGTAGGTGATGTTGTAGGGAAAGGACCCCCCGTTGTGGCCGTCCACCGAGATGTGGGGGCGCCAAGTGTGCAGGAGGTTCTGCACCAGGTTTCGCGTCTCGGGCGTCTCCAGCTTCATGTAGTCCCGGTTGAGGTCGATCCCCCGCGCGTTTCCACGGGTGGACCGCTCGAATCCATCGAGGTTCACCGACGGCGCCACGAGCACAATGAGGTCATCGAGGTATCCATTCGCTTCGGTGCCCCGCGTTGCCAACTCCCTGATCAGAAGCAGGGCCGACTCCCTGAGGGTCTTCTCTCCTCCGTGCACGTTGCAGTAGATGAGGATGATCGGCTTGCCTGATGCCATCGCCTCCCAGGGCTGGGTGATCAGCGGCCTGCCGAAGATCGCGTACGGTTGCACCCGGCCTTCGATCGATTTCCCGAAGGAGGCCAGGAGCATGTCCTGGGAGCTGGCCTGAACGTCCTGCAGGAAAGCCATGAGGTCCTCGTACGAAGTATACTCCTCGAAACCGGATTCCTCGTGGGCCGTATGGATGACTTGGGAGGTTGCCGGGGCCGCGAACACGGCGAGTGCGAGCAGCGTAATGGTCCAGGGTGCCAAGCGTTTCCTCGAACGAGCCATGATGTTCCCCAGGTGTGAGGGAGGGAGTGAAAGTGGGATTGAACGCCCTCCCGTTAATGGGTTACTTTTGGAGTTCCCTAGGGGCCTGTAGCTCAGGTGGTTAGAGCGCACGCCTGATAAGCGTGAGGTCGGTAGTTCGAGTCTACCCAGGCCCATTCCCCGCAAGTGCCAACTATCCAGGCGCTTGCGGGTTCTTTCCTTGGGCCCCCCTGCTCGGCACCCAAGAGCCCGGGTGCGGTGGCTGGGTGCAGTGATCCACCTGCATTGTTTTAGCCATCAGGAGCCGCCCATGAATGCTCGAAGCTCCTCGAGCCAATTGAGTACGAGGACCACCTCGTCGCCCTGACGGCGCACCATGAGGAATCGGCCGCCGTCCGGGTGCACGTCGAACCCTCGGTCCCACGTGGGTAGGTCGTACCCCGCGCCGGAAAGCAGCGGCTCGATCCCCGTGATCCCGAACGCTCCCCCCGTCGTCACCTGCGCCGCGAACATCTGACCTTGCGCATCGTGGAAGAAGAGCTCCGTGCCGTCCCTGGACCACGCCGGAGAATATCTGCCGGAAAAGGTCACCTGAACACGGTCTGAGTCCAGGTCCGGATATGGCCGGACCACGACATTCCCCCGACCTGCCCGAACCCACACGTAGGCCAGGTGACGGCCGTTCGGGGAAAGTGCCGGGCTGATCTGCTCGCCTTCCTCCGACGGAAGGAGATGTCGAGGCGTCGACTCCGCTCCCGCTCCCCGGCTGTACAGGTGCCGCTCACCATCGAACTCGAGCCGTCCGTCGACGACGAGCGTCGTCCCGTCCGGACCCCATATCGCGTGGGAGCGATGGATGTCGCTCTCCAGCACGGTCGGCAGTCGACCGTCGAGAGGGACCGTGACCAGGCCCCGTTGATCCCGGTACACGATTCGATCGCCCTCCGGGTGCCACTCGGGCCGGACCTGTTCGGCCGTGTCCGTCGAGATGAGACGCGTCTGGGCGGCCTCCAGACTCCTGAGGCCCACGATGGTGCGCCCATCGGGGCCGGTCATTTCACCGATGATTTGCCCGCCGTCCGGCGACACGCGCGGGTACCGGAGTGAGCCCTGCCACGATGGGTCGACCGGCTCCGCCAGACCGCCGCGAGAGACCCAGACCATGTCGATTCGGCGGCGTTCGGTGGAGACGTACACCAGATCCCCGGTCGGCGAAATCGCGGCCTCGATCGCACCGAAGCCCGACGCCCTAGGGGTGAGCGGGAGTCGTCGAGGCTCACCGGTCACCTCGAGCCGGTCGAGGTCGAACGGAGCGGCGAGTACCTCTCCGTCGTCCGCGTAGACCAGATACCCGGGAGCATACATCGGAAAGCTTCCACGGACGCCCAGCCGCTTGGCCGTGCCCGTCCGCAAATCAAGCACCGCCAGCGGCCCTGCTCCCACGGTCGTCATGAGGATCCCGCGGCCTTCGGGCAGGACGAACGGTCGCCCGAACGTCCGTTCTCCCAGTGTGGAATCGGCGACCACCACCCGCTCGGCCGTGCCTCCCGACGCCGGGATCCGCCACAGGCCGTCGGCGCCCTGAAAGTACAGGAGATCTCCGGGTCCCCAGGCGACCACATCGGCGCCGAGTTCGTCGGTCAGCTTCTCCACCGTGCCGTCGGAAAGGGATGCGACGTTCAGGCTCCACCCGACTCCGTCCCACGTCGCGAAGGCCACCCGGTCCCCCTCCGGAGACACCTGTGGCGCCCGGCCACCCGCGGAGCCGGGGATGGGGCGTGCGTCGGTCTCATCAAAACGGCGCACCCAGAGTCCTTCGTCCTGGTCGACCGTGCCGCGGTACACGAAAAACGAGAGGTCCGGTGCGAGACCGATTCCGCTCCGGTCTCCCAGCTCCTGACCCGGACTCAGGGCCAGAGGAGCTCGGATGACCCGAGGCGCTCGGGGCTCGGGAGCTGCCAGCAGGACCCCGATGAGCGCCACCGCCAGTACCGCGGCCGTCGCGGGCCAACCGTACCGAAAGAGGGGCCCATGAGCAGTTTCGTGGTCTCGCGCGCCGGTGGCGGGGCGGATGAACCCGGGGTCGTTCAACGCATTCGCGAACTCTCCGGCAGTCCTGAACCGATCCGCCGGCGTCTTTTCGAGCGCTGTCAGGACCGCGGCCTCCACGTTCGGCGGGACCGAGCGCCGGATCTCCGTCGGAGGGGTCGGATCGACCGTCAGGATGCGGCCGACGATCGCCTGCGCCGTCGCGCCGGGAAAGGGCGGCTCCCCGGTCAGCATCTCGTACAGCACCGCGCCGAGCGCGTGCACGTCCGTGCGCGCATCGGAATCCCGGTCGCCCGTAGCTTGCTCGGGGGACATGTAGTGCGGCGTGCCCAGGCTGAGACCGGTTTCGGTGAGGCGCCCTCCACCGGCATCCTGCACCGCCAGCGCGATCCCGAAATCCGCGACAGTCGGCTCGCCCCTCTCCAGAAGGATGTTGGCCGGCTTGATGTCACGGTGGATCACGCCGGCGTCATGAGCGGCCTGCAGCGCACCGGCGACCTTCGAGGCGATGGCCACCGCCTCCTTCACCGGAAGCTGCTTTTCGCGGTCCAGACGATCCCGCAAGGACTCGCCCTCCACGTACGGCATCGCGTACCAGAGAAGACCGTCCGCCTCCCCGCTGTCGAACAGCGGCAGGATGTGCGGGTGGCGCAGGTTGGCGGTGGTCCTGATCTCGGCCAGGAAACGCTCGGCACCGACGACGGCGCCGAGCTCTGGGGTCAGCACCTTGATCGCGACCTTCCGGTCGTGCTTCAGGTCCGCCGCCAGGTACACGGTCGCCATTCCACCCGCACCGAGCTCGCGCTCGATGCGGTACCTGTCCGAGAGGGCGGCGGTGAGGCGGTCGATCATTAGGCTTCGGGGGCCGGGCATCCAACCAACGGTTCGCCCCGAGGGCGCACCGAACAAGGGGGTAACCTACGTCGGGCCGGAAAGGAAAGGAAATTCAAACGTCCTTTGGGCCACCTTCGGGAAGCTGCGTGGTGGGTGTCGGCGGGTCAAGGAAGGTCGTGGAAGGTCGTGAAGGGCGGGTGATTGGGCTTCGCCGCGGGAAAGAGCCAAACCTGGGGGATCGACGGCGCGTGACGGGCTGAGATGCTGCGCTGCACACCCGGCGAACGCAGCCCACCCGTCAGGCGCCGCGGGTTTGATCGAAGTGCGGTGGAATCATCAGACGCCGGTGGTTTCTCCGAATATCCCATCTTAGCTGTTCATCGGAGACTGTGTTTCTTGAGTCCCGAGTTTTTTGGGCCGGTCATTGGGCCGGTAAATCCCGGCAAATTCCGGCATGTTTGCCGGAAAAGTACGGCAGATCGTGCGTCCTACCCGTGAAAGTACGGCATTTTGCCGGGATTCGGCCGATTTGACAGGGGCCTGATAAGCGTGAGGTCGGTAGTGGACCTCCGGTTGGCCTGCGGCCAATCCTCAGTCGTCTCCGGCCCCTTCGGGCCTTCGGCTCGAGTCTACCCAGGCCCATTTTTCAAAGTACTTGTCCCGCTTGGACTTACTAGTCCGGGCGGGGTTCTTCTTTGGGCCTTTCCCAACAGGTACTGTCGGTTTGTTCTGTCGGTTCGGGACGGGAACTCCAGGCTTGGTCAGCTTGGGAGTGCTCGAGCTCTCTTTTTCCGAGAACTGCAAGATGCCGTGATTCGCGATCCCGAGGGCATCACTCCCTCAGCCCCTGTCGAAACTCGTCTTCTGGAATCCTCTCCAGTATCAGCCCGTTCACCCGACCGATGTCCATGATGAAGCCGGTGACCACGCCATCCTCATCCCGTTCAAAGCGGATCTGCGCCCAGCCCCGACCGTCCGAGAAGAGACCGGCCTCGGCCGTGGGCGCCATGGGCCGCATCCAGCCTTCCGGACCCACACTCAGGCCCTCGCCCTCCACCAAGATGTGGAAGACCACGTCCAGCTCCGGCGCAAGGTAGCGGCCCGCCAGCTCGCCAAGCTGCGTTTCACTGAGTCGAAGTGGCTCGCCTGGGGGGGCTGGCCACGGGCTTCGGGTTGTTCGGGAGCCGGCGGCCCATGGTTCAGGCGGACCCATCCGGTCCTCCAGGAGGATCTCAGCCACCCGCCGGATGCGGGCAACAGCATCGACAGTCCCCAAGTTGCACATCGCGAAGAGCGCCAGGTCAGCGCCATGGTAGATGGCCATACCCGTCCTGTACCCGGCTCCTCCACCTCC
>JBDHIF010000083.1:0-7587 GCA_039587535.1 Gemmatimonadota bacterium
CTCTCGGGTACGCATCATGGGGCCTCAGCCGGAGACGATGAGGGCGCCCTCCGGCGGCGTGAACGTGAACCACGCGCCGTCGGGATCCGAGGTAAAGTCGATGTTGGCAAGCGTGATGGTCCGAACCGTGCCGTTCTCTTCTTCGATACGGATGCGCCTGAGCGCCGGACGTCCGTCGTCGATCCAGAGAGTCGCCGCCGTGTAGGAAGTCTGTCCCTTGGGCACGAGTCGAAGCCGATGGGTGGCCTGGCCCGCCACGGTGTCCGTGCCCTCATAGGCCACGTCGTACTTCGTTTCGGGATCCTCCAGGAACTCCCGGTGGAAGTCGTGCCCGCCCCTTTGCTGCGCCACCGGCATGCGCATGACCTGCTTTTCGTCCAGGCTGGGGTAATAGACCCACACCGACTCGCCGTCGATGACCACTCGATCCCCGTCGGGCTGGGTGAAGCGCATGGCGAACTTGTTCGGGCGCGCCTGGCACACCTGACCCTCCCCGGTCCGCTCATCACCAAGCAACGGGACGACGAGATGCTGGGTGAAGTCCGCGCACAGCGCCTCCACCTCCTGGTAGCGCTCCGCAGCTCGTCGACCCGGGCAAACGCTTCATTTCAGTGGAGATGCGGCTCACGATGCCGGCCCGGCGCCGCAGATGTTGTCCAGCTCGGCCATGCTCACCAGCACGTCCCGCCCCTTCGACCCATCGGAAGGACCGATCACGCCAGCGTCGTGGAGCTGGTCGACGATTCGGGCCGCGCGGCCGTATCCGATGCTCAGTCGACGCTGGAGCAGCGACGTCGAGCCGGTTCCGTTCTGGATGCATACCTCGGCCGCCGCACGGAACAGCTCGTCCCAATCGCCCGTGATCTCCTCGGCCTGAGCGGCTGCGTCTTCCAGCTCCTGGCTCTTCAACTCGTCCAGGATATCCGTCTCCGCAATGGGCTCGTCCTCCTGAGCTGATTCGCCCCTCCGCTCCAATAGCTCGGTGTACCAACCCATGAGGCGCTCGGTGTCCTCCGTGGGAAGGAAGGCTCCCTGGATGCGAACAGGGTCGCTCCGGCCCGGCGGTAGGAAGAGCATGTCGCCAAGCCCGAGGAGCGCGTCGGCACCGTTCTGGTCGAGGATCGTGCGGGAATCCGTCTTCGACGCCACCCGGAACGCGATGCGGGTCGGGAAATTCGCCTTGATGAGACCTGTGATGACATTCACCGATGGGCGCTGAGTCGCGACGATGAGATGAATGC
Source organism: Gemmatimonadota bacterium (assembly GCA_039587535.1). Classification (GTDB taxonomy): domain Bacteria; phylum Gemmatimonadota; class Gemmatimonadetes; order Longimicrobiales; family Gaopeijiaceae; genus JAWLHJ01. The sequence goes on from JBDHIF010000083.1 coordinate 1,242, forward strand.
CGATGGCTCGGGCCTTCTGCGCGAGCTGCGTGAGCGGCTTCTCGATCTCGCTCTGCACCGTCATCATGAGGTCGGCGAGCTCGTCGACGACCACCACGATGTAAGGCATGATCCCCTCTTGGTAAATCCACCGGTCTTCGTCCCCTTCGGGCCCCCTTGGCTCGCTGCGCTTCAGCAGCGCCCCCTCGCGCACCTTGCGGTTGAATTCTGCGATCGAGCGTACGTGGTTCACCTTCAGGAGCGCATACCGGCGCTCCATCTCGATCACGGCCCATTTCAGTACACCGGCCGCGTCCCTTGGGTCGGTCACGACGTTGTGCCGAAGGTGGGGTAGCCGTCCGTATACGGAGAGCTCCACCATCTTGGGATCGATCATGAGGAGCCGCAGCGTCTCGGGCGTGTGATGATACACGAGGCTGGTGACGATGGTGTTGATGCACACCGATTTTCCCGAACCCGTGGCGCCTGCGATGAGCAGATGCGGCATCTTCTCCAACGGCGTGACGTAAGCCCGTCCTGAGAGATCCTTCCCCAGGGCCAGCGGAAGGTCACCCTTGGCGTTCCTGAAGGCAGGTGTCTCCAGGATCTCGCGGAGGTTCACGATCTCCTTGTCGGGATTCGGGATCTCCACACCAACCGCGCCCTTGCCGGGGATCGGGGCCACGATGCGGATGGTCTGAGCCTTCATCGCCAGGGCCAGATCCGCGTCGAGGTTCGCGATGCGGTTCACCTTCACGCCCGGAGCCGGAATCACCTCGAACTGAGTGACCACGGGTCCCGTCGTCCGCCCCCCGAGCTCGCTCTCGATGTTGAACGTTCGGAGCTTCTCGACCAGGATCTTCCCGAGCTCGTCCAAACCCCGCTCCATCTTTGCGCGGTCCACCCGCTCCGGAGCGCTCAGGAGGTCAACGGGCGGGACCTCGTGATCCGAGCCGTCGGGCGCGTTCGGGTCAGGAAGGCCTTCGTCCATCTCCGCAGCGGTGCCGGCCGACACCTCAACCACCGCATCTGCTTCACGGTCCTCTCCGGAGTGGTCCTCCGCAGAGCGCTCATCCGAGCCGTCCGACGCTGCTTCCGAGAGCTCGTCGTGCTCGAGGTCGCTGTAATCAGGGTCCTCGCCGTTTCTCATCCACTCAGGCTCGAACCCTTCCACAGGGACCTCGTCGGCACCTTCGGCGTCGGCTTCCTCAGCCGCGGCGAGCGCACGAGCCTCCGCCGCTTCCTTCCGTTTCTCAGCAAGCTGCCTTGCCGCCCGAGTGGCCGCGTCTCCGCCAACGGCCAACCCCCGTCCCACCGAGCGGAGAGGGTTCCACCCCAAGGTCCCTACCGAAAGGGCCACCGCGCCCACTGCGCAGACCAGGATCGCGCCCAACCAGCCCAGCCACGCTTGGAGCGGACCCCCGACGAAGGCGCCCAGCCAACCTGAAGCCGCCGACCCTGCCGTGAGGATCCAGAGCGCGGTGGGAAGTAGGAACAGCAAGCCGCCTCCCAGGATCGCCCCTTGGAGCGCGAGACCCGTCGTGATCCACGCGCCCAGATACAATCCACCGAGCACCACCAGGGCGGGCACCAAGTACGCCGTGACGCCGAGGAACGCGGTAAGGAGCCCGTGCATCGTTCCCCCGACGAGGCCCATCATGTTGCCCGACGGAAACCAACCAGCCGCGCGTTCGCCGAAAAGGCCTAAGGGAAGAAGGGACAGCAGCACGAACAAGCCGACGGCGAGCAGCGCCACCGCCAGAATCTCTCGTCTCTGTTCCACTGTCAGCATGCCACCCGCTCAGCTCCCCCGGACCGTGATGGCCTGATCCTTCATCTCCGGCACGATACGATGTCGATCGACGTGGGCGCAGATTTCAAGGTCCGCAGCCAACCCGATGTCGGCCAACGAACGACCCGCGGCCGTCTCCGCAAGAAATGTCCGAGAGGGCTTCAAGGAGTCTGCCAGGGCAGCCGCTGCGCGAGCTCCGTCATCCAACTCCGGCGGCTCGTCCAGCCCTTCTCGAAGCCGTGCGACCAACGTTCCGGCGCAGAGAGCGTCGTCGATAGCTCTCGGTGCCCGCCAGGAGCGCCCGGGTTCCGTTGGTGGTGCTCATGACCAACCGCTTCCCACGGACCGCAGCCGATGTGAACTCCGAGGGAGAGTTGCCCAGATCGAAGCCTTCCACCTTGGCGGCCTTCCGCTCACCACAAAGGAGAGTATCGTCGCGGCCGAGTGACTGGGCGAGGCGCACGGCCTCCTCGGTGGACGCGGTCGGATAGATCGCGCGCGCGCCGTTGGCGAGTGCTTCCGTCATGGTGGTAGTGGCCCGAACGACGTCGATGACGACGACCACGGATTCGCTCAACGCGGCCGGATCGACCTCCTCCACCATGAAGTACGTCTGGATATTCATGCGTCGCCCCTCACGCGTCCGTTCGCGCTGCATCCTCCGCCTGGATACGCGCCACGAAGCCCGTGTCGACATCCCCGCGATTGAACGCGTCGTCGTCCAGGATCCTCCGCAAGAAGGGAAGCGTGGTGTGGATCCCCTGGATGACGAACTGGTCCAGCGCGTGTCGCGCCCGCAGAACCGTCTCCTCGCGATCCCGACCGCTGACGATCAGCTTGGCGATGAGCGAGTCGTAGTGCGGCGGCACGCTGTATCCGGCGTAGACGTGCGTGTCCAGTCGCACTCCGGGGCCACCCGGAGGGTGGAATGTCTCAATGGTACCAGGAGAGGGCGCGAAATTCCGGGCCGGGTCCTCGGCGTTGATGCGGAACTCGATGGCGTGGCCGCGAAGCTCAGCGCCATCCGGGTAGGAGAGAGCCTCTCCCGCAGCGACCCGGATCTGCTCCTTCAACAGGTCCACCCCCGTGCACACCTCCGTCACGGGGTGCTCCACCTGGATGCGGGTGTTCATCTCCATGAAGTAGAACGAACCGTCCTGGTCGAGGAGGAACTCCACGGTTCCGGCCCCGATGTAGTCGATGGCCTGCGCCGCCTTCACCGCCGCCCGCCCCATCTCGTCCCTCAATTCGGGCGTAAGCGCGGGGGACGGAGCCTCCTCCAACAGCTTCTGGTGGCGGCGTTGAATGGAGCAGTCGCGTTCGCCGAAGTGGACCACCCTCCCCTGGCTGTCGCCGAAGACCTGAATCTCCACGTGACGAGGCTTGAGGATGCACTTCTCGAGATACACGCCCGGGTTGCCAAACGCCGCCTTGGCCTCGACCTGAGCCGCGTTCAGCAGCTTCTCGAAGGTCTCCGGCTCTTCGGCGATACGCATCCCTTTGCCACCGCCCCCGGCCGACGCCTTGATCATGATGGGGTATCCGATTTCCCCTGCGACTCGCTTGGCTTCCTGCACGTCCTCGATGATTCCCTCGGTACCAGGTACCGTGGGGACACCCACGTCCATCATCGTCTGGCGGGCAGTGGCTTTGTCACCCATGAGCCGGATTTGCTCCGGGGTAGGCCCGATGAAGACGATTTCGGAACGAGCACAGATCTCGCTGAACTCGGCATTCTCCGCCAGGAACCCGTAGCCCGGGTGGATGGCCTCGGCACCGGTGACCTCCGCGGCAGCGATGATGCGAGGGATGTTCAAGTAACTGTCGCTGGCGGCAGCCGGGCCGATGCACACGTCCTCGTCCGCGAAGCGCACGTGCAAGGACTCACGATCCGCCTCGGAGTAAACCGCGACGGTCTTCACGCCCAACTCATGGCAGGCGCGGATGATGCGCAGGGCGATCTCACCTCGGTTGGCGATCAGGACCTTCTGAAACAAGCGAATCCCTCCATGAACGCGGCACGCCCGGGCCACGGGGGCTCGGACGTGCCTCGGCTCCCCCCGGAGGAGGAGATCAGTGCGGTCTTCCGGGCCGGCGCGGCGCGCGTCAGCTCGGACGAACCCGGAACAGGACCTGCCCGTACTCCACCGGCTGGGCGTTCTCGGCACAGATCTCGACGATGGTGCCTTTCACCTCGGCCTCGAGCTCATTCATGAGCTTCATCGCCTCGATGATGCAAAGCGTGTCGCCGACAGAGATCTTCCCACCCTCTTCCACGTACGGCGGCGCGTCCGGTGCCGGGGCCCGGTAGAAGGTTCCCACCATGGGTGAGGTCACGTCCACCAGATCGTCCGTTGCCTCGGCCTTGGCGCTCTCGGCCGTCACCTCTGCTTGAGACTGGGCCGGTGCGGCGGCCTGCGGCTGAGGCAGCGCAGCCGCGGAGGGCGCTGGTGCGTGCACCGCCGGTGCGACGGCCACCGGCGGAGTCTTCGCCAGCCTGACCCGCGTTCCTCCGCGCTCGATCTCGAGCGAATCCACGCCGCTCTCGTCGAACGCACGAATCAAACGCTCGATGAACTCCAAGTCGATCATGCGTTCACACCCTGGAAAGGTATTTGTCTTCGGTTCGGTCGATGCGGAGTACGTCGCCTTCCTCGATGAACATGGGCACCTGGATGACCGCACCCGTCTCCAGCGTCGCGGGCTTCGTCCCACCCTGGGCCGTGTCGCCCCGGACGCCCGGGTCGGTCTTGGTCACCTCGAGTTCCACGAATTGCGGCAGCTCGACACTGATGACCTTGTCATCATGCACCAGTCCCTCGCACTCCATGTTCTCCTTCAAGTACTTGAGCTGTCCCTCGCCCAGCAGATCCCCCGAGATCGGGATCATCTCGAAGGTGTTGGCGTCCATGAAGTGATACAGGAGGCCGTCGTTGTAGCTGTAGGTCACCGGCCGGCGCTCTAGGCGGACGTCGACGACCTTTTCTCCGGCTCGGTAGGTCCTGTCCACCACCGCGCCAGTGAGAACATTCTTCAGCTTGGTGCGGACGAAGGCGCCGCCCTTGCCGGGCTTCACGTGCTGGAAATAGGTGATGGTCCATAGATCGCCGTCGATATCAAGAACCATCCCGTTGCGGAAATCCGCGGTGCTCGCCATGCGGCCTCGCGTGGAGAATCGTGGGTCGGACTTTCCCCGCGGTCAGCCGCGGAGCCGGGCCACCAGGCCCCGGAGCCCTAGAAGATAGCTCTGGATGCCAAAGCCATAAACCACACCCTCCGCCACGGAGGAGAGATAGGAGTGCTGACGGAAGGCCTCCCTGCTCGCGGTATTCGACAGATGGACCTCCACGAATGGACGCTCGACGCCCGAGAGCGCGTCCCGTAGAGCCACTGAAGTGTGCGTGAAGGCTCCGGGGTTGACGACGAAGCCGGATACCCGATCCGAAGCCTCCTCGATGTAGTCCAGCAGCGCTCCCTCGTGGTTCGACTGGAAGGTCTCGAGCTCGAGGCCCAGCTCGTCCGCGAGGGCCGCGAGGGCATCGTTCACGTCCCCGAGGGTCTGGGTCCCGTAGACCTCCGGCTCCCTGCGACCGAGCAGCCTCAAGTTCGGACCGTGGACCACCGCAACCCTCACGAGTGGCCCCCGCGGCGGCGGTAGTTGAGAAGCTCGTCGAAGTACGTCCGGATGCTGGCGTCGGATTCCTCGACCCGGGCTGCGTCCTCGTCGTCAGACTCCTCCGAGTCCGTCCAAGCGAACGGCGTGTCGATCTCGGGCTGGCGCTCGCGGTGCCCAGCGAGGTCGCGAGCCAACGCCTCCAGTTCCTCGTCTCGGGCGCGCGCTCGATCCGCCTGGTCAGACCGACGCTCTGCATCGGCCGAAACTTGATCAGCGCCGGAGCTGTCCAGCTGCTTCTCCAGTTCCTCCAGTCGCTCGGCAATCCCTTGGTCCTCCGGATGCTCTACCTGGAGCTGCCTGAACACGTCGACCGCACGTTCCAGGAACCCTTGCTTAGCGTACAGCTCGCCTAGCGTGCGCGTGAAGATCCTAGAGGCTGAATCCTCACGCGGCTCGGAAGCGGCCAGCGTCGACTCCGCCTCGCCCGGAGACGAGACCCCCTGATCCAGCACTGGCTCCTCCGTCTCCGGGAGGAGCGCCGCCACGTCGATCGACGTCTCTTCTTCCGGTGCCAGGGCACCGACGTCGAGCACCTCGTCGTCCACGTCGGGCGCGAGCGAAGCGACGTCCGCCACCGGCTCGCTCACCTCAGGCGCCAGCTCAGCCACGTCCGCCACCGGCTCGCTCACCTCAGGCGCCAGCTCAGCCAGGTCGATCGCCGGCTCTTCTTCCGGCGCCAGGGCATCGACGTCGAGCACCTCATCGTCCACGTCGGGCGCGAGCGAAGCGACGTCCGCCACTGGCTCGCTCACCTCAGGCGCCAGCTCAGCCACGTCGATCGCCGGCTCTTCTTCCGGTGCCAGGGCACCGACGTCGAGCACCGCCTCCGGTCGCCGAAGCGCCTCCTCATCGAGAATCTCGGGCTCCAGCGCCTCCAGCGTGGCGAACGCCTCAGCTGC
>JBDHIF010000084.1:0-4188 GCA_039587535.1 Gemmatimonadota bacterium
GGGACCAAGCTCCCAGATCCCCTCCTCCCAGTCCTCGATGAGGATGCGGCGATTCCGATCCAGGATGGTGTTCAGCGCCCAGATGAGCTCCCACACCGGCGACTCCACCAGGGGGAAGTTGAGGGAATGGACGTCCATCTTCGCGCCCCGTGCGATGAGCTCCACGAAGAGCACGGACTTGAGCCCGAGGGACACGTCCGGAACCGCGGTGCCCGTCTCCATCGACCCGTCCAGGCAGTGCATGCCGTCCGCTTCCAGCAGCTCTTTGTTCTTCGCGGCCCACGCGGCCAGGTTCGGTGAGCCGATCTCTTCCTCTCCTTCGATGAAGAGCTTGAGGTTCACCGGCACCTCGCCTCGGACCTGCAGGAAGGCCTTGGCTGCCTTGTTGAACGCCAGCACCCCCGACTTGTTGTCCGTGGAGCCCCGCCCGTAGAGCACCCCGTCCACCACCTCGCCGGACCAGGGCCCGCCGTGGGTCCACTCATCCAGCGGCTCGGGAGGCTGCACGTCGTAGTGGGAGTAGCACAGGATGGTCTTGGCCGGCTTCGCCGCCTCCAGGTGCCCGAACACCACCGGCGGGCCCTCGTCCAGCTCGTAAAGATCCGCGGGGAGCCCGTCGTCGTGCATCATGTCGCGGACCAAAGCGGCACACTCCCTCAGCCCCACCCCCTGCGCCGAGATGGAGGGCTGCCGCACCAGGCGCTGAAGGTCCCGAACGCACTCGTCGGCGTGTGCGTCGATCCAGTCGTAGATGGGCTGCATGCTCATGGGGCGGATTGCTCCTGGGAGAGGTCCCATGCGTTCAGCCGTTGGCCGGACAGGTGCAAGGGACGGGTCGAGAGGTACGAGAACGCCAGACTCGTCGCCGAGCGTTCAGCGGCGCTCAGCTACCGCATAGCGTTCGACTCCGTGCGCTGAATCAGTGTCGACGTCGGAGATGATCGTCCACCCGGTCCCTTCAACGTAGTCGGGTAGGTCCTCACTTCGAATGGCGGACTTCCACGGTTCTCCGACGAGGCGCGTCACCGTCGAGAGCATCGCGCGTTTGCCCGGAATCGCGTGGGAGAATGCGAACCGGCTTCCGGGCGACGTGCAGGCGGCCGCTTCCCGAAGCAATCCACGCACCTCGTCGTCGGTCAGGTACTGAAACAGTCCCTCTGCAAGGACCACCGAGGGAAGCGAGGTTCGCCAGCGACCGTCCTCCGACAACACCTGAGAAAGAGCGCGCTCGCCAAGGTCCGCCGCGATCTGGATCATGTTCGCCGGTTGACCCTCCAGGGCGACGCCCCTGGCCTTGGCCGCGGACGTCGCGGGATGGTCGACCTCAAAGAACTGCACGTGATTGCGTTGCGGCGCGAGCCTCAGGCAGAGGGTGTCGAAACCAGCACCCAAGACCAGCACCTGTCTCGCTCCCTGCTCGATCGCGGCTTCAACCTGCCGCTGCATGAAGATCTTGCGGTGGCCGAAGCCCTCGAACTGCCCCGGCATCATGAGGTCTTGGATCTGGTAGACGCGGATCATCCACGGCCGCTTGGACATGCGTATCAAACGCGGGCCGTACCCGGTTGACCCGGAGGCCAGGAGGAGGCGCTCGGTGACCTCCACGAGGCCGGGGGGAAGCCGTTGCCCCCAGTCGTCCTTGACGCTCAGCGTGACCTGGGCCAGCGCCACCTTGAGAGCCGTCTGGCTGATTCGCCCCTGCTTCACGGTCGACGTTCTCCAGGAGTGCTCGATGAGAACAAGAGTCGCAGTGTCCCCTCCCGATGGATCCGGCTATCACGCCGGGGCACATCTCGATGACGCGCCCTGATGCTGGCTGGGCTGCATAGTCACCGGGCAGGCCGCTCCTGCGAAAGGTCCCACGCACTCAGTCGTTGGCCGGACAGGTGCAAGGGACGGGTCGCGAGATACGAGAACGCCGGGGCGAGGAGGATCGGGTCCACCCACTTCTGCCGTAGCTCGGGGGAGTAGGTGGTCTCGGACATGGGCGTGTGCATGTACATGCCCGGCGTGACGGTCACGGACAGGATCCCGTGACGCTCACCTTCGAGGGCGAGGGATTTCGAGAACCCCTCCAACGCGTGCTTGGCGGCGCAGTAGGCGGTCTCGTCGGCGAACCCTTCGACGCCCGCTCGGGACGACACGAAGATCAGCGTGCCGCCACGCTCCTTCATGGCCGGCCAGACCGCCTTCGTCAGCTGGAACGCCGCCTGGATCCCGACGTTGAGGGTCGCCTGGAACGTGCCGAGGGTCACGGCCTCCAGCGGCTCTACCCGGAGGATGCCGGCGTTGTGGATGAGCGTGTCCACCGGCTCTGTGACCACCGCTCCGATGGTCCGCTCCGTGGCATCGGCGTCGGCAAGGTCGATCACCGCAGCTTGGGCTCCGGGGCAGGCGGCCACCGTCTCGGCGAGTCCCTCGTCGTTCTTGTCGAGCAGGATCAGACGCGCGCCCAGCCCGTGAAAATGGCGGGCAATCGCGGCGCCTAGTCCCTGGGCCGCACCGGTGAGCAAGACGGACTGTCCTACGACCGACCGCCCCTCAGGCCCCGGCATGAGCCTCACGCGGCTGAACCCACCGCCGCTCCGCCCCCGAGATCCGGACGGCGTCCAGGACCCGCTGGTTGGCCACCCCGTCGATGAACGTGGCGCCGTGGGCCGGCTTCCGGCCCTCACCGATGGCGGAGGCGAGCTCCTGCATGAGGGCCACGACGGAGACGTTCCAGATGCCGGCGTTCACGCCGGGCAGCTCGGCGTTGGGGTCCGGGAGGGTGATGTCCTGGAATTCCCCTCCAGCCGGTGCGAACAGCAGCCGCTCGTCGTCGTTGGACAGCGTGACGGTTCCTTCCGAGCCGAAGATGCGGGTCACGTTGCCCAGGCCGTGGGCGGCGACTCCGGACATGACGACCTGCGCCACGGCCCCGGACGCCATCTCGGCATGGAAGTAGGCCACGTCGTCCGCATCCGCCGTCCAGGCTTCGCCGGTCCCCGGGTCCGTCCGGTCGGGCACCATCGTCCTCCCGGCTCCACTGACCCACGCCACCTCCCCGAGCCACCAGCGGAGGAGGTCCACCTGGTGGCTCCCGTTGGCACCCAGGCGTCCGCCCCCCATGTCCGCCAGGCTCCACCAGTCCCCTTTGGGACGACTGGCGGGATCCGCCCACGCCTTGCCCACGTTCGTGATGTCCACGTGCCGGATCTCTCCCAGGGCGCCCTGGGAGATCAGCTCGGCGATCCGGATGCGGTTGGGATTGAAGCGGAGCTCGTGGTCGATCATGTGGACCCGCCCGGCCTCTTCCGCCGCCACGAGCATCCGGGCCGCCTCAACCGCGTCCATGGCGGTGGGTTTTTCGCAGAGGACGTGTGCACCCGCCTCGATGGCCGCGAGCGTCTGAGGCTCGTGCAGGACGGTCGGTGTGGCGACGCACACCAGGTCGAGCTCGTGAGCCGCGAGCATCGCCTCCCAATCGTCGTAGGCGTGCGGCACTTCGAACGCGTCTGCCGCGCTCCGTGCGCTCTCCATCCGTGCCGACGCCAGCGCTACAACCTCTGCCCCGGGCACATGGCGAAGCGCCGGCAGATACGCCTTCTTGGCGAAGCTGGCCCCGATGATCCCGACCTTCATGTGCATCTCCTGATCACGTCATCAAACCGCGTTCTATCAACTGTAGCGTCACGCACTAAGTCCGTTCCCGCAGCCTGGGGTCCAGGAAGTCCCTGAGCCAGTCCCCCAGAATGTTGAAGCTCAGCACGGTCAGCATGATGGCCACGCCGGGGAAGACCGCGAGCCACCATTTGTTCGCGACCAGGGTGTCCCGGCTCTCGGCCAGCATGCTCCCCCACGTGGGTACGGAAGGCGGCACCCCCAGCCCCAGGAACGAGAGGGCCGCCTCCGAGAGGATTACGCTCGCCACGTTGAACGAGGCGATGACGGTGAGGGGCGCCAGGATATTGGGGAGGATCGTGCGGAAGATGATTGAGGGGGTCGTGTCGCCCAGGGCCCGGGCCGCCTCCACGAACTCCTTCTCCCGAAGGGAAAGCGTATCGGCCCGCACGATGCGGGCATACGTCACCCACTGGCCCACGCCCAGAACCAGGATGAGGTTCCAGACCCCGGACCCCAGCACCACCAGGAACAGGATGGCCAGGAGAATGAAGGGGAATGCGAGCTGGATGTCCCCCAGGCGCA
>JBDHIF010000085.1:0-4549 GCA_039587535.1 Gemmatimonadota bacterium
GCCTATCCGAGACTGAATGGGGGGGTGCGCGACTACACCGAGCTTCAGTCCCAGCTCATGGAGCGCTGGCTGCAGACCGACGAGGTGATCGACAACTACCTGGTGCACGTCGAGACGGGGGAGCCGATTCCCGACGAACTGGTCGCCAAGATCAGGAACGCGGCCACGTTCAACCAGGGATTCGAGACGACCGAGTACACCGCCTCGGCGATCATGGACATGAAGTACCACACAATGGACCCGGAGGGGCTCGACGTGGACGCCTTCGAACGCGAGGCGTTGGCCGAGCTTGGAATGCCCCGCGAGATCGTGATGCGGCACCGGAGCCCGCACTTCAAGCACGCGTTTTCCGGTGAGGGGTACTCGGCCGGCTATTACAGCTACGACTGGGCCGAGGTGCTGGTCGCCGATGCCGCCGAGGCTTTCGCGGAAGCGCCGGGAGGGTTCTACGACCCGGAGGTCGCGGCAGCGATGGTCGAGCACCTGTTCGCGGTGCGAAATGCCGTAGACCCGGCAGACGCGTATCGCGCCTTCCGAGGTCGGGACGCCACTGTGGACGCGCTGATGAGGGCGCGAGGATTCCCGGTGCCGGGGGAGTAGAAGTTCGGATCGCACGCAGTCGGGAGGCCGCTGCCCTGCTCCCGGGTAGCGGCCTCTTCCATCACTCGGGAGGCCTGGAGAATGCTAGTCTACGCGAAGAGCCTCATACTCCGCCCTCACTCCGGCGACGGTCTCCTGGAGAACCGGCTCGGGATCGGACATGAGCGTAAGGTAGTGCTCGTAGGAGTGGATCGCCTCGTCACGATATCCGAGCTCGGCAGCCAGGCGGGCGCGTTTGAGAAGACGGTCTGAAAGGAACCACGCGTATTCCTCCCCGCCTACCATCCACATTCTCTGAAGGACTCTGAGGGCCTTCTCGCTGTTCCCGGCCCTCTGGTACAGCTCAGCCAGGAGTACCTGCAGGGCGACCGTCGACCGCCCCATTCCCCCCATGGCGTACAGCGAGTCCGCCACCGCCACTGCCCGCGCCGCGTCAGGGTCGCCACGCTCGGCCCCGAGGAGAGCTTCGAGGAAACCTGCGAACAGCTCGGATACTTCGATCCAGTAGGCACGGTCTGACAGGTCCTTCACCCGATCTGCAAGCTCGAGCGTGGCCTCCGCCCGGCTCCGGTCGCCCTCCATCAGATCCCACACGGCGATCCAGAAGCCGTAGCGGACCATATCGCCCGCTGCAATGCGCACGTTCTGATCGTCGGACGTGATGTCCACGATATCGCGTTCCGCCCACTCGACCAGGAGCGAGTCCCGCATCGGCCGGACGATTTCGGCCATGCCCTCCACGAAAACTCCCGACTGAAGCCACTGCTCGAGCAGCTGGCAGGGTTCTCCTCCACAGACCGGCGACGGTTGCTCGGCGAGGCGAAGCAGCTCGGCCGCTCTCTCCGGCCGACCCCGGTTCATGGCAAACACACCGGCCAACTGGGCCGAGTTAGCGTCACCGCTATCGGCCCGCTGTTCCAGGAGCCGGGCGAGCCGCTCCGTTTCATCCATGGGTGCGCCGGCCGCCTGGAACCCCAGGAAGAGGTGGGTGGGCGGAAAGTAGCTGCTTTCCAGCCAGGCACGCTCCGTCGGATCGAGCTCCGCCCCCTCATCCATGAGGGTGAGAGCGATGGCAGCTTCTCGGCTCTGATGCTGCGGTGGCAGGGCCCGGAAAGCCTCCAGGTCTCCGGTCAGCAGGTAGTGCTCGGCCAGATGTCTCCACGCTTCGTCGTGCCCAACCGAGTCGAGCGCAATCGCACGGTTGAAGGCCCGCAACGCCGTCGGTCGCCCGTCGTCCACGAACGCTCCGCCTTCGTGCCACAGAAAATCACCGTAGCGGAACCAGGCATCCCAGCGCTCCGGGTACGTTTGCACGGCCCGCTCGTAGAGCTCGAGAACGTCCGCCTCTCCCGCCGGCAGCCTCTCCGGATAACCGTTGCGCCGGCTCTCGGCCACGAACATGGCCGAGTCGGCCGGAGGAAGCCGGTCCAGGTGCTCCCACGCGAGGCGAACGCCGCGCCCGTGGCCGCTGCCCTCCAGCCACAGGTACGAGTTCATCAGACCCCACGCCGCCAGAGCGAACGTGGAGTCCTCGTCCAGCGCTGCCGAATAGGCCGCCACCGCTTCCTCGTATCGTCCTTCCCGGAACGCCTCCATGCCGCGCAGCCACTCCTGCACCGTGGCCGTAGAGGACGTGGCCAGGCCCGAGAGCCGGTGGAACTCTCCCGCCGAGCCGGCCAGAAGCTGCACTCCCAGCGTCTCCGCCACTGCGATCGCGTCTCCCGTCGGCGCGATGGCTGCGGCCTCGGTCACGATCTCCCGACCTCGGAGGAGCTCTGCTCGCACGCGCACGCCGCCGTCGGGCTGCAGGATGACCTCGCCCCTCAGCACGTGAGTCGCGCCCAGCGCATCGGCCAACCGATCGTACCGCGCGTGCGGATCTATTTCGGTTCCCAGCACTTCGTCCCAGGTCCTCCGGACCAGGCGGCGGCCCAGTGCCCGTGGTCCCATCGCCGTGGCTAGGAACTCCGGCACGGCGCGCGCGAGGTATTCCAGCGAGTCCGGCACGATGGCATCGAAGTCCAGTACTGCGACCAGCTCTTCCTCGTCCGGTGCGAACATGGCCCCGAAGTCGAAGTTCCGTCCTATCAGCACCGCGGCCGTCAGCGCGGCCACGGCCAGTCCGACCCACGCGAGCTTCCTGAAGAGGCCGGAAGACCTCGCTCCCGCGAGACTCCTTGCCGGCCCGGCTGCTACTGCCCGCTCTCCCGTAACAGCCCACACGAACTGTTCGATCGTCGGAAAGCGGTCCGCCGGCATCTTCGCCAGACCCCGGTTCAATGAGGCCTCGAGCCCGGCGGGGATCGTGCTCCGGAGGGTGCGCACGCTCGGCACCGGATCCAGGCTGTGCCGTGCCATCACCGCCATGGGCGTGGGCCCCGTGAACGGTGGCTGCCCCACGAGCATCTCGTACAGGACACAAGCCAGGGAGTACTCGTCGCTGCGGGCGTCGACCTGCGGTTCTCCCGCGGCCTGTTCCGGACTCATGTAATGGGGTGTTCCGACCGATATGCCTGTCCGGGTCAGGCTCTCTCCACCCGCCTCCGTCACGGCCGAAGCGATTCCGAAATCGGCGACCACGGCGTGTCCGCCCGAAAGCATTATGTTTCCGGGCTTGATGTCCCGGTGCACGATCCCGTGCGAGTGGGCATGGCCGAGCGCGCTGCCCGCCTCCCGCACCACCTGTATGGCGTCCTCGATCTCCAGCGGGCCCGTCCGGTCCAGGCGGTCGCGCAGTGTCTCTCCGTCGATGAAGGGCATGACGTAGAAGAGTTGGCCGGCGGCCTCGCCCGAATCGTAGAGCGGCAGGATATGTGGGTGCGTCAGCTTCGCGGCGATCTGGATCTCGCGCAGGAAACGGTCGCTTCCGACCGACGAGGAGATCTCGGGACGGAGAACCTTGAGCGCTACCGGGCGATCGTGCTTGAGGTCCGTGGCTCGATACACTATCGCCATGCCGCCGGACCCGATCTCCGAATCGATCAGGTATCGATCCGCCAACGCCGTCTTCAGTTGCTCCAGTAGATCGGCCATACCTTCTCTCGAATGGAGTACCGAGCACCCTCACTACAATAGCAAAGATCGATACCGGCCCTGTAGGCCCCAGTAATCGGCGGCTGCGGTCGGCCATCGGTCCCTATTCGCATCCGGACATCCGATGCACAACACCGTGCGCCTAATGATCCGGGATTCAGGGCTGGCACGACGCGCGGCGCTGGCAGCGGACGCTTACCTGTATGGCCGCAGGCCGCCGCCGGCCTAGGTGGAGGGTTCGGTGGAGGTCGGAGAGGCTACGCGGCCGGTTGCGTCACGTAGCCCCTGACCTCGGCTCCACAGGTGCAAGGGGCGTCTTCGGGAATCCGATCTCTGAGAGTCACGTAGAAGCCCCGCCATACAGCCGGGCAGTTTCGCAAGTGTTGCTCTCGGAATGCCATTCAATGCCTCCATTCAATAGCGGCCATGCTCTCGGCCCGGGCGTCTTTCCTCCTTGAACAGATGCGCAGTGCCCGCTTGTCACCGGACACGAGCCAACTCCGCGAGACGGCATGCCAGGCACTCCAAGGTTCGCTACCGGAGGCGGGCGCGCTCCGCTTCGAGGTCCCGTACCTCGTCACGCCCCGTGTGCTCGTAGAACTTCGGATCGGCGAATCTCAGGTCGATGGTCGTGACACGGCTCTCGATCTCTTCGATATGACCGGTGATCTCTTCCAGTTTCCGCTCGAGCCCCTCCCGGACCTCCGCTCCGTCCTTCCCGCCGGCTGCCTTCGGGCCCTTCTTCCGGCGCTCGGTCTTTTCGACCTTTTTCTCCGTGCGGGCCTTCAGCACGACGGTGTCGACGTCCAGGTGGTCGTCGCCGCAGAAGTGAACGTATTCCTCGTAGGTACCCTGGTAGTCCCGTATCGCGTCCGCCGTGATTTCGACGATCCGGTCCGCGAGGCGTGATACGAAC
>JBDHIF010000040.1:0-18543 GCA_039587535.1 Gemmatimonadota bacterium
CAGATGGAGGTGGAGCTGATTACGCCCATCGCCATGGACGAGGAGCTCCGGTTCGCCATCCGTGAAGGTGGTCGTACCGTCGGCGCAGGCGTCGTCACCGAAATCATCGAGTAGGACCGAAGCCCGGACGGGT
The DNA here is from genome assembly GCA_039587535.1 of Gemmatimonadota bacterium. Taxonomy (GTDB): domain Bacteria; phylum Gemmatimonadota; class Gemmatimonadetes; order Longimicrobiales; family Gaopeijiaceae; genus JAWLHJ01. The sequence continues at coordinate 134 of JBDHIF010000040.1, forward strand.
CTCTCCGCGCCTGACGCGAGAGCCCGTCCGGGCGTAGGCTCGCACACCGATAACGTCGGACGGAACGCCCAGGCGCCCCGCCCGTCACACTGAGTGGTCCGGAACGCAAAGGCCCGGAAATGAGAGACAAAGTCATCCTCGCCTGCCAGACCTGCGAGGAGCGCAACTACAACAAGACCAAGAACAAGCGTCTGCACCCGGAGCGCGTGGAATACAAGAAGTACTGCCCGCGCTGTCGGCAGCACACGCAGCACAAGGAGACGAAGTAGGTCTCATGGCCATCGTCGAGAAAGCCCGGGATACGAAGGTCTTCTTGGAGGAGTGCTGGATCGAGCTCCAAAAGGTCACTTGGCCCGACCAGGATCAGCTCCGGAATGCGACCATCGTGGTCATTCTGTTCACGATTGCGATTTCGCTCATCATCTGGTTGATGGATTCCACGGTGAGCTTCCTCGTCGACGTGATCATGGGGATCTTCGGCGCCTGATGGCTGAGACCATGACGGATGCTCGGTGGTACGCGATCCAGACCTACTCGGGGCATGAGAACAAGGTCCAGCGCTTGATCGACATCAAGATCAAGGAGCAGCAGGGCCCTGAGGAGGAGCGCGAGATCCGTGAGGCGCTCGTCCCCACACAGGAAGTCACCGAGATCCGGAACGGGAAGCGCGTGCAGGTCACGCGACGGCTCTATCCCGGGTACGTGCTTGTCCACATGCTGCTGAACGACCGGACGAGCCACGTGATCAACAACATCCAGGGGGTGATCAAGTTCGTGGGGCAGGGGAAGGATCCGCAGCCGCTCCGCGAGGAAGAGATCAACAAGATCCTGGGCGTCGAGATAGAGGCCGAAGAAGAGCAGAAGGAAGAGATTCCGTTCCACATCGACCAGGTGGTCGAGGTCACAAAGGGGCCGTTCACCGACTTCAGCGGAACGGTTCAGGAGGTCTACCCGGACAAGGGCAAGGTCAAGGTGGAGGTCTCACTCTTCGGCCGTCCGACTTCGGTGGAGCTCGACTACACGGACCTGAAGGGATACTGAGGGACGAGAGATGGCGAAAAAGGTCGTTGGATTCATCAAGCTCCATGTGCCGGGTGGCCAGGCCAACCCTGCACCGCCCGTGGGCCCCGCGCTGGGTCAGCACGGCGTCAACATCATGGAGTTCTGCAAGCAGTTCAACGCGAAAACCCAAGATCGCCAGGGTGTCACGACACCTGTCGAGATCACGGTTTACGCCGATCGATCGTTCACCTTCATCACGAAGACGCCTCCGGCGGCGGTGCTGATCAAGAAGGCCGTCAACATCCCCAAAGGCGCGGGTGTGCCTAATCGGGACAAGGTCGGCACGATCACCCGTAAGCAGCTCGAGGAGATCGCCGAGACCAAGATGGAGGATCTGAACGCCAACGACCTGGACGCGGCGGTGCAGATGATCGCAGGTACCGCCCGATCCATGGGCGTAGAGGTAGCAGGATAACCACAGCAATTCGAAGCTTGGCTTCGGCCCGTACCACTGACTGGGAGCCGTCAGCAGTGGAAGGGTACACGAACGGCTCGAGACAGGATGCCTAAGAACGGGAAGCGCTATGCCGCGGCACGCCTCGCCGTGCCCGTCGGGTCCAAATTTCCCCCCGATCAAGCGGTACAGCTCGTGAAGCAGCTCGCGTTCGCAAAGTTCGACGAGACCGTCGAGGTTGCGACGCGCCTGGGGGTCGATCCGCGCCGGGCCGATCAACTCGTCCGCGGGACGGTCGTTCTCCCTCACGGGACCGGCAAGACCGTCCGCGTGTTGGCGGTTGCCCAGGGCGAGAAAGAGGCCGAGGCGAAGGAAGCCGGTGCCGACTACGTGGGCGCCGACTACATCCAGCAGATCCAGGAAGGCTGGCTCGACTTCGACGTGCTCGTGGTGACGCCTGATCTGATGGGCAAGGTCGGACCGCTTGGTCGCGTGCTCGGGCCCAGGGGCCTCATGCCGACCCCGAAGGCGGGGACTGTCACGTTCGACATCGGCAAGGCCGTGCGCGACATCAAGGCCGGAAAGATCGAGTTCCGTGTCGACAAGACGGGGAACGTGCACGCACCCATCGGGAAGGTTTCGTTCTCCGAAGAGGCGCTGAACGAGAATCTCGGCGCCTTCATGGATCAGATCGTTCGAGCCCGGCCCTCGGCGGCCAAGGGCGTGTACGTGAAGAGCGTCACGGTGTCCAGCACCATGGGCCCGGGCGTGCCCATCGACCCGAACCTCTACCGGAGGGCCTGATGGATCGCGCGAGCAAGGAAACGTTTGTAACGGAGCTGCGCGACCGGATCAACCGGGCGCCCGTCTTCTACCTGACCGACTTCAGCGGGCTGAGCGTCAAGCAGATGACGACTCTGAGGCGGTCACTTCGGGCCGAGAATGCCGAGTACGTGGTCGTGAAGAACCGTCTCGCTCTACGGGCTCTGGCGGAGACCGACCTCCCGGACATCTCTGAGAGCCTTGCGGGGCCCACGGGGATGGTCTTCGGATACGAAGACGCCGTGGGAGCCGCGAAGGCCCTCTCGGAGTTCGCGAAGGCGCACGACTCGAAGCCGTCGTTCAAGCTCGGCGTGCTGGACCGAAAGGTCCTGGGGCCAGAGCAAATCGACCAGATCGCGAAGCTTCCCCCGAAGGAGCAACTCTATGCAGAGCTGGCCGGCGCCATGGAAGCGCCGATGGCCGCACTGCTGGGCGCGCTTCAGGCGAAGCTGCAGGAAACAGCCGGACTCCTCGACGCGCTTAAGGCGGAGCGCGAGGAAGCCGGTAGTTAGCCCGCATCCCGGGCATCACGGGGGACGCGGGCGCGTCCCTGGTCATCGAAACAGGGTCAACCCAATCGCCGGCGCGGCGCCGGTGAGCATCAGGAGGAATTAGGAAACATGGCGACGAATCACGAAGAGCTGCTCGACACCATCGGCAACATGACCGTTCTCGAGCTCTCCGAGTTCGTTGACGCCTTCAAGGAGAAGTTCAACGTCACGGCGGTGGCCGCTCCGGTGGCCGCTGTGGGCGGTGCTGCTCCCGGGGCCGAGGCTGGTGCCGCTGAAGAGAAGGACGAGTTCGACGTCGTCCTCGAAGGCGTCGGGGACAAGAAGATCCAGGTCATCAAGGTGGTGCGGGAGATCACCGGCCTGGGTCTGAAGGAAGCCAAGGAGGTCGTCGACGGTGCTCCGAATACCGTGAAGGAGTCCGTCTCGAAGGACGAGGCCGAGGAGATGAAGGCGAAGCTCGAGGACGTAGGCGCGACAGTCGCGCTCAAGTAAGGTCGCCGGATAAGGTGCCTTGGGCGCGACGTCCGGTACTGCCGGACGACGAAGTTTGAAAGGAGCACAGGCCTCGGGTCTGTCCGCTCTGATGCTCGGGCTAGTGTGGATCCCCGCCGCGAGCACCCTGAGGGGGTGCGTTCGCGCGTCGGGGATTCACGCGCTTGTCCCATGTCGAACACGAGATGCGCGACTCGCTGGGCTCCGCCTGGCGGGTTCGTAAGGGGGACCCACGTTGGAACTGCGTAAGGATAATCGACCGATTCTGAGCCTTCAGAAGCTCAATACGGTCATGCCGATGCCGAATCTGCTCGACGTCCAGGTGCGGTCGTTCGAGAAGCTCATTGAATCGGGTGCCGAGGAGCAGTGGGATTTTGGGCTCGACCGGGTGTTCGGGGAGATCTTCCCGATTTCGGACGTGAACGAGAATTTCCAGCTCGACTACGTGTCCGCTTCGCTGGGTGAGCCGAAGTACTCCGTGGAGGAGTGCATCGAGCGTGACATGACCTACGCGGCACCCCTCAAGGCCAAGCTTCGTCTCATCGTCTGGGAGGAGCTGGAGGAAGGGGTCAAGGCGGAGGACGCGGGTGAGCGGAGGCCGAAGGACATCATCGAGAAGGAGGTCTATCTCGGTGACCTGCCTCTGCTGACCGAGCTTGGCACGTTCATCATCAACGGCGCCGAGCGGGTCGTGGTCAGCCAGCTGCACCGGTCGCCGGGCGTGGTGTTCGAGGAGAACATCCACCCGAACGGCACCCGGTTGTACAGCGCGCGGATCATCCCCTTCCGCGGGTCGTGGGTCGAGTTCACGCTCGACATCAACGACATCTGCTACGTCCACATCGACAAGAAGAAGAAGTTCCCCGCGACGGCCCTCCTGCGCGCTCTGGGCTACGGGAGCGACGCGGAGATCTTCCAGCTCTACTACGACGTGGCGCAGGTCTCCCTCGGCAAGCTGGGCGAAAGCGTGCGCAGCGAGATCGAGGGCAAGGTCATCGCGGAGGAGTTCATCGATCCGGAGACCGGGGAGATTCTCGTCGAGAACGGTGAGGAGATCGATGAGGAGATCATCGGAATCCTCGAGCGGCTCGGCACGAAGAAGATCAAGATCTACAAGAGCGGGCGTGAGACCGCCCGTGGCGAGAGCCCGCTGATCAAGAACACCCTCAAGAAGGACCCCACGGAAACCGAGGCCGAGGCGCTCAGCGCCATCTATTCGCTTCTGCGCCCGGGTGAAGCGCCGAACGTGGAGACGGCGCGTGAGGCGCTGAACCGTGTGTTCTTCAGCCCGAAGCGCTACGACCTGGGCCGGGTGGGGCGCTACAAGATCAATTCACGGTTGGGCGTAGAGGTGCCCCGCAGTGAGACGGTCCTCACCCCCGAGGACTTCGTTTCGATTGTGGGCCACCTGATCGAGCTCAACGAAGGCCGTGGATTCACCGACGACATCGACCACCTCGGGAACCGCCGCGTCCGGACCGTCGGCGAGCTCATCGCGAATCAGTTCAGCGTAGGCCTGAGCCGCATGGCGCGTCTGGTGAAAGAGCGGATGTCGATCAACACGGATCCCGAGAAGATCAATATCGACGACCTGGTGAACGCCCGAACGGTTTCGGCGGTCATCCAGGCGTTCTTCGGGTCCAGCCAGCTCAGTCAGTTCATGGACCAAACGAATCCGTTGGCGGAGATGACGCACAAGCGTCGCCTCTCCGCTCTCGGGCCCGGCGGTCTGACCCGCGAGCGCGCCGGCTTCGAGGTACGGGATGTGCACTACTCGCACTACGGCCGGATGTGTCCGATCGAGACGCCGGAGGGCCCGAACATCGGCCTGATCACGTCGCTCACCACGTACTCCCGGATCAACGATCTCGGCTTCGTGGAAACGCCTTATCGCCTGGTGAAGGACGGAAAGGTCACGGACCAGATCGAGTGGCTGTCGGCCAACGAAGAAGAGGAGGTGCGCATCGCTCAGGCGAACGCGCCCCTCGACGAGAAAGGCAACTTCAGGAACGAGTTCGTTCTCTGCCGGGAAAAGGGTGACTTCCCGCTCCTGCGTCCGGATGACATCGACTACATGGACGTGGCGCCGGACCAGATGGTCTCGGTGGCCGCGGCGCTCATCCCGTTCCTGGAGCACGACGACGCCAACCGGGCGCTCATGGGCTCGAACATGCAGCGCCAGGCTGTTCCGCTCCTCTACACGGACGCCCCTCTCGTGGGCACGGGTCTCGAGGCGAAGGTGGCCACGGACTCCGGTGCCGTCATCACGGCTCGCAGGGGTGGCACGGTGGTGCGCGTGACCGCCGACGAGATCGTCATCGACACCGGATCGGTTTCGCCGGGCAGCCAGGACCAGCCACTCGCGAAGCTGGCCCAGTTCGACCGGTATCGGCTCCGGAAGTTCTGGCGCACCAACCAGGACACGGCCATCAACCAGCGTCCGCTTGTCCGGACCGGTGAAGAGGTCCAGCCGGGCGACGTCATCGCCGACGGACCCAGCACCGACAATGGTGAGCTCGCGCTAGGCCGCAACATCCTCGTCTCGTTCATGCCGTGGTACGGCTCGAATTTCGAGGACGCGATCGTGCTCAGCGAGCGCCTGGTCAAGGACGACGTCTACACGTCGATCCACATCCAGGAGCTCGAGTTGCACGTCCGGGACACGAAGCGGGGCATGGAGGAGATCACCCGCGAGATCCCGAACGTGGCAGAGGAGAGCCTGGTCGACCTGGATGAGCGAGGCATCGTGCGCATCGGCGCGCGGGTCGCCGCCGGCGACATCTTGGTGGGCAAGATCACACCAAAGGGCGAGACCGAGCTCTCCCCCGAGGAGAAGCTCCTCACCGCCATCTTCGGTGAGAAAGCGAAGGACGTGAAGGATTCGTCGCTGCGGGTGCCTCCGGGCATGACCGGCACGATCATCGACGTAAAGATCTTCAGCAGACGGATCGACGATCCACTCCTCGAGAGGGAGCACGGTGCCAAGATCGGCGATCTGCGCACCATGGAGCGCGACGAGATTCAGCGGATCAGCGAGGCACGCGACGAGGAGCTTCGGACGCTGCTCGGCCGTCAGACCGTCGCGCTGATGCTGAAGCGGGGCACGGTAGAGCCGTACTTCGACGAGGGGACCAAGCTTCTGAAGGACCAGATCGACGAGATCGACTTCAGGAAGGTCGACCTCTCGACCCTGAAGCTTCAGAACAAGGAAGCCAGCGAGAAGATCAGGCGCCTCGTTGATGAGGCTGACCGCCGGATCCAGCGGGTCAAGGAGAAGACCGAGGAGCAGATCGACAAGGTCTTCCAGCCCGACGAGCTGCCCCCGGGTGTGGTTCAGCTGGTCAAGGTCTACGTCGCCGAGAAGCGGAAGATCTCCGTGGGTGACAAGATGGCTGGGCGCCACGGGAACAAGGGGATCATCGCCCGCATTGCACCGGAAGAGGACATGCCGTTCCTCCCGGACGGAACTCCGGTGGACATCGTCCTGAATCCCCTCGGCGTGCCGAGTCGAATGAACGTGGGGCAGATCCTCGAGACGCACCTAGGGTGGGCGGCACACGTTCTGGGCTTCGAAGCCAAGACACCGGTGTTCCAGGGCGCCACCGAGAACGAGATCGGTGCGCTGCTGAAGCTCGCGGGCCTGAAGTGGGTGGGTGATGCCTTGAACCTCGAGGTCCGCGTCCCGACGGGCGCGAACGACATCGATCAGCTCATGACCGTAGCCAACGAGCTGCCGGTGGCGATGTCCGCTGCACCGAGCGGCAACGGCAACGGGAACGGCAAGGGCCCCGGGTTCCGGTCGCACGGTATTGGGCAATCCTTCGACGCCTATCTCGATCTCGATCTGAGCAAGAAGCAGCAGGCCTTCTTCGACCAGGTCGTCGAGTTCCTGCTCGCGGCCGCGGAGGAGATCAGTGGCCGGCGGGGCGAGAAGGCCTCCGATCTCTTCCCGTCGATCCAAAAGCTCAAGGGTCGATCGTCGCGGAAGAGCGGTCTCGACGATGCGGTGGTGGAGCTGATGCAGCACGCCGAGATCCTGCCGAACGGGAAGATCTGGCTGCGCGACGGTCGAAGTGGCCGACGGTTCGACTCGCCGGTGACGGTCGGCGCGGTGTACATGCTGAAGCTGAGCCATCTCATCGACGACAAGATTCACGCGCGGTCCATCGGGCCCTATTCCCTCGTCACGCAGCAGCCGCTCGCCGGTAAGGCCCAGTTCGGCGGTCAGCGTTTCGGGGAGATGGAGGTATGGGCCCTGGAGGCATACGGCGCCGCGCACACGCTGCAGGAGATCCTGACCGTCAAGTCGGACGACGTGCAGGGTCGCTCCAAGGTCTACGAGGCCATCGTCAAGGGCGACAACTTGCCGAAGCCGGGACTTCCGGAGTCGTTCAACGTCCTCGTGAAAGAACTCCAGGCACTCGGACTCAGCGTCACGCTGGGGGAGGAAGAGTAAATGATCGATTTTCCCAGGAGCCGGGAGCAGGGCTCGTCCGAGTTCGATTTCATCCAGGTCCGGCTGGCCTCGCCAGACGAGATCCGCGGATGGTCGTTCGGCGAGGTGATCAAGCCGGAGACCATCAACTACCGGTCGTTCAAGCCGGAGCGGGACGGACTCTTCTGCGAGCGCATCTTCGGACCGGTAAAGGACTGGGAATGCCACTGCGGCAAGTTCAAGCGCATTCGTTTCCGCGGACACGTGTGCGACCGCTGCGGCGTGGAGGTCACGCTGTCGAAGGTCCGTCGCGAGCGGATGGGGCACATCGAGCTGGCCGTGCCGGTGGCGCACATCTGGTTCTTCAAGACGCTGCCGAGCCAACTCGGGTACCTGATGGGCATGACCCTCAGGGATCTGGAGAAGGTGATCTACTATGCGTCGTACGTCGTCACCCATCCTGGCAAGCAGGATGTCGAGTTCCAGGACCTGCTGGACGAGGACGAGTACTACGACCTGCGGGTGAAGGCACGCGAGGACGGCGACGACGAATTCCGGGCCGAGATCGGTGCGGAAGGCGTCCGGACGCTCCTCAAGATGCTGGACACCCCGGACCGCAAGATCAAGGATCGGAACTCGGACGGTAAGGGACTCGATCGTCTCGCTGACTGGCTGCGGTACGAGATTGCCAACGAGACCTCCCAGCACCGCAAGAAGAAGAAGTTGAAGCGCTTGAAGGTCGTGGACGCGCTCCGTGCGTCCGGTGACACGATCGATCAGCGGAATCGGCCGGAGTGGATGATTCTCGACGTCGTCCCGGTCATTCCGCCCGACCTGCGGCCGCTCGTGCCCCTCGACGGCGGACGTTTCGCGACCTCCGACCTGAACGACCTGTACCGCCGCGTCATCAACCGGAACAACCGGTTGAAGAAGCTCATCGACATGCGTGCGCCGGAAGTCATTCTCCGCAACGAGAAGCGTATGCTGCAGGAGGCCGTGGACGCGCTGTTCGACAACGGTCGCCGCTCCAAGGCGATTCGTGGCCGTGGCAAGCGCCCGCTCAAGTCCCTCAGCGACATGCTGAAGGGCAAGCAGGGCCGCTTCCGGCAGAACTTGCTGGGTAAGCGTGTGGACTACTCAGGCCGTTCCGTCATCGTGGTGGGGCCGGAGCTCAAGCTGCACCAGTGCGGTCTGCCCAAGGCCATGGCGGTGGAGCTATTCAAGCCCTTCATCATTCACGAGCTCGAGAAGCGCGGTGAAGCCGAGACGGTGAAGCGCGCGAAGAAGATCGTGGAGAAGGCGGATCCGAAGGTCTACGAGGTCCTCGAGGACATCATCAAGGACCATCCGGTGCTGCTGAACCGGGCGCCTACGCTACACCGCCTCGGGATCCAGGCCTTCGAGCCGGTGCTGGTCGAGGGGAAAGCCATCCGGATCCACCCCCTCGTCTGCGCCGCGTTCAACGCGGACTTCGACGGTGACCAGATGGCGGTCCACCTGCCGCTCTCGTTCGAGGCGCAGCTCGAGGCACGCGTGCTCATGTTGGCCTCGAACAACATCCTGCTTCCATCCAGCGGCCGTCCGGTGGCGTCGCCGACCCAGGATATGGTGATCGGCGCCTACTATCTTACCAATCCGGGTGCGCACATTACGGACCTGGAGCGCGCGGCCTCGGATCCGAAGACTCCGAAGAGTCGTCGCGAGAAGGCGGACGAGGATCTGGGGGCGCTGTACGAATCGGTGCCCCGCTATGGGACGTATGGTGAGATCGAGACCGCCCTCGTGAACGAGCAGCTCAAATACCAGGACCTGGTTTGGTACTGGGTGGGCGAGGCGTTCGGGGAGAAGAAGCGCTGGGTACGGACCAGCGCCGGCCGGGTACTGTTCAACTCCATCATCCCGGACGAGCTGGGCTATTTGAACCGGACGTTCGGGAAGAAGGAGCTGGGCGATCTGGTCTTCGAGTGCTTCACGGATACCGGCCTCAAGCGGACGACCGAGTTCCTGGACGCCATCAAGAACTTCGGGTTCCGTTACGCGACCATGGGTGGACTGAGCGTCGGCATCGAGGACCTCGAGGTACCGAAGGAGAAGGAGGAGATCCTCAGTGAGGCCGACGAGCAGGTGACTCGCTTCCAGAAGGCCTACTCGAGCGGTTTCATCTCCAACGGCGAGCGGTACAACAAGGTCATCGATACCTGGACCCACGCGAACAACGACGTGGCGGACGCCATGGTCCGCCACCTGGAGGCGTCCAAGGACGGCTTCAATCCGGTGTTCATGATGATGAACTCCGGCGCACGGGGTAACAGGGACCAGATGCGTCAGCTCGCCGGCATGCGGGGTCTGATGGCCAAGCCCCAGAAGAAGCTGACCGGTGGCATCGGTGAGATCATCGAGAGCCCGATCAAGTCGAATTTCCGTGAGGGGCTGACGGTGGTGGAGTACTTCATCTCCACCCACGGCGCGCGGAAGGGGCTGGCGGATACCGCCCTCAAGACGGCGGACGCCGGGTATCTCACGCGCCGTCTGGTCGACGTGGCCCAAGACGTTACCATCTCGAGCGAGGATTGCGGTACGATCCTGGGTCTGGAGATGACGGCGCTGAAGGAGGGCGAGGACATCATCGAGCCTCTGTCCGACCGTATCGTCGGCAACGTGGCGCTCGAAGACATCTTCGATCCCATTGACGGAGAGCAGTTGGTGGCTGCCGGCGATCTCATCGACGAGACCGCCGCGGAGTCCATCGACGACGCCGGCCTGCAGATGGTCAAGATCCGCTCGGTGCTCACGTGTGAGTCGAAGCGGGGCGTGTGCCGGATGTGCTACGGTCGGAACCTGGCGACGATGAAGGTCGTCGACATCGGGGAGGCCGTCGGGATCTTGGCCGCGCAGTCCATCGGTGAGCCGGGCACGCAGCTCACCCTGCGAACGTTCCACATCGGCGGAACGGCGTCTCGCATCGCGGCGCAGACGCAGCGGAAATCGAAGTTCGACGGAATGATCGGACTCGAGCGCGTCACCACGGTGGAGACGCCCAACGAGGAGCTCATCGTGACGTCACGGGAGGGACAGATCCTCCTCAAGACGCCCGAAGGAGCGGTTCGCAGCCGCCTCGCGGTGCCTTATGGCGCTTCGCTGGCGGTGGAGGAGGGCCAGACCATCGAGGCCGGCGACCTCCTCTTCAGCTGGGATCCGTATTCGGAGCCCATCGTCGCGGACGCGGAGGGTAAGGTCCGGTTCGTGGACATCCTCGAGGATCAGACGATGCGCGAGGAGCTCGACGAATCCACGGGTCGTCGCCAGATGACCATCATCGAAGATCGGGACAAGAAGCTTCACCCGACCATCCAGATCCGGAAGAAGACGAAAAAGGCCGAGAAGCTGCGCGAGTTCATCGTTCCGGTGGGCGCACAGTTGACGATCCAGGATGGGGAAGAGGTCAAGCCCGGTGACACGCTGGCCAAGATCAGCCGCGAGGTGTACAAGACTCGTGACATCACCGGGGGCCTGCCCCGTGTCGCGGAGCTCTTCGAAGCCCGTCGCCCCAAGGATCCGGCGGTCATCACCGAGATCGACGGGGCCATCAGCTTCGGCGACATCAAGCGCGGCAAGCGCGAGGTGCACGTGACACCCGAGACGGGCCCGAGCCGGACGTACGACGTGCCGGTGGGTAAGCATATGCGCGTCCACGCGGGTGACCTGGTTCGTGCGGGTGACCGTCTGTCCGAAGGTCCCATCAATCCGCACGACATCCTGCGGATCAAGGGGCCGCGAGCGGTCCAGGAGTACCTCCTGAACGAGATCCAGGAGGTCTACCGGCTCCAGGGTGTGAAGATCAACGACAAGCACATCGGTGTGATCGTGCGTCAGATGCTCCAGAAGGTCCGCATCACCGACGCCGGAGACACCAGCCTCCTCGAGGGGGAGAACGTCGATCGGACGGAGTTCCGCGACGCGAACCTCAGCGCGATCCAGGAAGGGAAGAAGCCGGCCCGCTCCGAGCCTCTGCTGCTCGGTATCACCAAGGCCAGCCTCACCACCGAGAGCTTCTTCTCGGCGGCGTCCTTCCAGGAGACGACTCGGGTGCTCACGGACGCCGCGGTACGAGGCGCCAAGGACGAGCTCAAGGGTCTCAAGGAGAACATCATCATCGGCCATCTGATCCCTGCGGGAACCGGCATCCACCGGTACTCGGAGGTCGAGTTCATGGTCGAGCAGTCCTACTACGACGAGGAGATCATTCCTCTCGGTGAGCCGGGCGAGCTCGTGCCTGGTCTCGGTGGGTTGACGGAGGGGCTGCTGGAAGGTTGACGCGGCTCCCGGCTTCAAGGCCGGACTGCGGGGCGTCCCACTGGGTGGGGCGCCCCGCTTTTCTTCTCGGGGTGTTGCGCGGGTGATCAAGCGAAGGAACCCCAGGAGGGGGCACTTCGCTCCGGGTGCTGCCGATCCGAGCCCCTCTGCGCGTGCCCTCGCCTGATCGCCCTCCGGCCGCTGGTGGAGCGGGTCGCTCCATTGGGCCGAGTGACCAGCAGGGGGCGGACGGGCCAAGGCCGCGAACGACCTGGCAGTGACCCCCGTGAGGAGTCAGGGGGCTCGGAGCACGTATTGGACGAAGACGTAGGGGTCGGATCGGTTGGACCTCGGGACCTCGACGTAGAGGACGACGGGGTCGAGGCGGAGCTCGGCGAGGAGCGTGCCGGCTTCGTCTCCCATGGGCTCGATCCAGCCGACCATGGCGTCGTTCAGGAGCTCGGCCAGAAGATCTCGTCTCGGAGGAGCCGGGGGCGACGGCGACGCCCGAAGGAGGCGGAAGGGGTAATAGCGGGCGTCGAGCGTCAGCGTGCCCTCGCCGCCGTCGACATCCCACTCGGCGGCCAACACCCCGAGGCCTGCCGATCGCTCGTGGTTCCGAATGGACGGGCGGAAGTACCGCATCACATCACCGAGCGCCTCGATCCTCTTCTCGTGCGGCCACTGATCCATACCGTAAGCGCCCCAACTCGTCAGATGTCCGAACGTCGCGTCGTGCGCGAGCGCGATTTCCAGGGCGTAGTCGCGCGGTCCGTCGCGCTCCAAGGTCATCCAGGCGCCGGGTGTCCGCCCTCTCGCGTCGGGAGCCGGATGCCAGGTAGCGGCCACGTGGCTGTAGGCGGATTCATCAGGGCCGAGGGATCCACCGGTGGCCAGGCTGAAGCGCTCCGTCTTCAGGTAGGCCGCACCGTGCCACACGGCTCGACCGTCACGGGCACCCCCTCCGCCGGAGATTTCCAGGTCCCCCGCCCGCATCTTCACGTAGGCTCCCGAGAAGTCGGCCTCGGCACGTTCGAGGCTGCCCCCGACGACCCAAAGGCCCTTGCCCAGCTCGAAGTTCGTCCCGACCCCTGTCGAAGCGGGATCGTCCTCCAGAAAGAGGGACGCGTATCCGTCCAGTCCCACGAGGGATCCGGGCAGCTTGGCACCCACCCGGTGGGTCTCGCCATTCGGCGTGTCCTGGCGCTCGGCCCTCAGGAGGTAGAATCCGCCCCGCGCGAGCTCGAGCCTCGAGGTCGTCGCCTCCGGGTCGCGCTCCAACTCGAACTCCGCAGCGGTCTGCGCGACGGAGTCACCGGCACAAGCGACCGAGGCCGCCGCACCGATGACGACGAAGAGGCGACGCATGTCAGTGATGAGCGAACCACTCGGCTCGCGGCCAGGTCAGGAAGACGCCCAGCGCGTATACCGGTAGGGCCGCGCCGAAAGCCGGCACCGCGACGGGACCCCAGATGATCAAGGGCAGGCCGCCCGGCATTCCTGGAGCCGACAGCAGTTGGGTTCCAGCACGAGTCACCATCCAAACCACCGTCCAGAGCACCACGACGCCCAGCACCGGAGGGGTGACGAGGATCCGGGTGATCCCGAAGTGGCCCGGCTGTGGATTGGCCATTGCACGGATTCCGCTGGGAGACGTGGCGTCCGCCCTTCCTCCTCAACGGGAGCCGGAGGGCGCCTGCCTGATGAGCTTCTGGAACCGTCGGCCCGGGTGCGCCTCGGCGATGTAGAGGTTGCCCTGGGAGTCAGTGGCCACGTTGTGGGGACGTCCGAACTGGCCCCACCCGGCTCCGGACTCTCCGTAGCTTCCCATGATCGCAAGATCGCTCCTCCGCAGAGTCCAGATCTTGTCGTCCCGACCGTCTGCGACATAAAGCCACGTCTGCTCCGGGTCCGGCGACAGCGCCACGTCCGTGATGCGGGCGGGCAGGGAGCGTCCGTCGATGGTGGTCTCCGCGACGAAGGTGCCGTCTAGCTGGAAGACCTGGATGCGGCTCGAGGTCGCATCGGCCACGTACAGGAGGCCGTCCCTGGAGCCGGTGAGACCATGCACCAAGTTGAACTGTTCGGGGAGGGGCACCGACGGGTCGTGCTCGAAGGAGTCGTCGGGCTCGTTCCCGTACGCCCCCCACTGCCTGAGGTACGCCCCCGTTTCCGCGTCGAACACCACGACCCTGCGGTTGTCGTATCCGTCCGCGACCAACAGCTCGTTGGTGCCCGGGTCCACCCAATAGTCGGCCGCGCCGCCCAGCAGCTCCTCGTCGAAGCTGCCCGCCGTCTGGTCGAAGGCGCCGATGGTGAGCAGATGCTCTCCGTGGCGGGTGAACTTCATGATGGTGTGGTGAGGCGCGTTGCCCACCCACACGAAGTCGTTGTGATCCACGAAGACGCCATGGGGGAAGTACGGCCAGTCCTCCACCGGCTCGATGCTGCCGTAGGTTCCGACCATGCGGCCGAATGGGTCGAGCTCGATAAGTGGCGGGGCCGCTTCGCAACAGTCCGGCACATCGCGGGCCGCTACGGCCGCCGCCATGTCCTCTTCGGTGATGCGCTCCGGCCGATGCAGAATCCATGCGTGGTCCCGGCCGTCTACATACAGGCCGGTACCTGGTCCGAACACCCAGTGCTCGGGGATGTCCGCTGGCCAGAATTCGTCCGGCACGAACTCGGATGGCCCTGCTGCGGACGCGGAGAGCACCTCCCCGGATTCGGGGGGCGCATCACCCGAGCACGAGATCCCGATGAAGCATGCAAGGATGAGGGGCGCGACGATGGATGTGCGGCGTTCCGGCATCCTGAACTCCCCGGTTCTGGGGTGGAATGGGCCGGTCCATAGTGTCGGTCGTCAGCCCGCGCGGCAAGCGGCCGACACACCGATTTCGGACCGCTCGGCGATCCGCGCCGGGGCCATCGATTCTCTTTCACGGGCGCATAGGCTGAACCTTCGTCCGGGACCGTTGACACCCCGGAGGCCCATCTCTACCTTTCCATGCTCTCGTCGGACCGAGTCCGGCTAGGGATGCAGGTCGATTCGCGCGCCGGGACACGTCAGGCGCGCATTTTTCCGCCAGAGGGTACATGCCGACCATCAACCAGCTCGTCAGGAAGGGCCGGAAAGCCGTCAAGAAGAAGAACAAGGCTCCGGCGCTCCAACGTAACCCGCAGAAGCGGGGAGTTTGCACGCGCGTCTACACGACGACGCCCAAGAAGCCGAACTCCGCGCTCCGTAAGGTTGCTCGTGTGCGTCTGACGAACGGGTTCGAGGTGACCGCCTACATCGGGGGTGAGGGGCACAACCTACAGGAGCACTCCATCGTGATGATCCGAGGCGGTCGTGTGAAGGACCTCCCGGGCGTACGCTACCACATCATTCGTGGGACGCTCGACGCCTCCGGGGTCAGTGACCGTCGCCAGGGGCGCTCCAAGTACGGGGCCAAGCGGCCCAAGTAAGGCAAGGCAAGTCAGATGAGCCGTCGTTCCCGTGCAGTAAAGAGAGAGACTCCCGCCGATCCGAAGTTCGAGTCGCGCACCGTAACCAAGTTCATCAACAACTTGATGTACGACGGAAAGAAGTCGGTGGCGGAGCGAATCTTCTACGATGCGATGGACATCCTGGAGCAGCGGGCGGGTCAGCCCGGCGTCCAGGTGTTCGAACAGGCGCTCACCAACGCCAAGCCCGCACTCGAGGTGAAGAGCCGCCGGGTGGGGGGCGCCACGTATCAGGTGCCGGTAGAGGTCCGCCCGGAGCGGCGGACCGCACTGGCCAGCAGGTGGCTGATCTCGTTTGCGCGAGGTCGATCCGAGAAGAGCATGGCCGAACGGTTGGCCGGAGAGCTTCTCGCCGCGAGCCGCGGCGAGGGGTCCACGATCAAGAAAAAGGATGACACGCACCGGATGGCTGAAGCGAACAAGGCGTTCGCGCACTATCGCTGGTAGCGGGTCACGCAGGGCTCGGGCCGCCTTCGGGTGGACCGGGAAAAATTCGAGACGCGATGGCCCGCGGGCCCTCTCCGATCAGTTGGAGCGCGGACACTGTTCGCCCCTCGGGGCGGCAGCGGCAGGGGCCGCGCTTCTTTTTTTGCACCCTCGGGTGCTGAACGCGAAGTAACACGTAAGAAGAACCGAGAGATAGATGCCTAGGATCACACCACTGCCCCGGCTCCGTAACATCGGCATCATGGCGCACATCGATGCCGGTAAGACCACGACCACCGAGCGGATCCTGTTCTACACGGGACGCCTGCATCGGGTGGGCGAGGTGCATGATGGCGCTGCGACCATGGACTGGATGGAACAGGAGCAGGAGCGCGGCATCACGATCACGTCCGCGGCGACTACCGCGCACTGGAACCGGTTCGACGAAGAGTACCGCATCAACATCATCGACACGCCTGGACACGTGGACTTCACCGCCGAGGTGGAGCGTTCGCTTCGCGTGCTCGACGGGGCTGTCGCCGTGTTCTGTGCCGTTGGTGGTGTTGAGCCGCAGTCCGAGACCGTGTGGCGTCAGGCAGACCGGTACGGGGTCCCGCGCATCGCGTTCGTAAACAAGATGGACCGCGTTGGGGCGGACTTCCTCAACGTGGTCGACATGATGCGTGACCGCCTCGGCGCGAACGCGCATCCCGTGCAGCTACCGCTCGGTGAGGGCGAGCTATTCACTGGCCTCGTCGACATCATCGAGCGCACGGCGCTCATGTACGAAGACGAGATGGGCTCGAAGTTCGCGGAGGGAGAGGTCCCGGATGGACTGAAGGATCAGGTGGAGGAGCTCCGCTCCACGCTCATCGAGGCCGCAGTCGAGCACGACGACGAGCTCATCGAGAAGTACCTGGGCGGTGAGGAACTCACCAACGAGGAGATCCGCCGCGCGGTACGCGCCGCGACGACCTCGGGAGCCATCTTCCCGGTCTTCTGCGGTTCGGCCTTCAAGAACAAGGGCGTGCAGCCGCTTCTCGACGGCGTCATCGACTATCTGCCGTCGCCCATCGACGTGCCGGCCATCGAAGGACATTTGCCGCACCACGACGAGACTCCTGCGCACCGGAAGCCCGGTGACGAGGAGCCGTTCAGCGCCCTGGCGTTCAAGATCGCCAGCGACCCCTACGTGGGTAAGCTGACGTTCTTCCGCGTGTATTCGGGGTCACTGCCGTCGGGTAGCTACGTCTACAACGCCACGAAGGACAAGCGTGAGCGTGTTGGCCGCATCCTGCAGATGCACGCCAACAAGCGCGAGGAGCGTGATGAGGTGTACGCCGGTGATATTGCGGCGGCCATCGGTCTGAAGGACGTGAAGACCGGTGATACGCTGTGCGTCGAGGACCATCCCATCATCCTGGAGGCGATGAAGTTCCCGGAGCCGGTCATCGCCGTGGCTATCGAGCCCAAGACGAAGGCCGACCAGGACAAGCTGACCAACGGTCTCGTTCGTCTTGCGGACGAGGATCCGACGTTCCGGGTCTTCACGGACCAGGAGACGGGACAGACCATCATCTCCGGCATGGGTGAGCTCCACCTCGAGATCATCGTCGATCGCCTGAGGCGGGAGTTCGGTGTCGAGGCCAACATCGGCCGTCCGCAGGTTGCCTACCGCGAGACCATCCGCAAGCGTGCGGAGAGCGTGGAGGGCAAGTTCGTCCGTCAGACCGGTGGCCGCGGTCAGTACGGGCACGTGGTGATCAACATCGAGCCCGGTGAGCCCGGTACCGGCTTCATGTTCGAGGACAAGATCGTCGGCGGTGTGATCCCGCGTGAGTACATCGGCTCGGTAGAGCAGGGGATTCGTGAGGCGCTCGACACGGGCATCCTCGGCGGATACCCCATCATCGACCTGCGCGTGGAGCTGGTGGATGGCTCTTACCACGACGTGGACTCCAACGAGATGGCGTTCAAGATCGCCGGCTCCATGGCCCTCAAGGAGGGTGTCCGCAGGGCGGGACCCGTGCTGCTGGAGCCCATCATGGACGTGGAGGTGGTGACGCCCGCCGACTACATGGGCGACATCATCGGTGACCTCTCCTCCCGCCGCGGTAAGGTGGGCGGGATGACCGAGCGGGCGGGTGCCCGCGTCATCGGCGCCTCGGTGCCGCTAGGTGAGATGTTCGGCTACTCCACGACGCTCCGCTCGATGTCCCAGGGGCGTGCCGTTTACACGATGCAGTTCGCACACTACGAAGAAGTGCCCAAGTCCAAGGCCGACGAGATCGTCGCCGCGGGCGACGGCAAGTAGGACCGACTCCAGAAGTAACGCTACCGCGACCAGGTTCAGAAGAGGACAGCGATGGGCAAGGCAAAGTTCGAGCGGAGTAAGCCGCACGTAAACGTGGGAACGATTGGCCACGTGGATCATGGTAAGACGACGCTGACGGCTGCGATCACGCTT
>JBDHIF010000041.1:0-27117 GCA_039587535.1 Gemmatimonadota bacterium
CGCGGCGAGATCGTGCCGCTGAAGAAGAACGCGGACCAGGCCATGGAGACCTCACCCACGGTGCGTCACATGGTTGTCGTGCGGCGGGGCGGAGTGCTCTCGGAAAGGACGGACGCGGGGATGGTGGAGGGTCGTGATCGCTGGTACCACGATCTCGTGGACGGGGCTTCAAGCGAGCACGAAGCCTCCGCTATGGACGCGGAGGATCCGCTCTTCATTCTGTACACGTCGGGAACGACCGGTAAGCCGAAGGGCGTGGTCCACACATCCGGCGGGTACCTCACCCAGGTCTGCGCCACGACCCGCGCCGTCTTCGATCTGCGCGACGACGACGTGTACTGGTGCACCGCGGACGTAGGTTGGATCACCGGCCACAGCTACATCGTGTACGGTCCGCTGGCCAACGGCGCTCAGGTCGTGATGTACGAAGGGGCCCCCGATTTTCCGGACAGGGGCCGCTTCTGGGAAATCTGCGCTCGGTACGGCGTCACCATCTTCTACACTGCGCCCACCGCGATCCGAGCCTTCATGCGGTGGGGCGACTCCTGGCCGGGGAAGCACGATCTATCGTCGCTACGGGTGTTGGGAACCGTGGGTGAACCGATCAATCCCGAGGCCTGGATGTGGTATCACAGGATCATCGGTGCCGAGCGCTGTCCCATCGTCGACACGTGGTGGCAGACCGAGACCGGAGCCATCATGATCACGCCGCTGCCCGCCCTGGTGGATACCAAGCCCGGCACCGCGACGAGGCCGTTCCCCGGGATCGACGCCGCGATCCTCGACGCGCAGGGTCACGAGAGCCGCTCGGGCTTCCTGGCCATCCGCTCCCCGTGGCCTTCCATGCTACGGACCATCTGGGGCGACGATGCGCGATACCGCGCCACGTACTGGTCCAAGTGGCCCGACATCTATTTCCCCGGCGACGGGGCGAAACTGGACGAGGACGACTACTTCTGGATCCTCGGGCGTGTGGACGACGTCCTCAACGTCGCGGGCCATCGCATCGGGACGATGGAGGTGGAGAGCGCGCTGGTGGACCACGACGCCGTGGCGGAAGCGGCGGTGGTGGGGAAGAAACACGAGATCAAGGGGCAGTCCATCGCGGCCTTCGTGACGCTGAAGGAAGGCTTCGAGGGCACCAAGGCTCTCATGGCGGACGTGCGTGACCACGTGGGCGCGCTTATCGGTGCCATTGCCAAGCCCGAGATCGTGGTGTTCACGGCCGACCTTCCGAAGACCCGCTCGGGCAAGATCATGCGGCGGTTGCTGAGGGACATCGCCGACGGGCATGTCGTGGGTGACACGACGACCTTGGCGGACCCGGCGGTGGTCGAGCGGGTGAAGGGCCGCTACGAGGAGGAGGGTGGGGACTAGCCGTCCCGGCGAAGGTGTACCGTTTTTTCGGCCCCTCTCATTCGGCCAGAGGATCCGGCGTTGGGGGTGCCTTGCCGGAGCGCGCATCAGCGGGCTTTTCTCGGATCTTCCGGGCCGGAATGCCGACGAAGACCGTGTGCGGCTCCGTGTCCTTGGTCAAGATGGAGCCCGCGCCCACCAGCGAGTCTTCCGCTACGGTGGCGCCTGCGAGGATGGTGGCGTGGTAGGTGATGCGGGCACCAGCGCCGATACGGGTCACGGGCGTGTTCACGATGCGGCCGTCCACGATGTCGTGTGAGTGGGAATAGACGTTCGCGAAGTCGGACACCGAGGCCCCGTCTCCGATGTGGATGCCTCCCCGATCGTCTAGAAGTACGTGTCGGTGGATCACGACGTTGTCGCCCACGTGGAGATTGTATCCGAAGGACAAACGGACAAATGCGAAGGCCTTGAAGTTCGCTCCACAGGAACCGAAGACGTGCGGCGCCAGAATCCGCCGAAAGCGCACGCCCAACGCGACGTTCTCCCCCAGGGTGCTTCGGTCGAACATCTCCCAGAGCCAGATGAGGGGTTTTCTCGGCCCGTACCGCTCCAGGTCGATCTCTTGGTAGTACTCTGGCTCCAGGGTCACGTTGCGCGGATCCATCTGAGCCAGGGCGACCTGAGCCTCCGGCGAGAGCTCCTTCGGATTCCGTTCCGCGAGATCCGGGTAGTAGAGGCGCGTCAGGACCGTGCGGCAGAGCTCGTTCCGGTCGCACTCGGGATCCGCCAGAGCTTGCTCGAGGCCATCGAGCCACTCGTCGTACATCTGCTCGGCGTCTCTGCTGACCGGGACGGGACGGAGGGGGTGGAAGCCCATGACGCAGCTCGTTCTCTTCAGTTCGCGGTAAGGAGCGGGCACGGCACCGGGCTCCGTGGCTCGCCTTGCTCTTGGCCAAGCTACGGCCATCAAGCCTCGGGTAGAAGACGGCCCTCCAACGGCGGGTTCCCACCACGCTGGCGCGTTGCTCCGTCCGGGGCAGCTCCTTCAGGTGACCCGGTGCGGCTTCGGAGCCGGTCGATTAGACTTTCAAGGTCCGCAAAGTTCCTCTTGAAGGCCAGGTCAGGCGGTCGCGCATGCATGACGTACTTAGACAACGCCTCCTACGACGCATCGAGAGCCTGCCCGACGAGCAGGTCTACCAGGTGCTCGATTTCATCGAGTTCTTGGAGTCGAAGTACGCGGGTTCTGCGCCGGTCGAAGCCAGTGGCCTGCAGAAGTTCGCGGAAGGGTTGGAGGACAAGCTGCGTAGGAAGGCGGTGAGCCCGAGCACCATTCGAGAGGCCTTCCAGCTCATCTCGGCAGCCGATCGGGTCCTCTCCGGGGTCTCCTCGGCTGGGAAGCAGATTCTGGCGGATCTCAACGAAGTGGTGGACGGAGGAACCGACTCGGGGGAGCGAGCCGGGATTGGCCCGTCGTCCGCCGGAGCGACGACAGTGAGCGGGAGCGAGGACGAGCAGGACGAAGGATCCGCGTCCCGTTGACGCTCGTGGGGGATTCGGGATATCCTCTCCCATGAAGCGTACACAGCGAACGAACAGGACCGATGCCCGTCTCCGCGCGCGAGCCCTTTTGGCCGCATCGGGGACGGGCGTCGGTCGTTTCACGAGGTAGGTTGACCGATGGCGAACGGTGCTCGCAGCGCTTCGAAGATCGTCAAGGAAGCGCTCACCTTCGACGACGTGCTCCTCATTCCCGCCCACTCGGTCGTGCACCCTAAAGACACCGATGTGTCCTCACAACTCACCCGGGGGATCACCCTGAAGATCCCTCTCGTCTCGGCGGCCATGGACACCGTCACCGAGTCGGGCATGGCCATCCAGATGGCCCGTGAGGGCGGCATCGGCATCATCCACAAGAACCTTCGGCCTGAGCGGCAGGCCGAAGAAGTGGACCGCGTGAAGCGCTCCGAGAGCGGGATGATCATGAATCCGATCACGCTTCCCGCCGACGCTCGCCTTCAGGACGCCCACGAGCTGATGGCCCGGTTCTCCATCAGCGGAGTGCCCATCGTGGAGGCGGACGGTCGACTGGTCGGGATCATCACCAACAGGGATCTCCAGTTCGAGACACGGCTCACCAAGCCGATCTCCGAGGTCATGACCTCCGAGAATCTCGTCACCGTCCCGGTGGGAACGACCCTGGACGAGGCCGAGGCGATCCTACACAGGCACCGGATCGAGAAGCTTCCGGTGGTGGACGACCACGGCCACCTGCGCGGACTGATCACGGTGAAGGACATCTTCAAGAGGCGGAGATACCCGGATGCCTGTAAAGACGAGCACGGACGCTTGCGTGTCGGAGCCGCCGTCGGCGCCTCCAACGCGGACCTGGATCGGGCTGACCTGCTCGTGCGGGCTGGGGTGGACGTCATCGTGGTGGACACGGCGCACGGACACTCCGAGGGTGTTCTGAAGGCCGTGGAAAGAGTCAGGGAGCGTTTCCCCGACCTTCAGCTCATCGGTGGAAACGTGGGTACGGTAGAGGGCGCCCGAGCTCTGGTAGAGCGGGGGGTGGATGCGGTGAAGGTAGGTGTGGGCCCCGGTTCCATTTGCACGACCCGGGTGGTCACCGGAGTGGGGCTGCCTCAGCTCTCGGCCATCATGGACGCCGTGGAAGGCGTGGACGGTTCGGTCCCGATCATCGCGGACGGCGGAATCCGCTACTCGGGCGACCTCGTGAAGGCACTGGCCGCGGGAGCGCACTCCGTGATGATGGGCTCGATGTTCGCGGGTACCGACGAGTCTCCGGGTGAGAGTTTTCTCCTCGAGGGTCGCCGTTTCAAGACGGTTCGGGGGATGGGGTCGCTGTCGGCCATGGAGGAAGGGTCCGCGGACCGGTACTTCCAGGAAGGAGAAATGGATAAGACCAAGCTCGTTCCCGAGGGGATCGAGGCACGGGTGCCTTACAAGGGCCCGGTGTCGGACACGATCTATCAGCTCGTGGGTGGTCTGCGGAGCGGCATGGGGTACTGCGGCGCTGGCAGCCTGGCTGAGCTGAGGGACAATGCGAGGTTCAACCGGGTCACCATGGGTGGCCTCAGGGAGTCGCATCCTCACGACGTGACCATCACGCGTGAGGCGCCCAACTACCGGATGTGACGGGATCATCGTCGGCGGCATGTCTACGCAAGCCTTGATCTCCGGACGATCCTGGCCGGTTCTGGCTACGCTGCTGGTGTCCGGCTGCGTGACGGGCACCACGCCCGCGCCTCCTCATCCCGACCCGACGCCGGCGTTCGAGGTCGTGTCCGTATTGCCCGTGCCCGGCCACGGACGCACTCCGCTCATCGCTCCCGACGTAGACCCGGTCGTGGACCCGCTTCGAGCCACACCCATGCTCCGCGACTCCTCGTTCCAGGCAGAGGTAGAACGGTGGGTGCGGCGCTGGTCCGCCGATAACGCACCTTGGGTGGCCGCCGACCTCGAGCGCATGAGCGGGTACGTACCGGAGGTGGACTCGCTCATCTCCGAGCTGGGTCTTCCTCGGTCGCTGAGATATCTCCCCATCATCGAGAGCGGCTATAGGCCCACGGCGGTGAGTGGGGCGAGCGCTGTGGGGCTCTGGCAGCTCATGGCTGGCACGGCCCGCGGCCTCGGTGTGCGCGTCACGCCGGTGTTGGACGAGAGGAGGCACCCACTCCGTTCCACTGAAGCGGCGCTCCGCTTCTTGGACCAGCTGCACCGAGACTTCGGATCCTGGTTCCTGACCCTGGCGGCCTACAACTCCGGCCCGGCCCGCGTACGTCGCCTCATGCGACGGCATGCGCCCCTGGAACCCCCGTCCGACGCCTTGTACTGGCGGCTCCGACGTCACTTGCCTAGGGAGACTCGTGACTTCGTACCCAAGCTCTTCGCTGCGATTCGGTTAGGCGAAGCGCCGGAGGTTTTCGGACATGCGCGACCTCCGGCGCGCGCGGCTGGGATCGACCTCGTAGAGGTACCCGACGCCACCTCCTTGGACGTGGTGGCCCGTGCCGCAGATGTGCCACTGGAAGAAGTGGAGCTGCTGAATCCCCACGTTCTCCGCGGCTTCACACCGCCCGACACGCGCGTATCGCTTCGGCTCCCCGAGGGCACCGGGGCGCGATTTGAGGAAGCCTACGCGGCGATCCCACCTGGAGATCGTGTGACGTTCCTCGAGCACCGCGTGGCCGATGGGGAAACCCTCTCGCATATCGCAGTCCGATACGGCGTGCGGGTGGCCGATATCCGCGAAGCCAACCCATCGGTGCGGCCGCGATTTCTCCGGGTGGGAGTGGTGCTCACGGTTCCTGTGTCTCCGGGCGTGAGGGGCGGCGCTTAGGGCAACCCGAACCTGGGTTCGCCCGGGTCAGTCGGTGTCCGCCATCCAGGGCCCCGATTGCCCCCCGTCCTTGGCGAGCAATCGGATGCTCTCGATGCGCATGCCGCGGTCCACGGCCTTCACCATGTCATACACCGTGAGGAGTGCAATCGAGACCGCCGTGAGCGCCTCCATTTCGACACCGGTCCGGCCGGAGACTCGGGCTTCCGCCCGGGCGACGACGCTCGGAGGGGACGCTTCTGTCCGCAACGCGACCTTCAGCGTGGTGCCGGGGAGAGGGTGGCACAGGGGGATCAGCTCCGCGGTGCGTTTTCCGCCCATGATGCCGGCGATCTCCGCCACCTGGATGGGGTCACCCTTGGCGGTTCGACCTTCGAGAAGCCGTTCTAGCGTCTCTGGCGCCATGACGATGCGGCCCTCGGCCACAGCACTGCGAGCCGTGACGTCTTTCGAGGATACGTCCACCATGCTCGGTCGCCCTTCCGCGTCGAGATGGGTGAGGCGGTCCGACGATTCGGTCATGTTCGGCCCGTGGGGGAAAGGAGAGCCTCGCGCAGCTCCAAGACGAGGCCGGATACGACGAGCTGTGGGTTGACGTTGCCTCTGGCGAGGTGCCGCGCTCGCTCGATGGCCTCCAGTGCCGACGGGACCTCGCTTCCTTTCAGATCAGCTCGGGCGGCCACCTTGGCCAGGGCGTCCTTCGTGTCGTGATGAAAGGCCTCGGCCCCGGTAAGGATGGCTGCTAGATCCCGGACCCACTCCTCCAAGACCTGGAACAGGTCCAGGAGCCCCCGCGCACCTGCCGGTGGATAGCCGAGCGCAAGCGCGTGGGGGCCGGTTCGCCCCTGTCCGAGCGCCGCCGTGAGAATATCGAACGCCCCGCGCCGGAGCTCATTCATGGGCGCTGGTTCGTCACCTTGTGGAAGGAAAGCCAGCGCGCGCCCGAGGGAGCCCCTGCCCAGGCGTGCCACCTCGACTGCCCGATCGGGCGGAAGGTCGAGGTGGTCCACGAGAACCTCGCGGATCGTGTCTTCGGCGAGCGGGCGCAACAGCAACGGCACGGTCCGGGAGCGGATGGTGGGTAGTAGACTTCCGGGGACGCTACTGGTCAGGACGAAGCGGGCTTGCCCCGGAGGCTCCTCCAGAAGCTTCAAGAGAGCGTTCGCCGCCTCCGGACTGGCCTCCTGAGGCACAAGCAGCTCGGCATCGCCGACGACGAAGACGGGACCCGGCGCCATCGAGGGCCGAACGTGGGCCCGGCGCCTGATATTCCTCACCGTGCCCATGTAGAGGCCGGTCACGTCGTGGCTGACCGTGGGCCGCAGTCCTTTCTCGCGGATCTGTCCCAGCATCTGGTGCCTTGCGTCTTCCAACGCCTCTGTGAGCCGGTCACCCGACACGCGTGGTGGCCGGGCCAGCGGCATGTACCAGTGCACGTCGGGGTGTTCGAGGGTCGACATGAGCCGACAGCTTCGACAGCGTCCGCAGGGGCCGTCCTCGGTCGGGGCCTCACAAACGGTGAGCTGGGCGAGCCAGAGGGCGAACCGCTGCTTCCCGACGCCCCGCGGGCCGTGGATCAGCAGAGAGGAGGGCAGCGTGCCCGCCGCATGAGCGCGCACGACCATCTTCCGCGCGTCTTCATGGCCGAACAGCCGGTGGATGGTCATCTGGGGCTCCGCGGTCGGAGCCAATCCATAGGGTTTAAAGCCTGCGGCGCGCCGGATCCCTGGGGTGCGCGGATCTGGAATTCGATATGTGGACCCTCGGGCGTATCCGCGCCTCCGACGGTGCCAACCACCTGGCCAGATTCGACTTCGCGACCTTCGACGACACCGATTTCCTCTAGATAGAGATACAGCGTGTACACCCCCTCACCATGGCTGATGACGACCGTGGGACCGTACCCTTCAAAGGGCCCCGCGAGAACGACTCTGCCGGATCGCACTGCCCTCACCGGCGTTCCCGTGGGCGCTGCCAATCCCACGCCGTTCCACCGGAGGACCGTGCCGTTGGGCCGCTGGTCACGACCGAAGTTGTAGATGAGCTCTCCATCCACGGGCCAGTCGAGCAGGCCGGCGTCGGCGCTCGTGAGACTGGAGGCAACCGCCGGATTGAGGGAGGCCGCTTCGAGCTCCCGGCGCCGAGACTCGAGAGCGTCGATGAGGCCGGTCAGGCGGGCCTCGTCAGCCTCAAGCTCCTCGAGTCGGGTCGCGGTGGCCTGTTCCCTCGTTCGGAACTCCCGAAGGGCAGCCTGGCGCTCCGACTCTACGGCTCTGAGCTCTGCGACCTCGGAGAGTCGGTCCCGTCGCAACGCTCCGAGCTGGGCCATGCGTTCCCGAAGCTCCTCGTCTACACTGATCAGCTCCGCTTCGAGGGCCTTTACACGCTCCACGAGGTTCCGATCGAATTCGGCGATCCGCTGCAGGTACCGGTAGCGGTTCAGGAGATCCGTGAACGAGGCAGCGCTGAGAAGCACCTGGACCGTGTGCAGCGGCCCCATCTTGTAGATGTCGCGGAGCCGTCTGTGAAGGATCGCTTCGCCCTCGGCCATGCGCTCCCGGGCCTGAAGCAGGTTCCGGGTGGTTTCCTCGATCTGCTCGGCCGTGGCATCGGACTGGAATTCCACCTCGGCCAGCACGGAGCGCGTAGCCGATAGTCGCCGCTCGAGATTGGACAACTCCGCGGCGGCGTCACGCACCTGGTTCCGGACATCCCCCATCTCCCGCTCCAGGCGCTCCCGTTCCACCCGGATCTGCTCCAGACGGCGCTGGCTTTCCTGGATCTCTCGCTGGAGCGCATTGGGGTCCTGAGCCGTGACCTCGCCCGTCGGAAGGGTGATGGCCAGAAGGGTCAGCAGGAGCGTTGGGGCCGCTCGTCCGCACGGGCGTGTGGCAGACCCACGCAAGGTCAGATCTCCCGAAGGTGCCGGCGCACGGCGAGGCCGCTGGAGACGACCCCGAAAACGACCCCAGCGCTGATCCCTCCGAGAACCCATAGCTGCGGGATCCAAGCGATCGCGAAGAGATACGCGTACACCACACGGTAGGTGGTGTAGGTGAGCCCCCACGCGATCAGCGCGCCGAGCAAGCCGGCCAGGGCCCCTTCCAGGAGGAAGGGCCGGCGGATGAATCCGTTCCTGGCACCTACCAGGCGCATGACGTAGATCTCGTCCCGCCGAGCGAAGATGGCGATCCGGAGCGCCGTAGCGATGATGAGCGCGGCTACGGCGGCGAACGTGCCACCGAGCACTGCGGTCGCCCCAGCGCCGATACGCCGCAGCGTGAAGATCCGGTCGACCCACTCCTGCCCGTAGCGCGCGTCCTCCACGAAGGGGTACACCATCGCGTCACCCGCGACGCGTTCCACCACCTCGGGGGTCCTCTGCCCGGGTTGGAGCTCGATCTCCAGGGACTGGGGCAGGGGATTGACCGTCAAGTCGCTGAACAGCTCTCCGAAGTCCGGGAGGTCCGTCCGAGCCCGGTCCAAGGCGTCCCGTTTCGAGACGTACCGCACCGAACGGACTCCTTCCACCTCGGAAAGCTCCTGCATGAGGAGATCGATCTCGTTCTGGCGCACGTCGTCCCGAAGGTAGGCCACCACTTCGACACGCTCCTCGATGGCGGACAGCGCCAGGTCGAGATTGTGCGCGGCAAGGCCGAACAGCCCCACCACCAGAAGCGCGAGGCCCACCATCGCGGATGAGAGACCCGTGAGGAGCGGTGCGCGCCTGAATGCGGCGAGCGCTTCACGGATGGCGTACATGCCTCAGCCCTCCACGGTGGTGGCCGCCGAGTCGTACACCAGTCGCCCGGCGTCGAGCTCCAATACCCTGGCGTGGGCGTACCGACCCACCAGAGCCAGATCGTGCGTTGCCATGACCACCGCCATCCCGCTGGCGTTGATGTCCCAGAAGAGGTCCATGATTCCGCGGGTGGCTCGGTCGTCCAGGTTGCCGGTCGGCTCGTCGGCGAGGAGCACGTATGGCTCATTGGCGAGAGCCCTTGCGATGGCTACGCGCTGCTGCTCGCCGCCGGAAAGCTCGTTGGCGAGAGCCCCGGCCTTGGGTGACAAGCCGACCTGCCCCAAAAGGCGCTGGGCTCGCGCTACGATGTCGGACCGCCTGGTCCCTGTCACCTCGAGGGCGAAAGCAACGTTCTCCAGCGCCGTTCGTCCCGGCAGAAGCCGGAAGTCCTGGAATACGAAGCCTACGCGGCGCCGCACCTTCCAGAGGTCCCGATCGGACACCTTCTTGGAGGAATACGCCGCTACGCGCACCTCACCCTCGGACGGGCGATCCGCCATGTGGATGAGCCGCATGGTCGTGGATTTCCCCGAGCCGGAGTGACCCGTGAGGAAGACGAACTCTCCCTTGGGCACGTGGAGCGAGACGTCGCGCAGGGCGAAACCCCGCTTGGGGTATTCCTTCGAGACGTTCGTGAGCTTGATCACCGGAGCGGGCGGGGCATGGTCCCTGGAAGGTCGCCGAGAACGGGAAGCTGCGGAGACACCGTGTTCCGGGAGGGAAGGTTAGACACGCGCTGAACCTCTGTCAAAACGGGTGCCGGCCAACCTCACAGCCAGGTCCAACGCCTCGCCCATGGAGGAGGGATTCGCGCGACCGGTTCCCGCCAGATCGAAGGCGGTCCCATGGTCCGGAGAGGTCCGCACGAACGGCAGTCCCAAGGTCACATTGACCCCGGTACCGAAGCAAATGGTCTTGAACGCCGCCATTCCAACGTCGTGGTAGGGGGCCACCACTGCGTCGAACGAGCCGTTGATCGCCCGCTGGAAGACCGTATCCGCCGGCACGGGACCCGTCACGTCGATGCCCCTGCTTCGCAACCTCTCGATAGCGGGCGCATACAAACGAGCCTCTTCGTCTCCGAACAAGCCTCCGTCCGAGGCATGGGGATTGAAGGCGCACAGCGCGATGCGGGGAGCCGAGATGCCCCAATCGTTCTGGAGGGCCCTGGCCAGGAGCGTGGCCTGGTCGAACAGGAGCTCCGAGGTGAAGAGCTGGGGGACCCGCGCCAAAGCCACATGGGTCGTCGCGAGAAGCACGCGGAGCGGAGCGCCGAGCAGCGTTCGCTCGGCAGCCATGAGCATTCCCACGTGAGGGGCTTTCGTCAGCGCCTGGAGCATCTCGGTATGCCCCGGGAAATCATACCCTGCGGCGTGGAGGGACGGCTTGTGTATGGGTGCCGTGACCACTGCGTCGACCCGCCCGTCCATCGCGAGCGCGACGGCGCGCTCGATGGCTTCGGCGCACACGCGCCCCGCAGCGGCGTCATCGTTCTGCGGGACGTCCGGTACCCATCGGCGAGCGGGCAGGGACACTTCGCCCGACCACGTCGTTTCATCTTCGGGGCCCACCAATACGGCATCGAATCGATCACCGACGCCCTCCAAGCGGCCCAGCGCCGCGATCGCGACCTCAGGTCCGATGCCCCGGGGATCGCCTGGGGTGACGGCGATCCGGGGTCTGGGCCGAGCGCCTACGAGCCCACCTCAGCGTCCGCCCAGAATCTCTATGTACGTGCGTTCCCTCAGGTCCTCGATGATCCGCTCCAGCTGCCGTTCCTGCTGGAGGCTGGCGGCGATCTGGCCACGGACATCCTCGAACGTATAGGCTCCCGCCTCGCGGATGGCGTCCACCTTCACTACGGCGAAGCGGGGCTGGCCCAGCGCTGGGTACTCGATCGGGCCGACCACTTCTCCATCGGATGCCGTGCGGAGCGCCGAGTACGCAGGGGGGAGCTCACCGAGCTGATCGAAGGTCACGGTCAGGGAGTCGGGGGCCGCAAGGTCCGAATGTTCGATATAGAGCGAGTCCATGGACGCTCCGGATCGCGCTGCGGCCGACACTTCCTGGGCCAGCTCACGGGTGCGCGCCACGTCATCTTCCGTGATGTCGGGCGTCACGAGGATATGCCGTGCCTGCCGCTCGCCGGGCCTACTGCGCTCAACGCGGATGATGTGGAAGCCGAACTCGGTCTCCACCACCCCACTCACCCGACCCGTCGGCAGGGAGAAGGCCGCCTCCTCGAATTCCTGAACCATTCGTCCACGACGGAACCAGCCCAGGTCCCCGCCGAGCTCGGCCGTGCCTGGATCTTCGGAATATCGGCGGGCGAGTTGCTCGAAGTCCTCGCCTTCCCGGAGGCGGGTGAGCAGGTCTTCAGCCAGGGCTCGGGAATCGTCCCAGGCGGTCTCGGACGCCTTCGGGACCATGACCACTTGGCTGAACGTGAGGAGGCGCGGGCGCTGCTGCAGCGTCCCGCTGGCTTCCTCGAAGCGTGCCCTAATTTCATCTTCCGAGATCTCGATCGGGCGTGCCGTCCGCATACGGCTCTGGATGAAGAGCTGTTGAACCTGTTGCTGACGGACCTGGTTGCTGAGGATGTCACGGTACTCGGCGAGGGTCAGACCCTCGGCGTTGAGCGCCTGCGTAAGCGCAGGGCGTCCACCGAACTGGTCGATGAGCCCGTCGATCTGTCCGGAGACCTGTTGCTCGATGGCCCCCTCGTCTGCGCGGACCAAGGTGTCCTGCGCCGCAGCCTGGAGTACCAGGACCCGGCTCACCCATGAGTCGAGGATGCTACGGAAGAAGCTCCCGTATTCCGGGTCGCTCTGGGCGGGTACGGGCGCCTGCTGGAGGCGCATCCGCTGGATCTCTTCCTCGATCTGGGACTGGAGAACCACCGAGTCACCCACGATGGCCATAACCCGGTCCACCACGGCCTCCTCAGCGGTGATCTGGGCGGCGGCGGGAGACGCGGTGAGGGCGAGGCACGAAACGAGGAACAACGAGCGTATGAGCATGGCGATTCGTAACCCTTCGCGTCCGGGGGTGTTCCGGGTCGTCATCCCCCGCCCCCGGTGATCGCAGCAGAGTCCCCGGGAGTGGTTTCGGAAGGAGCCAGCCCCCGCGAAGAGCGCAGCCTGCCGAGTTCCAGGACAGCGCGGCCCACCCCGGCGTTGGAGATGCCTTGAGCCGTGCCCTGCCGAAGCTGGTAGGAGACCGGACCCAAGGGAATGGGTGGGTTTGCGCCGGTCATGTTTTCCTCGAGCGCCCGGCGAACCGCCCGCTCCACCGCGGGCTCGAGATCTTCGCCGGGGGCCCGGTCCAGGGGGACCAGATTCAGTGCACGGGCTGCGGAGCGCATCTCCGCTTCCGCCTCCGCAGTCAGCGAGTCGACACGAGCTTGTGGCGCCCCGAGCCCGGCGCGCCGGGCCTCGGCGAGCAGGAGCTCGCGCCTGGTCAGGGCGACAAGAAAGTCCCGGATGGCCTGGTCGTCACCTTCCGCGACCTGGCCGAGAAAGCTCGGCGGCTCGAGCCTGAGGCGCTCGATGTATCTCCCGGCTTCCAGTGCGCCGGTACTCCACACGACCAGCTCACGGCCTGCAGCACGACTTGAAAGGCGGACGGCAGGATTGGCCGCCAGATCCCGGGCCACTTCCACAGCGCCCTCCTGGACCACCAGGTCTCCGGCGCGCTCTTCCACTGCGGAAATGTAGAGCGATTCGGCCTGCACCACTCTCTGGTTCCGCAGCCGTTCGATCACCTCCGCGGAAATCCCGGCAAAGTCTTCGCGTTCCCTGTCCTCCAGTCGTATCAGATGGAGGCCCATCGGGGTCTCCACGACTTCGCTCACCTCACCCGGCTCGAGCCGACCCACGGCCTCCTCGAAAGGCTGCACGAGATCTCCCGGGGCGAAGTATCCGAGGTCACCGCCTCGGGAGGCGCTCCCGGGGTCCTGGCTGAACTGCCGGGCGAGGTCCTCGAAGGCGGCGCCCTCCACGATCTGTCCTCGCAGGTCGTCGAGGCGTGCGCGTACGCTGTCGCGCTGTGGCTGGGTGGACTGTGGAGGGTACTGCAACATGATATGGCTGGCGCGAAAGCGGAGCCCTTCGTCGGAGGCTTCGTACCACTCCCGGGCCTCCTCATCGGTGATGATCGTGTCCGCCTGGATCGCCGAATCGCCGAGGGCCACCAGGGCTTCTTGGTCGAGACGCCCCTGGACCAAGGCCGTCAAGTCCAGGGCGTCGAGCGTGGAATCCCGAGCCATCGCTTCGGCGAACAGGGTGTAGTCGATCCATAGCTCGGAGATGGCCTCGATGACATCGACGCTGATAGGGAGGTTCTCCTCGTCGACGAGGAGCTCCACCACGTCATCTACGGACAACCGGTAGTCGCCCACTCGAGCGACCGTCTCCGCGTCCGTAGCACGGTCGTCGCTGCAGGCGGTGAGGAGGGCGAGCGCAAGGGAGCACGTCAGGAGCGCTGACACGCCGGGGGTTGTGAGCCGCTTCATATCGTAGGACCTCTTGGTTGGTAGTCTCAGGCAGCGGCCGAGCGTGCCGTACGGAGCGTCTCCAGGGCCACGGTGAGGGTCTCCATGATTGGTTCCGAACCCACGCGTTCGAGTTGCACGGAGAGCGGGCTCATTCTGAGGATCTCGGCGTGGGCCTGTCGCTGCTTGAGAGGCCCTTCCAACACCGTGAGCCTCGGGATCACGCCCGCCCGAAACGTCACCCGTGCCGAGCGATCGCGCACGAGGATCCGCTCCACGCCGAGGGGCCGCCCCAGCACACGGAGGAGCGTCGCGTCCAACAGCCGAGCGGCCTCCTCCGGAAGCGTTCCGTATCGATCCACCAGCTCGTCCCGGATCGCTTCCACCTCGGACGGCGCCTCCGCCTTCGAGAGGCGTCGGTAAAGATGCAGCTTCTGGCTGGAATCTGAAACGTAGTCGTCCGGTAGCAGTGCTCCGCCGGGGAGCGACACGTCGGGGTCCGGCCAGCTCTCTACGGTCTCACCCGCTCGCAACCGCTCCACCGTCTTGTGGAGAAGGCGCATGTATGCGTCCATGCCGATCTGATTCGCGAAGCCCGATTGGTCTGCACCCAGGAGGTTCCCAGCGCCGCGGAGCTCGAGATCTCGCAAGGCGACGGAATAGCCGGATCCCAGCTCGGTGTAGTGCTCCAACACGCGGAGGCGGCGCTCGGCGTCGTCGGTCACTTGGTTCGGCACCAGAAGGTAGCAATAAGCGCGGCGATCGGAGCGGCCGACGCGTCCCCGGATCTGATACAGCTGGGAGAGACCAAAGCGGTCTGCGCCATCGACGATGAGTGTGTTCGCGTTGGGCACATCGAGGCCGTTCTCGATAATGGAGGAGCATACCAAGACGTCCAGCTCGCCGTCCACGAAAGCACGCATGACCTCATCGAGCTCGCCGCTGGCCATCTGCCCGTGGGCAACGCCTACCTCGACCTCGGGAACCAGGCCCTTCACCTCTTCGGCGACGGTGTAGATGGTTTCCACGCGGTTGTGCAGGAAGAACGCCTGTCCTCCTCTGTCCAGCTCCCTGTGCAGCGCTTCGGCGATCAGCTGGTCCGACCAAGGAATGACGTGCGTGTAGATCGGCATCCGGTCCCGCGGCGGGGTCCGGATGAGCGACAGGTCCCGTATCCCCGACAGCGACAGGTACAGCGTGCGAGGAATGGGAGTCGCCGTCAGCGTGAGCACGTCTATGGAGGCTCGGAGCGTCTTCAGCCGCTCCTTGTGCTTCACCCCGAATCGCTGCTCCTCATCGACGATCAGTAGGCCCAGATCACGGAACACCACATCCTGCGAGAGGAGCCTGTGGGTGCCGATCACGATGTCGACGGACCCGTCCGCGACACCCGCCAGGAGCTCGCGCTGCTCCGTGACGGTCCGGAAGCGGCTCAGGGAGCCTACGCGCACGGGATAGTCGGCGAGTCGTTCCTCGAACGTGTGCCGGTGTTGCTCGGCCAGAATCGTCGTGGGAGCCAGCACCGCTACCTGCTTGTTGTCCTGTACAGCTTTGAACGCTGCCCGGATCGCGACCTCGGTCTTTCCGTAGCCCACGTCACCGCAAACCAGTCGGTCCATGGGCTTGAGGGACTCCATGTCACGCTTCACGTCCTCCGCGGCTTGTCGCTGGTCCGGCGTGTCCTCGTAGAGGAAGGACGATTCCATCTCCATCTGCCACCGGCTGTCGGGCGTGAAGGCGTATCCGGATGCGTCTTCACGGCGGGCGTAGAGCTCCAGGAGCTCCGCCGTCATCTCCTCGATCACCCGCTCTGTCTTCTTTCGGAGCGCCTTCCATCGCTTGCCTCCGATCCGGTGGAGCGCCTTGGGTCGGGCCTCATCGCTGGCTCCCACCCAACGCTCGATGAGGTCCAGTCGGTAGACCGGGAGCCGAAGGACCTCACCGCCCGCGTACTCGATGGCCAGCACCTCGAGCTCCTCTCCCGCCAGATCGATATGCTCGAGACCCACGAACTTGCCGATGCCGTGGTCCATATGCACGACGTGGTCGCCCGGGGTGAGCTGCGCCAGGCTCTCCAGGGCTACCGCGCCGCGGAACCTCTTGCTACGCCTTACACGACGAGGTCGCCTGAAGATCTCGTGGTCGTTGAGGACCCGCAGGGCAGGGTTCGAGCATGAGAGCTCGAACCCCGTCTGGAGTGAACCGATGGCCAGCCGGGTTCCCGCCGGTATCCTCGAGATCCCTCCGAGGATCTCTTCCAGGCGCTGCAGCTGCCCTTCGTTGTCACAGAGAAGAAGCGTCTGCCGGCCCTGCGCGGCCCCATCGGCCAGGTAGGCCTCCAGCGTGCCCATGTCACGATCGATGACGGGTGGGGGAGCCGACTCGATCACGTGCCGACCCTCGGGTCCCTCGCTCAGGATCAGGCGAGGCATGGCCTCGACGAGTCGTACCATGTCCTCTGGCGGCACGAAGAGCGCCTCCGGGGAGACCGGGTCAGCACCGGAGTGCGTGAGATCGTCGTGGAGGGTCACCGCGCGTCCCCACGTATGTGCTGCCTCGTCCGACACGGTCCAATCTCCAGCACGCGTCAGGATGGCATCGGGTGGCAGCAGCTCCAGTAGGGATCGGGTGACCTGAGACGGCCCCTCGTGCGAGCGCCGAAAGTCGACCGGAAGCACGTGCGTCTCTTCCAGGGATCCGGTCGAACGCTGATCCAGGATGTCGAAGCTCCGGATCGACGCGACCTCGTCACCCCAGAGCTCGACGCGCACCGGCTCACCGGCGGCCACCGAGAAGATGTCCAGGATTCCGCCCCTGACCGCGAACTGACCCACCTCCTCCACCAGTGGCACACGGTCGAAGCCCCACTGCTCCAGCTCCTCCACAAAGCTCGTGAGGTCGATGCTTTCGCCGGTGCGCAGGGTTCGGCGCATGTCGGCAAGGTCGGTCGGGACGTGAATCCGTTCCTGAAGTCCCCGGGGGGTGGTCACCAGAATCTGCGCCCGCCCGGAGAAGACGGCTTCCACCGCCTCTACGCGGAGGCCGCCGATCTCCAGATGTGGCTCGTTCTCTTCATACGGCAGCGCCTCCTTTTGAGGAAAGAGGTGCGCTGCGCGTTCCTCGCCCAGAAGGACGTCCAGGTCGGCTTCGGCGGCGGCCGCGGCCTGCGGGTCCTCGGTGATGTAAACGAATATCCGCCCGGGATGGGCGTGGTGCAGGGCTCCGACGAGTGCCGCCCCCAGCGAACCCGTCACGCCTCCGACGACTTGCTCAGCACCCGGGCGGGGCAGGTCTTCGGCCAACGCGCTCAAGGCGGAACACCCCTCGAGGGCCCCGAGAATGGGATTAGGAATCGCCATGAGCCTGGGCAGGTTCGGATCGGATGGAGGGGGCCGCTGGGCGATGACCCGCGGCCGCGATCCGCGACTCCGCCAGCAGGATGAGACCGGCCAGGAGGATCAGCGGCCACCAAATCTCGGGCCCCGTTCGTTCCACGAAGATCGATTCCCTCCAGGCGTCCGGATTCGACGCAACCGCGAGATTTTCCCCCACGGCCTGGTGCAGACCTTCCTCCGGCATACGGGCCAGGTCGGATTCGGATGCCTGGGTGTTCACCGCTGCCCACGCGACAGTGGAGTCCCCTGCGAGGAACCGGTAGAGGCCCACGGTCCCGGTCGATGCCACGGCGCGGGTTCCATCGATGCGCGTCGTGTCACCCGTGGGGTCGACGACGTGCGTGACCCCTGCGGGCACGGGGAGGGGCTCGCCGGCCACGTGCTCGAGGCCGGTCCCTCCCGGATCATTCCACCCCCCCGCCACCCAAGCCAGGAAGCGCACCAGCCCCGCGGATACCGGGAGGCTCGTAGACGAGGCGTCGAGCGGAGAGGCCAGGAGCAGCACGGGGACGCCTTCGGCGGTCGCGGTCTCCACGGCCCAAGGATCACCCGCCACCTCAGCGACGATGCGGCTCGGGACCACCGACTCGCCTGACCGATCGAGCATCATCCAACTCCTCACGTCGACGCCGTCGAGTCCCGGGGGAAGGCCTTCACCCTCGATGGTCGCGGTCCCTGAGGTGGTAGGTGGCTCGTAACGCCAGGGTACGCCAGCGGACTGGAGACGGACGTTCAGGGCAGGGAGGCGCGTCAGGTCGGCCGGCGGCACCACCACGACCGCCCCAGCGGGTGGCGCATTCTGGAGACCCGCTCCAGATACGGCGATCCGTACCGCCGATGCCATCGTTCCGCTGGCCATGCCGATCCGATTGGCCTCGTTCAACACCGCGAGAGCGTCCTCGACGAACCGGCCGGGAGAGCCCACCACCTCGACGTTTGGCGGCGAGCGGACCCGGAAGGCGAAGTACCGACGATCGTCCAGGCTCAGACGGTCAGGGTCTGCCTCCACCGAGCCCACGACCCATTCGGGCTCCGAGGTGGGCAGGGGCAGGGTGGCGACGGCGCCTGGCCATCAGGGCGCGGACACCCACGGGTGACGAGCTTTCGCTGCTCTCGGAAATCCGGACGTTGAGCTCGGCGGGCTGGCCCAGAACCGGAGCCAATCCACTCCCTACCAACAACTCGACGAGCGCGCGATTATCGGCATCGGCCCCCTCGGGGCGCCAGACCAGGACTGGGATCTCTCCCGCCGGCGACGGGGCGGATGGGTCGAACGCCGAGGCCTGGAGGTCACTGACCAGATGGATCTCTCGGGCGGGCAGCTCCGAGGTGCCGACGAGCTCGGAGGCCCGCCGCAGGGCTGCCGTGAGGTTGCCACGAGCCGCGGTGACTTCGGTGGCGTCGACTATGGCGTGCCCCTCCTCTCGACCGGCCGGAGTCGCCGGCTCCCAGGGCGCTCCCGCTCTCACGATCCAGAACCGATCCTCGGGCCCGGCGGCGTCCAAGGTCATCCCGGCTACGGCTTTCAGGCGATCCAACACCCTGAGGTCTCCATCGACCAGGCCACTGCTCATGCTGTTGTCCAGCACGAGAGCTACTGCGGTCGGGCGGTGTGCTGAGCCCGGCCCGGGGATCAGGGGGCGGGCTGCGGCCAGCACGAGGAGAGTCAGGGCGGCGATCCGGAGGACGAGGAGAAGAAGCTGTCGGAAGCGGATCTCGTGGGCATGCTCCCGCTCCATGCGTTCCAGATATCGGAGGGCGGGAAAGCTCAGCCGAACGCTCTTCCTTCGCTGGAAGAGGTGGAGGAACACCGGTACGGCCACCGTCACGGTGGCGAGCAGGAACCAGGGGTTGAGAAGGCTCATCGCGGTCGGTCAGCCCAGCCGTTCCCGTTTTCGTAGGTACGCCCGCAATGCGACACCCAGAGGGCGGTTCGTCTCGACCACCGTATAGTCGATGCCATGAGGCTTGAGCTCCCGACGCCACTCCTGGAGGGCCCGCTCCACGGCCTCCCGGTACTCGTTCCGCACGTCGGCCACGCTGACCAGGAGCTCCTTACCGCTCTCCGGGTCGAAGAAACGGACATCCGCGGCGGAGGGGAGGTCGCGCTCGCCTGGGTCGAGGATGTGGAGCACCAGCACCTCGTGCCCGTGGTGTCTGAGGAACTTGAGGGCTGTGAGCGTCTCCTCCCGAGCTACGAGCATGTCGGACAGGAGCACTACCAGGCCTCGGCGCCTGAGTCGTACGGCTACGTCTCTGAGGGCGCCTTCCGCCGAGGTCTGTCCCACGGCCGCCAGCCCCTGAATCGTGCGGGCCAGCTCCTTCCACTGCCGTTGCCCGCCTCGGGGTGCGACCCGCGCCACGACGTTGTCGTGAAAGGCGGTGAGACCGACTCCATCGCCCTGCCGAAGCAGGATCAACGCGAGCGAGGCCGCAAGGTGCTTCGCGTACCAGAGCTTCTCCGGCAGGGCACCGGGCTCGGAGCTCCAACCCATGGATTCGCTGACATCCAGAAGGATGTAGGCACGTAGGTTGGTCTCCTCCTCGAACTGCTTGACGTAGAACCGGTCGGAGCGTCCGTACATCCGCCAGTCGATGTAGCGGAGGTCGTCACCGGCCTGGTACTGGCGGAGCTCGGCGAATTCGGCCGAAAAGCCCCTGTGCGGGGACCGGTGGAGGCCCATGAGGAAGCCCTCGACGACGTTGCGCGCCACGAACTCGACCCCGCCGAGCTTGGATAGGGCCGCTGGATCCAGAAGATCGAGGCGTGCGCCGTGCCCGGCGCGGTTCAGGGCAGTGTCCATCTGAGGGCCTGAAGCTACCCGCGAAGTGAGGGCGGCTCAACGGGAGTCGCGGTGAGCTGCCGGGCGACCTTCACGTTGTCGGCCGTGTATATTTCCGTGTAGCCTCGATCATCGGCGGGAGGCACCAATGGGGCACAAGAGCTTGATGACCGTCTTGGTCGCCGCGTCATTCGGCGCCTTCGGCGGGCAATTGGTAGCCCAAGGGGGCGGCGAGGAGCCCCTGGAAGCACGACTCTGGGTCGGCTGGGAGGACGAGCCGCTGGTCCGGCGGGGTGAGCAGGTGCGGATTCAGCTCTGGCTGTCGGAGAACGCGTTCACCGCCGTGTTCCGGATCGACACGGACGGGCGTGTTGCACTGCTGTCGCCGGTGGATCCCTGGGATGAAGGCCTCCGCCCGGGCGGTCGCGAGGAGGAGCTCGTCTTGGCTAGGTCGCCCTATTGGACCGTGGCTGACGATCCGGGCGTCGGATACATGTTCCTCGTCGCCTCACCAGTCCCGTTCGACTTCTCGCAGTTCGCGTTCTATCCGGATTTCGGTTGGGACCTCTCCTCCGTGGCCACTGCCGTTTATGACGATCCGTTCCTGGCGATGGACGACTTCATCGCCGCCATTCTTCCTGATTGGCGCGAGGTCGGGTACGCGCTGGACTTCGTGACCTACCACGTCGACGAGCCGCGGAGTTATCCGAGGTTCCTGTGCTACGACTGTCATACGCCGCGACGGTTCGACCAGTGGAACCCCTACGACGCGATGTGCTCTTCGTACAGGGTGGTGGTGTACGACGACCCCTACTACTACCCGGCACACCGATACATCGGCGGGCGGGTCGTGTATCCTGCGCCGATTCGGAATCGCCCGCGCTACGAAGTCGCGCGCCGACGCTCGGCGAATGCGTGGGCGCCCATCGTCCGGGTTCGCTCGGCACCTCCGGCCCAGGTTTCGTTCAAGGAATCGCCACGCACCCCGACAAGGACCGGTAGCGCAGCGAGACCGGCTCCTCGGGTAGAGACCACGGGCGTGTCTCCACGAGCCGCCTCGGGCCGGCCCGAGGCGGAGTCCGGCGCCGTACGGGCCCCGGCAGCCCGGCGTGGAAC
The DNA here is from genome assembly GCA_039587535.1 of Gemmatimonadota bacterium. Taxonomy (GTDB): domain Bacteria; phylum Gemmatimonadota; class Gemmatimonadetes; order Longimicrobiales; family Gaopeijiaceae; genus JAWLHJ01. The sequence continues at coordinate 21,311 of JBDHIF010000041.1, forward strand.
GTCGCCCGGAGTGCGTTCGGGTGTCCCGGGCTCCAGTGGTCCGCCCGTCTTGAGGGGGCGTGGAGCTCCGGCGCGGGGACAGCCGAGACCATCGGGTGCGCGGTCCGAGCGTCTTCCGTCCGCCGACCGGCGCGAAACACGCTCCTCGGCCGTTCCTCGCGCCACGACTGGAAGGACCTCTGCGGACGGTCGGGTGCCCGGCGCCCGTCCGAGCCCCTCGCCGAGCGGCCAGGGAGTACGCCCGGGATCTGGAACATCTGCTCGGCCGGCCGGTGATGCGCGTCGGGGACGCCCTGCTGCGGGCCGCGGGACGTCCGCTTCGCCACCGGCGAGGGGAGGCACAAGCACTGCCCGCCCCGGAGGAAGGCCGGGTCGAGGGTGATCCCGGCGCCCGAGCGCGTCGACACCCGCTCCGCTCACCTCGGCCCACCCGGTGGCGAGAGGTGAGGCCGCCCCTGGCTTTCCGGTCGCGTCAGCGATCTCCGAACTGAGTCGGTTTTGGATGTCCCGGGAGACGGTGGCGGGTCTCGGAGTTGCGCACGGACCGAAAAGAGCGAGCGAGATAAATGCCGATAACTAATTGGCTTATCAAGTCTTTATGGCCTGTGACCTAAGATGAGATCGAGGCCCTGAGCAAGACGGCGATCGGTGGGTCGGGGCTTCGAGCCGACCCCTCGCCAGGTTAGCTTTCCCGCCTCTCCCATTCCCTCACTCGGCACCTCTTTCCGTGCGAATCGAGAACATCAGGAACTTCTGTATCGTCGCCCACATCGACCACGGCAAGTCGACGTTGGCAGACCGCCTTCTGGAGGGGACTCAGACCCTGGACCAGCGGCGTATGCGCGAGCAGGTCCTCGACGACAACGAGTTGGAGCGTGAGCGAGGGATCACCATCAAGCTCCACGCCGTTCGAATGGCCTACAAAGCCGAAGACGGCGCAACCTATCAGCTGAATCTCATCGACACGCCGGGCCACGTCGATTTCACCTACGAGGTCTCTCGCTCACTGGCGGCTTGCGAAGGAGCGATCCTCGTCGTGGACGCCACTCAGGGGGTGCAGGCCCAGACCCTCTCGAATCTTTTTCTCGCTCTCGAGGCGGATCTCGAGATCATCCCCGTCATCAACAAGATCGATCTCCCCGGGGCGGAACCGGATCGGCGGCGTGACGAGATCGCGGACCTGCTCGGAGTCGACCCGGACACGGTGCTTCTGGCCAGTGCCAAGGAAGGCCTCGGGATTCCCGAGATCCTGGAGGCTGTCGTCGAGCGAGTTCCGCCGCCGGAAGGCGAGCCGGATGCACCCCTTCGGGCCCTCATCTTCGATTCCTACTACGACAAGTACCTCGGCGCTGTCCCGTCGGTGCGGGTGATCGACGGTAAGCTCGCGCCGGGGATGCTCATCGCGTTCGGGAACGCCGAGGCCAGATACGAGGTCACCGAGGTCGGGCACATGAGGCTGGGGCGGGTCCCGACCAAGGAGCTGGGACCCGGCGAGGTCGGGTATGTGGTCGCGGCCATCAAGGAGGTGGGCGACACCAAGGTGGGCGACACCATCCTCGACGCGGCCAATCGGGCCCAGGAGCTCCTGCCCGGCTATCAGGAAGCCCGCCCCATGGTCTTCGCTGGCCTCTACCCGACCGACGCGGACGACTACGAGGAGCTTCGCGACGCGTTGGAGAAGCTCAAGCTGAACGACGCCAGCCTCCAGTACGAGCCTGAGACATCCGCCGCGTTGGGCTTCGGATTCAGATGCGGATTCCTGGGCCTGTTGCACATGGAGATCGTACAGGAACGGCTCGACCGCGAGTTCGGTGTCGAGCTCATCACCACGGTGCCCAACGTCGAGTACCACGTGCATCTGACGGATGGCGAGGAGCTGGAGATCGAGAGCCCTACCATGCTCCCGCCTCCGGGCAACATCGAGAGCATCGCCGAGCCCATCGTTCGGGCGCGAATCCTGTGTCCGGCCGAGTACATCGGGAACGTTCAGAAGCTCTGCCACGATCGCCGCGGGGTCTTCAAGGGCATGAGCTACCTGGACACCCAGCGCGTCGAGATCGACTTCGAGCTACCCCTGTCCGAGATCGTGCTGGACTTCTACGATCGCCTGAAGAGCGGCACGCGGGGCTACGCGGCGCTGGACTACGAGTTCCTGGAGTACCGGGAGGACGATCTGGTCCGGCTCGACATCCTTGTAAACGGTGATCCGGTGGACGCGTTCAGCGTCATCATCCACGAGACGAAGGCGTACGAATACGGTCGGGATCTCGTCAGCAGACTGAAAGACCTCATTCCCCGGCAGCAGTTCCAGGTGGCGTTGCAGGCCACGATCGGAAACAACGTCGTGGCCCGAAGCAACGTGAAGGCATTGCGCAAGAACGTGACGGCCAAGTGCTACGGTGGGGACGTGAGCCGGAAACGGAAGCTCCTGGAAAAACAGAAAGAGGGAAAGAAGCGGATGAAAGCCGTGGGATCGGTGGAGATACCCCAGGAGGCGTTCCTTGCGGTGCTGAACCTGGGGTCGGAGTGACGTGCACGGGTCGTCGGGGCGCTCCCTCGTTCTCAGCCGCATGGCTGATGCCCTGGGATGGCGTCTCCCACCTCCGCAGGACCACCACCGACGGTAAGAGCTGGCTTCTGCCGGACCGCATTGACCAGGGCCTTCCGGTGCCCGCCGAGCGTGCCCTGACGGCCGAGGTTGCTTCCGCGGCGCCCGACGCGCTGGACCTGCTGGTGACCGTCGGCACCGGTCCCGTGCATCTTGCCGGATTCGTGGGGGCTCCTACCGTGAGTTCGTGGGGCTCGTCCGACCTGCACGAGGCGCGACAGACAGGTGCGCGGGACTTCCGGGTCACGGGGGCCGACGTCCCGTGCAAGCCCTGCTGTCGCAATCAGTGCCACAGGAACGGGGCCGGGACCCTCCTTTCCGATTCCCGCGAGGAGTCCATGAAGCTCATCTCCGTCGATCAGGCTCGTGCCGCCGCCGAGCGGGCGTTGACGGAGGTCGCGCCGTGAGCCAGCGCTGGGTCGTCGGAGTCGATATCGGCGGAACGAATCTGGTGGTGGGGTTGGTCCCCGTCACTGGCGGCGAACCCGTCGGACTCCGCTCCCGGGCAACAGAGCCGGAGCGTGGTGCGGACGCGGCGGTGGCCGACATCGCCCGCATGGCCGACGAAGCCATACGAGAGACCCTCCAGGAGCGCGGGGGCTCGAAGGACGATGTCATCGGTGTGGGCATCGGTTGTCCGGGACCGCTGGATCTCGACGCGGGCATCGTGGTGGAGACCCCCAACCTCGGATGGGACGGATACCCTGTTCGGGACCGCATCTCGCAGGCTCTCGGGCTACCGGCAACGCTGGACAACGACGCCAACTGCGCGACCTACGGCGAGTGGTGGATGGGGGCCGGGCGCGGTACGAGGAGCCTGGTGGGCCTGACGTTGGGGACGGGGATCGGTGGGGGGGTCGTGCTGGACGGCCGCCTGGTTCGGGGCGCCTCGGGCTCCGCCGGTGAAGTCGGACACATGACCATCGATTTGCATGGTCGTCGTTGCGCGTGTGGCAACTACGGGTGTCTCGAGGCCTACGCATCAGGGCCCAACATCGCCGCCCGCGCCCGGGAGGGCCTGGAGGTGGGATACCGGTCGTCCATTCCCGACCTCGTCGACGGTGACCTGTCTCGAATCACCGCTCTCACCGTATACGAAGCACTGGTGGCGGGTGACCTCTACGCCCGGGAGGTACTGGTGGAGACGGCCAAGTTCCTGGCCGCGGGCATCGCCAATCTGGTCAACGTCCTGAACCCCGAGCGGGTGGTGTTGGTCGGGGGTGTCACTCGCGCGGGGGAGCACCTGCTTGTTCCGCTCCGGAGCGAAGTACGTCGTCGGGCTTTCGACTGGGCAGTCGGGGCGTGCACGATCGAGCCAGGGGCGCTACCTGAGACCGCCGGTGTCATCGGAGCGGTGGGGGTCTTCGTTTCCGAGACGGGCGCAGATCCCGACCACGCCGTACGAGGAGCGACCCGGATGCCGCCCGGGAGCGGGGGATCGACTTCGTGACGGCGGATGTCGATGCGTCGCGGACCCTGGGCGTCGTCGGGACGCTCGTGTGGGACCGGATCTTCTCCCGCGACGGTCGAGTGGAGCCGGTGGAGGAGTGGGGAGGCATCGCCTACGCGCTATCCGCGCTGAGCATCTCGCTTCCGGAGGGTTGGAGAATTCTGCCCGTCCTGAAGGTCGGCCGAGACCTTGCGGAGGATGGCCGCCGCTTCCTCCTGGAGATCCCTCGGGTGGAGGACGGTGGGATCGTCGTCGTCCCGGAGGCCAACAACCGTGTGGACCTTCGTTACGAAGACGGGGGACGGCGAACAGAGCGTCTACAGGGCGGCGTCCCGCCGTGGACTTGGCCCGAGCTGTCACCGCTCACCGAGCTCTGCGACGCCCTGTACGTGAACTTCATATCGGGGTTCGAGATGGAGATCGAGACCGCGCGGGCCCTGGCCATGGGGTATCGGGGGCCCACCTGGGCGGATCTCCACTCGCTCTTCTTGGGAATCACGCCGTCGGGGATCCGGACTCCCTGTCCGCTGGAGGCCTGGGTGGCGTGGATGCGCTGCTTCGACGCCGTCCAGATGAACGAGGACGAGTTCTCCATGCTCAGCGGTACCGGAGATCCCTGGGTGCTGGCCGCGGAGGCCATGGGGCCGGATCTCAAGCTCCTGGCTGTGACGCTTGGTGGTCGTGGTGCGGCGTACTTAGTGAATGACGATCTTGATCCTGACCCCATGCAGTGGGGAGGGGAGCCCAGCCTGCGGAGGGCGCCTCACGTCCATAGCGGGCGCGTTCCCGTGGATGGACTGCCGCTGGAGGGTGATCCAACCGGGTGCGGAGATGTTTGGGGTGCGTCGGTGTTCGCTCGCCTGCTCGCGGGAGATTCCCTGGAGGCGGCCATGAGAGAAGGGAACCGGTTGGCCCGGCGGAACGTGATGCATCGGGGCGCGAGGGGCCTCGTTCGCCATCTTTCGGGGCACCTATCCCACCCCGCCGGTCCCTGAAAGAGAGGAGAACCATGGAAGTGGTTTCAGTCCCCGGCTCCCTGGACCAGCAGACGTTGGACGGGTTCTTCGACGAGGTTGCGCGCCTCGATCCCGGGCGGACGCTGTTCGACGCCAGGCACCTCCGTTGGGTGGACCCCAACGGCATGGTGGCCCTCCTGGTTGCCGGGGCTGTGGCGGGGAAGCAGGAGGGCGGCCGGCCGCGGCTGGAGCTTCCCGAGAGCGCTGACGTCACAGGCTATCTGGGGCGGATGGGCTTCTTTGAGCAGGCTCGTGAGGTTTTCGAGCTGGGTGAGGGGCCCACGCGCAGATCGGGCCCTGGAGCCTCCGACGTGCTGCTGGAGATCACCAGGATCGCCGCGAACGCCGACGTGCACGCCGTCGTGGACCGGGCTATCCAGCATCCGCGGTGGTCCAGTTTTCGGTCATTCTCTCCGAGGTCTGCCAGAACATCCTGGAGCACTCCGACTCCGAGGGTTGGGTCGCGGCGCAAGCGTACAACTGGGCAAGACGTCTGGGTCGATACGTCGTGGTCATCTCGGTCATGGACGTGGGTCGCGGCTTCCGGGGATCCCTCGGCGGGCAGCATTCAGCGCGCTACGGGGACCGCTGGAGCGACGCCACCGCCCTGGAGGCCGCCTTCCTCCACGGCCTCACCCGATTCCCGGATTCGGGTCGCGGCCAGGGCATTCAGCAGATGCGGCGCCAGGTCCAACGATGGAACGGCTCCATCACGGTGAGGAGCGGTACTGCC
>JBDHIF010000042.1:0-18422 GCA_039587535.1 Gemmatimonadota bacterium
TCCACCAGCTTGGGCTCACCGTGGCGCGTGCAGTGCTGCGTGAGCACGTACACGGCGCCCACGCCGTTTACCAGGTCCATGGCCCCTCCCACCGCCGGAATGGCGTCGGGCGCTCCCGTGGACCAGTTGGCCAGGTCGCCTCCTACGGACACCTGGAGGGCGCCCAGCACGGACAGGTCGAGGTGGCCGCCCCGGATCATCACGAAGCTGTCGGCGTGATGGAAGAAGGCGGCGCCCGGAACGGCGGTCACCTGCTTCTTGCCGGCGTTGATCAGCTCCGGGTCACCCTCGCCCGCCGCAGGCGCCGGCCCCATGCCCAGCAGTCCGTTCTCCGTGTGGTAGACGACCTCGCGGTCGGCAGGAACGAACCCCGCAACGAGCTCCGGGATGCCGATCCCGAGGTTCACGTACGCGCCGTCGGGAATATCCAGGGCGAGCCTTCGGGCCATCTCCTCTCGGCTCAGGCCCACCCGCTCGGGTGCAGCGTCGTTTCGGCTCATGGGTAGCGGGCTCCCGCCGCGACCAGCTCCGACTCGTGAAGGGGATGGGCCACCTCGACGACGCGGTCGACGAAGATGCCCGGAGTGATGACGCACTCGGGATCGAGTCCGCCCGGCTCCACCACCTGATGGACCTGGACGATGGTGGTCCGCGCCGCGGTGGCCATGATGGGTGCGAAGTTCCGCGCCGTGCAGTTGTAGACGACGTTGCCGTATCGATCGGCGGCTCGCCCCTTGATAAGGGCGAAGTCCGCCGTCAGGCCGTGCTCCAGCACATACTGGCGGCCTTCGAAGGTCCGGTGTTCCTTGCCCTCCGCCAGGGGCGTTCCCACGGAGGTGGCCGTGAAGAACGCGGGAATTCCCGCACCGCCGGCGCGGATCCGTTCGGCGAGGGTTCCCTGGGGCACGAGCTCGAGCTCGATCTTTCCCGCACGGTATTGTTCGGGAAAGACGGTGGAGTTCACCGAGCGGGGGTACGAGCAGATCATCTTCGCCACGCGGCCCGCCGCGATGAGCGCCGCCAGACCCACCTCCCCCGTGCCGGTGTTGTTGTTCACCACGGTCAGGCCCGTGGCGCCGTGGTCGATGAGGGCGTGGATCAACTCGATGGGGCTTCCCGCCTCCCCGAACCCCCCGATCATGACGGTGGCCCCGTCATGGATGTTCCCGACCGCCTCGTGGATGTCGGGTTGGAGCTTGTCGATCATGCCACGGGCTCCGCCACCTGCGGTTCCCTGACCCGGGCGTAGTCGTAGAGCCCCGCTTCGTCGAAGATCACACGGTCCTCATATCCGTCGAACCAGATGGCTTCGGGATTCCGCCCCACGATGCAGACCTTTCCCCGGTCGGGTGCTGAGTGGGCGTTCCGCAGGATCTTGAAGATCAGGACTCCGTTCTCGGCGCCGGGCACGCCGGGGAGCGGTTCGTTGGTGACGGCCGCCACCTCGGTCTTCCCCTTGTAGTGCGTGATGGAGAGCCGGGCGTGGGCCTCGACCCCGGAGAGGCCCTTCTGCGACTCGTTGAGAATGCGCCAGGCCGTCTCGATGGGAACGTTGAACGCGGCGTGAGCGATGATGTCGCGTCCGCAGAAGAAGTAGTGGTTCTCCGCTCCCACCCGCTTCATGGCCCGCTGCATGATCCGCAGGGCGTCCGGGTCGTCGTTGACCCCCTTGATGATGGGAGCCTGGTTCTCGACGGTGACCCACCCTCGGGCGGTGAGGCCTTCAATGGCCCGACGGGCGGAGGGGTTCCACTGAGGAGAGCCGTTCGGGTTCAGGACGTAGCCGCCGTCCTCGTCCTTCACGAGGAACTCGTCGGGATGGTTGAAGTGGACCATCACGTGGAGCCCCACGTGCGGATAGTGCTCGTGGAAGGCGTCGAGCATGGCGAAGAACGTCGGATCGAACCGGTCCGGGAAGAAGGCCATCTCCTTCGTGCCGATCCGGAGCGACTCCACGCCGGCCTCGGCCAGGGCCGCCATCCACGCCGCCAGCTTCTCGTTGGGAAGAACCATGGGATCGCCGCCGGACAGCAACACTTCGCGCAGCTTCTCCCTGCCCGACTCGGGGTCCCTGCCGCCGTTGGCCTCCACGCGCTGGTTGAACTCCCGCACGTAGCGCGTCACGTCCGGAATCTGGGCGAGTCCCTTCTTGGCGACGGCGCCGTCGTGACGGAGGACCTCCTTGCGGGCAATGAGCTCCTCGCGGTAGCAGAACCGGCAATGGGACGAGCACGTCGACACGACGTAGAGAAGGCCCATCTCGTACTTGTGCAGCAGCCCCTCGACGGGGCTGTAGTCCATCTGGTGTCCGGGGTCCTCGGAGCCGGCCAGGTCGATCGTTTCGTCGGGGCTCGCCTTCACGAGCCTTTGCAGTTGGGGGCTCCGACGCGCCATCTCGAAGTAGTGCCGGGTCATCTTCACCGGCATCCGGGCCTCCACATCGCGCTCGGTGTTCTTCAGCTCTCCGAGCACCGTCAACTCGTGATCGGAGTAGAAGCCGCGCATGTCATCGGGAACGCGGCCATCGAAAAACGGACGAAGTCCGTTGACGGACTGCCGGTCGTAGCGCGGGCTCTCCACCGAGGCGAGAAAAGCCTGCTCGGTGGGCGTGGGAACGTACTTCTCGGGGTGGGACACAGGCACACCTCACTCTACAAGATGGACGTCACCTCGATGAGGGAACCGCCCGAGGCGACCCGATAGGGCAAATATGGCTCAATCGGCGTTGGAAAACGACGCTTTCGAGCGCCCTCTTTGACCGGGCCCGGAGGGGGGTGCGCGGCCGTCCTTCCGTTTCCTCCTGGAGACCTCGCGACTGGCTTGCTCAGTCAATCTCAATCGGATCGGTCGTCGCGATCAGGCCGAATTCCACACCGGCTTCCCGCGAATACTGAACATGGAGTCGGTAACGGCCTGGGGCCCCCAGAATACGATCACCTTCAACCACCGCCTCCGGCTCCACAGCCAGGGACTGATCCGGAGTGGCCATGCATGACTCCACCGGAACACGTAACCAACCAGAACCGGTCCAACTCTCGAGTCCGGTGAGAACGTCATCGCACCGCGGCAGGAACACCGTGGAGCGTCCCTGATTGGTGATTTCGAATTGGACCAGCCACTGCCCACTCGCTTGGCGGTTCAGACTTGTGACCTCGATGGTGACGGCGTCCATCTCGGGGCCGGTTGGGTCAGTGCAGGCAAAGGCAACTGCGCAGCACAAAATGGCCGCCAATCTCCTCATCTTCCTCCCTCCAGGCATGTGAGTCACGACTCCATGGGCACATAGGTTAATACGCACGGAAAGGTCGGCATGTGACGCACGGCACGCCGCCCTTCCGGCCACGATCAGCTCCTGCTCAACGACGGTCCAACGCCCCTCCCCGAGTCACTCCGATCCGAGTGACCGTGCGCCTGGGATGTCGAAGGATCCTCGTCCGAGATGCCGCGCAACGGTCCTTATCCGAGGTGCACCGTCTGATCGATTGGATCGTCGGCACGGGACCGTCCGAATCACGGAGTCCCCTCATCCTCGAGGATCATCCCGAGCCTTTCCTTGATGGACGCACCCACGCGCCTGCATTCGTCTGGATCGACGAGGAGTCCGGAGCCGCTCCGAGAGAAGCTCAACGGCCTCGAGTGCCCCGAAGGCGAAGCCCACATAGACCACCACCGCACGCCCCGGTGCCGTGCCGGGCTTGGTGGTGGGGGACTGCTGGTCAGCCATACGCGCAGGGGCTCATGGGAATGCTTGAGACTCTGGACTGGAGCGTCGCATCGCAAGCTACGGCGCGGGTCGCCCCTTGGCGATCGCCTTCGGAGTCATGGGTTGGTCGTGTTGGATGATGCTCGAGGGCCTCCGAACCGGCCATCGAATCCAATCACTGGCGCCACCTTCTTGAACACGGAAAGCACTCTGGCCCCAATGCGGCTGGGTCGCGGGCCGGTTGTGACGAGGGCCGAAGGGCCCCAGCCGCAGGCCCAGTGTCATGTGCCGACAATCTTCGGACCAAGAGGTCCGGAGGCTCATCCGGCGACGCCCGCAGTGCCGCCCAAATCGCACCGCGCGGCAACGAAGCCGAATCTCACTCGAGGTCGCACTCAGCCTCGAGCGCCGTCTCACTGATGTTGAAGCCACGCGCAATGAGCCACACCGCGAAGATCATCTCCTGGAGGAAGATCGGGCCGTCCATCTGCGTCACGGTGGCTGGAGGCACCTGGACGCCCACGAGCATCATCACTCGGGCGGTAAGGATGGAGGCTGCCGCAATGAGGCCGAACCCGGAGATCCAGCGAGGAACGAGCCGCGCGGTGAAGAGGCGGTAGTTCAGGAGGAGCGCGCCGATCGCGAACGCGGAGAACGCGAGCGGAGCCCGGTTCCAGTCGTGCCCGGCGTAGAGCAGGTCGCCCAAGGTCTGGAAGTGCGAGTTGGGAGGGGCCCCCGCCTCCACGAACGCACCGCTCACATGGAGAAGTGCGAGCAAGTGCATGGTCGCGATGATGAAGAGCACCGACTCGATGCTCCTGGCCGCGACGTAGCCCAATGCCAGGCGTTCGCCGGAAAGTCGCAGAACGGGAGAGATCACCACTGCGATCGAGACTACGGCAATGTGATTGACCAGCTCCAAGGCCGATCCGAGCCTGATACGGCCAGGAGCCTCGGAGGCCAGCGCGAGGAAGTCCGGACTTCCAAGCACCGGTTCGAGGACGATGACCGAGATCGAGAAGGGGACGGTCGCAAGAATGAACAGAGCGCCCACGATTCGAGCCGTCGCTCGATGCGACATCCTTCTCCCCGGCGGCATCTCCAGTGGCATCTAGTTCCCTCCATCCCGCTCTCACGGTCGTTCTGCAGCGGCGATGTCCCTAACGTTCGAGGGCCTCCGAACCGGCGCGGCCCACATCTTCAGGTAACCCGGACCCGCTCTGGTCGCCAGCATCGGGGTTGGGGCAGGGCAGTGGGAGCCGGTTGGGCCGAGGGCCGAACCGCCCGAGCCGGAGGCCCAGTGGTATCCGAGGTGACCCATGGGCCAGGACCGCATCCAGCACCATAGTGGGCTCCAACCGGTTCGCTCAGGTCGTACACCCAACCTATCCTTTGCCCCACATCCCATAGCCCCGAGGATTGGCTGAAATGGACAGACAAGGACGGCTCACCTCGCTTATCTCCGCCGCCGCGGTCGTACTCGGCCTGGTGTTCGTTGGATACGAACTCCGGCAGAACACGGCGATGATGCGAGGCGAGACCATGCAGTCCATCTCCGACACCTATGTCGGTTACGTCACCTCGATCGGCCTCGATCCGGAGTTGGCAGAGCTATTTCGGCGGTTTCATAACGGGGACACCACCGAAGACTTCACCCCTACCGAGAACACGCGAATCATAGTGTTCTTCAATGCCTTCGTTCAGATGCTGGAGAACTCCTATCTTCAGCAACGGGAAGGCCTCGTGCCCGACGCCATCTTCGAGAGCTATGGCTGGCGATGGGGCATGATCCAAACCCAGCGCTTCGAGGAATACTGGACCCAGTCGGCGCAGCTTGTAGTGGGATCGGAATTCGCGGAGTTCTTCGAGAATCGAGTGCAGATCGGACCCACTTGAGGTCCTCCGGCACCCCTGACCCCGCACTGTGGCAATCCCTCGTCCGACCTCACCACGGGGGTCGGCGGCCATCTCGCCTGACTGTCTGTTGTGCAATGCGGCCTTGTCGGCCTCCCGGCTGACCGATCATCAACGCGAAACGGTTCACCGATCCCGAAAGGGGCGGATGGTCCGTAAAGGCTGCGCGGTTCAGTTGCGCGGCCTGCCCGTGAAGATTGGGTAACCCGTGACAGCCGCAGGTCCTTGTCGGATGGTGCACCCGTCAGGTGGCTTCCAGCTTGGTTTCCAGCTCTGCCGCCACCTCCTTGTCCAGGCCGAGGGACTCGCGGAGCTTCTCCAACGCCAGTCGACCGACGGGTGTGATGGGTCCACCACTCCGGGCCTCGGTCAACGCCTCACCATAGATCTGGAGCTTCCGGTACGCGCGGTATTCCGGCGTGTCCTGAACAGCCGGGAGGGCAGCGTTGGCGAGTCGCTCCGCTGATCTCTGGAGCGGTGCGAGCGCGAAAACGAGTAGACCGGTGGCGAAGAGACCTGCCAGCGTGCCAAGTCGGTCGGATAGGATCGTCGCAGCGCCTTCCGAGACGACAAAGAACACGGCGATGAACGCGGCTGCCATCGTGCCGCGCTCCAGCGTCCATTTGAGACGCAGCTCGATGTCGAACAGGTGATACACCGCGATGCCGTAGGCCGTCAGAGCGACGTAGACCAATAGCGCCCATGCTATCACTTGAACCGCGATGAAGAACGAGCTGATGGTCCCGTCGAAGAAGAGAGCCGCGTAGAGGAAGACCCCTCCGAATGCCAGATCTCGAGCGCCGAAGGCCAACGACAAGGCCCCCGCTCGCCGACGGGACAGCGAGGTGGTGGCCTGTCGCCAGGAAACCAAGGTCGCCAAGAGTCCATACGTGTAGCTGACGGTAAGCAGGAACCACCCGACCTGCTGCGCACCGCCGGCGACCGGAAAGAACGGTGATCCGAATCTCCGGGGCGTGGACGGGAGCAGGTCCACCAGGAAGGCATCAGGGAGGCCCACGACCGCCAACGCGCCGCCAACTCCGACGAGGGCCGGCAGAGCCAGGGCTGGCCCGCGTCGGAAGGGGCGTAGCAGGGGTGAATCGACGGCTGCAGCCACAGCCGGGAGGTACACCGCAAGCACCAGCCAGTCGTTCACGAAATGGAGTGCGTAACCGGCGCGAGCGATGCGCTCTGAGCCCACCCAGATCACCGGTCCAGCCGAGCTCGTTAGCGCGAGTACACCCTCGAGAAACAGGAGGGCGGTGAATCGAGTTCTCACCGTGGAATCCGGCGCCGTTCGGAAGATGAACACGGCCCCAGACCACGCTGCCAATCCAGCGATGAGGCCGGGCAACCCCCAAGGGGTCCAGTAGAACGCTTGGTCGGTCAGAAGCCTATCCGTTCCCGCAGTTCAATCGCACGGCCACCCGTCCACAGACATGGGAACTCGGTCAACCCCACATCGTCGGACGCACCATCCTACTCCAGGTCGACTCCCGTGAATCGCCAACACTGCGCGTCCACGCTTCGATTCCGCAACCGGTGTCGGCCAGTCCCGCCCTTGATGTAGCCCGGTCCAGGGCATCTCGCCTAACGTTCAAGTCCCTCCGAACCGGCCCTGTCCTGCCTTCTCAGGTAATCCACAACCGCTCTTGGCGCTACCCTCGCAGCCCCGTCGACAGGCCGAAGGGCCGGTTGGGACGAGGGGCGAATGCCCCGACCCGGAGGCCCCGCTTTACACGCCGTTCTTCACGCGCCGCCCTCTTGATCCGCAAGCTGGCGACGGAAGTCCTCCTCCTCCCCATCGATGAACGCCAGGTATCCCTCCGGGTCGATGAACGGGTCGGCAGGATTCTCGGCCTCGGCCTGTGCTCGACGCTTTCGGGACAGCTCAAACCAACTTGCATGCGATGCCAGGAAGAGATCGGCGGAAAGTGAGCGCAGCATTCGGAAGCTGGACTCAAAATCCGCTCTCACCCCTGGGTACGTCTCGGGCTCAACGAGGGAAACAAAGGGAAACAGCGTCAGGCTGCAGATATTGACCGCTAGCAATGCCCGCTCCCCATCCTGTACCGGGAAGGACCAGGACGTGCATCCGCGCGTGTGGCCTGGGGTGACATGGGCGGTGAGCTCCAGCGGCCCAACTCTCACGACCTCGCCGTCGTCGAAGATGTGGTCTACGCGGGGAGCATCGAATCGAAGGCCACCGAGGTACCAGGCAAGACGGGCCAAGCCCAGGGCGCGATCTCCGGCACCTCCCGCTGCGATTACGTCGGCATCTCCAGCGCTCACCCACAACTCCGCGCCCGATGCATCTTGGAGGTACTTCAACCCCCCGGCGTGATCGGAATGGGCATGGGAATTCAAGAGTACCTTCACATCCCTGATATCGAACCCGAGCTCGGAGACGCTCTGTTCGATAAGGGGCCCGTGCTCAGGGTAGCCTCCGTCGATCAATACGTGACCTTCCGGACCGGTCAGCAGAAACGCCGGCATACCCGTGTGACCCACGTAGTACAGGTCTCCAGCGATCCGGAACGGCTCGTCGGGAATCGACCGATTTCGCTTGATCGCTGATCGCCAGAGCGTGCCGAGGACCAGGACGAGCACTGCGCCAAAGCCGACCAGGACCCTGAGCCATCGGCTGCGAAGAACTCGTCGAAGTCGCATAGCGCTGGGGTTCTATGAATCGCGATCCCAGGGGGAGCCGCCGCACTCTCCACACCCGGCGATGTCGTGTAACGTTCAAAGTTGCCGTCGCGGCTGAGCCGTCAGGCGAAGCCGTGCTCGCCGAAGTGAGCGTAGCGAACGAAGCCGGCAACTGTTTGTTAGACGGCGGTGTCCACCTCCGTGGCGTCATATGCATCCGACAGAGATGTCGAAAGCCGCCGCGAACCCAGGCTGACTCCCTCCACCTTGGTTCGCCCCTACTCCCCAGACGGCTATCTCTCGGCGGTGGGTGGGATGTTCTGATTCATCCGGAATAGATTGCCCGGGTCGTATCTGTTCTTCAGTTCGACCAGACGCTGGTAGCTGTCACCGTAGGCGTCTTCGAGGCGATCCGCCTCCTCGCCGGTCATGAAGTTCACATACGCCTCACCGGTGGCGAACGGAGCGGTCGCCTCGAACAGGTCTCGGCACCAGGCGATGCAGGCGTCGTCCCGCGCAGGATCGGACCAGCGCCCGTGCACGTTCATGACGAAGGCAGACTTCCGCCCCTGGTAGGCCGTGGCTTCGTCAGGGACCCTGCCCTGGGCGCCACCCAACTGACCGAAGAAGACCTCGCTTTGGGGGTCCGGGAGGCGTCCCACGTAGTCGAGAACGGTATCGATGAGGTCGTCACTGAGTGCGGCGAAATCGTGCGTCTTCCAGTAGTTGCGCTCCCCCGGTGTGAGGAGGGGATCGAACGCCTGCTGCCATCCCACGAAGGGGTGGGGCCCGACCACGTCAGCAATGGGATTCCCCACGGCCCTGAGAGGCGCAAGCGCCTTCTCACCATCGGCCATGTCCCCGACATACATCGCGGCCAGAACAAGGACCTCGGTTCCGTGGATCTCTTCCGGGAGGAACGGCAGGGGCGGCGCCTTCCGCATCACCACCCACACGGTCACCTCGTCCGGGGCATCCGCCATGAGGTCGCGGTAGGTGCGAAGCACCGATCTGGCGTCGGCGAACGGATGCACGATGAGGCCCGACAGGATCTCAGGGCCCACGAGGTGCGCTTGGAACTCGAAAGACGTCACCACACCGAAGTTGCCGCCGCCGCCCCGGATCCCCCAGAAGAGATCGGCGTTCGCGTCGGCGCTCGCCCGCACTACCTCGCCGGAAGCCAGGACCACCTCTGCCGAAAGGAGGTTGTCGATGGTCATCCCGTACTTCCGGCTGAGCCACCCGAACCCACCGCCCAGTGTCAGACCGGCCACGCCAGTCGTGGAATTGATGCCCGTGGGCACGGCGAGGCCGTACACCTGCGTAGCAGCATCCAGGTCACCCAGGGTCGCCCCGGGCTGTACGCGCACCGTACGCGCTGCGGCATCGACCTCCACACCTCTCATGCCCTTGAACGAGATCATCAGGCCCCCATCGCATACCGCGTTACCGGCGATGTTGTGGCCTGCGCCGCAGATCGAGAGCAGAAGCTGGTGTTCCTCGGCGAATCGCACGGCCCGGGCAGCGTCCTGCGCACTCTGACACTCTACGATGGCGGCAGGGCGCCGGTCGATCATCGCGTTCCAGATCGTACGCGCCTCGTCATATCCTTCCGAGTCCGGCAGCAAAAGAGCGCCCTCGAGGGCGCTCGCGAGATCGGAAACGTCAACTCCGACAACTGATCCATCCAGCTTCTTCATCATGGGGGAGGCCATGATCTCATCTCCTGGTCGAAGGGGTGCTGCGACCATCACAAGGGGCAGCATGCCACGGCCGGGTCCCGATAGCAAACTTCGTCCCCCTCGACTTCACCGACGTTTGCACTCAAGAATGCCGTGTAACTGTCTTTATGAGATGTTGCCAACCGGCCACCCCTCCTCAGCCGGCTCCGCCACCCCTATCCGGTGCGACCTCGCGGCAGACCTTATCCCACGCATCCTGCAGACCTAGCGTGGCCACCCACGTCGCGACGTACGAGTGGTTGATCTCGCCCCACCGCCGCTGAAGTAGCGGGAGTACGTCGGCCCGCTGTAGCGCCCAATCCCCAATCTCGCTCCATTCGAGCTTGGAGATGAGAACGTCTTCGAGACTCGCGATACTCACGTCGACGTCGAGCAGTCGGACCTGTCGGCGACGGCCGTACTCCACCTGGCTGTACTTGCGATCCTTCCGGATCATCAGGTCAACCTTCCAGCCTGATGATGGGTCGATCGCGTTGAACTGACCCTGCACCATCTGGGCTTCGAGTGCGGCCTCCTGTTCAACGTAGAGGCCCGCAATACGAAGGCCATGGACGACCCGGTCGATCCCAGAGCGCTCGGCTTCGATCACCACGTCCAGATCTTGAGTAGCTCGCGGCACTGCGTAGTAAGCGGCAGCAAGGGAGCCTGCAACGGTTTGTGGTGTGCAGTCCGTACTCGACATGAGCGCCTGCGACCCGCGCCCCTCCGAGTTGGTTCGAACTGACATGGGCCTCGCGTCAACTTCCGCCACGAAGAATAGCGCGCACTTCCACCCGCTCGACATCAAGATGGTCGCGGACGACGCCGACGACATGATCCGCACCAATCTCCAGGAGTCGGAAGCCCGAGGGCATGGTCACCGGCCCCATCCACCGACCCTGGTCGTCGAAGACGTCCCAGCGCGTAGGCTCGCCGCGGGCGGCGTATTCAGCCACCCACAGGGCACCAGTCGGGTCGGGCAGGAAGCGGCCGTACGCCGGCTTCGTCTCAGGCGTGGGGAGGTCGGTGTACCAGGCCCGCAGAGAAGGTCGCTCAGCCTCGGGCGCGTCGGCTACCGCCTCTCTCGTCCACGCCCGCACCTCTTCGTCCTCGAGCTCGAGCGGAGGGCCAGTCCAACGTACTACGGACGTAACGCCCCCGTGCGCCCAGATCCGGAAGCTCCGGGTCACCTGGTCACCTACCACCAGGGCGTCGCCCAGGAGGGCGTCGCTGGCGTGGTGGGCGAAGGGCACGGAGCCCATGGTCATCCGCTCGCCATCCCGCCGATGCATAACCTCCCGGCCAGGCTCCAGAGTGAGGGTATCCTGGGGGGTGCCGTCGGGCCTATACGCCACGTAGGCCGCAGCCTCCCTAGCGAGGCCCTCGGAAACGGTGGCGCCCAGAGGCGGGGTGCCCCACAGCTGTCCCAACACGAAGCTCCCATCGGAGCGGCGCCCGGTGACCATGCCCGCCGAGAGCGGTGGCGCCAGAGTGAGTGCGCCCAGGAAGCCGTCGCCGGGCGAGAGCCAGACAATGCGACTATGTCCATAGTCGTGGACCCACAAGGTGTCGCCCCCGCCCCGGCCCATGCGCGCCAGGAGCCGGAACTCCTCCGGCCCGTCCCCCGGCCGGCCCCACGCGTGCTCCAGGACCCCGTCCGGCCGGTAGATTCGCACCTCAGAGGTCCCGGCTACGGCCACCGCGACGCGGCCGTCGAGGAGCAACGCGGCGCCAGCCACGGCGAACAGGTCGTCGTTGGGGTCCCCGCCGATCGTCAGCCCGGGCTCGCCGACCAGCCACTCCTCCCCGGCAGCCCAATGGGGGCGGACGTTTTCCACCAACTGGATACCAGCCGAATCCCGCACCACTGAGGCTGGCCCCGCCGAGGAGTCTGTCAGGTCCCCACACGCCGCCGTCACCGTCGCCAAGCCCCAGCCCATCGCCCTCCAGGCGCGCGGGCTCCACCGCCGACAATACGCTCTCGTGCCGCTCATGCCCCTTAGAAACCACCTAGCTGCGAGAGCGTTGCCCTTCCCATCCGCGAGACCGTTCTTCTCTCGCCATCCTTCCCTCCAGCACGCCAACTCCAATCTCCATCAGGGCCCCAACATCATGGCCGCTATAAGACTCTTCCGCTGTAGTCTAGGAATTGCACATAACGTTCTTAGGTGAGCGACGGCCGCGCGCAAGCGCGGGTGTCCCGAAGGGTCGGAGCGGCATGGCCGCGGAGGCGCTCACCGTGTGTTGGGCGCTGGTTGAAGTTGCTGGTCGCAGGGCCGCGCACGCAGATGGTGACAACTGAAGCGACAGGTGTTCTCCCATACTGGCTGAGCAGCTCGCGCGAGCCCTCACTCCTGCAACAACCTCTACAGGTGAGCACGGGGCGACAATCACCTCAGATGTGCTCGGAGTTCTCGTCGGATCTCATCCAGCGCGTCGTCCACCAGCGACTGGGTGCGTTCATCGATGACCCGCTGCGCATAGGATCGCCTGACCTCGAGCAGGTTGATCAGCCGCCGATCCGCGGGAACCTCGATGTCACCAGCGGTATCGTTGCCCCGGCCGGCTCGGAGCGCGACTCCAATGTCCGTTACGCCGCTCAAGTATGGCATCAACTGCGCTCTGACGAACGACCGAGCTTCCAGCTCTTCTTCTTGGATGTCAGCTACGGCTGCCGGCCAACCCGCTAGGAGAGTCCGGAGCTGTTGAGATGGAAGTCTCTCGAGTCCGCCTGAAGCCATCAGCGCGGTGAGTGTTCCCTGGTGTATGTCGCTCGTTGGGGCATCGAGCACCCAGGCGACGGACCCCGCCGGAACCCGATTCTCACCCGCCCTCAGCCGCCGCAGGGCCGTGTCCACCGCCGCAACGACGCTGCGGTGACCAAACAACGTTCCGTCCAGCTCCGCCGCCGCCAAAGCAAACTCTTCATCCAGGGCAGTCAGTAAGTCAGCCGTCTCTCTGCTCCGCTGCGAGGTATCCCACCATGCGTCAAGGGCGAACGCCAAGAGTATGCTCGCAACGATTACAGCGCTCTCAGCGATCATTCGCCCTACACGGCGCGTGGGCCGCGTCCTATCGCTTGTGACCATGGTAGATCTCCGCCGATGCCCGATTCGCACTTCTGTTGCGACTTCAACCGGCGCCTAACGCTTCGGGTTACGCGGCGTGTCTCTTGTGACCCACCGCCCTCAGGAACTACCTCGTCAACAATCCGAGCGTAGGCAGGATCATCACGAGCGCAAACGCCACTGCCATGACCCAGCTCACCCATCTCTTCTCAGGTCGCCGGACCCAGTAGACCAGCACAAGTGACAGGAGAAGGGACTGTAGTATGGTCTCCAGAAGTCCCTTCATCTGCACACCGATCGGCAACGTCGTGTAGACAAGTCCCTCGATCGAACCGGGGGCCGGGCCAAACGTGTTGACGATTCCCAACACGACCAGGACGCTCCACAGGACCAGCCAACCACGCCTCTCCCGGAAGAGGGTGTCCCTGAGCAGGAAGAAGACGATTCCGAAGAAAACACCTCTGATCGGCTGAAAAAGTGGCCCCGCCATGACCCAAGAGTCGCTCGTCGGCCGCATCAACAGATTGAGGTTGCTCTCGACGTACCACGCTCCGTAGTCCAAGAGGGAGAACGCAAGCAATCCCACGAGAAAGTAGGTAGTCGTGTGGGTGATCGCTGTCTTGGCGATCACTTCACGTGCGGTCGGTGGTGATGTCCTCATCATCTCGATGACTGCTTGGGCTGAAGGTGGTTGACCACAGACCTGCCTCAGCAGACCCGCCCGCGCAATACCTCACCGGCGCGGACACCCCAACTCCCATGTCCCATAACGTTCAAGGGCTTCCGAAACGGCCCCGGTCTGTACGGCTCATGCGTGCAGAGTAGGCCGCCCCGCAGGGTGTTTGCCAGACTGGTCTACCAGCTCAGGGGCCGTTTGGGACGGAGCGCCGCGATCAGCGGCGCCGGAAGCCCTCTCTTTATGCGAGGTACGCCCGTCAGCCCGGTCGGACAATCTGCCCCGCGACGTTACGCGATCGACGCGACTTCCTCTCCGGGGGGTCCTAATAGGTCCAAGACCACGCGGCCGATCACAGATCGGTTCTCCACAGCCGCGTGGGCCTCCGCGATCTCCTCGAGGGAGTATCTCCTTCCGATCGTGTATCCTGGCCAACCCGCCCCCAGCGCCGAGGAGATATCCTGGGCCGCCATCCGCTTCTGCGCGTCCGTGAAGTCGTCGCTACCGAGGAAGTGGATGCTGACGTTCTTGAACACCAGTGGCCAGAAAGGAATGGCGGGACTCGGATCTCCGGTAGCGTAGGTGGCAATAGAGCCGCCCTGCCGCAGCACCAGTAGGTCCGCCGCCACATTTGCATGGAAGGCGACCTCGACTATGTGATCCACCCCCTCGGCCGCGACTTCAGCGATTCGGGACGCGGCTTCGCTGGCGGAGGCCCCATCCGTTCGCACAACGGCGTGTGCACCGGCTCCCTTTGCCACCTCTTCTTGGGGGCCGTTACGGACCGTCGCGACGACCTCGGCTCCCGCAAGGCGCGCCAAGGCCACAGCTGCAATGCCAACAGCGCCGGCACCGCCTTGAACCAGCACGCATCTTCCTGCGAGCGAACCTCCGGCATGCACGGCCCGGTGCGCGGTAATGCCCGGTATGCCCAAGCACGCACCCTGCTCGAAGCTGACCCCGTTGGGAAGCTCCACCACATTGGCTGAGGGGACGATCACGTATTCGGCTGCCGTGCCGAACGGTCTATAGCTCTGTGCACCGAAACACCAGACACGATCCCCGACCTTGACCTCGGAAACGCCATCTCCCACCCGGTCAACGATACCGCTCCCATCACTGTGAGGGATGACTCGGGGGTAGGGCATCCCCACGCCGAACTCGTCGCTTCGTTTCTTGACGTCACCCGGATTGATCCCGGATGCGGCGACGCGGAGCCGGACCTCGCCGGCCCCGGGCGTGGGTTCGGGCGTATCCCCCACACTCAAGACCGTCGCAGCCGGTCCCTGAGACTCATACCACGCTGCCTTCATCGGACCATCACCGGTCTGAGGATGGGTGGACGGGGCTTCAAAGCTGCTGCGCGTATTGCCCATAACGTGCCAGGGCCTCCGAACCGGCCCTGCTGCTCGCACGATTAACCCGCATCCGCTGGTCGTGCCAGATTCGCGTGGGCTGCGCCAACCCCACGGGCCGGTTGGGTCGAGGAGCGAATGCCCCAGCCGGAGGCCTAGTGTTGGGCGATGCGGACCGTGAGGAGGCTTCCGGATCGCCTGTGGCGACACACAACAGCGGACGCAGGGCCATGACCCCGCGACATCAGCGCGGCGCTCGATCCGTGCTGCGGGATCGGGATCACCTAATCCCGCCGGAGCTGCCTTATCCGAAGCCCGTTTGCCGAGTCTTTAATCAGCGTGGCGAGTCTGCGTTGCCGCGTCTTTTCGCGTTTGGCACTCGTGACCCAGGCCGTGGTCTGTTTCCGGTAGCCTGGCGGCTGCGACCTGTAAAACGCCCACGCCTCGGGGTGCTTCTTGAACTCTACGATCATCTCCCTGGGCAACGCCTCTTCGCGGTCGCCAACCGCGTAGCCGCTCTCGGCGTGCGCGTCCTTATGTGCGTATGCCTCGAGTCCGGCCTTCCTCATGAGGCCTCCGGCTATTAGCGCCTCCACGCGGTCGATATTTCGCCGGCTCCAGACACTCGTGGGCTTCCGGGGCGTGAAGCGGATCACATAGGCTTCGTCGTCGAGCGATCGACGGATGCCGTCTATCCAGCCGTAACAGAGTGCCTCATCGACGGTCTCTTCCCAAGTCACGGACGGCTTGCCTGTCGCCTTCTTGTAATACCCCACCCAAAGCTCGGACGCCGTCTTGTGGTGCTTCTTCAGCCACGCCCGGAAATCTGCAGGGGTTCTGAAGAATGCGGGGTCGACTTCGGAGGCCTCAGTTCCCATCACGCTCGGCGGTTGGAAGTGGTGTCGGCCACGGTACTCCCCCCCCGCTATCGCACTACAAGCACCCGCAGAGGCTTGTCAGAAGGGCCGACAGCTCCTGCAACAAACTCGGCTTGTCGCCTAACGTTCAAGGGCCTCCGAACCGGCGCGTCCTGCTTCCTTAGGTAGGACGCACCCGTCGGTCGCGCCAGCATCCGAGAACCGCTGCCCCAAACAGGGCTGGTTGGGTCGAGGGCCACAGAGCCCGAGCCGGAGGCCCAGTGCTAGGCGATACCCATCGTCTGGCGGGCGACTCGATGCCAAGAAGCCAAGTATTGGTGCTCCATGACGGAGGGATGATTGTCGCAGTAGTCCAGGAACCACGAGGTCAGGCCGTCCCACTCATCCAAGTTGCCCGGCTCCTGGAGGCGCCACCCGAGTTCTTCCAGGAGCCAGCCCGACTTTGCGCTGTTCCTGATCATCGAGGTTGAGACCCAGTCGGTCTCGTCATCCACACCTCCGCGGGCGACTGGCCCGACGTGATCCACCGTGGAAAACAACTCCCAGTAGGCCGTGTGGCTCTCGCTCATCTTCCAGTTTGGGTGGAAGGGGAACCAGTCCGGTGGTGCACTCCCAAGCAGGCGGAGAGTGGCCGGGAATACCAGACGTTCCCCCGAGTAGCGGTCGATAAAGCAGTCTCGCGTGAAGATCTCCGTTGACTGGGACTTCGTGGATCGACGCCCGGCAGACTGCCGCGGAAGAAATGGACACTTCTCCCCTGCGATTGCGCTCGCTTTCCCGACCTCCCCCAGGGCGAGAGCGGCGCAAACCTCCGCCAGCACGGCGGCCTTGGCCATAGACTCTGCCCTCTCGGTGTCGCCCAACGTCCCGGCAGCTGGCGACGCCCGCCGAAGGCCCGCAGCCGCCAGGGACCTGTTCGCCGATGACCGTGGGCGGCGAGTCAGTCTAGTTCGGCATTGATCGCGGCGAGGACGTCGTTGATGACTCGATCTACCTCGGCACGATCAGCTCGGAGTGCCCGTTCCCAACCAAGGAGTTCGCGGACGAAGTTCTCGAACACGTAGGAGGAGTGGACACGCTCAGCGTCGTAGGCGAATCGACCGAGCGGGCTACCTGTGCTACCGAAGCCGCCCGGCGGTAGCGCTGACTGCTCGCGCAGCCAAGGGTAGACCTGTTCCGCCAACAGGTCGCCGATCCTGTCCTCGACGAGACGCATGTTCGCCAGCCGACTCGACCAGCCGGCCAGCCGAGCACGGAGTTCAGCATTCTGAATTAGATCGAGGCGGCCTGTGGCAAGGAGCCCGTCGAGGGTGCCAGTTACCGGATCGAAGGTCCCACCGCGAAGAAACCAGTTCCAGAGAACCTGGGCAGAATCCGAAGGTAGCTGCGCCGCGGCGCTGCCGAGCTCGAGGAACGCCGTCGCGGCCGCGAGACGTCGTTCGTAGTTCGAGAACTGTAACTCAAGCTCCGCTCGGTTCGCCTCGAACTCTCGATGGAGCGACTGGAGAACGATTACCTCTTGCCTACGATCCTCCCGTTCGTCGATCCACCCCTCCAGCCAGAGCGCGATGAAGACTCCGCCTATCACCACGACGAGCTCGGCGAAGAGCCATCGTACTGTGTGCTTCGGAGGTCTCAACTCTTCGCTCCTGGAATGAGTGGGGCTCCAATGGATCGACACGTCCTACTCTACGTCGTCTTCAGCTGACCACGGTGTTCGCCTAACGGTCCAGGGACTCCGGAGCCGGCCATCAGTTGCTCCAACAACTAAGCGGCACCGGATCGTTGTGCCAGCAACCTGAATCCAGCCGCCCAGTCTGAGGGCGGTTGCGTCGAGGGGCGTATGCCCCGAGCCGGAGGCCCAGTGTTATCGGATCGCCCTCTCCCGTCTCATCTACCCAACCGTGCCGTAGAGCCTCAGCGCCAAAGAGAACTGGTATACCAGGATGGCGACCACGAAGCTGGCGTGGAACCACTCCTTCTCCGTCTTGACCGCAACCAGGCAAGGCGAGATCCGGGCCACCTTCGCGACGAAGTACTCGACACCAAGCCCGCTCACGTATTCATCCCCTTTCAGCATGGTGTCACCGACGTCGATGATCTGAGAGACGATCAACAGCCCGAATGTCCTGCCCCCCTGAAACGAGACCAGGTCCAGTCCAGGATTCTGGACCGAGATCGAGACAGGAGGGGAGGGAGAATGGCAGCCAGGAAGAACAAGACGCCGGGCCAGATCATCAACTACCTGAGGAAGGCCGAGGTTGAGCTGGCGGGTGGCCGCACGGTGCGCGAGGTGTGCAAGGAACTGGGGGTCAGCGAACACACCTACTACCGGTGGCGTCGGGAGTACGGTGGGATGACGACGGATCAGGCGAAGCGGCTCAAGGAGCTCGAGCAGGAGAATCAGCGACTCCGCCGGGCGGTGTCGGACCTGACGCTGGACAACCTGATCCTGAAG
>JBDHIF010000043.1:0-18372 GCA_039587535.1 Gemmatimonadota bacterium
ACCCGCGCGGAAGAGGCGTTACAGCGGCAGCTTGTGAGTCGGATGGCCACAGAGCTCACTGCCGACGGAGCTGATCTGGCAAACGGGGACTACGTGATACGCGCACGCCTGTGGGTCATCGAGGCGGCTACGGCATCATCTACCGAAGGTTCGCGCGTGCCTCAGGCTCGCCTTGACTCGCTCCGAAACCCTGTCCGGGCTGATTCACTTCGAGCTGCATCGGGAATCAGCCCCGTGGTGCGCCTTGACCTAGTCCACGATCCGTTGTCGGCCTTCCGATCGTGGCCGGACTTTGACCTTTCTGACGGGGCCTATCAGGAGATGCTTGCCAACGGGTCGTTCTCAGTCGTGGAAGACGAGACGACTCGAGGAGAGATCCTGAGCTACTACCGTTGGGCCCGAAGCCAGGAAGAGAACGAGTCTCGAGCCGGGGCGTACCAGGACGATCTTGAGGCCAGTCTCGCTACTGCCGGGCTGGTGACGGCCGACACGATCCCGCTCGACCAACTAGCTGTTCTAGTTGCCGGCGAGCGTGAGCTTGGGGTGGCACTCCGCCGAGCGCGAAGTCGAATTCTCCTGCAGCTCCGCTATCTTCGCACCATCGAGCGTGAGCGACTGCGTTTGGAAAACGTGTTGTCTGATGCGCTGCGGGGCGCTAGCTAACAGCCGCTTGCCTCGGACACGGTAGGCGGGTAGATCTGGCGAGGGCGCTTCTACTCCTGCAGCAGAATTCCGAGCCGTTAGGTAGCAGCAGGTAGTTGGCCGCGGAGTTCACGAATACCCATCGGCATGTAGCCGAAGCACATCAACACAGCACCAACTGCGGTGATGATCTCGATGTCTCCGACGAACAGCGTTGCCATACCGGCGACGATCAGCGCGGCCCGGCCCCTTCCGATAACTCCGGCCTTGGCTAGACCGAGTGCCTGGACAATGAACCCTACCGGCAGGAGCGCCAGGAGGTTTACGATCCAGAGCCAGCCCCCACGGTCCAACATCACCTGGAGTACGGGGTAGCTGTCTTCGAGCGCGGCGTCCGGCAAGGCGTCGAACGCGGTGAGAACGAGCGTCAGGGCACCCTTGTCGACGGCGAGGATGAAGGCCCCAAAGACGCCCATGACACCCCCCCAGAAGATCATCCAGGCTCCTTCGCCTGTCGCGAATCGCATGCAGCGCGTTCCAACGATGATCGCCAGGGGCGCGACGAACATTACGATCACGTGACCGAAGTGGAACAAGAAGTTGCCGCGGAACTCCGCCGCCCACTCCTCGGAATCCGTGACCAATTCGAGGCTGGTGATGTCGGGATGCAGCAGGAATCCGACGAGCAACATCGGTGGGAACACCAAGAGAGCGAGCGCAGTGCCGACCCGCTTCACACGTTGAACGCCAGCGTTGTCTTGCATGGCTTCCCCCTAGTATCAGTCGTCCGTGGCGTCTGATTGACCGACTCCGGCCTTGTCAGAGCGAATGCACTCCTTCAGTCAAGATACCGCAGCGGCCCCGTCAGGCTGTCGGGCTTACGCCGTCGCCGGATGTAGGGTAGACGCCGACGCTCCACTAGCCCCATGAATCTGTGGGCCGCTCGGTGTCGGAGTCACGGGGCGTGTGGGTTGGAATTGTGAGCTCGAACCTTGAGGGGTGACAGAAACTGAACGTTGATGGGTTACAGTCTGGGGTTACGAGAAGGGGAGCCATCGTGATCGAGGAAGGCTCCTTCGTCTATATGTAGCCAGCCGAGAGAGACGGGACCGAAGTGGACGGCCCATACATCGGGAGCGATTTCCTCGAGCCCGATGAGTTTGCCGCCGAGGAGGTGGCTGACGTGATCCAGCGGGCGTTCCATCGGATGCCGCCGTTGGTGCTGACCTTACGGACCTCGAAGTGAGCTGGGTACTCGGGCGACCTGATCTTAGACGGGTAAGGCCGGTTTGAGGGTGGTAGAGCTCGGCCCGTGTCTTCTGCTCGAGAGCTTCATGGGGTCTGATCTCGTTGAAGTCATGACGGAACGCGTTGAACCGACGCTGATGGGCCGTGCGATTGCCTGCGACCGGGATCGTGGTCTCGGCCTTGAGGGTGCGGTGCATGCGTTCGTGTCGGCCGTTCTGTTGAGGGCTGGCGCGCTCGATGAGATCGGGCAGGATGCCGAGCTCGATCCACCAGATAGAGAGTCGAGACAGGTGGCCGAGGGGCGGCTCGGGATCACACCTTGCCTCCTGGGGGCCCCGCCGAGCATACTCTGCCCCTACCTCGACTCCAGTCGGCTCGAGAGAGGGCGCGTGCGTCGTACGCCGCCGAGTCGATCGCTCGTCACTGAGAGGCTGGGCATGTCACACTCGTTCGAAGCTTCGTCGCGGGATCGCTCGGGAATTCTCCGGAAGGCAGGCGTTTTGGCCCTGGCGCTGGGGGGTGTCTTAGCCACTTCGGCGGTGGCTCAGGAGCCGACGCACATCGAGGGGCTCGGTAGCCTTTCGTTTCCCAACTCGGGCGCCGAGGCCGCGCAGGCGCACTTCGCGAGGGGCGTGTTGCTACTTCACAGCTTCGAGTATGGCGATGCCGCCGAGGCCTTCCGCGCGGCACAGGAGGTCGACCCCGAGTTCGCGCTCGCCTACTGGGGTGAAGCGATGACCTATACGCATCCGGTGTGGAACGAGAAGGACACCGAGGCGGCGGTGGCCGCTCTCGACCGGTACGCGCCCTCGCCGCAGGCGCGACAGGAGAAGGCGCCCACCGAGCGGGAGAAGGCGTATCTGCAGGCGGTCGAGGTGCTCTACGGAGAGGGGCAGAAGGAGCGGCTCGACACGCTCTATTCGAACGCGATGGGCGCGCTGGCCGCGGCGTATCCGGGCGATTACGAGGCCAAGGCGTTCTACGCCCTCTCGCTCCTGGGGTTGAGTCAGGGAGCACGCGACGTCCCCACCTACATGAGAGCCGGGGCGATCGCGCTGGATCTGCTGGATGAAAACCCCGACCATCCCGGCGCTGCCCACTACACGATCCACTCCTTCGACGACCCGACGCATGCTCCGCTGGCCATGGAGGCAGCGCGTCTCTACGGTCCGATGGCACCTGATGCGGCACACGCGCAGCACATGACAACGCACATCTTCCTGGCGCTCGGCATGTGGGACCAAGTGGTCGAGGCGAACCTCCGCGCCGATGCCGTGGTGGACCGCGCTCTCGCATCCAGAGATCTGCCACAGACGGACTGCGGCCACTACAACGAGTGGCTCCTGTACGGCTACCAGCAGCAGGGGCGCTACGACGCGGCCGAACACCTGCTCATGGGCTGCTACCGGTTGAGCCAGGACGAGTCCGTGCCCGAGGCCATGCGGCGCGGTGCGGCCTTCTCGTACACCTACATGCGCAACCTCTATCTGGCGGACGTGCAGGAGGAAGCCAGCGCGCCGGCGCGCAGCGTCGTCGACGAGGAGTTGAGCCTGGTCGGCGAGCTGTCTCAGGCGTGGGGTGACGGCCTCGTCGCCCTATTGCGAGGCGATCTCGAGGCGGCGGAGCAGCGACTCGCGTTCCTCGATGAGCGGGGTGGAGAGGTGGAGCCGTCTTACCTGAGTCCCTACGTCCCGGTCTGGCAGGGTACGCTTAATGCCCTCGTGCACATGGACATGGAGCATCCGGAGATCGCCTTGGAAGCGGCCCGGGCGGCGGCCGACTACGAGGCTGCGCTTCCCGTCGACTTCGGTCCGCCGATCGCCTACAAGCCGGCCCGCGAGCTGGAGGGGGATCTGCTCCTCGAGCTCGATCGTCCGCTGGAGGCGCTCACCGCGTATGGGATGGCCCTCGAGCGGACGCCCAATCGGATCAACGCCCTCGTGGGGTACGCTCGCGCGGCCCAGGCCGCGGGCCGCACGGCCGTGGCTGCGGATGCCTATGCCCAATTGGCGGAGCTTCTGGACCAGGCCGATCCCGGAGGGACGATCGTGGGCGAGGCGCGGGCTTATCTGTCCGAGTTGGAGGCATCGGGAAGCTGAGCTGAATCCGCTCTCTGCTGGGCCGGGCGGACTGGGCACCACGGGAGATCATGGAGGCCTCGCGCGACAGCCGCCGCCGCCGTATCGTGCGGTGATCTGACGGAAACGGAGCCACGACGCGAGGCGCCTCGAGTGCCTCGTCCCAACCCCTGGAGAGAGACTCATGGCCCGCCTCGCAGCCAGAACATCGTCGCTCGTCGTCCTAGCCGTCGCCTTGACGATGGCCGCCCCCGCTGTCGCTTCCGCCCAGGACGCGCCTCCCGAGGTCGCGTACCGCCAGAACGTGATGCAGGCGATGCTGGCCAACTACCGGCAGATCCAGGCCGTCGGAGACCTCGGTCATACGACCCACACCGTGCACTACGCGCGAGCCCTCTACGGGCTCGGCGAGATACTCGGCGACGCGTTTCGCGACGGAACGCCTGATGGATCCCGGTCCCTCCCGGCTATCTGGGAGGACCGCTCAGGATACGCGGACGCTGTAACAGCTTACGAGGTGGCCGCCGCAAAGCTCCTCGAAGCTGCCGAGATGAGGAACGAGTCGGCGGTTCAGGCATCCTTCGAGGAGCTCGCGGGAAGCTGCGGTGCTTGCCACGAGACCTTCCGGGCCCCCGCCGATCAACAGTAGGTCTTCGGCGACAGGGCAGGGGGTCGTAGGCTGCCAGGATCGAGAACGCGGATCAGCCGCGGGCTCGCCTACCCTCGCTTCGAACGCTTCTTCTTGGAGGGCGTGGGCGCGTTCTTCATGACGAACCGATGCTCCTCCACCAGCTTCAGCAGGTCGAAGGCGCTCAGAATGCCCACGAGCTGTTTCTCGTGGGTGACCACCACGTGGTGGATCTTCTGATTGCGCATCACCCGGGCGGCGATGTGCACGTCGGAGTACAGGGGCACGGTGAAGACCTTCTTGGTCATCACCTGGCTCACCGGCGTGTTGTCCGACGTGTCTTCCAGCATGTCCGTGGCCGTGATGATCCCGAGCACCTCAGCGTCTTCTCCGACGACCGGGACGGACTGGATGTTGTTGGTCTTCATGATGTCCTTCACATGCCCGACCGACTTGTGGGGGCGGGTCGTGACGACGGACTTGACCATCAGGTCTTCGATGGTGGCGTTCATTCTCTCTGGACTCGGGGGTGTGAGGATCGGGGGCGCGGTGCGGCGCAGCGCGCATCGAGAGCCGAGCAGCGGCTCCGCCCGGCCCCAAGGCTACCGCCGGACCGGACTCCGCAGCAACCCGGGGGCGCTCTCCCGCCTCTGCCGGATCGACCGTTATTCCGCGCGTAGCACCCGCATGGGGTCGACCCTGGCCGCCCGCCAGGCAGGAAGCCAATTCGCCAATCCGGCCACCGAAGCGAGCACGAGCAGCGCGACACTGAAGCTGATCAGATCGAACGATCCCACGAAGAGCACCCCGCTCAGCACCCGCGCGCCAAGGGCCGAGAGCCCGGCGCCCACCAAGCCACCCACGGCGACCAGCAGCATGCCGCGCCGCAGAACAAGGCTCACGATTTCACCGCTCTTCGCGCCCAGCGCCTTCCTCACGCCGATCTCGCGTACCCTACGGCTCACCGCGTAGCCGACGACGCCGTAGAGGCCCACGGCGGCCAGCACGAGGGCCAGAAGACCGAAGGCCCCGAAGAGCCAGGCGCCCGCACGGATGGGGAAGAGGCGGACGTCGCCCAGACCCCTCATGGCGCCGGTCTCCAGGAAGACCAGATCGGGGTCCAAGGTCCGCAGCTCACGTTCCAGCTGGGGGACGATGTCCGCTGCGGGGCCTGCCGTTCGCACCACGAAGTTCGCGAATAGCGATCCGATCGGGAGGGGAAGGTGGATATATGGCTGCGGTGACTCCCCGGGTGTGTCGACCTTGTAGTCATCCGCGATGCCCACGATCTGGTACGGCTCACCGTCCCAGGATGTCCGAAATGGCTCACCGACGGGTGACATTCCCGGCCAATACCGCTCCGCAGCTGCGCGGGATATCACAGCTACGCGCAGTCCCTCCTCGCGGTCCGAGATCTCTATGGCCCGCCCGTCGCGAATTCCCACCTCGAACGTCTGGAAGTAGGATTCATCGACGTACGCGCCGTCCAGGATGTACGGTGGATCATCGCCGGAGGTCTGGTGACCGTCGATGAAGATCCCGAATCCATTGTTGTTGAGGGATAGGGGCAGGCGACTGGTGACGCCTACGGCTTGAACGTCGGGACGCGCCTGAAGGCTCGTTCGAGCCATCTGCGCGAACGCGGCCGCGTCGTCGCCGTCGTATCCGTTCATCTCCATGGCCACCGTGAGGTAGGCCAGCCGGTCGACGTCGTACCCGTACTCCACATTCTGCGCCACGCCCAGGCTGCGCACCAGAAGGGCGCCGCCGACGAGGAGCACCAACGAGAGGGCGACCTGGACCACCACGAGGGCGTCGCGGAGCTCGACCCCCCGAAAGCCTCGCTTGGAGCCTTGGCCGGTGTCCTTCAGCGCCGGCACCAGGTCGGGCCTGGATGCTCTCCACGCGGGCAGGAGGCCGAACGTTAGGCCGGTGAGCACCGCGACTGCGAGCGTGAAGACGAGCACGCGCCCATCGGGAGCCACGTCGAAGGCGAGATCGATGGGCAGCGGCGGCTCGAGGCCGGCAATCAAGCTCGTCAGGAACGCGGATAGAGCCATGGCGACCGCGCCGCCGGCCAGCGCCAGAAGCATGCTCTCCGTGAGCAGCTGGCGGATCAGCCGGCCGCCGGAAGCGCCGATGGCCACGCGAAGGGCCAACTCACCCCGCCGGGTGGACGACCGGGCCAGGAGCATGTTCGCCAGGTTCGCACATGTGACCAGCAGGACCAGGCCCACCGCGACGAGAAGCACCATGCCCACCGGTGCGACCGT
Source organism: Gemmatimonadota bacterium (assembly GCA_039587535.1). Lineage (GTDB taxonomy): Bacteria > Gemmatimonadota > Gemmatimonadetes > Longimicrobiales > Gaopeijiaceae > JAWLHJ01. The sequence goes on from JBDHIF010000043.1 coordinate 6,870, forward strand.
ACTGTCGAAGTCGGGGTTGATGGCCACGTCGTTGGTGGCGAGGACGGTGAGGCGCTCGCGCTCGTTGGTGTCCGGATACTGCTCGGCCAACCTGGCGGCGATGCCGTCCAGCTCCGCGCGTACCTGACCGATCTCCACGTCGGGCCTCATGCGACCCCGGAGCCACATCCAATGCTGGCCTCGGCGCTCGAGGCGGGACTCTCCCGCAGAGGGCCCCGAAACGCGTTGATTGCCCAACGGCTCGACCTCGTCCACCATGGCCGTCGGGATCCACATCTGAGCCGTGACGGCCGGGAACATGCCCCCGAAGCCCTCGGGTGCCACGCCGACGATGGAATACGTGGTCCCGTTCAGGCGCAGGGTCCGGTCCAGGACGTCCGTCGCACCACCGAAACGGGTCTGCCAGAAGGTGTAACTCAAGACGGCCACCGGTGCCGCGCCAGGTGCCGCGTACTCGTCCTGCGCGAAGGCCCGCCCCAGCGTGGGTCGAACCCCGAGTACGGGGAAGTAGTCCTCGGTCACCAACTCGCCGATGACGAGCTCCGAGCTCCCTTCGATGGACAGATTCGCGAAGAAGTTGCTGTACCCGATGATGCCGGACAGCGTCTCGGCCTGATCCCGGTAGTCCAGGTAGTTGGGATAGGAGTTCGAGTCGTGAGAGGTGGAGGTGGCCGAATGCCCGTAGATGTCGACCAGCTGCTCCGGGCGATCCACTGGAAGCGGGCTGAGCAGGACCGCGTTGACGAGGCTGAAGATGGAGCTGTTCACCCCGATGCCGAGCGCAAGGGTCACCACGGCGACGAGCGTGAATCCAGGCGATCGCACCATGCCGCGCGTCGCGTAACGAAGGTCCATCCAGAGGTCGGACATACGGTTCCTCGTCTCGGGGGTCGCTGGATCCCCTACGGACGGCCCGCAGATTTGTGTCACCAGATCCGTTGGAGCAGGCCAAGGAGCCAGTCACTCCCCCCACCGCTCAGCGCGGCGCTTCTGACCATGCTCCTGGAGTTCGTCGTCGCGCGCTCCACGGGATTCATGGGTGCCGCTGCCCTCGCAGACGAGCCCGCCTCGAATCGCGTCGTCAGCATCCTCGGACTGGGTGGCTTCTAACCCCTGTTCGTCGGTGGCTTCGCTCTGGCCTTCGGGTCGTGGCGGCCGCTGGCGGCCTTCTGGCCCTGACGTTGAACCGGTCGCCGAGCATCGTCCTCGACCCAGGTCCCGGCCCCTCGCTCGGTCATCCCTCGACGATGATGGGTCGGCTGGTCACGACGGCGTCGCGCCCGGGCAGCTCGAGTCGGAGGTGCAGCGTGTATTCCCCCGGGTCGAGATCGGGGAGCTGAACCTCGATCGATCGGAAAACCGCCTGCACCAGCTCCTCGGGCCCGGTCTCGTCGAACGTGATGTCGACATTGCGCTCGGGCTCGATGATGCCGAGGAAGTCACCCACCCGCTCCAGGAATCCGGGCCGCCCCCGACTGAAGCCCAGGGTGACCCGAACCGGCTCCCGCACACCGAGCCCGTATACCTCCCACGCCACCGGGAAGCGCTCACCCCGCTGGACCCGGATGCCTGGACGAACGTGCGGGATCATCTCCTCGAAGCTCTCGGGCAAGGGAGCGTCCTGCCGCAGCATGACGAGGTCCGAGACGGCTACCAGCCCCGGAGCCAAGGGACGCTGCACGATTCCCTGGCGCGCCCGCCAGGCTCTGCGGTCTTCCGGCGCGACGACCTCCAGACTGCTCACGTATCGCCCCGGTTCCGCCTCCATCACCAGCACTCCTTCCGGATCCTGGCTCTGCACCCAGGTCCATGGTCCGCCGTCTTCGGGGACGAGGAAGAGGGCGGCGCCGGCCTGGCCCTGCACGCCCCCGTCCGGGCCCCAGGCCGACACGACCCGATCCTCGCCCGCGGGCACCGTCGGGCGGTACGCGCCGACAACCAGCATCCGATCGTCCCGGCGAAAGCGTGCAACCTGGGTTTCGAGGCCGCGGATATCCGGGGCGTAGAGCGGGGCATACCAGGTTCGAGCCTCGCGCGGGGCGGTGATCCAGCTCTCGGGTGGCACCTCCGCCGGCGACTCGAGGAAGGCCTCCGGGAACAGGTATCCGCGACTCTTGGGATGATGATGCCCGACCACCCGCCGGGTGTCCTGGATCCCGCGGCTGAACGACTGAGCCGGGTTGTGCGTGCGGCTGTACCCCGTGTTCATGCCGTAGCGGACCAGCGACTCCTCCATGTCGTCGTCCCAGTCGATGTTCTGGGGATGCGCCGCTTGGCGGCGGTTCTCGGCAACAACGAGGCGCGCGTAGTGATCGGTGAGACGGTCGTTCCCCTCGAAGAGGAAGAGGGGGTCTGAGAGCCGCCACAGAAGCTCCCATCTCGCCATCCGCTCAGCTTCCGGCACGTCCTCGAACCCCTCGCGTGCATCGGAGGAGAATACGTAGCGCGGGGTCGTCCATGCGCGGTGGGTGGGCTCGGGCATGGAGGCCAGCGCGTCGCGGAAAGCGGCTTCCGCGTCCACGTACCGCGTCCACACGTGCAGGGTGTACCCGCGCAGCGCATCACACCACCAGGTCTCCGGGATACCGCATGCGGACGCCACCCGCTCCGCTTCGTCCATGTTCCGGTTCTCGACCAGATAGTGGACCAGCTGGCCGAGGATCCATCGGTCGCGGACCCCATCGTACGCGTCCGTGAGGGAGCGGATGAGCTCCACCCGGGCCTGTCCGACCTCCCTGAACTCGGCGGGCACGTCCGCCTCGTCCTCACCGCCGAACCAGATGCAAATCCGTCCGATGCGCTCGTCGCATGCCGCGGGCGTGCGGTCGACCTCGACGGGGATTCGGCTTTCCCGAAACCGCTCGAAGTCCTCCTGGAGCTCGCGCGCCGCCTCTAGGACGCGCGCAGAGTCCTGGGGGGAGGCCTGCGCCGAGGAAGGCCGAGGGGCGAGGAAGAGCGACAGCAGCACGAGCACGCCGGCGAACGTCGCCGGAGCGGAACGAGACTGGGGGCCTGACATGGGATCTCCGAGCTTCGGGGGGCGACCGTCGTCTCCTACACGTGTGACGTCCGAGTTCCTGCATGTGACACAGAGGTGATTCGGGTGGAGAGCCGGACCTTTCCGGCAGGTCCGGAATATGTGAACCGGCGGGCTACCATCCAGGTGTCCGGTTCTCAAATCCACTCAGGAGCGCCACATCGACAACCCGAGAGTGAACGACAGCATTCGGATCAGCCCTGTCCGCCTCATCGACGCGGACGGAGAACAGCTCGGCGTCGTCTCGCTGGACACGGCCAAGGAGCGGGCCGCCGAGGCCGAGCTGGACCTCGTGGAAGTTGCCCCGAACGCCCGTCCCCCCGTGGTCCGCCTCATGGACTGGGGGAAGGAGCGGTACGAGCGGCAGAAGGCCGCACGAGAGGCGCGCAAGAATCAGCATACCGTGGAGTTGAAGGAGATTCAGCTCCGGCCGCGCACGGACGACCACGACTTCGAGGTGAAGGTGAAACGCGCGCGGCGATTCCTGAACGACGGAAATGCCGTTCGAGTGGTGCTTCGCTTCCGCGGCCGCGAGCTGCGCCAGGCGGAGATCGGTGCCAGGACGCTCGACCGGATGCTCGAGAGCCTGTCGGACGTGGGGCGGGTGGAGCAACGCTCCAACACCATCGAAGGCCGCCGTCTGGTGGCCCTCATGGAGCCGGTCTGAGCCGGATCTGCGATGTCAGGGGGCGGGTGCTCACCGGCCTCCCCGGTCCTCTTCCTCACCCTCCGGAATCCCCACCGACACCCCCAGTCGGAAGGTCCAGAGGTTGGTGTCGCTCTGCTGAGGGTCGATGAGCACCGACCCGTCCGGAAGGTCCGTGATGTCGCCCTTCCTCAGGTATTGTGCCTCGCCGTTCCCGTGGTACCGGCCACCGACGTCGACGAACACCGGATACCGCCCCACCTGCGTCCCTAGCTGGAGGCCGCCGCCCGCCATCCATGCGAACGTGGCGTCGTCGAAGTTGGTCGAGCTGGCGAATGGGTCGCCGTCGTTGTTCGACCCTTCCGCGGAAGAGGTTGTGCCGAAGTAGGCGAACCCAGCGCTCACGTTGCCGTACATCCTGAACGGTCCTCCCTCGATGCCCAGCTCGGGCCCCAGGCCGCCGAACACGATGTTGTTCGAGGTGGTCAGGTCGCCGGTCACCCGGCACGGGTCCGTGACGCAGATGCGGATGGTCTCCTGGCCGTAGTTGAGGAACCCGACATCTGCCCGCAGGCTCAGGAGGCCTGTCGGGTCCAAGGCGTACCGTCCGTGGAGCCCCAGGCCGAAGCCGGTGCCGACGTTCTCGGCGAACTCCCCGGTGGGCGTCGCGATGAGGACCTCGCCGCCGATGAAGCCCCGAACGGGTGTCTCTGTTTGGCCCGAGGCCCGGACCGTGGCCGCCATGGTGAACACCAGGGCCGCGGCGATGGAAATGCGCATGGGGCGCTCTTTTGAGGTGTGAGTCTTCGTCGATGGCCGGCCGGCTGTGCACGCGACCGGGACTTGTCCAGCTACTACGCCCGCAGGCCCCCAAAGGTGTCGCTGTCCATCTCCCGCTCGTTCCCGTTAAGAACCAAGCAGTAGTGGGCCATGCTTCCAATTGCAGTCAATCGTGGCCTCCTGGGCGACTGAACGGGCGGGTACCCCGGAACACGGCCGGGGATGGGGTGTGAGAAAGTCCTGAGCTCGAGGTAGTGCCTTTGCCGCGGCACCATACGACCTGCCCAACCGAGGAGACGCCCCGATGGTTCGATCCGCTTCGTGGTCCCTAGCGTTCCTGATGGCCGCCTCTCTGGCGCCCCTGTCCGCGCAGGAAGTGGTGCGGAGCGCGGAGCACGACTTCAGGGTCGTGACGGTGGTCGAAGGGTTGGAGGTGCCCTGGGCCATCGCTTTCCTGCCGAATGGGGACATGCTGGTCACCGAGCGTCCCGGCCGGCTCCGGATCGTGCGCGACGGGCACCTCCTCCCGACACCCGTTGCCGGAGTGCCGGAGGTGTTCGCCCAGGGGCAGGGTGGCCTGTTGGACGTGGTGCTCCATCCCGAGTTCGCCTCGAACCGGCTGGTGTATCTCAGCTACTCGAAGCCCCTGACGGGGGGCTCCACCACGGCGGTCATCCGTGGGCGCCTCGACGATGACGCCCTCCACGACGTGGAGGAAATCTTCGAGGCCGAGTCCTCGGGGCGGGGCCATTATGGTTCCCGGCTTGCCTTCGATGGAGACGGGTACCTGTTCATCACCGTGGGTGATCGGCAGGCTCCTCCGACCGGAGACCTCGAGGCGCATCCGGCTCAGGATCTCTCGAACCATCACGGAGTGACGCTCCGTCTCCAAGACGACGGCACGACCCCGGAAGACAATCCGTTCGTGAACCGGCCCGGGGCGCTTCCCGAGATCTACTCCTACGGTCACCGAAACGCCCAAGGACTGGCCATTCACCCCGAGACCGGTGTGATCTGGCTCAACGAGCACGGGCCGCAGGGAGGGGACGAGATCAACGTCGTGCGTGCGGGCGCGAACTACGGCTGGCCCGTTATCGGATTCGGCGTGAACTACAGAGGCGGCACGGCAATCCATGAAGCGACGGCGCGAGCCGGGATGGAGCAGCCCGTTCACGTGTGGGTGCCATCGATCGGCGTCTCGGGCCTCACGTTCTATACCGGGAGCCGCTTTCCCGGCTGGCAGGGTGACGCCTTCGTCGGTGGGCTGAGCGGCGAGTACGTGGGACGCATCGACATCGAGGGCGACCGGATCATCCGGGAAGAGGTGCTCTTGCCGGGCATCGGGCGCGTGCGCGACGTCCGGGAAGGGCCGGATGGCTATCTGTACATTGCGGTGGAAGCGCGGGGGAACGCGCTCACGCCCATCCTCAGGCTGGAGCCGGTCGACTCCGGCAGCTGAAGGCGAGCGTGTGCCCCGTGGCCGGATCGCCCGCCGCGGGGGGCACGCTCAGGGCTCAGCCCCGGATGTGCCCAGGAGCTCGTAGCGATAGGCAGCCGCGCGCATGCGGACCGAGATCTCGAACTGTTCGCTGACCTCCGGCTCCGGGACGGTCAGCGTCGTGTCGGCAGTGGCTGTGTCGCTTTCTCCGTAGAACGTGAACCGGAGGCGGAGCGGTGACCCGGCCTCTGCAGCGTTCCCCACGAGCCGTCCCTGGACCGTGGACTCCGATCCCGCCGCGCGTAACACCAGCCCCTCGACATGGGCAGGGGCACCGTCGATGCGCTCCAATTCAGCCAGTGCGGACTGCTCGTCTCCGGCCTCCAGAAGGCCTCGGGCCACCAGGAGCGCGGCGCTCTCCCCCAAGGGGTCCACCCAGCGGAGCTGGTCGCTCGCCGCCACGATCCCCGTCCAGTCCTCGGATGCGAACAACGCGTTGACGTAGTTGAACCAAGCGTCTCTGGAGTCCGGCCGTGCCTCCGTCAGCCGCCTGAAGGCCTCCGCCGCGCGGTCGGGAGCGCTCGAGCGAAAGAGCGCCACACCCAGGTTGTAGAGCTGTGTCTCTTCGAGGGTGCGGTCCGAGAGAAGGGCCTGGTGGATGGAGTCGGCGGCTTCGTGTCGCTCGAGCCCGCTCAGGGCCGAGGCGAGACTCATCCGGAGCGATGCGTTCTCAGGGTCGGCGGCCACCCGCTCGCGGAGGATGGCTTCGGCCCGCGCGAACTGCCCGGTGAGCAGAAACAGGTCCCCGAGCCGGGCTTGCGTCTCCACGCGCGCCGACGCCCGCTCCTCGACCTCCTCATCCGACAGGATCCGCGTGGCGGGGACCCGCTGCAGGCCCTCAAGCAGATCCTCGTAGACGTCGATGGCCTCATCGACGTTCCCGTCCTGAGCCAGCAGCATGGCGAAGTTGCTGTGCGCGTCGGGGCGGAGGTTGTACATGGTGGCGGCCCCCCTCCACGCCTCCAGAGCTTCATCGTCGCGCCCGTCGGCGTAGGCGTCCGTGCCTCGATTGAAGGCCTCGGCCCACGCTGCCAAGCGCTCGGGCTCGATGTCCAGCTCGTACGCCGGGTACAGATCCTGAGCACGCCGGAAGGCCGCGTCCGCCTCCGCGTAGGCCCCGAGACGCGCCTGGGCGACCCCGGCCAGGAAGTGATGGATGGGGTTCCCTTCCTCGAACGCGATCCCCTCGACGGCTTGCCGCAGGGCCCGGTCGGCCTCACCGGATCTCAGGAAGAGGGCGGCGGTCTGTGAGTAGCGGGTGTCAGTCGGGGGGACTCCCGGGGGATAGACGATCCCCGTGGGTGAGACCACAGGGCCACGGGGCCCAGAGGGGCCGCTCGCGCACCCGACGAGCAACGTGAGCAGGACGACCGCGCTCAGGTTGTATCGCATCACCACATCAGCCAGAAGATGGCCGCGACCGGGACGCGGACTCCGTTCTCCCTTGCTGGTCTGAACGCCACGACTTCCCTGAATAGCTCGAGCGCGGTCTCGTCGATGGTCCCCTGACCGCTGGAGCGGTTGATCTCCGCCCACTCCACGGAGCCGCGCTCGTCTACCCACAACGAGACACTCAGGGAACCGTTAACGCCCACTTCGCCAACCTGCCGTTGCAGGCGGGATCGTAGAAACGTGGCGACCTGGTCCGGATTCCTGAGGACCAGCCAGTTCGAAGGTGAGGAGAGCACCAGCTCCGGGCGGAGTGCAGAGAGCCGCTCCAAGCTGAGGCGCTCTTCTTCGGTGAGCTGCTGGTACTCCAGCTCTTCGGTGCGTTGTCGGATCGAGACCCCTTCGTCATCCGCGCCCTCCGAGGTCTCCATTTCTTCGCCGTCGTCCGCATCTTGAGCCGGCCGGTCCCGGGGGGTGGTGGTCGGTGGGGCGAGGCCGGCACTCACTCCGGCCAGCCGCCACAACTCTGCCCTCCTGCCACCCCAGCCCTCGGGCGGGGTCCCGTCCCCCCCTTCGGCCTCGTCGTCGGCTCCGCTGGTGGGCGAGGACGCCTCGGGCGTCTCGACAGCGGGCGTGGGAACCGGAACGGCGGGTACCCGGTCCACCATGGGTGCGGGCGCCGGGATGCCTCCAAGGGTGACCAATTGGATGGGACCGGCGCCGGCCCCCGTGGCGTCGAGGGTGGTGAGGTCCATTTGCGGCCATGCGGCCACGACGGCAGCATGTAAGAGAACCGAACCAATGATGGATCGATGTAGGCGGGAGGAACCGTTCGCCTTCAGTCGATCGTTGGCTGTCTGGCCGAAAAGAGGCCGTTCCCGGTGTGGCTCGGGTGACAGCGGCATGGTACATCTCTCCGGGCAAGGGTCGGCGGACGCTCCACGTTGGGAACGCTGAGCGTACTGGGGAGCCCGGGGGTACGCAAGACGCTTGCCTGCGCCATGACCGGACCGCAGCATGGACGGATGAACCAGCGCGTAGGGCAGGCACTGTCCGTCGTCTTCGTTCTCGGATTCCTGGTCTGGCTGGGCGTTGCGGCTCGGACCAGCCCGGACGTCGCACGCCCCTCTCCGGCACGACCCGACCCGGGTAGCCTATCCGCAGAGGGAGCGCCCTGCAGCCCACCGCTTCGATGGTACGTCGCGGGCGTCGATCCTCGGTTCGGCGTGACGCAGGTGTGGGTGGAGGACGTGGCAAGGGAGGCGGCAGCAGTGTGGGGCCTCTGGGAGGGGCGCCCGCTGCTCGAAGAAGGAGGGAGCCAGGAAGACCGGGGGCTTCCCATCCGCCTCGTCTACGACGAACGGCAGGGTCGTCTTGAGGCGCGGGTCCGCCGGGAGCAGGCCCTGCGGCAGTGGGACTGGACGTTGAGCGAGGAATCGAGAGCGTTGGATAGGGACTTGGCAGCTCGCAGAGCCGCGCTTCAGAGCGCCACACCCGCCGGGGCGTCCCCGGTCGACACGCTCGCCGTCCGCGGGGAGGACCTCAATGTGCGAGTGGCGGCGCTGGATTCCGCCCGAGCTGCTCGCGATGCGGCTTGGGACGCTCTCGCACGCGACTTTCCCACGGATCGGCTCGAAGCCGCGGTCTTTCGGGTCACTGAAGGCTCGGTGTCCGGGGTGCTCCACAGGGAAATCCGCGTCTTCACGTTCACCGACCGAGACGAGCTGTTGTGGACTCTGGCGCACGAGCTCGGGCATGCGCTCGGGGTGGAGCACACGGATGGTCGCGGGGGACTCATGGATGGAGAGCAGAGTCGCCTCGAAGACCTTCCGCTGAAGCCGGAGCTCTCTGCGGCGGACCGGCGTGCGCTCGAGCTACGTTGTGCTCCCGCTGGCCAAAGCTCCGGGCCTCGTTGAGCGCGGAGGGACGCTCTGATAGCTTAGCTCCGTCGGCTTCCCGCCGCCCGAGCGCCTGTAGCTCAGCTGGATAGAGCATCGGCCTTCTAAGCCGAGGGTCCCAGGTTCGAGTCCTGGCAGGCGCGTCGCGGAGAGGCGGAGCTCCCCGGGGCCCCTCGGCGTTCGGGGAGCTCCCCGAACCCGGAATCCCGCTGAATCGGGCGTGCTCCTTCCGGGCTCTGGGCATGTCCGCTCCGTCTCCGTTTCGAGTCCCCACGGGCCCGTCGGGCAGTGAGCGTCGACTCGACACCGGCCGCCCAGGTCGAGGGTATCCTGCGAGGGGCCGTCCCTGACGACTCGGTCGTCAAGCCGAAGGGCGCGGACGAGGCTGCGTTTGTCAGCCTTGCTGAAAGGGCCACCCCTACACCGTCTGGGGAGGATTCCCGACTGCGCGAGCGTGTTCTTGCAGATACTGTTCCTTAAGAGTGAGCTTGTAGGGCCGCGAGCCGACGGCCCCACGATTCTTGGTAGGGCTGGACAAGGAGGAAGCGTCATGACAACGAGAGAGCTTTGGCGTTGCGGCGCCGGACTCGCGGTAGCCGCTCTAGTGAGCGGCGGGGCGGAGGTGGCCCAGGCGCAGGTTATGGCCACGCCTCCGGCGATTGGTGAGGTGACGCGTCGTATTCAGTCGGTGTCTCCGATGGTGGGCCCGGCGGGGGCCGAGGTACGCGTGCGCGTCGAGGGGCTTCGTCCGAACAGGCGCGTGCATATCGGGATCGGCGAGCTCCAGGGCTGCGGTTACGAGGTCTGTGAGCCTGCTCAGGTCGGGCCCCGGGGCACGATCGAGACCACGGTCGTCGTGCCCGATTGGGGACACTATGACCATTATGAGGTCGTCATGGTTCTCGACGAGGAGTTCGTGCCCCTGGCCGTATCGGACCCGTTCCACGTCGTTGACGAGAACGGCTTCATCAGCAGGGAAGGGACGGTCGGAATGGCCTGGCCCGGCTGCCCGTCGCTCGTGACCGAGGACGGGGTGGCCTACGCACTCCTCGGGGAGCACGCACTGTCACTAATGGCCTCCCAGGGAGAGGAGTTGCGGATCGAAGGACGCCCGACCGATCCGGCGTGCACGCTTCAGAACGCGATCGAGGTCGTAGGGGTCGAGCTCGTGCCCTGAGGCCCCCAAAAGGGGGGTGATGTGACACGACCTGCGGGTGTGCCCGGCGGGGGTTCTGCCGGGCGTTTACCGCCGGCGCTGGATTGCTTAGCTTGTCCTGCTCGACAACGGCCGTGCCGGATCCGCACCCCGCGGGTCCGCGCGAACCCGGCTCGAGAGCAACGATGGTGGGCGTAGCTCAGTCGGTTAGAGCGCCAGGTTGTGGCCCTGGAGGTCGCCGGTTCAAATCCGGTCGCTCACCCTGTTGGAACCATCTCCGAACGAGCGTCTTGGAGCTGGTGAGCAGTGTGGGACACGTTCCGCAGACAATGCCATCACGGTTTGTCGAAAGTTCTGGAAAAAAGTGTCTCGGAGGGTGTTGACCACCTCGATGGGTGGGTTTACTATTGAGGCCTTCACAGCGAACGGCGCGCAGCATGGCCGACGCTGTCCCGGCTCGAGAGGAGTTCCCCACCGACCGCTCCTGCGGTCCAAGAACACTCCATGGGCCGACCCAAGCTGATTGAAAACCGAGGTTTCGAGTGTTTAGAGCGGGCCCACGCGGCAGGCACTACGTCCTGTCGGTCCGACCTTCGGGTCGGGTGGGTCAAATCAACGTAGATTCCGAACGAGATCTACATAAGCAAAGGTCGCGTTCATCTTTATAGAGCTGTTTTCGAGTTCTTCTTTTACGGAGAGTTTGATCCTGGCTCAGGACGAACGCTGGCGGCGTGCTTAACACATGCAAGTCGAACGAGGGCTCCGGTGCTTGCACTGGAAGACCCGAGTGGCGGACGGGTGAGTAACACGTGACCAACCTGTCCTAGGGTGGGGGATAACCTGGGGAAACTCGGGCTAATACCGCATGATGTCCTGTCATCGCATGGTGACTTGATCAAAGAGAGCCTCTGCTTGCAAGCTCTCGCCCAAGGAGGGGGTCGCGGCGTATCAGCTTGTTGGTGGGGTAACGGCCTACCAAGGCTATGACGCGTAGCGGGTCTGAGAGGACGACCCGTCACATTGGGACTGAGATACGGCCCAGACTCCTACGGGAGGCAGCAGTGGGGAATATTGCGCAATGGACGAAAGTCTGACGCAG
>JBDHIF010000086.1:0-4691 GCA_039587535.1 Gemmatimonadota bacterium
GTCTCCGGAGCGGCCGCAGGCCGCGCATGCGGCAACCGTTGTTTATATGTCGTCGCGGCTAGCGGCGTAAGGCGATCCCACTCTCGTCTCAGGAGAAGCCTAGCAGCGCCTCGGCTGCCTACCGTTTGAACTCCTCGACGAACCCGAGTAGCGGACCGTCGACCTCGTCTGCTCGCTCCCAGATGCTGCCCAGGTGGTTTACTCCTCCAAGGACAAGTACGGCGAAGCCGGGCGCATAGCGCTGCCAGGCGTCTACAGTCGTGGGGATACGGTCGGAATTGATGGCCCTGATCGGCACGGAGATCTCCGTGACTCTCTGTCTCAGTTCGTACGAATCCCACCAATGGTCTGGGACGGCGGCAGGTGTCCGCGACAGATACCGTCGGATCAGCGTCTCGGAAGCTCGATGGGATCGCGGTCGGCCGCGGCCTCGGGAATGCCCTGGACCACGCCCTGGCCCAGGGTGACGAGGGTACGCAACGAGGACTTCAGGGAAATGCGAACGGCTCCGGGAGAGTGGACCCCGGAAGATGGACGGAAGGCCCCAACGGGGGAAACCGTCCACCCCCCTTGATGAAAGCGTCTGGGTTCGCGATCTTTTTTCAGGACCCCTCCCCCCTGGGGGGGGTAATCGACACAGGAGACCAGCCATGACCGACGACCGGAATCAGGCCATCGTCCGCCGCCTCAAGAGCGTGGAGGGGCACGTGCGTGGCATCGAGCGCATGGTGGAGGAGAACGCCTACTGCGTGGACGTGGTGAACCAGATCCTTGCCGTGCAGCGGGCCCTGAGAAAGGTCAGCGGCCTGGTGTTTGACCGGCACCTCCACTCCTGCGTCACCCACGCCATCCAGGGCGACGACAAGAACGCCAAGGAACGGGTCCTCGAGGAACTCCTGGAGGTCTTCGAGGCCCAGGGCAAGGCGTAAGACGAACAGAGAAACCATCAACTCTGAACACGGGAGAGATCCATGGAGACCAAGACCGTGACCGTGCCCAACATCACCTGTGGCCACTGCGTCATGACCATCGAGCGCGAGGTCGGCGAAGTGCCCGGCGTCGCGTCGGTGAAGGGCGAGAGGGAGACGAAACGCGTCAACATCTCGTGGGACCCCGGCGCCACCGACTGGGTCGTCATCGAGAACACCATGAAGGAAATCAACTACCCGCCGGCCGGTTGAGGCCGTCGCAGCCCAGGAACCCCGCACCAAGCTGGACCACAACCATGCCCACACTGAGAGAGATCCAACTCCCCATCACGGGAATGACCTGCACCAACTGCTCCGCCACGGTGGAGCGCACCCTGCGGAAGACCGAGGGCGTGGACGACGCGTCGGTGAACTATGCGTCGGAGCGCGCCACGGTGCGCTTCGACCCGGTGAAGGTGCGGGAGGGTGAATTGTTGGCGCTGGTGCAAGGCGCCGGGTACGGCGTGGCGACCCAGCGCATCGAGATTCCCGTCACGGGCATGACGTGCGCCAACTGCGCGGTCAGCATCGAGCGGGCGCTGCAGTCGCGCCTCCCCGGTGTGGTGTCGGCGTCGGTAAACTTCGCCACGGAGAAGGCGGTGCTGGAGGTGGTGGCGGGCGCCGTGGGGTGGAAGGACATCGCCCGTACCATCGAGGCCGTAGGGTACGGCGTGGTGGATGCCGCGCCCGAGGACATGGAGGACGCCGAGGCCGAGGCGCGTCGCGCCGAGATCTCCGACCAGACCCGGAAGTTCTGGGCCGGCGTTCTGTTCGCCCTCCCGCTCTTCGTGCTGAGCATGGCCCGGGACTTCGGCCTGGTGGGGCACTGGGCCCACGCCCCGTGGGTGAACTGGTCCATGTTTCTTCTGGCGGCGCCGGTCCAGTTCTACGTGGGGTGGGACTACTACGTGGGCGGGTGGAAGTCGCTCAGGAACGGCTCCGCCAACATGGACGTGCTGGTGGCCATGGGTTCTTCGGTGGCCTTCGTGTACTCCGTGGTCGTGGCCCTGGCCCTGACCCTGGGCAGCACCGCCGCGGGCGAGCACGTCTATTTCGAAACCGCGGCCCTCATCATCACCCTCATCAAGCTGGGCAAGCTCCTAGAGGTGAAGGCCAAGGGGGAGACCAGCGAAGCCATCAAGGAGCTCATGGGGCTCCGACCCAAGACGGCGCGGGTCATCCGTGACGGCCAGGAGGTGGACGTGCCCGTGGACGACGTCCAGGTGGACGACCTGGTTCTGGTGCGCCCGGGCGAGCGCATCCCGGTCGATGGCGTCGTGGCTGAAGGACGCTCGGCGGTAGACGAGAGCATGCTCACCGGTGAGAGCATGCCGGTGGAGAAGAAGCCTGGCGACGAGGTAGTGGGCGCCACCATCAACAAGGAGGGGGCGCTCCGCTTCCGTGCGACCCGGGTGGGAGCCGCTACGGCGCTGGCCCAGATCATCCGCCTGGTCCAGCAAGCCCAGGGCAGCAAGGCACCCATCCAGCGGCTCGCCGACCGGGTGGCGGCGGTCTTCGTGCCCACGGTCATCGTCCTGGCCCTGGCGACCTTCGCGACCTGGTTCTTCGTGGTGGGCGCAGGCTTCACTCCTGCCCTTATCCGCCTGGTGGCGGTGCTGGTCATCGCGTGTCCCTGTGCGCTGGGCCTGGCCACGCCCACGGCTGTCATGGTGGGGACGGGGAAGGGCGCCAAGCTGGGCATCCTCTTCCGCAGTTCCGTCGCCCTGGAGCGGGCGCACCAACTCAAGGTGATCGTGCTGGACAAGACCGGCACGGTGACCCGGGGCGAGCCCGTGGTGCAGGAGGTCCTGGCAGTGCCGCAGGCAGGGGTCCTGGCCGCGGGAGACGATGCCGAGTCGTGGCTGCTTCGCCTTGCGGCGTCGGCTGAACGCCACAGTGAGCACCCCCTCGCGGCGGCGGTGGTCGGCGAGGCGCGGGCGCGGTCCCTGGAGTTGTCCGAACCCGCCGGCTTCAGCGCGATTCCGGGACGAGGCGTCTCCGCCCAGGTCCAGGGTATCGCGGTGGTCGTCGGCACGCGCCGCTTCATGGAAGAGCAGGGTATCGGAACGGCGGGTCTCAAGGCCGACGCGCGCCGCATGGAGGAGATGGCGCGCAGCCCTCTTTGGGTGGCCGCCGACGACGCGGCCGTCGGGCTCATCGCGGTGGCCGACGGCGTGAAGGACGGGTCCGCCGAGGCCGTGGCGAAGCTCCATCGCCAGGGGCTCCGGGTGGTGATGCTCACCGGGGACAACCGCCGCACGGCGGAGGCCATCGCCCGGGAGGTGGGGATCCGCGAGGTGCGCGCCGAAGTACTGCCGGACCAGAAGGCCCAGGTGGTGCGCGACCTGCAGGCGGACGGTGTACTGGTGGCCATGGTGGGTGACGGCATCAACGACGCGCCCGCCCTGGTCCAGGCCGACGTGGGCATCGCCATCGGCACCGGCGCCGACGTGGCCATGGAGGCCGCCGACGTCACGCTCATGCGGGGGGACCTGCGTTCGGTGCCCCAGGCCTTGGCGCTGTCCCGAGCCACCATGCGTACCATCAAGGAGAACCTGTTCTGGGCGTTCTTCTACAACGTGGTGCTCATTCCGGTGGCTGCCGGGGCGCTGTATCCCATGGCATCGCTCCCCATGATGCTGCGGCAGCTCCACCCCATTCTGGCGGCGCTGGCCATGGCCTTCAGCTCGGTGAGCGTGGTGGGCAACAGCCTCCGACTGAGGCGCGTCCGGATCTAGCTCAGCCCGCGGCCACCTGGGCGAGGGTGTTGCGGAGGCGCTGGGTGAGCATGCGGTAGATGCCCCGGGCCACCGACGGATTCTGTTCGATGAGGCGATCGAAGGAGTCGCGGTCGATGCGCAGCAGGGTGGTGGCTTCGGCGGCGGTGGCCGTGGCCGACCGCGTCTCCTGGTCCAGGATGGCCATCTCGCCGAAGCCCTCCCGTGGGCCCAGCTGCGCCAGCTCGGTGCTCCCCCGCATGATGCGGATGTTGCCCCGTACCACCATGTAGAAGGCGTCGCCGGGCTGGCCCTGTTCGAACACCACCTGGTCCTTTTCCAGATGGACCACCTCGGACGGGGCCGCGCTGTCCCCTATTCATTTCCATTTGGAGAAACCAGAGCTCTGAGCTCTACGGCGATGACACATAACGAACCATTCGGTTCCCGGCCAGAGCCGGGCACCTATCTGACCGCCCCTGTCCTGCAGTCACCGCCCGGCAAGGTCCTGGAGGGCCGGGCCCGTGGTGTTCAGGATACTGCCACAAAAGTTAAGAGCGAAAGCGAGGCCTGAGGGCCCGTGCGGGAAACGGGCGTTACCTCACGCGTTGGTTATCTTGCTGCAACTCCCACAGGGATTCCCCTGCGCGCGGGAAGATCTCCGCGCATCGTATCGTTGCAGCCGGAACAACGATGGGGCATTGTTCAAGGAATCCGTTGCTTCGCTGACCAAGGCGAGGAGGCAGGATGGGTCTTCCAGAAGGATTTCGGACGACGGTTTCAGAACTTAGGCGCCGGAAGGTTTTTCATGTAGCAGGCGCGTATACGGCGGTTGGCGCCGCAATTGCCATCGCAGTTCCAGACCTTTTCGGGGCATTCGGTTTTCCGTCCTGGGCCGCGCCTCTGGTCATTGTCATGATTCTGATCGGTTTCCCGTTGGCCCTTGTCCTTGCTTGGGCCTATGAGTTAAGGCCCGAACCAACCCTGGCAGCCAACGATCTGGCCG
>JBDHIF010000044.1:0-18198 GCA_039587535.1 Gemmatimonadota bacterium
CCGGATGGGCGACCTTCGACGCCCGCCCACGGTTCGGGACCAACTACCTCGGCCTCCGGAACCGCTTTGGGATTCTCAGTGAGGCCTACGCCTATCTCACGCTGCGCGACCGCGTGGAGGCCACGCGTGTCTTCGTGGAAGAGCTGCTCGGGTTCGCGCACCGGAACGCCGGGCCCATCTCCGACGCGGTGGAGGCGGCGGACGCGGCTCCCGTGGCCGGACAGGAGGTGATCGTCCGCTCGCGGCTGGACCGTTCTGCGGAGCCTGTGGAGATCCTCATGGGCGCAGTGGATACGGTCTATCACCCGTACTCCGGAGAACCCATGCACCTCCGGCGGAACGTGGTGAACCCTGTGGAGATGTACGAATGGATCGGGTTCGCCGCAGCGGAGACGGTCTCCGCGCCCGACGCCTACTACATCCCGCCGGAGCTTGGCGACATCGTCGAACGACTCCGTGCGCACGGCATCCGGGTCGAGGAGGTCGAAGGTGCGAACTTCATCGGAGGAGAGGCGTTTCGGGTGGAGAACGCGGTGTCGGCCGAACGGCCATTCCAGGGGCGGATCGAACGGACGCTGGAGGGCGCCTGGCGCCCGGCCACCGTGGCCATGCCCGCACGGACGGTTCGGGTGGACGTGGCTCAGCCGCTGGGGCGATTGGCGGTGCATCTGCTGGAGCCGCGCGCCGAAGACGGCTTCGCCACCTGGGGCCTCCTGGACCCGTGGATCGAGGTTGGCGAGGACTACCCGGTGGTTCGCGGTCCCTGAGGTCGGGGGCTCGCCACCGCCGCCTACCGCAGCGTCCGCTCTGAAGCTGGCTCCCGGAGGTTGTACCGGGACGCCATGACATGGCCGTAGGCACCGGCGTTGGCGATGAGCAGCACGTCGCCCTCCTCCGTGGGCGGGAGAAGGCGGTCCAGCCCGAGCACGTCGCCCGTCTCGCAAATGGGCCCGACCACGTTCACCCGCTCGGTGGGCTCCTCTCCCAGCCGGGTGAGGTTGACGATCTCGTGGTAGGCGCCGTACAGCGCCGGTCGAATGAGGGAGTTCATCCCGGTGGTGATACCGACATAGCGCACGGCGCCCTTGCCCTTGGTCTGGGTCACCCGGGCCAGCAGCACGCCGGCCTCGGCGACGACGTAACGACCCGGTTCGATCCAGAGCTCGGCGTTCGGGATCGCCTCGCGAACCTCGAGGAGCCGTGAGGAAAGCGCGTTCAGGTCGAGCGGATCCTGGGCCAGCTTCTCCGGTACGCCGAGGCCGCCACCGACATCCAGGATACGGGCGTCGGGGAAGTGCCCTCGGGCTTCCGCGAGCGTCTCGGCGAGTTGGGCCCAATGGTCGGGGGTCAGAATGCCGCTTCCTGAATGGGCGTGGAGCCCGACCACCCTGGCTCCGGCGGCGTCGGCGAGACGTGCCAGCTCGGGCAGCTCGAATCGTGGGACTCCGAACTTCGCGTGCGTCCCCGCGGTCCGGACCTTCTCGTGGTGTCCCTTGCCGATGCCCGGGTCGATCCGCACGAAGACGTCGCGCTGATGGAACAGATCTGGCCAGAGGCGGAGCGGCTCGATGGAGTCCAGAGTCGTCTGGACCCCGGCCTCCAGCGCGGCGTCGTACTCCTCACGGGGAGCGAAGTTTGGGGTGAACAGGATCCTGGACGGATCCAGGTCCGGGTACCGCTCCCGCACTCGGTGGATCTCTCCTGGGGAGACGCACTCGAAGTCCACGCCCGCCTCGCGGACTCGGTCCAAGACCGGCCCGAACGCGTTGGCCTTCATGGCATAGAAGACGCGGTCCACTCCCTCGATGGCTTGAAGGGCGTCCAACCGGGCGGTGACCGTATCCAGGTCGTAGATGTAGGCCGACGGGTCGTCTCCCAGCCGGGCGAGAAGCGCGTCCCTGTTTTCCTCCCACCAGCGGCGCGGGCGGGCAGGCGCGACGGGTGCGTCCGGGCGGAGCTGCTCCCAGCTGGGTCCGAACACCTCGGGGCTGCCGGCGTCCGCGATGAGCTGTGCGTGGAGAAGGCTCACCAGCCGATCCGCCTGATCCTCGTCCACGACGACTGTCAGGTTTAGGTCGCTCGCCGCCTGGGTGACCAGGTGAATCCGCTGCTGCTCGAATACCTCGAGGGCGGGGCCGAGGCGATGGAGCAACGCCCGGATGCGCCGGCCCACCAGGCTCACGGCGGCGCAAGGCCGTATCACCGACACCTTGCAGAGGCGGCCGAGCTCCTCGGTGAGCTCGGCCACGGTCTCGGCTTCCAGGAGGTTCGCTTCCGCGTCCAGCGACACGGTGACATTCGTCTCCGACGTCGAGACGAGATCGACGGAGATTCCGAGGCGCTGGAACACATCGAAGGCTTCGGCCAGGAAGCCCACCTCCTGCCACATTCCCACGGTCTCCATGGAGACCAACACCACGCCCTTCTTTCTGGAGATGGCCTTGACCTGCGCGGGGCCCTCGGCGGCACCGCGCCTGATCACGGTCCCCTCTAGCTTCGGGTTGGGGGTGCTGTAGATGTGGATGGGAACCTGGTGGTCACGGAGCGCCGGGATGCACCGGGGGTGGAGCACCCTGCTTCCGGTCGTGGCGATCTCCTGAGCCTCACGGTAGTCGAGTTGTCGGAGCAGCCGGGCCGAGGGTACCACTCGTGGGTCGGCGGTGAACATCCCCGGGACATCGGTCCAGATCTCCAGTCGTGCTGCCGTCAGCTTCCCCGCGATGTACGCAGCGGCCGTGTCGGACCCGCCGCGACCCAGGACCACGGTCTCACCTGCCGCGTTGCGGGCCGTGAAGCCCTGCGTAACCGGGACGCCGTCCAGCTTCTCGAGCAGCGCTACGGCGGTGGGGTCCGGGGCTGCTTCACACGAAGCGGAGAGGTAGGCGGTGGGCTCGGCCACGCCCGCCCCGTCCACGCTCGTGAGCATGTCACGGACGTCCACCCAGGTGCCACCCAGGCCCCTGGACGCGAGATAGGACGCTCCTAGCCGGGTGGCCATCCGCTCCCCGAAGGCGAGGATGCGAGCTCGGGTGCGGGGCGTGACCTCGCGGAGTAGCGCGACGCCCTCGGTGAGCTCCCGAAGCTCCTCCCGGTCAGAGGCGAGGAGTGCTGCCGTTTGACTTGAAGGCAGTCCAAGGTCGGCAGCCAGCCTGTCGTGGCGAGCGTCGAGCTCGGCCAGGACCTCGGCATGGGTTCCCTCCAACGCCCGAGCGGGCAGGGCCTCCAGAAGGTTGGTCACACCGGCCAGCGCCGAATGCACGACGACGGGTCGGAAACCCTCTTCGCGGCGAGATCGGACGATTTCGGCGATCGTGTCCCAGTTGTCGGCGTCGGCCACAGAGGTGCCACCGAACTTCAGGACGAGCCAGCGTGGGGCGGTGGTCATGCGCGTGCGGATGAGGGGTTCGGGGGACAGGCACCGGTAAGGTAAACGCCCTGCGGTCGGGCGGCCTAGCCAGATGATGTCTCCGGGTTATAGTCGGTTGCTAGTCCGTCGATTGGCCAACCCCAGACGAGGATGACGACGATGAACGGTGAGACCATGCTTCCCGAGTTCGATCAGGAGTTCGCTGCGACCCGGAAGTGTCTCGAGCGCGTGCCCGATGACCGCTTCGACTGGAAGCCGCACGAGCGGTCTTTTTCCCTTCGAGATCTCGCGGCGCACCTCTCGAACATTCCGGAATGGCTGCCCATCACCCTCGAGACGGAGGAGTTGGATTTCACCGAATCCAGCTTCGAGCCGTTTGTGCCGGGGAGCACAGAGGAGATCCTGGATCGCTACGACCGGGCCGTGGAAGACGCTCGCGAGGCCTTGGCCGGTGCCACGCCGGAGCAGCTTCGAGAGCCTTGGACGTTGAAGTCGGACGGCACGGAGATCTTCACGATGCCCAAAGGGGCGGTCATTCGAAGCTTCGTCTTCAACCACAACATCCATCACCGCGCGCAGCTCGGCGTGTATCTGCGCCTGTTGGACGTGCCGGTACCGGGGCCGTACGGACCGTCGGCCGACGAAGAGGGATGATCGTGGTCGGACGGGAGGGGGCGCCCGCGTACGAACAAGCTTTTAGCTTGAGGCTCGGACGCGTTCTCACGCGCCCGAGCTCGTGACCTTTCTAGAAAGGTCGGGACCCTCCCTCCTGGCAGCCGTTTCCGAACTCGTGACCAACACCGACTCCGTGTGGCGCTCGGTCCTATGGATCGCCCGCCTCTCGTTCGTGCTCCTTTTCGGGGTGCCTCCGGCGCAGGCCCTGGGGCAACAAGTCCACACCTTCGAGTTGGACACCCTGCTCGTGACCGGAGCGTCCAGACTTCCTGGAGGCGCCGCCGGGCGGGTCGTGTCCATCGTGGACCGTGAAGCCCTTCTCCGGCAGCCAGTGGGAAGCGTGTCGGAAGCCGTGGGATGGGTCATGGGTGCCGATCTCCAGGTGCGTTCGCCCGCGCAGGCCGACCTCTCGCTGCGAGGCGCCTCATACGAAGGCGTTCTCGTGCTGGTCGACGGCGTCCGCATGAGTGATCCGCAGACCGGGCACTTCGATCTCGACACCACCGTTCCGCTGGAACGGGTCGAGCGAATCGAGGTGCTGCTGGGGCCGGCTTCGGCCCAATTCGGCGCCGACGCGGTGGGAGGCGTCGTGAACATCGTGACGCGGAAGGAGTGGGCCGGCGGTGAGATTCGGATGGAAGGGGGTGCCTTCGGCCGTCTGACCTTGGCAGGGTCGGGGGGCGCGGACCTCGGTGGTTGGGACGTGACCGCGGGAGCGGAGAGCACCGAGTCCGATGGACATCGGGAGGGCACCGACTACGAGGTCGTGCTCTTCGACGGCCGTGCGGGCGGGCCTTTGGGAGAGGGCCGTCTCGAGTTCTCTTTTGGCCACGGGCGCAGGAATTTCGGGGCCGCCGACTTCTACGGTCCCTTCCCCGCATACGAGCGTACCCGGACGAGCTTCGGAGCCGTCCGCTGGATGGGACCGGCGGGGCCTCTGGACCTGACCACGCAGGTCTCCACCAGGCGGCATACGGACGACTTCATCCTGCGCCGGGATGATCCTGATTTCTACCGCAACAACCACGTGTCCGATCAAGTCGGGGCAGACGTGACCGCCCGTATCGATCTCGGCGAGGGGCGGCTCCTGGCGTTCGGCAGCGAGTGGATTCGGGAGATGCTGGAGAGCAACGCGCTCGGGGAGCGGGAGCAGGATCGGCTGGCGGCCTTCGCGGAGATTACGACGCCCCTCGGCCCGGTGTTGGCTACGACCGGGATGCGGGTCGATCGTCGCGAGGGATTCGAGACCTTCCTCTCCCCTTCGGTATCCGTCAGCGTGCCCGCCGGCGAGCAGGTAAGACTCCGGGCACAGGCCGGCCGGGCGTTCCGGACGCCCTCTTGGACGGAGCGCTACTACGAGGATCCGGCGAACATCGGTACGCCAGATCTGCAGGGCGAGAAGTCATGGTCCGTCGAAGGCGGCGTGGACGTGGTTCTGCCGGCCAGCGCCGTCGTCCGTGCGACGGCGTTCCGCCGCAAGTCCGACGATCTCATCGACTGGGCCCGCGACGCGGACGACGACGAGGCTCCATGGCGTACCCGGAACGTGGAATCGGCAACGTTTCGGGGGCTCGAGCTGAGCGGGACGATGGGCTCGATGCAGACGGTGCTGCTGACCGGCCACGCGAGTTGGCTGGACGTGGAAACGAGTGAGGCCCCGGGACTGGCGTCCAAGTCGACCCTGCGCCCGCTGACCCGTACGCTGTCCCTGGCCGTGCAAAGAGCCTTCCTCGCGGACCGAGGCTACGTGCGCCTGCAGGCTCGTGATCGGACTCGTGTGGGTGAGGACGGGGTCTTCCTGCTCGATGTGCGGGTGGGTGTGACACTGGCGGTAGGGGAGCTCTATCTCGGCGCGACCAACCTGACCGATGCGACCTACGCCGATCTGTCCGGGCAACCTGCCGAGGGCCGTGCGGTCTCTCTGGGCCTGCGTACGTTGTTCGGCTCCTGAGGCGCCGCGGCTCCGTCCGTGCGGGTAGGTCGGCCGCGGCGGGACCGGCTTCGACGGTAGTGGAGTCCGGACCTCTGTGAAATGAGAGGGGGCCGGGTTGTGCGGCCCGGCCCCCTCGCGTCCGATCTCGATGAACAGCACGTTGCGGGGCGTACGACGAGCCGCCGCTCGCGATGGTTCAGCTCATCCGCTCAGCGATGCCCGTCGAGGATCTGTGACGCCCACGTCGTGGGCGTCATGATCTTGTAGATGGGTACCAGCGGCGGTCCCGGATCCTGGTTGCCGAAACCTGCGGCCCAGTCGGTTCCGGGGCGGGGGAGCCAGGCATCCATCGTGTTCCAGTAGACGACGTTGTCCTCGGTCTCCACTTCGAGCATGTGCGAGGCCAGCCGACCGAGGTTCTGGCCCGTGGGCACCACGAACGTGCCTGTTGGAAAGCTCATCTGCTGCTCGATGACCTCACCGACCTCGACGAGCGTCGCCGCCGCGTGGTTGTACTGACGCTCGTGGGTCACGCTTGCCACGGTGTAGGCCTGGACCGTGAGGTCGGCCGGCTCGGTGAGGCGCTCGACGCGGATTCCGTGCTTGAGCAAAAGGTCGACAGCTTGTTCCGCGTCCCGCGGGAGCACGTACGCCCAAGGCCGGTCGCGGAGCTGGGTCGCCACGGGCTTCTTCATGAGCCGGGCGCCTGTGACTTGAACGGTGTCGAGGCCGGCTTCCGTTTCATCCACCAGGTAGTAGTCGACGAGATAGTCCTCGGCCTCGTACTCCTGCCGTACCGGGACCTGCCCGGACGGTGCCGAGCCCATGTCGAGGGTTTCCTGGTTCGCGCGGGCCACCACGTCTTTCAGTCGGTCCGGGTTGCGGGCCGCCCAGTCCACCACCGCCAGATACCCGAGATAACCTGCTCGCGCGCCGACCTCGAGCTCCTGTCTCGGTGCCTCGAAGAGGATTCCGACGCTGTTCACCATGCCCCCGTAGTTACGCCCGATGCGGGCCTGCCATCCGCCCACGCGCCACTCTTCCTCGTTGCCGCCCGTGTAGTACCATCCGAGCATGTTCGCCGCCTCGAGCTTGGCGTCGATCGCGGGGAAGATCTCCTCGTCACATAGAAGCGAGAGCTCCGGCATGGAGGCGATGATGCTGGGGCACTGGTAGTTCAGATTGTACGGGCGCGACCCGCCGTTGTGACCATCGATGAAGAGATGGGGCCGCCATGCGGTAATGATGTTTTGTACGTAGTTAGCGATGGAGGGGTGTTCGAGCTTGATGTAGTCGCGATTGAGGTCGATCCCCCAGGAGTTGCCCCGCTGTCCGTCGAAAGACGCTTCGAACCCGTCCGGGTTGATCTGGGGAGCCACCACCACGGTGACTTCGTCCAGGAGCTCGTACGCCTCGGTTCCAGGCGTAGCGAAGTCGCGCATGAGCACCAGCAGTCCTTCCCGGAAGGTCCGCTCCCCTCCGTGCACGTTGGCCGCGAGCACCAGGATCGGGCGATCGAGCGCCATGGCCTCCCAGGGCTCGGTGACCAACGGATTTCCGAAGACCGCGTAGGCCAGGGAGCGCCCCTCACGGGTCTCGCCGTACGTTCCCAGGGTCATGTTCGGGGCCACCGCCTTGAGCGCCTCGAGATAGTCCCACATCTCGAGATGGCGGGTGTGTGCGGTGAAACCGTTCAGCTCGGCCGCGGTCTGCGGATACCCGTTGGCCGGAGGTGTCCAGTCAACCTGTTGTCCCGAGGTTGGGCCGACGAATGCGAGTACGGCGAAGAGGGTCAGGACGACGGCTCTCTGGTAGCCGCTCGAAGGTATGCAGCGCAAGACTGATCTCCATGCTGGTGGTCCGTGGGTTACGGCGCACGATCGCTGCGCGCCTTGGGGAAACTAGACCGGCTGCCGAGGAGACGTAAGGCTGCCACGCCGTGAAACGCAGCCGCGATGCCCGTGGTCCGCCGGCACCGCTGCCCGGCCCCCGCCTGGGTACCTTCGACGCGCTATGTTGATGGCTCACAGCCATAGTGGGGAGCAAGAGCGAGGACTGAAGCATGAACGGAGCGATCATCGTACGACGGCATGGCGGTCCCGAGGTGCTGGAATGGACCAAGGACGATCCGGGGAGCCCGGGGCCGGGAGAGGTCTTGGTGCGGCACACCGCCGTGGGTCTCAACTTCATCGACATCTACCACCGGACGGGACTCTACATGCTCGACCTCCCCTTTGTCCCAGGGAGTGAGGGCGCGGGTGTCGTGGAGCGGTTGGGCCCCGACGTGGACCGCTTTCAGGTCGGGGACCGCGTGGCCTATACGTCTAACGGACCGGAGGGGGCCTACCGGGAGGCGCGGGTTCTTCCGGCGGCGCGACTCGTCAAGCTCCCCGACGGGATAGACGACGAGACCGCCGCCGCCATCATGGTGAAGGGCTGCACGGTGGAATACCTTGTCCGCCGTACGCGGCCGGTGAAGCCCGGCGACCACGTTCTGCTCCAGGCCGCGGCGGGCGGCGTGGGACTCCTTGCCACCCAGTGGCTCTCCGCTTTGGGTGCCACGGTGATCGGTACAGTCGGCACCGCGGAGAAAGCGAGGCTGGCCGAGGAGCACGGCTGTGCACACACGATCTTGTATCGAGAGGAGTCGGTTCCGGAGCGAGTGCGTGAGCTCACGGACGGCAGGGGCGTCGACGTCGTCTACGACTCTGTGGGGAAGGACACCTGGGAAGGGTCGCTGGACTCGCTCCGGCCTCGGGGGATGATGGTGACCTTCGGTAACGCTTCCGGAGCGGTACCACCTTTTTCGCCGCTCGTCCTGACCAAGAAGGGGTCGCTGTTCGTCACCCGTCCGACGCTCCGCGACTACTACCGAACCGAGGAAGAGACCGCCGACGGATGCGCCGCCCTCTTCGAAATGGTGCTGTCAGGGAAGCTGACACCGCATATCGGGGCTCGCTATCCGTTGAGGGATGCCGCCGAGGCGCAGGTGGCCCTGGAGGCTCGCGAGACGATGGGGTCGACCGTGCTTCTGACCTGACGGCGGAGAGCGGTGGCCGGGACGGCCACCGCTCTCCTGCCGAGCGGCCTTCACTCGTAGCGTAACGCGCTCGCCGGATCGGCGTGGGTGGCGCGCCGGGCTGGCACCAAAGTCGCAGCCACGCCCGTGAGTCCCAGGATGACCACGATGGTCAGGAAGACCGTTGGATCGTTGGGGCTCACCTCGAACAGGGCCATGCTGATGGCGCGGGAGGCCAAGACGGCCAGGGCGAGGCCCAGCCCCAGCCCCAGCGCGAGCTGCTGGCCACCTTGACGCAAGATGAGAGACAGGACTTGTCCACGCGACGCCCCCAGCGCCATGCGGATGCCTACCTCCGACGTCCGGCGCGCGACGCTGAACGACATCACGCCGTACAGACCCACCGCGGCGAGGAACAGCGCGACGCCTCCGAAGACCATGAACAGGGTCCCGAACACGTTGTAGAACCACGTGTTCTCCTCGATACGCTCGATCAGCGGGGCCGAGTAGTAGACGGGAGTGTCCGAATGTACGGCCATGACGGCCTGTCGCACCGGCTCCGTGAGGGTGAGAGGCTCTGCCGGCCCCCGGGCGAGCACGCTCATGAACTGTGCGTCGCTCTGCGCGATCGGCCGGTAGTACCCGGCGGGTTCGCCGTCCTGGTTCCCGACACCCTCCATGTACAGATCCGGAGCGATACCGACGATGGTCAGCCAAGCGGCGTCGGGGTCGCCGCGGCCCACCTGGAAGCGGCGACCGAGGGCGCTCTCTCCGGCGAAGTGCGTTTGGGCAAAGCTTTGGTTGACGATGGCCACAGGCTCCGTGGACACGTCATCCATGCCGTTGAAGTCGCGCCCGTCCACCAGCTCGACGCCCACGGCCTCGAAGTATCCGGGACTGACCTGACCGGAGCGGGCGAACGGGTAATCTCTGTTCTCGGCGTAGCTCTCACCCTCAATGGTCACGTTGCTTCGCCCGGACCCCCATCCTCCGGGGAGCACGGTGCCCAGGGCCGCCGCACGTACCCCGGGGATCTCCCGGACGCGGTCCTCCAACTGGTCGTAGAACGCCCGTCGACGCTCCACGTCCGGGAAATCGGCCTCGAACAGGCCCATCCGGGTGGTGAAGAGCTGTTGGGTGTCGAAGCCGTAGTCGAAGTTGCGAAGCGTCGTGATGCTCTTGGTCATCAGACCCGCCGCCACCAGGAGCCCGACGGACATCGCCACCTCACCCACCACCAAGATCCGGGACAGGCGGCCGATCCGTAGGCCCGACGAACCCCGCGACTCGTCCTTCAGCACCTCGCCCACGTCCATGCCCGATGCCTTGAGCGCCGGGATACCGCCCGCAACGATTGCCGCGACGGTCGCGATGCCCACGATGAAGAGCAGGATCGGCGCATCGACGGTAAACTCCATGAAGGACGGTGGGTCGATCGGAGCCACGGCTCGGTCGAAGATGCCCACGCCCACCCAGGCGATCCCCGTGCCGATGGCGGCGGCCACCAGGGCAAGAGCGAGCGCCTCCACCACGAGCTGAGTCACCACCCTCCAGCGGCTGGCGCCGAGCGCGGTGCGCACACCGACCTCGCGTGTGCGCTGTGCGGCTCGAGCGAGGAGCAGGTTGGCCACGTTCGCGCAGGCGATGAGCAGAACCAGGGAGACCGCGCCGAGCATCGTGTAGAGGAGCGCCACAGCCTCCGAGCCGATGGACTGTTCTACGTAGGACTGCATGACCGGAGACACGCCGCCGTTGGTCTCCGGGTACGCCTCAGCGAGCCGTCGACCGATGCCGGCGAACTCGAGCGCGGCCGCATCCAGCGTGCGATCCTCGGCGAGGGCGCCGAACACGCTCAGCCAGGTCCCTTCGTTCCGCGGAATCTCCAATGCGTTCATCCGAAGCGGCACCCACAGATCCTGGCGATTCGGAAAGGCGAAGCCCTCGGGCATCACCCCGACGATTTCGGCTTGTTCGCCGTTGACTTTGACCGCCTGACCCAGCGCGCTGCGATCTCCGTCGAACCGCTCCATCCAGAGATCGTAGGACAGAATGACCGTCGCGGGCGCTCCGGGCTCGTCCTCGTCTTCGGTGAAGGTCCGCCCGACGAACGCCGACACACCCAGGGCATCGAAGGTGTTGGCGGTCACGAAGGAACCGTCGTACCGCTCCGGCTCGTTGCTCCAACGGACGTTCACCGTGCCGGAGTAGAGGGCTGCCAGGTACTCGAAGGAGGTCTGCTGCTCACGCCAATCCTGGTAGTCGTGGATCGACACGCCCATGCTCTCTGCGCCGATGGACGGATTCGCCCGTTGCACGGAGACGATGCGGTCCCCGTTTTCGAACGGCAGCCCGCGCATGAGCGCGCCATACACGATGCTGAACATGATGGCGGTGAGCCCGATTCCCAGGGCGAGCGCGCCCACGGCCAGGCCTGAGACCGCCGGGTGCTTGACGAGCATCCTGAGCGCGTACCGAATATCCGTCATCAAACCCGCCATCTTCCCCATCTCCGTCCGACGCGGCTCTGGAGAGCCGCCTGGGTGAGCCTTACCGACCCGGGGCCCTACGGAATGCCTGTGGGGCCGGTTTCGGACGGCGGGGCCGGGGTAAGCGGTGTGGCGATGGGGTCGCCCGTCAGCGCTCGCCGGAGTCTTTCAGGGATCCGCCCAGCAGCATGGTGACCAGAGAGACCACCAGGCTGCCGAGGAGCGCCGTGCCGAACCCCGAGACGGTGAGG
This sequence comes from Gemmatimonadota bacterium, assembly GCA_039587535.1. Lineage (GTDB taxonomy): Bacteria > Gemmatimonadota > Gemmatimonadetes > Longimicrobiales > Gaopeijiaceae > JAWLHJ01. The sequence continues at coordinate 11,732 of JBDHIF010000044.1, forward strand.
GCTTCCGTGAGCCGTGCCGTGACGAGGAGGACCACGGCGTTCACCACGAAGGCGAACAAGCCCAGCGTCACGATGAGGAAGGGCAGGGAGAAAAGGAGGAGAATGGGCTTCAGGAGGGCGTTCAGGAGCCCGAAGACCAGCGCCACGAGCAGCACGTCGAAGAACCCGCCGGTCAGGTCCATGCCCTCGAGGAGCCACGCGGCCGCCGACAGCGCCAGCGCGTTGACGATGAGGCGGATCAGGAAGTTGCGCATGCGTTACTCGTATCTCAGCGCGTCCATCGGATCAACCCGTGAGGCGCGTCGGGCAGGAATGAGCGCGGCACCCACGGCGATACCGGACAGCAGCACCGCCACCCCCGCGAGGACGACGGGGTCGTACCCCTGGACCCCGAAGAGAAGGGACTGCGCCGCACGCCCGAGAGCCACGGCGAGGACGACGCCGACGATCCCACCCAGGAGGAGCATGCGGGTCATCTGGCGAAGGACCATCTGGCGGATGCGCGCCCGCCCCGCGCCGAGCGCCATGCGGAGACCGATCTCACGAGTCCGCTGCGCCACGGTGTAAGCCAGAACGCCGTAGAGACCGATCGATGCCAGGACTGTGGCCAAGACCGCGAAAGCGGCGGACAGGGTGGAGATGATCCGGTCCAGAAATACGTTGTCCTGGACTTGAGCCTCCAGCGTCTTGAGCTCCTCCACCGGCAGGTTGGCGTCCACGCGCCCGACTATGCTTGGGATTTGAGCCAGGATCTCGTCGGGCTCGATCTGGGTTCGGGCGTAGAAGGTCATGAAGCCCATGAAATCCGACTGTCGGTACGGCGTATAGAACACGGGCGGTGTCTCGTCCTTCACGTCGGAGTACTTCGCGTCCCGGACTACGCCGACGATCTCGAGGTCGAGCTCCGAATCGTGGCTCGCGTTGCTCGACATGTACTTCCCCACGGCCTGAGCGCCATTCAGGTTGAACTTTCGCGTGAACGCCTCGTTCACGACCGCGACCATAGGGGTCCCGTCGGTGTCGGATGCATCGAACTCCCGTCCGGCCAGGAGGGGAATTCCGAGGGCGCCGAAATATCCGGCCCCGATCCGATTGAACCTGGAGTTGCTGTCGATGTCCGGGCCCGACTCGAAGCCCTCCACGGATACGTCGGTGCCCCAGCTGTTTCCTGCCATGATGGGAACCAGGCCGGCCGACACGGCCGAGACTCCGGGCATCGCCGCGAGCTGCTGCTCGATGCCCTGGTAGATCTCCATGTTGCGCTCGTCCTCGTACCCGTTCAGCTCCGGAGCGACGTGGAACGTCACCACCTCCCCTGCCTCGGTAACCCCGAGGTCGATGCGGCTGACGTTGGAAAGGCTGCGGATGAACAGGCCGGCGGGCACAAGGAGGGCCGTGGACAGCGCGATCTGGGCGGTGACCAGGGTGCTACGGAACCGAGCCGCCTGCCGGGCGCCCGAGGGTTGGCCGGACCCTGCTTTCAGGATGCTCTGAAGATCCGGACGGGAGTTGCTGACCGCCGGATAGAGCCCGAACAACACCCCGGTCCCCACCGACAGCGCGGCGGCGAAAGCGACAACCCGTGGGTCCAGCCCCAAGGTGAGGGCGCTCACGGCTTCAGGTGGAAGCACCGACGCGATGAAGCGGAGGGTCCACCGTGCCACAGCCAAACTCGCAACACCTCCCAGAGCCGCCAGGAGCACGGACTCCGTGAGGAGCTGTCGCATGAGCCGGCCTCGGCCCGCGCCCAGGGAGCCCCGGATCGCCATTTCCTGGCTGCGTCCCGCGCCTCGAGCGAGGAGCAGATTCGCGATATTCGCGCAGGCAATGAGGAGCACCACGCCCGTGACCGCGAACAGGATGGTAAGGGGAAGCTGGGCTTCACCGTGGATGGAGCTCTGTCCGCGGTCGCCGTCCTCGACGATGAGACGCTTCTGTCGGAAGCGTTCCAGCGTCTCGGCGCTCATGCCTTCCTGCAGCGGGGCTTCGACCTCGTTGACGATGGAGGCGTAGACAGCGTTGATCTCGGTGTCAGCCCGCTCCCGAGTGACGCCCGAACGGAGGCGGCCGAAGACGTAGGTCCAGTAGCTGCGCCTGTTCTCGAAGCCGGGATCGAAGCCTGCCGTCAGCACCCCGCGCATCGTCAGAGGCACGAACACGTCAGGGTCGCTGCCGAGGGTTGTGCCGCTGAATCCCGGTTGGGTGACGCCGACCACCGTCATGGATTGGCCGTTCACGATGATGGGCTGGTTCAGGACTCCGGGGTCTCCGCCCAGACGGTTCTGCCAGTAGTCGTGGCTGAGCACCGTCACGAAGTGTCCGCCGACGATCTCGTCGTCTTCGGGTCCCAGCAGCCGACCCAATGCGGGCTGGACGCCCAAGGTAGGGAAGTACGACCCCGAGACCTGCAGCCCCTCGCCACTCTGCGTCTCCCCGGACCGCGCCAGGTTCACCGGAAAGAGCCGGTGCGCAGCCAGGCCCTGGAACGGGCCCTCGGCGTCCTGGAGATCCCGGAACATCGGATAGCTGAAGACCGCGTTGCAGTCGCCGGCCTGGTTGCACGACTGGGAGCCCGGCTTGGGGCCCGGAGCCGAGAGGTTCACCAGGCGGTCAGGGTCCTGCACCGGGAGGGCCCTCAGCAACATCTCGTCGAACATGGAAAAGATGGCTGCGTTGGCGCCGATCCCCAGGGCCAGCGACAGGACGGCTACGATGGTGATGAATGGGGATTTGGCGAGCGCTCGAACTGCGAGCTTGAGACCGGACATCGATGAACCTCGAAGGGGATGGGGATGGCCTGTCGACGACGACCACGCCTATCTAGACACATAAAAGGCCGACGGGGTTTCACGGGGGCTCGAGTCCCTGCTGGGCTCCGCCCACCGTCGGTAACCATAGCCGTCCAATGCGGCAGGCTACGCCCTCACCTGAGGACACGGGTCGCGTGGAGCCCCGGGCGGACGCTCCCGCGACGGACGGGCCGTCCGGTTGCGCCTTAGCGAAGGGCCTGCTCCAACGCGGTGGCCGCGTCGGTCTTGTCGTCGCGGTACTTAACGATCATGGGTGCGTAGAGGGAGAGCCCCTGCGCCTTGCCCCATTCGTTGGTGGCCGGGCGTGCGCCGGGCACGACCACAGCTCCATCGGGGATGCTCAGCGGACGCCCGGGGCCGGCCCGGTACACGGTCTCACGGACCAGATCGTAGACCGAGGTGGACGCCGTCAGCTGGACACCCGGTGCGATGACGGCACGGCGGCCCACGAGGGTCCCTTCGAAGACGCCGGTGTTGCCGCCGACCATGGCGTCGTCTTCGATGACCACGGGTCGAAGGCCCACCGGCTCCAGCACGCCTCCGAGCTGAGCGCCGGCAGACAAGTGGACGCGCTTGCCGACCTGGGCGCAGGAACCGACGAGGGCATGTGAGTCCACCATGGCCCCTTCGTCGACGTAGGCGCCGATGTTCACGTATGCCGGGGGCATCATCACGACGCCGGGGCCAAGGTAAGCACCCGCTCGAACAGAGGAGCCGCCGGGCACGATCCGAACGTTCTCCTTCGGGCCGTCGGTGTCACGGAGAGGAAGGGTGTCCCGGTCGAAGAACTGGAGCGTGGACCCGCCGAAATCAGGGTTATCGGCACTGGGGTGGGGCACGAACGGCTTCGTGGCACCCGAGCGGAATGCCAGGAGGATGCCCGACTTCACCCAGGGGACCGCCTTCCACCCGTCGGGTCCCGGCTCGGCGGCGCGAGCCTCTCCTCGGCCGAGGGCGTCCAATAGGTCGGAAACGGCCTGCCGGGCCTCGTCGCGGTCGGGCGTGGCTCCAGGAGCTGTGATCTTCTCAATCCGCTGCCTCAGAGCGTCAGTGGGGGCGGTCATCGGGCACCTCCGTCGAAACGCTCGATACCGGCCGAGGCGATCGCCGTCTCGAGGCGGGCTCGGGCACCCTCCGAGAGCGGTACCAGTGGTGGTCGGAACCGGGCGGTGGGACCGCCCAACAGCTCGACTGCGGTCTTCACCGGAATCGGGTTCGTCTCAACGAAGCTGCAGCGCATCAAATCCAGGAGCTGGTAGTGCAAGGAACGGGCTCGGGCGAAGTCGCCCTCCAGGCCCGAGTGGACCAGCGCAGCGGTTTCGACGGGCGCCACGTTGGCCACCACCGAGATGAGTCCGTCCGCACCGAGGGCGAGCATGGGCAGGGTAAGCTCGTCGTCGCCGGAAAGCACGAGGAAGCCGTCCGGGCGATCCCGGAGGACGGTTCCGATTTGCTCCAGGTCCCCGGATGCCTCCTTGATGCCCACCACGTTGGGTATGGTCGCCAGCCGCACCACCGTCTCCGGAAGGATGTTCGAGGAGGTCCGCCCCGGCACGTTGTAGAGCACGACCGGCAGATCGGTAGCGGCGGCGACTGCCTCGAAGTGCGTGTAGAGTCCCGCCTGTGGTGGCTTGTTGTAGTAGGGTGCCACGGACAGAAGCCCGTCCGCGCCGGCCTTGGCAGCCGCCTTGGAGCGAGCGACGGCTTCGGATGTGGCGTTGGCGCCCGCGCCGGCCAGCACCTCCACCCGGCCGTCGGCCACGGAGACCGCGGCGCGTATGACCTCCGCCTGCTCGGCATCGCTCATGGTGGCGCTCTCACCCGTGGTGCCGCAGGGCACCAGGTAGTCGACGCCCCCGGCGATCATGTTTTCGGCATGTCGCGAGAACGCGTCGATATCGACGGTGCCGTCCTCCCTGAACGGTGTGACCAGCGCCACGCCGACGCCTCCGAACCGCTCACTTCCCATGGGTTTCGACCTCGTCGTTCAGGATCCGATCCATGACTTCCGCAAAGGTGAACACACCCGTTTGCCCGTGAATCCATTCGGCGGCCAGGACCGCACCAGAGGCGAACCCCTCGCGCCCGTGCGCACGGTGTGTGAGTTCGATGCCATCGTGGGGGCCTTCGAATCCAGCGGTGTGGGTTCCCGGAATCTTACCGGCGCGGGTGCTCGTCACGTAGAGCGTTCCGTCCTCGGCCGCTCCGTCCGGAGCCCCCGCGCGCCAACGGTGCTTGTCTCCCAACTCCTCCACCAGCAGGTCCGCCAAGCGAATCGCCGTCCCGCTCGGATGGTCGCGCTTGTGCCTATGGTGCGCTTCATGGACGTGGACGTCATAGTCGCCCACGACGCCCATGAGCCGCGCAGCCTCCCGGGCGAGACGAAAGTACACGTGTACGCCGACGGAGAAGTTGGGTCCGTGCACGATACCGATTCCGGTAGCGGCGTGCATGGCCTGGTGGGCCTCCGCCGTCAGGCCGGTGGTTCCGGAAGCAAGGCTTACGCCGGCGCTCGCCGCCGCGCGTACGATGTCCGGTACCGCCGAGCCCACCGTGAAGTCGATGGCTACATCGGAGCCGGCGAGGGCGTCGGCGACCCTCTCGGTGCCCGCTTCCAGCGCCTCCCGTCCCAGTCTGACCGCGATCTGGTGATCCCGCTTCAGTGCCTGGGTCTCGACGGCACGACCCATCCGCCCGTATCCCACCAGGGCGATCCTCATGCGCTCCTCCTCGAAGTGTCCCCAGCCGGCCCGATGAGCTCGGCATGTAGCTTTCGGATCAGATCGTCCGCGTGGTCCGCATCGACGACCAGGCTGAGACTCACGTCGGACGCCTGAGAGACCAGGTGTACCGGTGTATCGCCCACGGCCGCGAAAATCTGGGCATCCACGCCGGGCCGTGCCATGAGACCTCGGCCGACGACTGTGATCGTCACCAGCCGTCGAACGATCTCCACGTCGGAGAAGGTGCCGAGCTCGGCACCGACCCCGGTCAGATCTGAGCTGTCGTCGATCGTGAACGCGGTGGAGGAGTGACTGGTTGCCACCAGATCTACCTCCAACCTGTGGGTTCCCAGGACGCCGAAGACCCGAGCCAGGAATCCGTACGGGAGCGCCACCGGGTGAGACCGCACCTTGATGAGCGCCACGCCTCGCTTCGCGGTCACGGCGGCGATGGCGGAGCTGCGGGCATCATGCCGCACCCGCGTGCCGGGTCGCTCAGGCCGGAACGTGTTGCGGATGGACAGCTCTACACCTTCGGCTACGGCCCACTTCGCCGCGACGGGGTGGAGGACGTGGGCACCAGCCCAGGCCAGCTCCACCAGCTCCTCGAAGCCCACCTCGGGAAGCAGCGCGGGCGCGTCCACCTGTCTGGGGTCACCGGAGAGAACCCCCTCCACGTCCGTCCAGATGTGGACCATCTCCGCGTCCAAGGCTCCGCCGAGGATGGTCGCCGAGAAGTCCGATCCTCCACGGCCCAGCGTGGTCGTATGGCCTTCACCGGTACCGCCGGTACCCCCCGAGCCTCCAAGGCCGCCAGCACCAGGATCTGCGCGAGATCCTCGCCGGCGGAAAGCGTCGCATCCGCCCGCATGCGACCCGGGCCGTGGGCGGCGCGGGCGTCCTCCCGAAGCTGCGCCAGCCGTGCTTCTACGCG
>JBDHIF010000013.1:0-64689 GCA_039587535.1 Gemmatimonadota bacterium
TCGCCCATCCGGACCCCGGAACGCCACAGCCTCCAGCATCGCATCCAGCGTCCCCCGCCCCACCACACCCCCATCCATCCGAACCACACCACACACCCCGCTCATCGGACGCCATCCTCACTGTCGGGCACCGAACTCCTTACGTCCGCGATGATCGCCTCCGCCACCTGAGGGAGGTATTCGTTACCCTCCGGATAGACGAGCCTCTTCACGGGCACGAGCGCCGCCATTCGACCGAACAGTGCCATACGATCCCGGGCGATCCCGCTCCTCTGGGCCAACCGAGGGAGGAAGGACCCCCGGACAAACTCGATGACCGCTTCGCCCGGAGACACCGTGGTGAAATCGACCTCGGGCCCCTCATCCGCAGGGCGCCGTTCAGGTAGGTAAAACGCAGCGAGGGGAGCAGGTGTGTCACGAAAAGTCCCGAAGCCGCCCTCGCCGATGGGCACGCGGCGCTTCTCGAACTTCGGATGGGCCAGCCCGAGCCCTTCCCACTCACCGTGGAAGTGTGCCGCCTGGTCCGGCCACAGGCGCATGCTGGGAAATCCCGGCCGACCCTCCGGACCACGTTCCGCCATCTGCAGCCCGACCACGTCGTCGGAAAGCAACGGGTGTCCCGCTCCCATGAGCGCACAGGCCAGCGAGCTCTTGCCGCCCTTGTTCGTGGCGACGAAGACTGCGGCCCGGCCGTCGACCGCCACCGCGGAGGCGTGGATCATCGGAATCCCCTTCCGCTCGAACCAGTATGAGAGGACGAGCCCGAGAAGGTGAATCTCCACCATGAAGCCGTAGTTCGGGTCGATCAGGTGGCAGTGGATTCGTCCGTCCGTGACATAGAAGTCTGCCACTTCCGAATACCGAACGACATCGAGCCCGTGACCACGGTGCAGCGCCACCACGGGCTCGCCGCTCGGCAGGAGGATCTCACTCTCGAAGACCGCCTCCCCTTCGGGGGCAGGCATCCGCGGGTGGGGTTCACGCGAGCAAGTGAACTCCACGTCGACCGGTAGGTTCGTGCGCTGAAGCGGGGTGTCGAAATCGAACGAGGACGCCAGCGTCACGCCGAACACCCGGTATCGCGGGGTATCCCCTGATTGAGCGCTCTGGCCAATCATCGTGCACGCTCCGCAGGGATTTCGACCAGAAGACCCCGCCGCATGAGGTCCTCCACGATCGCCTCAGCGTCCGCGCGAACCACACCTGGCTCCACGTCGAAGCGATCGCCGACAACCCGAGCTGCCTCCTCGACGCTTCCATCGCTCGCTACGACGCGCCAGACGTCGGCGGCAACGTCCGTGAGCCTCACGACCACCTCGGTGTCGAGGTTGGCCGCCACCACTTCTCCGTCCATCTCTCCATGAAAGCTGCGGTCCGCGACCCGAATCGGTCCGGACGTTTCCGGCTGAACCTGCACCTTCGCGTTGCCTTCGGCACCTGGATAGCGGCTCTTCAGAACATAGGAAGGTGGCACCACGCGCCACCCCAGCTCCTCTCTACCGGCAACGGGATTCCACACGGTGAGGTCGGGCTCCGCCCAAGGGAAGCAAAGGTGCTCTGGACGGCCGACCCAGTAGCACGCCCCATCCGATCGCCGCATCCACCGCTCACGCCAAGCTTCGTACCCGTCGCCCATGATCCGCGGTGCAAAATCGGTGAGATCGTGCGCGGAGATCACCTCGACCACACGCGCCTCTCGCTCACGGATCGCCGCCCGCAGGCTCGGATGGGAGTACAGGTGGGCGAAGACCACTTCTCCGGCGTGCCGGCTCAGCACCTCGCCGAACCGCAGGCCTGTCAGGGCGACATCGTCCACCACCACGACGGGCGCATCATCTGCGCGGGGACCGGTGAGCTGGTCACGCTTGAGGCCCAGAACGTAGCTCAGGATTCCGAGTACGATGAAGCCACCTCGTGGGACGCCCTCGTACGTCATCTCACGGACCGCGGCCGATCCGAACCGCTCGACGAGTCGCTCCCCGAGTACTGCGCACTGCTCCTCAACCTGGGCCCATGAAACGTAGCGGAACCGGGGGAGCTCCGTAGCGAGCTGACCGGGCAGCCACTCCACCCTGGCGGCTTCGGCCGGGTTGAACCGCCCGATGAAGGCGATGCCCATCGGTGGCTGGGTTCGGGCAACCACGATCCCGTCCTCCACATCTGCCCAGGCAGGGCTCGAGGCAAGCCCTTCGGCAAGGGCCAGCAGGCGCTGCTCGGGATCCAGCTCGCGACCGAAACGATACGTGTCCCGCGGGAGCAGCTCGTCGGGATCGATCGTGAGCCCGAACACCTGCGGAGTCCGTGCCCCGCCTCCGGCGTCACCCATCAGTGCCACCTTGGGCCGATGTCGCGCGACCCCTCCTTCCGGCGCTTCAGCCATCGGACTCCCCCAACCGCCATGCCTGCGGTATAAGCGAACCGCGACACGAGGATCGCGGGAAGCATGAGTAGTGGCTCCAGGCGCCGTGCTTTGGCCCAGCATCCTGCGATGTAGGCGGTGTGGGCGAACGCGAGCGGCAGGCTAAGCGCGATCATGGCGCGCGGATATCGGTAGATCCACGCCATTCGCGCGGTGCCGAAACGGAATTTGCTCTCGAGGGCCGTGTAGGCCCACCGGTAGTTGCGCCGCAGCAAATTGAAGAAGCCGGGGCGATTGTGGTGGTAAGCGACGGCCCGGGGCTCGAAGTAGATGCCGTCGCCTCGCTCTCGAAGCTCGGCCTGCCAAGCACGCTCCTCGTTGGTGTACGAGAAAGGCTGTTGCTCCATGAAGCCTCGGGTGCCACGGAACGCGTCCGCTCGCACGCTCAGGTTGGGGGGCGGATGGTGAGGCACCCAGCCCGCGGGCCGCCTCGGGTGCACGAGATACCATCCGCAGTAGTAGTCGCAGCGAGCCGAGGGTGACAATCCAGGGGGAAGCTCGAGCGCACCGCCGACCACGACCGCTCCCTGATCGTGCGCAGAGAGGATCGCGTCGAGCCAACCGTCCAAAGGCGTGCAGTCGGCATCCAGGAATATCAACGGGTCCCCTGTCGCCACGGCCGCTCCCGCGTTGCGGGCGGCGGCCGGGTTGCCACCGCCTCGGGCGGCGTCGAGGCACACCGTCTTGGCACCGGCCGCCGCGGCGACCTCGACCGTGCCGTCGGTCGAGCCGTCGTCCGCGACGATGACCTCCACCGCCCGGGCCGGTCGAGCCTGTGCGAGGATGGCGTTTACCACGCTGCCGATCGTGGCTGACTCGTCGCGGGCGGGGACGATCACCGAGACCAGGCGACTCACGGCGACACGTCCTGCGTCTTCCGCCCGATGATGGGCGCGTAGTTCGCGCTCAGATTGCGGACGAAGGGTTCCCAGCCCAGCCGCTCCCGTGCGAACGAGGCGGCCGCTCTGGCGTACCGGCACCTGAGATCGTCGTCCTGGAGTAGGAGCCGGATACCATCGGCCAGGGCATCGGAGGTCGGACGCACCAAGAGCGCCAGCGCATCGTTCAGGACCGCGCGATGCGCGTGTACATCCGTTGCTACCATCGCCTTGGCCGCGCCCAGGTAATCGAACACCTTAAGGGGCAGGTTGCGTCCGGTCGCGCGAGGAGACACCACCAGATCCGCGAGCGCATAGTACCGGCGCATCTCCTGTCGTGGCTGCCGATCGACCACCCGAACGGCGGCGGCTGGCACCTCCACTCCGGGAAGAAGCTCGGCCAGCGTCTTCTCGGCACCGCCGACGAGCACGAAGACTGTGTCGGGCACGGACTGGAGGACCTGGGGCACGGCGCCCAGCAAGGTCGCGAGCCCCTGGTACGGGACGAACGTGCCTGTGTAGAGCACCACCCGCGCTCCTTTGGGAATGGCCAGCCGTGCTCTGAGCGACTCCACCTCTTCCGGGGCGACCGGATCGTTCGGGGCATGGAACTCCCATTCCCGCACCGGAATTCCCGGTGCCAGGCTCGCTGCGTAGGCTCCAAGGCCTGCACTGGTGATGATCATGTCCACTCGATTCGCCAGCCACCGCTCGCACCGGTCGAGCAGCCATCGCACCGGTGCAGGGCGGAAGACGCGGTGCTCGGCCAGGTGCTCGGGGAGACTCGACTGCATGTCGTAGATGATCGGCACATTGCGGCCCGCGCGCAGCATCACCGCCAGGAACGCGGCCTCTTCCGAGGCCTGGATCGCGACATACTGCCGGCTGCTCAATGCCCGCCAGGCCTTCACCGCCAGGCAAAGGTCCAGTATCACCTTGCGAAACGAGAAGCCTACCGGGACGGATCGGAATCCAAAGGGGTTGGCCGCGCGTAGCACCCGTACCCTCGGCAGCTTCGGATCTCGTCCCAGAGGGTAGGTCACCACATCCGCCTCGACTCCCAGGTCGCCGAGCGCCTCAAGCACCTGCCTCAGCGCGATCGGAGTACCTCGATCGGCCAGAAACGGCTGAGGCGCCAAGACGAGAAGCCTCGGGGCTTCCGCCGACGATGGATCACGGGATCGTTTCGGCATGGTTTGGCGGCGGAGGAGAAGAGTACGCGGACCAACGCGGGGCAAGATCGTGCACCAGACCGAGCCGCACATCGAGGGGGAGGGGCCCACGAGGCAACGGATCTCACCTCGAGCTCGTCCACATCTCGCACCTGATGGCCCTCAATAAGCGTGCCACCGCACCCCCTGGGCGGCACTGCGATATCCACGGGGTCGCTCAGCCCCGGGTCACCTTCGTTTCCGAGGAACCCTCACATGTGCCCGGAGGGCTACCCGGCGCACCCCTCGGACCCACGTCCCACCTGGCTCGCCCGCCAACCCTGGTCCGCCGGCTCGTCCGGATCAGACCGGAGAAAGCGGATCAGCTCCAGATGGTACTCGTCGGGGTTGTCGAAGTGGGGTGAGTGCCCCACCTCCGGGAAAATGACCAGCTCTGCGTTCTGCAGCTGCTCCCCCACGTTTCGGGCCGCCGCCGCAAAATCGGACACGAGCCGGTCCTCCGCCCCGCCGATCACCAGCGCCTTGGTGCCGATGTGCTGCCACTCGTAGACCACGGGGTCCTCGTACAGAATCCGCCGCTGCGCCGCTCGGATCTTCGCCATCCGGGGCCAATCTCCGCTCAGCGTGAGCCCGTACTGGACTTTCACCCACTGCAGGTACTCCGGCTTCCAGCCTCGCGGGTAGTACCGCACGTGCCCCTCGAGAATGGACGTGTAGGTCGTGCCCTCGTAGTTGCTCAGGTAGGCCTCCTGGGGATCCTGCCACGGACGACCCGGACGCGGATCGCTCAGCCCGATCTGGTTGACCATGACCACGTGCGTGGTGGTCTCCGGATAGGTGAACGCGAAGCGCGTCGCGACCATCCCGCCCATGGAGTGTCCCACGACGGCCGCCCGCTCGATCCCGAGATGATCGAGTAGAGCCTTCGTGTTCCTCGCCGGCATGTGGAGGTTGTAGTGGATGTCCGGCTTGGAGGAGCGGCCGTAGCCGAGTCGGTCGACGGCCAGGACGCGAAAACCCGCGTCCGTGAGCGCGTCGATAGTCGGCTCGTAGGCGGCCGCGAAGAAGTTCATTCCGTGGAAGAGGACCACGGTCTGCCCATTCGGGCGGCCCGTCGGCGCTACGTCCATGTACGCCATCCGATGGTCTTCGCCGTAGAGCGCGACTTCGAGGAAGTCCACGGGATGGGGATATGGGACGTTGGTGTAGTCGATGGCCGTGGGTCCCCAGTCGGGCGGCGGCTCCGCGGGCGGCTGGGCCTGGGCCGCCAGGGCGCTCTGTAGGCCCAGTACCAACGTCAGGCCCAAGACGGTTGGCATGACCGCCAGGGCCCGGGGCGCCGCCGAACCCGCCCTGGCCCGAAGGGTGTGCATGATCTCGGGCTGCATCCGGAGCACCCTCACCCCTACGGCTCGACCAGCTGGGTGGTCATCTGCGGAATCTCTTTTAAGCGATGCACCGAAAGAGGCTCGCCTACAACCATTTCCGCGTCGTAGTGTCCTTCGCTGGCGAAGGAGTCGATGTCCTCGGGCTCGAGGAGTGCGAAAGCGAGTCCGGCCATGGGCTGACTCGCCCGGACCAGGTATCCACCTCGAGAGAATGACTCCGCGCGGTCCTCGAGACTCGTCCACACGGACCGCTCGTAGTACCCCTCAGCGGGGCCGTCCGCCACATGGACCGAGTCCACCACGAAGCTCTCCACGGCGAGCTCGACGGGTCCGTCGAACCGCTCCACCTGGAGCCCGTGCTGCACGAGCTGCCGCGCCAGGTCACCGCGGTGCGCTTCGATGACGTATCCCACGGGCCGCGGCCGCACCACGACACCCTGGATGCGGTTCCGGAAGGGGACCTCCAACTCCAAGACTCGACCGGTGGGCTCGTACCCCTGACCGCCCGGCAGTGCTCTCATCTCCGGCGTCCGGTAGGCCACAGGGTCACCGGGCACGAGGTCAGCGCGCACGACAATGGTGTCCGAAACGTCGTAAGACCTGCCGAGCCTCTCGTTGGCGGCCCGTCCCTGCGCCACGGCCGCCATGACCGCGTCACCATTCCGGACGGCCCACCGCGACACCCCCTCCATGGCGAGATAGTGCCAGAGGGCGCGCTCCTGGATCCGCTGCGTAGGATCCGCGTCTCGCCGACTCTCGAACAGTAGGCTCACGGCGCCACGCACCCCACCATAGCTGCGAAGGATCCGCACCCCGTACCCAGCGGCTCGGATCCCCTCCTCCGGGATGGTCGTTGGGTCCGACGGAAGCAGGTGATAAGGGAAATACGCGAAGCCGCCGCCCTCGATGGCGTCCCGCACCGCGTCGGTCGCGGGTCCCGCCGCCATCTCGCGCACCGCCTCCGGCGTGGACAGGTGACTGGGATGGAGCGCGTAGAAGTCGTACGCGTGCGCGCCCGTGAGCTCATGGGCGTCCACGGTTACGTGGGGCCGCCAGGGGTTCAGCACGCCCTCCACGATCGCCCGTGTCTCCGGGTTCACCAGCCGCGCATAGTCGCGGTTGACGTTGTAGCCCGCCGGGTTGGCCCGTGTCCCGCTCTCTTCCGCCTCCCCGCCGTCCGGGTTGATCTGCGGGACGAAGACGAACACCCCGTCCTCGAGCAGATCCTGGGCGTTCCCGAGCGCGACCTCACGGGCAAACAGCATGAGGCCCTCCTTTCCCGCCGGCTCGTTGCCATGCACCTGGGCCCCGATGAAGACGATCGGCTTGCCCGAAGCGTGGGCCTCCCAGGGCTCGGCCACCGCCGGGCGGGCCAAGGTCACGGCCAGCATGGGCCGCCCTTCCCGACTCCGCCCGATCTCTTGGATGCGCACGTCGTCTGAGTGACGGGCCAACGCCCGGTAGAAGGCTACAACCTCATCATGGGGCGTGAGCTCTTCGAATCCCGTCCGCTCGGCGTGTGTGCGCAGCTCGTTGGGGAACCCCTCGGGAGCGCTGAGCGCAGCCTGCGCAGCCGCCGCAGACGAGAGCGGCGGAGATCCTGCCAGAGCCAGGAAAGCGGCAAGTAGGAGCCCCGGGACGATGCGAAGATCGAGACGGGCAGAGCCCGCGGCCGGGAAACGGATGGGGAGCATTCGGAGCGCCTCTGCGTGCTTCGGAACGGAAGGTGGACCCTTGACCCTAAGGAGTGGGTGCTCGCGGCGCAAAGGATCGGTCACCGTGTGCTCCGCGCCAGACCCAGTCGAACCCCGGCAGGTCGCGCCGACGCGCGAGAACAGTCCGATGAGCCTTCCGCTCGGACCTCCTGTCTACGACGACTGCGGGCGTCGGGCCAAGTGCCTGGTGCCAACGTTCTGCCGGAAGGCGCGCCGCAGGTCGGTGCTTGCCGGGCTGGCACGACGCCGGGCGCAATCCTAAGATCGTGGATGAGCTTTACGAGCCTCCTGGCGGACTTCACGCTGTCGGCCGTCCAAGCCGCGACGTCCGAGATCCGGGTGCCCCCTGAGGCAGTCGCGACACCGTTTGGGCTTCGTCTCCGTTCGGCCGTCGGGCTCGTCGTCCTCTTGGGCATCGCGTGGAGCTTGAGCTCGGATCGTCGCCGCATCCCGTGGCGCGTGCTCGGCTGGGGCCTCTGCCTCCAACTGCTCTTCGCTGTCGTCGTTCTGCGGACGGACCTCGGCGTGGCGTTCTTCGATGGAACCAACCAGGTGGTGCAGGCACTGCTGGGCTTCAGTGTCGACGGCGCACGCTTCCTCTTCGGCAACCTCGTCGAATCCAACGTCCCAGTGGGCCAAGGCGAGCCGGGACAAGGCACGTTCACAGCCACGACCGGGCTCGTCGCCAACACCGGGGCGTTCTTCGCCTTCACCGTGCTGCCCGCGATCATCTTCTTCTCGTCCCTGGTCGCGGTGCTCTACCACCTCGGGATCATGCAGGCGGTGGTCCGCGCCATTGCCTGGGTCATGCAGCGGACCATGGGGACCTCGGGCTCCGAGACTCTGGTCTCCGCAGGCAACATCTTCTTCGGGCTGAGCGAGGCACCGCTCCTGGTGCGCCCTTTCGTGGAACGAATGACCCGCTCCGAGTTGATGACGGTGATGTCGTCCGGCATGGCGAGCGTATCGGGTGCACTCCTCGCCGCCTACGTGGGGCTGTTGGTGGGCTTCTTCCCCGACATCGCGGGCCACCTGGTCGCGGCCTCGATCATGACCGCTCCGGGAGCGCTCGTCGTGGCGAAGCTCATGGTGCCCGAGACGGAGGTTTCCGAGACGGCGGGCACGCTCGACGTACGGGTCGGACGGTCGGAAGTAAACGTCATCGACGCGGCAGCCAGAGGTGCGTCCGAGGGGCTTCATCTCGCCCTGGCGGTGGGCGCGATGCTGATCGCGTTCCTCGCTCTGGTGAGCCTGTCCAACGGAGTGATCGGCTGGGCCGGGAGTCTGGCCGGGTTACACGACCTCTCACTCGAGCGCATCCTGGGCTGGGCGCTCGCCCCGCTGACATGGCTCATGGGCGTGCCGTGGACCGACGCGCCTGCCGTGGCCAGCCTCGTCGGCGTGAAGACCGTGGTGAACGAGTTCGTCGCGTACCTGCAATTGGCGGATGGCCTGTCGGCTGGCACGACGCTCGAGCCCCGATCGGTCGTCATCGCGTCCTACGCGCTCTGCGGCTTTGCCAACTTCGGATCGGTGGCCATGACCGTCGGGGGCATCGCGGTCATCGCCCCGAGCCGGCGCCGCGACCTCGCCGAGCTGGGGTTGAAGGCCATGGTCGGCGGTGGCTTGGCCACGCTGATGGCAGCGACGATCGCGGGCATGGTCATCTAGCGGACCGAGACCGACTCGCCATTCGCGACACCGGCGGCCGATCTCCATGTTGTGCCGTCACTCTTCGTCCGCTCACCCACACGGCCCCGATGCTCCGCCTCCTTCTCTGCGCCTCGCCCCTCGTTTGGTCTTCGTTCATCGCTCCCGCTCCTGCTTCGAGCCAAAGCGGCGCGCCCGCGGGGACGTGGCCGGTCTACGGAGGCGATCCGGGACACACCCGATACTCGGCCCTGGATCAGATTGGCCCCTCGAACGCTCAGGACCTACAGATCGCGTGGCGATGGAGCGCTGCGGGCTATGGCAGCAATCCGCTCATCCGCAGCGCCACCACTCCCTTGATGGTCGGTGGCGTTCTATACGCCACCGCCGGTATCGACCGGTCGATCGTCGCAATCGATGCGGGAACCGGTGAGACTCGCTGGAGCTGGAGTCCCGACGAGGGCCGGCGCCTCGACCTGGCGCCCCGGGCCAACCCCGGACGTGGCGTGGCATACTGGGAGGACCCGCAGGGGCGAGGCCGGATCCTGGCCATCACGCCAGGCTACCAGCTCGTGGCCCTCGACGCCTCGACCGGTCTGCCGGTGCCGGAGTTCGGAACCGATGGCGTCGTGGACCTGCACGCAGGGCACCGCACCCGAGAAGGCATCGATCTCGTGGGGTCCATCGGCGCCAGCTCGCCTCCCGCAGTCGTCGGGGACGTCGTCGTGGTCGGCTCGGCACACCATGTGGGTATGCGCCCACCCTCGAGAGTCAACACGCCCGGCGACGTCCGCGCGTTCGACGTGCGCACCGGCGAGGAGGTCTGGCGGTTCAAGACCATCCCCGAGCCGGGTGAGGAGGGCAACGACACCTGGCTAGACGACTCTTGGCGCTACACGGGCAACGCCGCGGTCTGGGCTCAGATCTCGTGGGACCCCGAAACCGGTTACGTATACCTGCCGACGGAGGCCGCCACCGGAGACTACTACGGCGGACACCGTCCGGGGGACAACCTCTTCTCGACCAGCCTGGTGTGCCTCGACGGGCGCACCGGCGAGAAGGTCTGGCATTTCCAGATCATCCACCACGACATCTGGGATTGGGACAACCCCACGGCGCCGATCCTCGGAGACCTGATCATCGACGGTCACCCAAGGAAGATCGTGGCGCAGCTCACCAAACAGGGTTGGGTCTACGTCTTCGACCGCCTGACCGGAGAACCGGTCTGGCCCATCGAGGAGCGATCCGTTCCGCAGACGGATGTCCCGGGCGAATGGACGTCGGCCACCCAGCCTTTCCCCACCAGGCCCGCGCCCTTCGAGCGACAAGGCTTCTCGGAAGACGACCTCATCGACTTCACGCCGGAGATCCGGGCACGGGCGCTGGAGATCGCGGAGGCGTACCGGATGGGTCCGATCTTCACGCCACCGTCTCTGGTCAACGCCCCAGACGGCACCCAGGGCACCCTTTCCCTCCCCGGCTCCCTCGGCGGTGCCAACTGGGAAGGGGGCGCCTTGGACCCGGAAACGGGCCTACTCTACGTCGGTTCCCACACCTCGCCGTCCGTGCTGGCGCTCGAGCCCGGCGGAGACCTCTCCGACATGGACTACATCGCGGCATCTGGCCGGGCGCTCCTAGCGCCCGGGGTCCCGATCGTGAAGCCACCGTGGGGACGTATCACTGCAATCGACCTGACCTCCGGCGAGCATGCGTGGATGGTCCCCAACGGTAGAACGCCGCCGCACGTGGCCGAACGGTTGGAGCTGGATCCGGCGCTTGTGCCCCAAACGGGCCAGACGTCCCGAGCTGGGCTCGTGGTGACCCGCACGCTGCTCCTCGGTGGGGAGGGTGCATCGGGCGATCCCATCTTTCGGGCCTATCACAAGGCAACCGGTGAGGTCATCGCCGAGATTCCGCTGCCTGCGGCTCAGGTCGGCCTGCCCATGACCTACATGCACGAAGGACGCCAGTTCGTGGTCCTGTCCGTCGGCGGTGGGGGGCATCCGGCGGAGCTGCTCGCACTAGCGCTCCCCGGCCGGGGGTCGGACGAGTGATGCCGGAAACCCCGAGATCGTCGTGCCACTCGTCCAGATGACCTCGGTCATGGGATCCGCGGCTGACGCCGTAAACGCGACGATCCTCGGCGCGGACCGTCCGGACGACGTCAAAGCGCTGGCCATCCGCGCTAGAGCAGACTGCTCTGGCTCCAGAACGACCTGATCAACCGACACTGCACGGCTTGATCCTCACCCAGAAGCGGACGAGCGGCCCGCCCGGGAATCCACCGGGGCGGGCGCCGGGCAGGCGGCCTCTGGTGCGCAACCCCGCGAACTCCGTAGGATGCCTGCGGGAGGCACACATGAGAGACATCATCGGGCGGGCTCGAAGGAGCCTGCCGTCCATCGCCGGGCACGCCAACGTAATTGCTCGCATCGCAGCGATCTTGCGCTCGAGACCGGCGCTCCGCCGGGGCGTTCTCGCTTTGGCCTTCACGGCGGTCGCGGGTCCACTCCAACCATCGGCGGCCCAGTCGCGACCCGTGCTCATCCGCGCCGCGGAGATTCACACGGTCACGAACGGCGTTATCGAGAACGGTGAGATCCTGATACGCGACGGGATCATCGAGCAAGTCGGGCGGTCACTCGAGCTCCCCGCCGGGGCCGAAGTGTACGAGGCCGAAGTGGTCATCCCCGGCCTCATCGACGCCCACACCCACATCGCGCTCGATCGCTCGACGCGCGCGCGGATCCCCGGACCCTTCACCCCCGAGTGGAAGGCTGTGGAAAACCTGGACCTGAACGATCCCATGATCCAGGTCGCCCTCTCCGGCGGGGTGACGTCGGTCATTACCAGGTCGGGAAGTGGGATCATCTCCAGCGGTCAGTCGGTGGCGCTGAAGATGAAGAGCCGTCCGGGTTCGGACATGATTCTCAAGCCCTACGTGGACCTGAAGATGGCCGTCCGGCCGCTCATCAACCTCAGGCCCGGGGAGACACCCCAGACGGTCATGGGTTGGTACGCCACTGCCGACGACTACTACCGCAGAGCGACGGAGTACCTGGCCGCGAAAGAAGCCTTCGAAGCCGGGCGCGCGGACGAGGCGCCGGAGCACGACGAGCGCCTGGAAGCCCTCCTGCCGGTCCTCCGCGGCGAGGTCATGGTGCACGCACACTCGCATTATCCCAGCGAGGTCATGATGGTGCTCCGCCTCGCTCGCAAGTACGGTTTCATCGACCGGTTGGCCCTGGCGCACGCTGAAGAAATCTTCCCGATGGTCGACCTCCTGAGGGGGACGAGCATCGTTCCCGTCATCGGGCCCATGATGATCGTCCAGTACTACAACGATCCCGAGCCCTTGAATCTGCTGGAGCTTCTGGTGGACGCCGGTATCCCGGCCAGCATCCAGACCGACGTGTCGGGACAGCATATCCGAGACTTCCGGGAATACGGCGCGTTCCTCGCACGCCATGGCCTGACGGATCAGAAAGCACTGGAGGTCATGACCATCAACGGGGCCAGGGCCATGATGTTACAGGACCGGGTAGGGAGCATCGAGGTCGGAAAGGACGCCGACCTCGTGCTGCTGGACGGGCACTTTCTGGACCTGAGCCGCGACAGGGTCGAACGCGTTTTCGTGGACGGCGTCCTGGAGTATGAGCGCGGTGAGGCCCTGCAAGACGATCGCCCGCGCGCGGTGGGGCCCTTCCGTCCCCTGCGGAACGAGATCCTCCCCGGAGACCGCGCGTTCGCCATCACGGGCGCCCATGTATTCACCATCGCCCAGGGTGAGATCCGGGACGCGACGATCGTGGTTGAAGACGGTCGATTCACACGAGTGGAGGCCGGCGGTTCGGTGCCCCCGGGGCTCCCGGTGATGGAAGCAGGAGGTCGGGTGGTCATGCCGGGGACCATCATCGCCCGTGCCTTCCCGAACGATTGGATCGGCGACCTCAAGTGGCAGGTGCAGAACGACGAGATCACCGAGCCCATCGTGCCGGAGATGAACGCCCTATACGGGGTGGATCCGTGGTTTCCGACCTACCGCGTGAACACGACGATGGGCGTAACCGCCATCCAGGTGACGCCTGGGACGCAGAATCTGATCGGCGGGAACGGTGTCGTCGTGAAGACGCCCGGGCTCGACTTCGAGGACATGGTGCGGAGGGAACCGAGCAGCATCGTCATGTCCCTGACCGCGGGCACCGTCCGCAATTGGTCGGGAAGCTCACGCATCCCCGTTACCCTGGAGAGCGCATCAGCGATGATCCGTGGCGCTCTGGACGCCGCGCGAAGCTACGGCGATGCGGTCGAACACGAGTATGACCCTCGTCACGAAGCCTTGCTGCCCCTCCTGCGCCGAGAGGTCCCCGCCCTCATCCATGCGGATCGAATCGCAGAGATCCGCGAAGCCATGCGCATCGCGGAAGCTTACGACCTTCGACTCGTGATCACGGGGGGAGTCGAATCCCACAGGCTCGCCGACGAGCTCGCTGCCGCAGACGTCGGTGTGATTCTGGGCAACTCCGGCAGCTTCGCGTCGGACATACGGGGTGGTGGCCCCGGTTGGAGGGTCGATGGTCCGGCGATCCTGGCCAGCGCGGGGGTGAGGGTGGCTTTCTTCGGCCCGGGCGCCTCCCGTCGAGCTTCCCCAATCGGTCGCCTGGGCGGAGAACCCATTCTCAACTCGGCATGGGCCTTTCGGAACGGTGTCCCGGAGGTGACCGCTCTCCGCATGGCTACCCTCGATGCCGCGGATCTCCTGGGGATGGCCGATCGTATCGGCAGCATCGAAGTCGGAAAGGACGCGGACTTCGTCGTCCTCGAAGGCCACCCCTTCGACTACCGAGTCGTGCCCGAGTTCGTCTTCGTGGACGGGGTCCTCGAGGTCGGGCCTCGCTAGGAGACCACATGCCCTATGGACGCCGTACCGCCGGACCACACGTCGCCACGGAGCTCGTCGCGCTGTTCCGCGAGCAGCTGACGGCGTGCCGCCTCGAAGACGGTGAGTCGTGCCTCATCGTGACCGACACGGCCTATGACGCCACGGTATCGGCGGCCTGTATGGGTGCCGCACTGGACCTCGGGGCCGGCCCGGCGATTTTGACCCTGCCCTACCAGGGAAGCTTTCCGGGCCGCCGCCTGGCGTCCGCCTTGGCCGACACAGACCTCATCGTGGGGTTCACGACGCACCGCCTGCACTACGATCCAAGCCTCCGGGCAGCTCTGGACGCAGGCAGCCGTGCCCTCCTGGCCGTCCAGCCGATCCACGTGCTCCGAAGGCTCACCGCTCATCCCGAGGTCGTCCGACGGACTCGACTCGGCGCCGAACGGCTCGCCAAGGCCACCAGACTGCGGTTCCGATCGGACAGGGGCACCGACCTCAGCGCCGAGGTGTCGGGGCGCCCTGCGCTGGCCCATTGCGGCGTGGCCGACACACCCGGGCTCTTCGACTTCTGGGGCGCTGCGATGGTGGAGATCGCACCGCACGAGGGGTCGGTGGAGGGCACGTTGGTCCTCGGCCGAGGCGATCAGATCTTCCATCTCGGTCGCTACGTCGATGACGAGATCCGGATTCACTTCGAGGCTGGTAGGGCCGTCCGCATCGAAGGAGGGGTGGACGCGTGGCTCCTGGAGAAGCACCTGTCGGGTTACCGGGACCCCAATGCCTTCCTCGCGGGACACGTGTCCTGGGGAACGGACCACCGAGCGTCGTGGACGGCCCCTCTCGTTCAGTTCCCGGAAGCAGGTGCGGGCAACGCGGACACGGAGGGCTTCCTGGGCTCGGTCCAGGTCGAGCTCGGCAGCAACGACGACCAGTTCTTCCAGGGGAAGATCCGGAGCGCGGCCCATCTCGGCCTCTGCATGCTGGACACGAGCATCGCCCTGGACGGTGAGACCGTCCTGGAAGGCGGCCGCTTCGTCGGCTCGCTGGCTGACTGCCAGCCAACCTGAGGCCGGATCTCCCCGCCCTACCCTACTAGGTCCTCCAGGGGTAGGTCGGCCGCCTGACGTGCCAGTCCGTCTCCCGCTGGAACGCCATGCCGAAATCCAGCGCCGCCTGGTCGTCGAAGGCGGACGCTACGATCTGCAGGGACAGCGGCATCCCGTCGTCGTCGAACCCGCAGGGAATGGCGAGACCCGGCTGTCCCACGAGGTTGGCGATGCCGTTGAGCTTGGGCGTCGCGGCGTTCAGCTCGTTAGGCGGCTCCCACTCGTTTCGCGCCGGAACGGGCCAACCGTTCTCGACCTCACGCAGCGCCGCGCCGTTCGGCCAGGTCGGCGCGATGACCGCGTCGTAACGCGACACGAGCTCATCGATCTCCCGCACGAGTTGGCTGCGAATCCTTTGAGCCGTGAGGTAATCCGAGGCCGGCATCATGCGACCGGCCATCCATCCCGCGGCACGATCCGCGTTGAACGAGAACATCCCGGCAGCCCGACCGTCCTCGAAGAGTGGCTGGAAGATCGTTCCGCTCTCCACCGTGACAATGCTGGAGAAGAGGGCGCCAGTGGGATAGTCGGGTAGCGAGATGTCTTCGAGGATCACGCCCATCTGCTCGAAGGCGTCCAGGGCCTCCTGGAAGACCCGCCGCGTCGTCTCCGACTGTGAGAGCTCGAACTCGGGGCGATGGACGCCCAACCGGCGTCCGCGCATGCTGCCCGGGTCGGCACGGAAGCTGAAAGGACGATCCACGGACGAGTTGTCCCGGCCGTCGTACTGCACGATCTGCTCGAGCACGTGACCACAATCCTCAGCCGACCGGCCCACAGGACCGATCTTGTCCAAGCTCCAGGACAGCGCCATGCAGCCGAATCGGCTCACGCGGCCAAAGGTCGGACGTAGTCCCGTGGCCCCCACCGACGAGGCGGGGTAGACGATGGATCCGCCGGTCTCCGTCCCGATCCCGAACCCGATGAGCCCGGCCACCGCGCCGGCGACAGTTCCACTGGAGGAACCGAAGCTCGTGCGGTCCAGCTTCCAGGGGTTCAGAGCGGAGCTCGTGTTGCCGCCGGCGAACTCGCCCAGGCTCATCTTGGCCATGAGCACCGCCCCTGCGTCCTCCAACCGATCGATGACCGCCGCGTTCCGATCGGGGACGCGATCCCGGAAGATGCCCGAGCCCCAGGTCGTGGGAACGCCGTCGGTGTCGAGCAGATCCTTCACGCCGTACGGGATTCCGTGCAGGACGCTGCGCCGTCGTCCCGCGCGAAGCTCGGCGTCTGCCCGCTCCGCCGACTCCAGAGCATGCTCGCGGGCGATCGTAACCATCGTGCCCAGCTTGCCGTCGTGGTCCGTGCGCGGCTCCGACGGGAGGTCGAAGGGCGGCACGTCCAGCTCTTCGGCACGATCCAGGTACATCCGCGTCAGCTCGACGGAGGAGATCTCACCGGATTCGAGAAGGGCGGCCAACTCGCGAACGGTCAGGTAATGGACGGCCTCCTGCATGTCAGCCCCTCCTGAAGACGGTGAGTGGCTGCTCGTCTTCGCTGAGCGAGAAGCTGCGGAGCTGATCCTGGGTGCGGATCATATTGCGCACGGCACGGCGGAGTCGCTCGAACTGTTCCTCGTCCGCGTAGATACCCCGCGAACCCTGGGCGTCGAGCAACACCCCGACGGTCTCCGCGGAGACCTCTCCGGTTTCCGCCACTTGAGTGCACGCCTGCTGCCAGGCGATCGCCATCGCGGCGGCGCCCGCACCGGCCATCTTGGTGAAAGTACGACGATCGATTGTCATGCCATCCTCCTGAAGGAGCGGCATGTTATGTCGCCGGCCGGTGGGCGGCAAACTTTGCTGGCGGTCACGCCTCCGTCTACCTTGCGCTGCCCTGCTTCACCAAGCGCCTCGCCGGGCTCGGCGTGACCCCGTTGGTCTGCCACGGATCTCCGCAGGCAGCCCGGCGTCGTCACTATTCCAGCACCGATCCAAAGGACTTTGATGTGATGAATGAGCTCCTGATTCGTGGCGGCACGCTCGTGACGGCGGACGGCCGGCGCAACGCGGACGTCCTCTCCCGGGATGGCCGGATCGTGGAGATCGGCACTGGCTTGAGAACACGGGGGCGGGTGATCGACGCGGCGGGTCATTGGGTCATGCCGGGTGGGATCGACACGCACACGCATCTCGCACACCCGATCGGCCGGCTGGGCGTGCGCACCGCGGACGACTTCCACACGGGAACGGTGGCCGCAGCGTTCGGCGGAGTCACGACCATTCTGGATTTTTCACTACAGGCCAAGGGAGAGTCCCTGTCCGCTGCCCGGGATCGACGTCTCGAAGAGATCCGACCGGATGCCGTCATCGACTACGGATTTCACACGATCGTGACCGACGTCACGGAAGACGTGCTCTCGGAGATGCCGGCGCTGATTGGCGGCGGCTTCCCGTCATTCAAGGTGTACATGACGTACGGGGACAAGAAGATCGGTGACGAGCACTTGATCCTCCTGCTCGAGACGGCAGCGGAGCATGGTGGGCTGCTGTACCTGCACTGCGAGAACGACTGCGCCGTGACGCACCTCATCGAGCGCCATCTCGCCCGCGGGGAGACCGGACCGGCGTTCCACGCTACGAGCCGACCCCCGCCCGTGGAAGCCGAAGCCACCAACCGGGCGATCATGCTCGCCGAGCTCGCGGGAGCACCCGTCTGTATCGCCCACGTAACCTCGGAGGGCGCGGCGGCCCACGTCGCCGCCGCCCGCGAGAGGGGCGTGCCGGTCGCTGCCGAGACCTGCCCCCAGTATCTGGTCCTCGACGAATCCGTCTACGATCCCGCGGCTGGCTGCGAGGTGGCCAAGTTCGTTTGCAGCCCACCCATGAGAGCCAGATCCCACGTAGAGGCGCTCTGGCGAGCGCTGGCTGACGGCTCCATCCAGCAGATCTCGTCTGACCATGCGCCGTTCCGATTCGAGGGCCAGAAGACCGGCGGCTGCGACGACTTCACCAAGATCCCCAACGGTCTACCGGGCATCGAGACGCGGCTCCCCCTGGTCTTCACGCAAGGCGTCGTAGAGGGACGAATCACCCCGGAGCGGTTCGTGGAGCTCACGGCGACGGCCCCGGCCCGACTGTTCGGGCTCACCGGCAAAGGGAGGATCGAGGTCGATGCTGACGCCGACCTCATCGTCGTCGACCCGGAGCGCGAGGTGACCGTAGACCCCGACGTCCTCCATTCCGCCGTCGACTACAGCCCCTACCAGGACATGCGTCTCAAGGGCTTCCCGACCTGGACGGTGTCTCGCGGGGAGGTCATCGTGGACGCCGGAACGGCCGTCATGAAGCGGGGGCGCGGACGTCTCGCCAGGCGCACACCCATCGCCGTCGAAGCCATGCGCTGAAGCGCCATGTAGCGCATGACCCGAAAGGCGCCGCGCAAGCGGTGCGCGGAGTAAGCCTAGCTCCTGCCGAAGTGCTCCATGATGGCAGCCGCGTACTTGATCCCTTGGATGTACTTGTCCAGGTGGATGTTCTCGTCGGGGGCATGGAGGTTCGCCCCCGTGTTGGCAAAGCCGGTGAGCACGCAGGGGATCCACACGTGTCGCAGAATGGCCCCCTCGGCGGAGACCCCGTTCACGACGGGAAGCTCACCGTACACCTCGGTGGCCGCCGCGATAATCGCCTGGCTGATGTCCTCCTTCACCGAGATCTTGTACGGTGGCTCGGCGCCGTCGAAAGCCCGCACCTCGATGTGCCCGAAGCCGTGCTTCTGCAGGTGAGCCTTGAGCTTACGGATGGCCGCGTCAGGCTGGATGTTCGGAATCAACCTGAAGTCCAGCCGTGCCCTGGCCTCGTTGGGGACGATCGTCTTGCTGCCAGGACCGGTATAGCCCGCGATGATCCCCTGGATGTTGGCCGTAGGCTCGTAGGTGCGGGCGCGGATGGCGTCCACTCCGTCGCGTCCCAGTGCGAACTCCGGGATGCCCCACTCGTCCCTTTGGGCGTCCAGATCCACCCGCGCCGCCTTCTCCGTCAGTTGCGCCTCGTCGTCCTCGTCGAGCTGCCAGATCCCCTCGTCCCAGCCCTCCACCAAGATCCGACGATCCCGATCGAGGATGGTGTTGAGGGCCCACACCAGATCCCACACGGGTGCGGGCACCAGCGGGAAGTTGAGCGAGTGGATATCCGTCTTGGCCCCGCGCGCGATCAGCTCTACGAAGAGCACCGATTTGAGGCCCAGGGACACGTCTGGGACGTCGGCCCCGACCTCCATGGATCCATCCAAGCAGTGCATGCCGTCCGCTTCCAGCAGCTTCTCGTTCCGTGCCGCCCAGTCGGCCAGGTTGGGAGAGCCGATCTCCTCTTCTCCCTCGATGAGGAACTTGAGATCGATGGGTACCTCTCCCCGGACCTCGAGAAACGCCTTGGCCGCCTTGTTGAAGGCCAGCACCCCGGACTTGTTGTCGGTGGCCCCACGCCCGTATAGGACCCCGTCCACGATGTCCGCCGCCCATGGCCCACCATACGTCCAGGCATCCAGCGGCTCCGGCGGCTGGACGTCGTAGTGGGAGTAGCAGAGGAGCGTCTTGCTCGGCGTGCGAGCCTTCAGATGCCCGAACACGACCGGTGGGCCCTCCCTCAGCTCGTGGAACTCCGCCGGGAGTCCGTCCTCGTGCATCATGTCCCGGACCAGGGTGGCGCATTCCCTGAGGCCGATCCCCTGAGCGGAGACAGAGGGCTGCCGGACGAGGCGCTGCAGGTCGCGCACGCACTCCTCGGCGTGGGCGTCGATCCAGTCGTAGATGGGCTGCATGGTCATGAGGTGGCTTCCTTCTGGGCGAGGGCCCACGCATTCAGCCTCTGACCCGAGAGCTGCATGGGTCGGGTGGCCAGATGCGCGAAGGCCGGGGCGAGGAGAATCGGATCGACCCACTTCTCCCGGAGCTCCGGGCTGTAGGTCGTCTCGGACATGGGTGTGTGCATGTACATCCCGGGCGTGATCGTCACGGAGAGGATTCCATGCGCCTCGCCCTCCATGGCGACGCACTTGGAGAAGCCCTCGAGCGCGTGCTTCGCGGCACAGTACGCGGTCTCGTCGACGAATCCCTCGACACCGGATCGCGAAGAGACGTAGACCAGAGCTCCACCCCGCTGCTGCATGCCGCCCCAGACCGCCTTCGTCAGCTGGAAAGCCGCTTGGATCCCCACGTTCAGGGTCGCTTGGAACGTGCCCAACGCGACTTCTTCCAAGGGCTGTACCCTGAGGATCGCGGCATTGTGGATGAGGGTGTCGACGGGGCCACGCACCACGTCCTCTATGGCGCGCTCCGTGTCCTCGGCATCGGCCAGGTCGACCACGCCACACGTTGCACCCGGGCAGGCCGCGGAAGTCTCGGACAGGCCGGCTTCGTCACGGTCGAGCAGGATCAGCCGGGCCCCCAAGGCGTGGAGGTGGCGGGCGATGGCAGCCCCCAGGCCGTGGGCAGCACCGGTCACGAGGACCGACTGCCCTTCCACCGCCACCGGACCTTGCCGCTCAACCACCGGCATGAATCTCCGCTGGACGGACCCAGCGCCGCTCGGCTTCAGACCGACGCACCGCGTCCAGAACCCGCTGGTTGGCGAGCCCGTCGACGAAGGTCGCACCGTGAGATACGTCGCGGTCTTCCCGGATGGCGGCGGCGAGCTCTTGCATGAGCCCGACCACGGAAACGTTCCAGATGCCTCCCCGCACGCCCGGGAGATCCGCGTTGGGATCGGGGACCGTGATGTCTCGAAAATCCTCTCCGGCGCGTGCGAAGAGGAGCCGCTCATCGTCGTTCGATAGCGTGACAGTCCCTTCCGAGCCGAAAATCCGCGTCGCATTGCCCATGGCATGTGCCGCTACGCCGGACATGAGGACCTGAGCCACGGCCCCGGACGCCATCTGCACAGTGAAGAACGCCAGGTCGTCGGCGGTCGCCGTCCAGGACGCGCCGGTGTCGGGGTCCTCGCGCTCCGGTACCACCACCGGTGCGCCGCCACTTACCCAATCCACTTCACCGAGCCACCACCGCAGGAGATCCACCTGATGGCTTCCATTCGCTCCGAGTCGCCCGCCCCCCTTCTCCGCCAAGCTCCACCAGTCCCCCTTTCGTCGACTGGCGGGGTCGGTCCAGGTCTTTCCCACGTTGGTGATGTCGACGTGCCGGACCTCACCGAGCGCCCCCTGCGCGATGAGCTCCGCGATTCTCATCCGATTGGGGTTGAACCGGAGCTCGTGGTCGATCATGTGGAGTCGTCCGGCCGCCTCGGCCGCACCAAGCATTCGAGCCGCTTCTTCCGCGTCCATGGCAGTCGGCTTCTCGCACAGGACGTGCGCCCCGGCCTCGATCGCAGCCAGGGTCTGAGCCTCGTGGAGGACGGTCGGGGTCGCGATGCACACCAGGTCGAAGTCGTGAGCGCCGAGCATGGCCTCCCAATCGTCGTATGCATGCGGCACGTCGAACTCCGCGGCCGCCCGGCGCGCGCTCTCCAGCCGGGCCGATGCCAACGCCACCACTTCGGCGCCCGGCACGTGACGTAGGGCCGGCAAGTACGCCGCCCGTGCGAAGCTCGCGCCGATGATTCCGACCTTCATATAGGCCTCCAGGGGACTGCCAGGGGTGATGACGGGATGCGACTGCGAGCTAGGTGCGCTCCCTCAACCGTGGGTCGAGGAAATCTCGAAGCCAGTCACCCAGAATGTTGAAGCTCAGCACCGTGAGCATGATGGCCACGCCGGGGAAGACCGCGAGCCACCACTTGTTCGCCACCAAGGTGTCGCGGCTCTCCGCGAGCATGCTCCCCCAGGTGGGTACCGAGGGCGGCACGCCGAGCCCGAGGAACGAGAGCGCCGCCTCCGAGAGAATGACGCTGGCCACGTTGAACGAGGCGATGACGGTGAGAGGCGCCAGGATGTTGGGCAGAATGGTGCGAAAGATGATCGAGGGTGTGCTGTCGCCCAGAGCCCGGGCAGCCTCCACGAACTCCTTCTCGCGCAGAGACAGGGTGTCCGCGCGCACGATCCGGGCGTAGGTCACCCACTGACCGATTCCCAGGACCAGTATCAGGTTCCAGACGCCCGAGCCGAGCACCACCAGGAACATGATGGCCAGAAGGATGAACGGGAAAGCGAGCTGGATGTCCCCCAAGCGCATCACCACATCGTCGACCCATCCCCCGAAATATCCGGCAAGGAGACCGGCCACGATGCCGATGGTGCCTCCCACGGTGATGGCGGCGAACCCGACCGTGAGCGACACGCGAGCCCCATAGAGAAGTCGGGAGAACACGTCCCTGCCCAGGGCGTCCGAGCCCAGCCAGAACGTGCTCCCGTCCGGGCCAGCTGCCATAGGGTCGGCCAACCGCAGGACGAGGTTCTGCCGGTTCGGATCGAACGGAGCGAACCAAGGCCCCAACGCCGCGGCCAACGAAGCCGCGAGCAGGAACACCACGGCGAAGACGGGCCAGCGGGCCGCGACCATGATGCGCGCAGCTCGCCTGAGCTCGCTGGAGAAGCCCGCGCCTCGAGGGTTCGACGACGGGACGCCGCCGCCCCCGATCGCGCCCGTGCCGGCTGCATCGGTCACGGGCCCGCTCATCCTCGGCCCCCGGACAGCTTCATCCGCGGGTCTAGTCGGACGTAGACCAGATCCACCACCAGATTGAGCAGGATAAAGATACCCGCCAGCAGAATGACCCCGGACTGCACCAGCGGGATGTCACGCTGGTTGATGGCCGCGAACAGGAGCCTACCGATCCCCGGGTAGCTGAACACCGTCTCGACCACCACAACGCCCCCCAAAAGGAACCCGAACTCGAGTCCGATGATGGTCACCACCGGAAGCCAAGCATTCCGCAGCGCATGGTGGATCAGAACCTTCTTCTCGGGGAGCCCCTTGGCTCGTGCGGTACGCACGTAGTCCTGCTCCAGCACCTCCAGGAGGGACGACCGGACCAACCGGGTGTTCCTGGCCAGTGAGTAGGTGCCGACGGCGATCCCCGGAAGCACCAGATGAAACAGCGTTCGCGGAAGGTTCGAGAAGGCCGTGCCCACATCTCCCGACAAGAGCGGAGCTAGGAACGGCACGTGCCCGGAGATCGGGAACAGCCGCATGTAGAGGCCGAAGAACAGGATCATCATGATCCCCAGCCAGAAGCTCGGAATCGACTGCCCTAGCATGGCGAAGGTCGTGACGGATCCGTCCCAGGAAGTTCCGCGATTTATGGCCGCAAGCACCCCGAAGGGTATGGCCAGCATGAGCGCGATCACCATGGAGAAGACGGTCAGCTCGATGGTGGCCGGAAGCGCTTCCAGGACGATCTCCATGGCGGGCTGCCTATACGACAAGGATTGCCCGAAATCACCTCGTGAAAGATCTCGCACGAAGCTCAGATATTGGACATGAAGGGGCCGGTCGAAGCCCAGCGCCCGGCGCGTGGCTTCGATCTCTTCCTGCGAAGCCCGCTCACTGACGAAGAGGTAGGTCGGATCACCCCCGGCCTGTAGTGCCAGAAAGCTCACCAGAGTCACACCGACGACCACGACGACGCTCTGGAGAAGCCTCCGCGCGATGTATGATCCCATGCGCCCGACCTCGCTTCAGCTGCCCGGTGTCACTTCAGCCGCGCCTCGAAAAACTCCACCCTCTCGTCGCGACGCGCCTCCCAGGCGATGCGATCCGACACACCGTAGAAGTCCGGCTGGAAATACAGGTGTAGCCAAGGACCGTCGTCGTGGAAGACCTGAAGCATCTCATTGATGATGCCACGGGTCTCCTCCGGTGTCGCGGCTTCGGACAGGTCGGCCCAGCGGCTGAACCACCGCTCGTCGCTCCAGTGCGTGTAGTTCGTGCTCGCGTTGACATCAGCCATGTCGGTCATGTCGTAGATGGGACTCCAGAGCGCCCCGCCGGTCCCCAGGAAGAACAAGGGCCCCATGCTCCTTGCCCGAAGTAGCGGCGTGTAGACGGAGGCCCATTCCATGAGCTCCAGATCGACATCCAGCCCTACGTCCTCCAGGTACTGGGTGATCGCCAGCACGACGTTCACGTCATTGACGTATCGGCCCTGCCCCGCCTGGAAGCGGATCGAGAACCGGGTACCGTCCTCCCCGCGCGGCCATCCCGCTTCGTCCAGCAGCCGTTCCGCGGTAGCGGGGTCGTAGGGGTACGGCGTCAGCTCCGGATTGCCGTTGGGCGGATTCACCAGGGACGTCGCTCGCTCGCACTCCACGCTGAGGAGCTGACGGCAAATGGTCGGCACGTCCACCGCATACTGGAGCGCGCGCCGCACCCTCGGATCCTGGATGGCGTCCCCACCCGGCTGCTCGCTGGATGCCTCGGAGAGATTGAACCCGACGTACATCCGCCGCGTCCCCGAGACCACCTGGACCTCGGCCCGGCCCGAGTTGTCGATCGCCTCGATCTGCTCGGGCACGACGTTGGTGATGACGTCGACGTTTCCGGCGATGAGCTCCGCCGTGCGCGTGGACGCCTCGGGGATGATTCGCCAGACGATCCGCTCGAAGAAGCCCGGGTCCCGGACCTTCTCGAGGACGACCTCCGAGCCCCGTGTCCAGGACGCCAGCCGATATGGGCCCGACCCGATGGGGTTCGACGCGGCCTCATCGAGCGTCATCTGCTCGTAGCTGTCCTTGCAGTGGATATAGACTTCGGTGATGAGCCCAAATGCGATGGGATTCCGCCGGGCGAGATTGATCTGCACACGCAGGTCGTCGAGCGCCTCGGCGCTCTCGAAGCCGATGGATGTGAAGACGAAGCCCGGCGTGTTCCCCGTGAAGCGGTTCGCCGGGTCCGCGGTCCGGTTGAACGTGTACGCCACGTCCTCCGCGGTCAGCGGCTCCCCGTCGTGACAGGTCAGGCCTTCCTGCAGCGTGTACACGTAGGCCCGCCCGTCCTCGGAGATCTCCAGCGTATGCGCGAGCGCGGGGAGGTGCTCCCCGTCCGGGCTGAGGTCGAAGAGGCTACCGAAGATGTGCACCGCGATGTTCGCATTGTCCCGGCTGGAGATCATTCCCGGCTCGAAGGTCGTGATGTCGGCGCTCAATCCGACCACGATCGTGTCCTCGGACTGCTCGGCGCAGCCGCCCAGCACGAAGACCGTTGCCAAGATTCCTGCAGCAGTCCGAAGGACTTGGGTTTTGGGGTTCATCGTACGCTCATTCTCCTGTCAGCAGAGACTCACGGCCACTTCGCTGCCGGCGGAGCGGATGCAGGCATCCACCATGCGAAGGGAGGTCAGGTGATCGGTGCCGGAGCACGGCAGTGGCGCGTCCTCCCGGAAATAGCGGACGAAGTCCGCGAGAAGGCCGCGTGCGTCGTCCACCCAGGGCTCCTCCTCGGGCAGCGCGACGCTGGTCAGATCCGGGTCATCCCGGAGCGCGTAGCTCAGCGCCCCGAACATCTCTTGTTGAAGGGCGATCCCCCGTCGGCATTCGGTTCGCCACTCGAAGCCCATCCTCTGCCAATTGCCTGCCCAGGTGCCCTGATAATTCACTTCAACTCCTCCACGGAACGTAATGAGGGCACTGACGTTCGCGTCGCCCTGGTACATGGACCACGAAGGATTGAAGGTCCGGGCCGAGATGCGGACCGGCTCGTCCTCGTACACGAACCGCATCAGATCAAAGTGATGGATCGACTGCTCCCAAAGCATGGGATGCGCCATGGTGAGTGGGTACTTGTTCAGGTTGGGGAGCGTCCCGTCCCGCCAACGCTCGTACGTGAAGCGCCCGAACTCCGCGGGCCCCAGCTGCTCCGCGAAGAGCGTCTTGAGCGCCTTCGTCACTCCCAGGTAGCGAAAGTTGAGCCCTACGGCGAGGGGGACCCCTGCCGCCGCAGCCTGAGCGACGTAGCCTTCCGCGGCGGGGAGGCTGTCGGCCAACGGCTTCTCCGCCAGTATGGCGAGACCCGCCGCGCAGGCGGCCGCGACCTGATCCTCTCGGCCAGCCGGCGGTGTGCACAATAGCGCGACGTCGGCCTCCACGCCCGCAGCCACCTCTCCGAGGGTAGCCCCGCCCACGAGATCGGGCACGTCTACCAAACTCGTCGCCAGACGCTCCGGATTCGTGTCCACGACACCGACCACTCGGCAGTCGGGATGCTCGCCCAACACTCGACGCCAGATCCGAGACCGAGCGCCCACGCCCACCAGGATGAAGCGCAGGGGACTCATGCCGCCACCTCCGAATCGATCACGGCCCTCAAGCCCGATGGAGGATCGGTCCAGCGGAAGCCACTCAGGGCGGCCACATCGCTGGAGATCATGGGCGGCTTCAACTCGCCTTCCGGCGGTCGAGCGACGAGCTCGGAACCGCCGAAAGCAGCACCGATGTGCTCGGCCACCGCGCGGTCGGTCCAAACATGCTCGCTACCCAGATGGATAGGATGCCCGGCCGAGTCGGCCGAGGCGATTCGCTCCAGCGCCGCGGCCAGGTCCGGTGCGAACGTCCAATCCCGCGAGGGATTGTCCGCCCTTACCGCGAGTGGACCTCCATCCCTCGCGGCGGCCAGCCAGGCTCGGATCAGAGAGATCCGCGTACGGCTTGGGCGAGCCGCTTCGCCGGGACCGAAGAGGTAGCCCAGCCTCACGACGTGCGCCGCTGTATGAGGCTCCAGCGCAGGCCGCACCAGCAGCTCACCGGCACGCTTCGCCACCGCATACGGAGACGTCCCGGTGGGTTCGTCCTCGTCGGTGAGCCCGCCGGTGGCGTCGCCGGCGGCAAACACGCCCGACGAGCTGAGAAAGACGAAGGCCGCCGGGCGGGTCCGGGCCGCATACGTGAGCACCGCGAGAAGGGGCCGAAGGTTGATCCCCAGGTATTCCGCGGTCGAGATCCCAAGCGTCTCGGGATCGGTGGTGACCCAGGCAGCATGAACCACCAGGTCCACCTCCGGCACCTCTTCCGGCACACCTTCCGCCAGGTCCGCGCTCACCCAACGGATACCGCCGACTCGTCCCTCGGCACCTTCGGGTCTTTCGCCTCCCGCCGCGTCGCGGGAGGGAAGATCAAGACCGATGACCCGCCACCCGAGCCGCGAGAAGCCGTGGGTAAGCGAGCGACCGACGAAGCCCCCGGCGCCGGTGACCAGGACGCGGCCGCCGGTCACTCGCCCCGCTCCACGATGCTGGCGGGATCGAAGTCCGCCAGCGCGTCGAAGTGCTCGGAGACCAACCGCTCCGCACGGACCAGGTCGCGTGCTTCCAGGGCCGCCACAATGGGCGGATGGGTACCGGCGATGTCGACCAGATTCACGTCCTGGTCGTCCCGGAGCGACATGATCTGGTGGATCCGCAAATAGAGCCCGGCCCAGAGCTGTGCCAGGAGTTGGTGATCGGAAAGCCGGATGAGCGTGCGATGGAACGCTTCGTCCGCCGCGATCAACGCTTCACGGTCGTCAGCAACGGCAGCCTCTTCCATGGCTCGGCACGGCCCCCAGAGCGCCTCGACCGGCGTATCTCTGTCGAGGATCCGCCGGACGGCGATGACCTCGAACTGCTGACGCATCTCCCGGATCTCGGACACCTCACGCACGGTGAGCGGCTTCACCCGCTTTCCCCGGTACGCCACGGTCTCCACCAGGCCGTCGTTCTCCAGATCCTGGATGGCCTCGCGGATGGGCGCCCTACTGACGTTCAGCTGCTCGGCGAGCGCGGTCTCCGTGAGCGCGTCACCCGGACGCAGCTTGCCCGTGACAATGGCCGAGCGCAGGCGCTCTGCGACCTGTACGCGCAGCGGTGTCTGCTCGATGGGGTTCAGGGCCGGCTCAGCCATGCTCCCCTCGGCGGTGGTGCCCGTCCGGGATGCCCTGCTCCTCGGTGAGAGCCTCCGGCACGCTCACTTCGATGGGAGGGATCGGCGCGAATACGTCGTCGTCCTCGCCACCGCGCCACATGGCCACCAAGAAGCTGCCCTCCTGATCCAGGACGGCGATCCCCGTGTGCCAAGTCCCCGGGCGGTATGCGACACCGGTGGTACCGGGCACGACGAACGCCCGAGCCCGCGTGGCGTCCGGTGCTCCGTCGGCGTCGGGCGGCATGACCACGATGAGATACCGACTCACCCCGACCGGAACGAAGACCTGGGCGGCATGGGGGTGCCGCTCCACTCGATCGACGTTCAAAGAGCCACGCGTGGGCGCGACCCGGTTCAGGTGGGTGTGGAGGGTGCGCCCCGGAACCGGCTTCAACCATTCATCGATCGGAGCGCGCTCACCGACTCGATGGGGCCGCTCCAGTAGCGCGCCGAACGCCCCGAAGGCTTCAGCGTCGATCATCTCCGCGGCCACCGACACGTACAGGTCCCCGGCACTCAGCGACGTACGCCTGCGTCGGACGGCGGGGCCACGGCGCGCCAATGGGCTGCGATGTCGCCCCGGCGACAGATCCAGACGTCCTCACGGCCCTGGACGTGGTCGATGAAGCGCCGCAGACCCCGGGTGCGGGCAGGCTGACCGAGAATCCGAGCGTGCATCCCGACAGACATCATGCGCGGATGCACCTGGCCTTCTCCAACGAGCTCGTCGAACGCGTCGATGAGGAAGTCCGCGAACGCTCGGCCGGTGACCAGGGGCCCGCCCACCAGCTTGGCGTCGTTGCTGACGAGCGAGTATGGAATCACGAGGTGCGACCGGTCCCCGACCTCGACCCAATACGGCAGCTCGTCGTTGTACGCGTCGCTGTCGTAGCTGAACCCTCCGTGCTCCACCAGCAGACGCCGGGTCTGCGTCGAAGGTGCGTATCGGCAGTACCAGCCCTCGGGCGCACGCCCGATCATCCTGTGGACGACGTCGAAGGCCTCAGCGATCTCCCCTCGTTCGGTCTCCTCATCCATGAGGTAGTGCTCGACCCAACGTCTCCCGTGACAGACGACGTCCCAGTCCGTCCCGGCAATGGCATCGGCGGCGGCCGGGTTGCGTTGAAGGGCCAGCGCCGACGCGAAGATCGTCAGCGGGAGACCCCTTTCCCGGAACAGCCGATATAGCCGCCAGAAGCCCACGCGACTTCCGTACTCGAACATGCTCTCGGCGCCCAGATCCCGATCTCCGCGCGGCACCCTCGGGCTCGCGACCTCTGACAGGGCCGCGTCGGTCCGGCCGTCGCCGTCCTGCATGGAGTACTCCGACCCCTCTTCGTAGTTGAGGACGAAGTTCAACGCCAGCCGGGCGCCGTTCGGCCATCGGACGTCCGGCGCACCGTCGGCGTAGCCCACGAAGTCCCGAGGGGTCCCCATGATCAGTCCCGGGTTCCCTCGACCTTACAGAAGAAGCAGCACCAGTCGCCGGTGGTGACGTTCGGGAGAGCCCTCAGGCCGAAGAACATGCCGTCGGCGGGCGCCTCCAGGCGGGCCAGCGTATCTCCGAAAACGTTCACGATGCGGGCGATGGCGTCTCCCTTCTTCATCATGGTGAGGAATTTCACGCCCGGCTCGGGAAGAAAGATCCCGGAAGCGGGTGCCAGAAGCGCCTCCTGCTGCCCTCGGTACCGCGGCGACGGATACGCTGCATTCCCAGGCAGCATGTCGTAATGGCGCAGGATGTTGATGATGGAGTCGGCGAGCTCGCGACCCACCCGTGCAAACGCCTCGGGCGACGTGGCCGAGCGTCCCCCTAGCTCGACCGTAATCCCCACCTTGCCCAGCCCCTTCATGTAGGCCATAGGGCTGCCGGAAGGATTGAACGAGGACATGATGCATCCCCAGCCCGGACCCATGGCGGTGGCCAACTCCACCGATTCCGGCCGCTCGTCCACGAAGATCGCCTTGTCGAGGAACGAATGAGCTCCACCGGAATGAATGGAAATCTCGAAGTCGGCCACGGGGCCCATGGCCGCCGCGTGGGCCGCCGCGACCCGCTCACTGAGATATCCATCCGCCCGCCCCGGATAGATGCGGTTCATGTCGTAGGTGAACGTGTCGGCCGGGTTGCCACGCTCGGCGGCTTCGAACGCCGGGACGTTGATCACCGGGCACATCACGAGTGTGCCAGACAGGTGGGCCGGATCGACCTCGGCCAGAGCGATCTGGCAGGCGAGCGGGCCTTCCGGCTCGTCGCCGTGGATCGCGCCGTTGACCCAGAAGCACGGTCCGTCTTCGGCCCCGTTCACGACGACCACGGGGATGTCCAAGGGTGTTCCGCCGGCGAGCGTCGTCACGGGGATCACGCCCCGTGCGACGCTACCCGGCTCGGCCGTGGCCGTCCCTAAGGTGATGCTGCGTGCGGATGTCATCTCAGATTCCCTTGTAGTCTTCGTATTCTTTGAGCTGCTCGGGCGTGTACACCTGCATGAACTCGATCTCTATGCCCCCCGCTTCGTCGTCGAGGAACGCCACCCAGCCCTCGGGATGCGGATGGGAGCCCACCACCTGGCAGGCCTGGCAGATCCGTAGCGTCGCGCCTTGATCCTGAGCGTGGGCCAGGGCCGCATCGATGTCGTCCACCTCGTAGCAGATGTGGTGAAGTCCCTCGGCACCCCGCTCGTCGATCCATTTCGCGAACCGCCCGTCTGGCTCCGTGGATTCGCACAGCTGGTATTCGATGCCCCCCAGATAGAACAGGGCCACGCGGTTCTTCGACTTGGGATAGAACTCGATCTCGGTATCCGGCGGGACATGCAGGAACCGAGCATACGCTTCCAGCGCCTTGCCAGCGTCCCTCACGGCGAAAGCCATGTGCTTGATCCCACGAACGTTCGGATTGTCTGATTTCACGGGCTCGGTCTCGTGATCTGGGGCGGTTGGATGATCGGGCAACGACTCACGAGGCGTCCGTCCCGGTGGCTTCGGCGCGGAGGGTATCCACCACGCCGGCCATACGGGCCAGAGCCTCCCGAATGCGGGGAACGGATTGGGTCAAGGAGATCCGGGCGTAGTCGTCCGTATAGTCCCCGTACATCTTCCCGGGGAAGATCATGACTCGCCCTTCAGCCAGCAGGCGCTCGCAGAACTCCGTGGCCGGGATCCCGGTCTCGGCGACCTTCGCGTAGACGTAGAAGGCGCCCTGAGGCTCGGCGAACGGGATTCCCATCTCCTCGAGCCCCTGACAGAGCGCCCGCCGACGGGTGTCGAAGGTCGTACGGATCTCTTCGACGCAGTCCTGGGGTCCGGTCAGGGCGGCTAGCGCCCCGTACTGACCGACGGCCGAGGTGGAGATGGCTAACGCGTGATGAATCTCCGCCAGGGCCGGAATGAGGTCCGCCGGTCCGGCGAAGTAGCCCACGCGCCAGCCGGTCATCGCGTAGGCCTTCGAGACCCCGGAGAGGGTGATGGTTCTTTCCTTCATGCCCGGCAACGCGGCTACGGGCTGAGCCTCGTGGCCATCGTAGGTCAGCCGAGCGTAGATCTCGTCCGACACGACGATGAGATCGTGCTCTCGCGCGACCTCACAGATCTTCGCCACCTCGTCGGGTGGGATGACCGTGCCCGTGGGATTGCTGGGGTTGATGAGGATCAGAACCTTGGATCGCGGGGTGACGTGCGCCCTGACCATGTCCGCGGTGAGCGTGAAGTTCGTCTCGATGCTCGTGCGGATCTCCACCAGCTTCGCCTCGGTGAGCTCGGCTGCCTGGAGGTAGGGGTTGTATCCGGGACACGGCATCAGCATCTCGTCGCCCGGATCCAGCAGCCCCAGGGCGATGACGAACATGGCCTGCTGCCCACCCGGCGTGACCACGATCTCGTCCGGAGCGTATCGGGCGCCTCCATGCGCGGCGATGTTGTCCGCGATGGCCTCCCGGAGCTCCATGATCCCGAAGGGGTGGGTGTAGTGCGTCGCCCCGGCCGCCAACGCCTCCTGGCCGGCCCGCACGATGTGCTCCGGCGTATCGAGGTCGGGATCGCCCCGACCGAGCTTGATGACGTCCTCCAACCCCTCGGCGATGTCCATCATCCGAGTGACGATATGGGCGTCCTTCAGGGTGACCCGTCGGGCGAGCCGCCTGCGTACGTCGCTCATGGTCGGTTCAGATCCCATAGATGTCCGAGTACTTTCGCGTCAGGTGCTCGATGTAGAAGCTCGGATTCAGCCCCTGTCCGGTGGCCCGCTCCAGCAGCTGCTCACGTGTGTACCGCCGGCCGTGGCGATGGACGTGCTCCGTCAGCCATGTCCGCAGAGGCACGTAGTCCGCGTTGGCGAGCCCGTCACGGACCCCGTCGTCCTCCGTGGCTTTGGCGAACAGCTGCCCCGCCATGACGTTGCCGATCGTGTAGTTGCAGAACGTGCCGATCTGTCCCGACGACCAATGGACGTCCTGAAGCACACCGAGGCGGTCATTGGGGACATCCAAGCCCAAGTACTCCTTCATCTTCGCGTTCCACATCTCCGGAAGATCCGCCACGCTCAGGCTGCCATCGATGAGCGCCGCTTCGATCTCCACGCGCAGCATGATGTGGAAGTCGTAGGTGAGCTCGTCGGACTCCACCCGGATGAGCCCCGGCTCCACACGGTTGATCGCACGCCAGAACGTCTCGACATCGACCCCCGACAGCTCTTCCGGGAAGGTGTCCACCAGCTCCCCGAAGTTGAGCTCCCAGAATTCCCGACTCCGACCCACGTGGTTCTCGAACAAACGGGACTGGCTCTCGTGTGCGCCGAAGCTCACACCCCCCACCGCGTACAGTCCCACCAGGTCGGTGGCCAGCGGGGTGCGCGTGTATGCCGGATCACAGAACTGCTCGTACAACGCGTGCCCGGCCTCGTGCAGGGCGCCGAACAGGCACTTGGGCATCCACTCGTCGTTGACCCGTGTGGTGATGCGGACGTCATTGCGGGTAAACGAGATCTCGAACGGATGCACGGTGAGATCCAGGCGCCCGCGATCGGTATCGTACCCCAGCTTCCGGGCCATGCGCAGCGCGAAATCCAGCTGACGATGGACATCGAAAGGGCGTTGCAGGAAGTCGATCCGCGGAGGCTCTTGCTCCCCAATGGCCCGCACCAGGGGAATGAGGCCCTCCCGCAGAGCGGCGAACAGAGGTTGGAGGGACGACACGGTCTCGCCCGGCTCGAACCGGTACATGAGCGCATCGTACGGATGCTCCTCATAGCCGATGCATTCGGCCATCTCCCGATTCAGGTCGATCGTCTCCTCCAACACAGGCGTGAAGGCGGAGAAATCGCTGTCGGCCCTCGCGCGCGCCCACACGTGCTGACCCCACGACCCGATCTCGGCCCGCCTGTGCACCAGAGAGGCCGGAATGCGGAGGTGGTAATCGATCGCTTCGCGTACCTGGGCGCAGATGTTCCGCTCGACGCTGTCCTCGGGAAGGCTTGCCGTCTCGGCCTCCGCCAGATCCAGGAGCCGGCGCGTCTCGTCGGATACCAAGTGATCGCGGGCGAAGACCGTGAGGGTGGCCATCTGCTTGGCCCGGGTCTCGGTTCCACCCGGCGGCATCATCGTCCTCGCGTCCCAGCTGAGAATCGATTCCGCGTTGAGGAGGTCGTTCACCTCCCCCATTCGTTCCAGAAAAGCCTTGTATCCCATGCGCTTGGCCCGTTTGTACCCGCCGGTCAGGACGGATTTGCACCCGCGCCCGCGGCGACGTAGTCTGTATGTTGTCGACAACCGACAGGCAACGTGCCCCGCCCAGACCTAGGTGTCAAGCGAGCCTCGGGCGCGCTCACGGGGCCCATGACGTCGACTCACAGCCATCAGTGACGGGGACCCGGAGGGCGACGCCCACCCCCGCCTTGTCTCACCTCCAGCGATGGAAGACCGACTCAGTGATCTCCCTGACCGCCGTCACTCGAGACAGCCTCCAAAACTTCGTCGTGGAGGCGCTTCAAGCGCTCGGGCTCCGGCCCGAGGACGCCGAGATCTTCGGCGGGGCACTCCTCTTCTCTGAGCTCCGGTTCCACCCCGGTCACGGCCAGGGAGTCAAACGGCTCCGCCGCTACCAGGAGCGCATCACTCGAGGCTTCGTCGACCCATCGGCTTCATGGGAGCTCGTGAAGCAGAGCCCGGCCCTGGCCTTGGTTGACGCGCACAACGGCATCGGCACCGTGGCTGCCACCCGAGCCATGCGCCTGGCTGTGGAGAAGGCGAAAGTCTGTGGCATCGGTCAGGTCGTGGTCCGCAATTCGACGCACTTCGGCTCCAGCGCGGTCCACGCGTCCGTGGCGGCCGAAGCGGGATGCATCGGGCTCGCCTACACCAACGCCGGACCCGAGATGGCGCCGTGGGGAGGCCGAGAAGGAGCCGTCGGGACGAACCCATGGGGTATCGCGGTGCCGACCGGGCTTGGGTTTCCCGCGATCCTCGACATCGCCCTCACCACTGCGGGCAAAGGGATGATGCGATGGCACGCGGACGAGGGGATTCCCATGCCCCTGGATTGGGCGCTCACGCCCGATGGAGAGGAGACGGACGATCCCGAAGCCGCTATGGCCGGCGCCCTGCTCGGCATCGGGACCTACAAAGGGTACGGCCTGGCATTCATGACCGATGTGCTCACCGGGGTCCTGAGTGGCGGTGGGTACGGGCTGACGCCCTACGCCGACGAGGGGAAGATGGACGTAAGCCATGCGCTCACGGCCATCGACATCGAGTGGTTCATGCCCCTCGACGAGTTCCGCGCGCGCATGGACGATTTCACCGCCATGGTGAAATCGAGAGCACTACGGCCGGGATTCACCGAGATCCTCATCCCTGGAGAACAGGAGGCTCGCAGGGTGGCTCGAAAATCCGAGGTCGGCATCCCGCTCGAAGACCCCGTGCTCGAGGATCTTCGGGAGCTCGGCTTGGAGCTCGGAATCAGTGCCGAGATCGTCGAGACCGGGCCGTGGCAGGAGGACGGCCTTTGAGCGCCATGGTCTTGGATCGTCAGGCGCCTGCTCGCCGGGTGGACCTGGCGGCGCGCCGCCCACTCCCCCACCCTCCCGCAATCGCTTCCCTTCTCCGCTGAGGACCCTGCCGCATGCCTGAGCCCGCCGCCTGGCGATACGAAAAGATCACCAAGCCCATGTTCGATGTGCCGACGTCCCACCTGGTGCTGACGGGGCGGATTCTGACCATGGCCGGTGAGACCATCGAGAACGGCTTCGTCGAGATGAAAGACGGTGTGATCGTCGCTGTCGGGCATCGAGAGGAGCTGAGCGCGAACGAGGCCACGGTCGAGGAAACCGACGGGACGCTCATGCCCGGACTCATCAATAGCCATGCGCACCTGAACTGGGACGGGATACACGACCTGGCCCGTCAGTCCATGGACGATCCCCGCCCCATGTCGGCCTTCAAGGCGGCCGGCAACATGCTGAAGAGTCTGCGGGCCGGGGTGACGATGGTACGCGACCTGGGATTCCATGACATGAACCTCTTCTCGAAGCAGGCCGTCGAGCAGGGCGTGTTTCCAGGGCCCAGACTCAAGGTGTGTGGCGCTGCCATCATCCAGACAGGCGGACACACCTACTGGGTATGCCGTGAGGCCAGCGGAGCAGACGAGATGCGCCGCGCGGTTCGAGAGCAGGTCAGAGGCGGCGCGGATCTCATCAAGATCATGGCCTGCCACGACACCCTGGAGTTCACGGACGAGGAGCTCGAAGCGGTCATCGACGAGGCTCACCGCAACGGCCTTCCCATCACGGCTCATGCGACCTATGACGCGTGCATCGAACGCGTGGCGCGCTTCGGCGTGGACTGCGTGGAGCACGGCGGATCCATGTCGGACGCCACGATCGCCCTGCTCCTGGACAAGGGCATCCCCATCGTCACGACCTTCGCCCCACTGGTACAGCAAAGCCAGCCGGACATCGCGCGCCGTTTCGGCATCCCCGAGTGGAAGATCGAGGAGCGGCAGAAGGCCGTCGCCGACCCGACCCGCTACGAGGGACTGGTCAAGGCGGCTCGC
The DNA here is from genome assembly GCA_039587535.1 of Gemmatimonadota bacterium. GTDB lineage: Bacteria > Gemmatimonadota > Gemmatimonadetes > Longimicrobiales > Gaopeijiaceae > JAWLHJ01. The sequence continues at coordinate 36,043 of JBDHIF010000013.1, forward strand.
GCCGGCGTTCCGATCGTCTTCGGAACCGACGCAGGGAGTCCTGCCGTCGAGCACGACGTCATCGCCCCGGAGTTGGCGCACATGGTGAAAGTCGGGGTCTGCTCCGACAATATGGACGCCCTCGCGGCCATCACGGTCCGGGCAGCACGCCTCTCGCGGATGGACCACCTCGTGGGCACTCTGGAGGTGGGCAAAGCTGCCGACCTGATCATCGTCGGCGGCAACCCGGACGAGGACCTGATGGCCCTCGAGCGGATCGAAGCCACCTTCGTCGGGGGCCGGAGGATGCACGGATGAGCCTGCTTCTGGACCGGCTGGCGCCCCGCATCGTGGAGGAGGACGGGGCGTTTCGCACCCGTATGCTCGGCATCGCGGCGGGCCTCGACGACGTGATCGCGTTGGGCCGGGGGGACCCGGATTTTCACACGCCCCCGCACATCGTGCACGCCGCGAAGGCCGCCCTCGACGCCAACCAGCATCACTACACGGGCCCCAACGGAATCCCGCCGCTGAGAGAGGCGATCGCCACTGAGCTCAGCGGACGCTTCGGACTCGACTACGGGTCCGACGAAGTGATCGTGACGGCCGGCGCGCAGGAAGCCATCATGCTCACGATGTTGGGCCTCTGCTCCCCGGGTGACGAGGTCCTTATCACGAGCCCCCGCTTCACGACCTACGACACTGCGGTACGCCTCTGCGGCGGGACACCGGTGCCCGTGCCCACGTGGGAAAAGGACGACTTCGCGCTGGACGTCGCCGAGATCGAGAAGCGGATCACGCCCCGGACCCGGATGTTCGTGCTGGTGTCTCCGAACAACCCCACCGGGGCGGTGACACCGCCCGACGTCATCCGCGCCATCGCGGAGCTGGCCCTGCGGCACGACCTGCTGATCGTGGCGGACGAGATCTACGCCCGGATGATCTACGCGCCGAACGAGCATCTTTCCATCGCGACGCTCGCCGGTATGCGAGAGCGTACCGTGACCATCAACGGGTTCTCGAAGACGTACGCCATGACGGGCTGGCGCGTGGGGTACCTGGCGGCGCCGCTGGATTTGGTGGAAATGCTCACCGAACCCCGCCACACGCTCTCCATCAACGCCTGCACCGTGAGCCAGCACGCTGCCGTGGCGGCGCTCACCGGTCCCCAGGAGCCCATAGAGGCCATGCTGGCCGAGTACGCGGAGCGCCGGTCGTGGCTGATGCCGGCGCTGCAGGAAGCGGGCTTCAGCTACGGCCACCCTGGGGGCGCGTTCTACATCTATACCAATGTCGCGTCTTCCGGCCTCCCGGCTCCGCTGTTCTGCGAGCGGCTCCTCCAGGAGACTGGTGTCATGGTCTTCCCTGGGACCATGTTCGGGGACGACGACACGGATCACATCCGCATCAGCTACCTGCAGCCGTTACCGCTCATCCAGGAAGCGGTGCGACGCATCTCCGACTTCACGCACCGCGCACGATCCACCTCATGACCGCCCTCGACGCCAAAGACCGATTCGTCGGCATCCAGATCAGCCCCATCAGCTTCGTGGACGAGGGCGTGGATACGGTGCTCGACACCCTGCAACATCGGGTGGGGGTCAATGTCCTCATGCTCGGAACCGTCAGCTGGCTGGGTCTCAAGTCGGGACGCTCCATCAGCCACGAGGTCGACGGCTGGCCCGATCACGGCGTGCCGGAGCCCTATCAGATGAGGGGCGGAGCCTACTTCGATCCCGATCCGCGGTATTACGCGGACACATTCATGGCGGACTATCGCAGCCCGGATCCGGAGTTCCAGGGGAAGGACATCCTCGAGATGGTGGTGCCGTCGGCTCATGAGCGGGGCATGAAGGTCTACATCGAGCTCATGGAGCCGTTCTTCAAATACGCAGGCCATGGCTCGGCCGGCACGGTGGAGATCCCCACCCTGGCCCAGGCCATGGAGGTCGATCTTTTCGGGCGCCTCGGCGGCGAGCCATCTACGTCGAATCCCGGCTATCGGCGGTGGATCCACTCCATGATCGAAGACCAGGTACGGAACCACCCGATCGACGGCGTGATGTGGTGCAACGAGCGCAACTCGCCGTTGGACACCCTCATCAAGGGAGGCGCACCCGGAGACTTTTCCGAGCCGGCCCGCCGGGAAGCGGCCGAGCGCGGCGTCAACGTCGAGCGCTGCCGCCAAGCGTTGCTCCGGTTGTATGACTTCATGCAGGAAGCCGCGGCTGGGAAGCAGTTCACCGACGGCACGCTCATCACCTTCCTCCGCGTCCTGCTGGACAACCCCGAGGCGCTGATTTGGGAGAAGTACTGGCTCGAGCGGAATAAGGATCTGGACCGGGAGCTGTACGGACTGGTGAAGTGGTGTAAGCCGGACCTGCCGTTCGGGCTCAACGTCTGGAACCGGAACCACTTCAACCTCATCCGGCGTGCCCAGTGGCCCTGGGCCGAGCAGACGCGCTACGCCGACTTCGTGAAGCCCATCACGTATCAGCACCAGGCGGGCGAGGTCTGGACGCGGGAGCTCGACGGCCTCCGAACGACCATCCTACGAGACTTCGAGCCGGACGAGACGACGCGCGCCCTGTTCCGAATCCTGGGCTTGAACGAGGCCCCTTTCGAGGATCTTGTGGCCCGAGGGATGGACCCGGATACGTACGTCCACGGTCAGTGCGCCGACGCCGTGCGAGGCGTGGACCGCAAAGCGAAGGTGTACATGGGGGTGGGTGTGGACGCTCCCCGCACCACCGACGAGACGGCGAAGTGCTCGAAGGACATCGTGTATCGATCGGTCATGGCCACCTACCGTGCCGGCGGTGACGGCGTAGTCCTCTCGCCCAATTACGCCAGCATGCACCTCGCCCACCTGGACGGAGTGGCGGAGGCCCTGGACGAGCTAGGTCTCAGGTGAACGCTTCGGCCCCCTCTCCGCTGCTGGAGGTACGGGACCTCCAAGCGAGCTTCCTCCTCGGTGGAAGTGCTCCTTTGGTCGCGGTGGACGGAACGACCTTTTCCGTGGCCGAGGGAGAGACCCTGGCCCTCGTCGGAGAGAGCGGGTCCGGGAAATCGGTCACGGCTCTTTCCATCATGCGCCTCCTACCATCCCGGGTGGGCCGTATCACAGGAGGGTCCATCCGCCTTCGGGACAGGGAGCTCACCTCCCTCCCCGAGGAGGACATGCGCGCGGTCAGAGGGAAGGAGATCGGAATGATCTTCCAGGAGCCCATGACGAGCCTGAACCCAGTCCACACCGTGGGCGCGCAGATCGAGGAGGTGCTGATCCAGCACGAGGGCATCTCGGCCGCCGAGGCCCGGGACCGCGCCATCGAGCTGCTCGGCACCGTGGGGATCTCAGAGCCGTCGCAGCGCGTGGACAACTACCCGCACGAGATGTCCGGGGGCATGCGTCAACGCGCGATGATCGCCATGGCCTTGGCCTGCAATCCGAGCCTCCTCATCGCCGACGAGCCCACCACGGCGCTGGACGTCACCATCCAGGCTCAGATCCTGGACCTCATGGACGATCTTCAGGCCCGACTGGGCATGGCGATCATCTTCATCACCCACGACCTGGGCGTCGTGGCTCAAATGGCCCGGCAGGTCGTCGTGATGTACGCCGGCCAGGTGGTCGAAAAGGGACCCGTGGCCGAGATCTTCGACCGACCGAGGATGCCCTACACGGCCGGGCTTATCGCGTCGATTCCCCGGCTGGGGGCGTCGCGCCGCGAACAGCGCCTGAAGACGATCCCGGGGAACGTCCCCTCGTTGGCCGAGCTCGGAGCGGGGTGCCGGTTCCGTGCCCGTTGCGCTTACGCGCAGGCAGCGTGCGGCGAGTCGTCCCCTTCCCTCGAGCCCGTCTCCGAGGGACACGAAGTCCGATGCCTCCGCTGGCGTGAGCTGGACCTGACCACGAAGGTGCCGTCGTGAGCCAGGACCTGGTGCAGGTCGAGCGCCTGGTGAAGCATTTCCCGATCCGGGGTGGCGCGCTCAACCGGGTGGTGAACCACGTGAAAGCCGTGAACGACGTCTCGTTCTCGGTCCGTCGTGGGGAGGTGCTCGGGCTGGTCGGTGAGAGTGGGTCCGGCAAGACCACGGTGGGAAGGCTGATTCTCCGCCTGGAGGAAGCCACGGCTGGAAAGGTGACCTTCGACGGCACCGACATCACCGGGCTCTCCAGGCAGGAGATGCGTCCATTCCGCAAGCGCATGCAGATCATCTTCCAGGATCCGTACGCGAGTCTGAACCCCCGAGAGCGGATACGCACCGTGCTCGGCCACGCCCTCGCGCTTCACCGCATCGGCGCGCCGGAGACCCGGTACGACCGGGCGGTTCAGCTCATGGAGCAAGTGGGACTTTCGGCGAACCAACTCGACCGATTCCCGCATGAGTTCTCGGGAGGGCAGCGGCAAAGAATAGGGATCGCCCGGGCACTCGCCGTGAATCCCGATTTCCTCGTGGCCGACGAGCCGGTCTCGGCGCTCGACGTCTCCATCCAGGCCCAGGTGATCAACCTGCTCAGCGACCTGAAGGACGAGCTCGACCTGACCATGCTGTTCATCGCGCACGACCTGGCCGTAGTGGAACACATCTGCGACCGGGTGATCGTGATGTATCTCGGAAGGATCATGGAGATCGCGCCGTCGGATACGCTGTACGACGAGCCCAACCACCCGTACACGAGAGCGCTCCTGTCCGCCGTGCCCATTCCGGAGCCCGGGCGCCAGAGGGAGCGGATCGTGCTCACCGGAGACGTTCCAAGTCCGGTGAATCCGCCGTCGGGATGCGTCTTCCGTAGCCGCTGCCCACGCGCGGAGGCGATCTGTGCCCAGGAAGTGCCAACGCTCGAGCCGGTGGGACGGGACCACTTCAGCGCCTGCCACCTCACGACATGAAGGGGACAGCGCGCCCCTAGCTCTCCCAGATCTCGATGTCCGGGAAGAATCGGGGCCACGCGAACCAGAACGCGACGAAGGCGTCCGAGATCGGCTCGAGGCGACGCCCCTCCATGGCCCCCTCGATGGCGATCCCATGGAGCCCCCACGTGGAGCCGGTTTCGAGGTCCACGATTCGATCGTCCGAGACCGCGAAAGTAAGGGGCTGCCCATCCGCGTGGGTGTGAAACGCCAGGGCACCCTGGGCTTCTTCGTCCCAGAACACGACATGCTCCTGTCCTCCGGCCGAACCCTGAACCACGGCTTTGGACCCCAATTCGGCCAACGCACCGAACGGGTAGGCGATGCCTCCGCTCCCCGCTCGAACCCCCAGAACACGCTCCTTCGGTGGGCGGCGCGGATCAATCCCGCCGAATAACGGGAAAAGCAGCTCAGAGTTATCTGGGCTATCGTAGCTCCCGTACGGATAGGCCCAGTGCTCGTAGATGCGGTCATGGCCCGTGCTCGTGGACACCACGCGGGTGTCTGGATGCAGCGTGACCCAAGCCCCGTAGGTCATCTCGACGACCGACACGGTCGGCAGCGGCGACCCCGCCCCTGCCCCGCAGCGCGCACCCAGTGACATCTGAGGCCAGAGGGTGTCCGTACTCCCCGACCGGTCGTACATCACGAGGTTGTTTCGGTAGAGCAAACCGGAGACCCCGAAATCCACGGCCGGAAAGCCCGATCGATCGAATCCGATGCTGGAGCCGGTGAGCGGGCAGTGTGTGATCGAGATCCGCTCGCCGCCCAGGTCGACGTTCACGATCTCGTGCCACCAGAAGATGTTGAGCGGCACCGCGAGCGCCTCGTCCCCTCTGACGACACCGACCACCCTGTCGACATCCCGGAATGCCTCGGTCCCCGGATCGCCCGGCAACACCAGACGCGGATCGGTGAGTGCCGGAATGCCGTCGGGTACCTGCGCCCTGAAGATCTCCGACTCGGAGATCGTGCATTGGAGCTCCTGGGGCTCGAAAGGAACCGAGGATCCGTCTCCGCAGCCTGCCGCCAGCGCTATCGAGAACAAGAGTGACCATCGCTGGATTACGTGACGGGGCATGTCGGGTCTCGGCGAGCTCGGATGGCTGTCGGCCGGGGAGGATCTGGCTCCACCTCCGAACCGGACCTGGACGGCGCAGGTTCCTCGGGGGTTCGCCCCCCCGTCGATGGGAATCGACGCCGGAGCCCCACTGTCGCGCTACGCCGAGGCGCGCGGGCAAATCATCGGTCGGCCGCACTACCCCACGAGTTGACCACGGAGCGAAACCCCTGCGCCGGCGCGCTCAGGCCAGCACTCCCCTGCCGGCCAGGCTCCGGGCGTAGAGCCACAGCGCGAGCGCCACCACGAAGATCACGCCGGAGAACGCCACACCGGCCCCTCCCATCACATCCAAACCGTCCGTGAGCAGGAAGTTGTGGATCGAGGTCACGATCATCGCGACGAACGACGTGAGGAGCACCGGCACGGCGACACGGCGACGGGCCAGGAGCAGCACGGCACCCAAAAGGCCGCCCCAAACCGCGACGGCCCAGAATGCGTCGAGCCACACCGGAAAGCCGTAGAAATACTCGAGCTGCTCGGGGGTGAACTGGCTCATATACGCTTCGTTCCGCGTCTGCGTCATCACGTAGTCGAACGCACCCATGGCGTTCCATAGAACGGCCAAGACGCCCACCACCCAGAGATGCCAAGGTCTGTCTAACCTTCCGAGGTCGCTGGAGTCGGACATGGACTTCTCCACAGGATGAGGAGGGATGCCGGAGGGACGCGACGGCCCGCTGTCCCGCACGGGCCGCTGCTGCACCTACACCAATAGGCCACGGCAGGGAGGGCCGCAACGCGACCGCGCCCAGCGGCCCTCTACCCTTCGCCTTTCAGCTCTCCCGCGATGGCGGCCGTCGCAATCCGGTGTCCCACCCAGAAGCTGCCGAACTCGCCGTACACCGAAGTCACCTCGTCATATCTCATGTCCGTGACGAGCTCTTTGAAATGCAGCGGGTCAGGGGCAAAGAGGGTCACGGCCCATTCCCAGTCGTCCAGGCCCACGGAGCCCGTGATGATCTGCGACACCTTGCCCGCGTACCCGCGGCCCGTATGCCCGTGCTCCTGCATGAGCCGGGCGCGCTCGCCAAGCGTTTGGGTGTACCAGTTCTGCTCCACGTTGCGCCTCTTGTTCATCGGATAGAAGCAGACGTAGGGCATGTCGTCCGGCTGCCTCGGGTAGAGCCTGCGTTGCGTATAGGGTGTCCCGAGCTGCTCGGCCAGCAACGCTTCGACCATCTCCTTCCACTCGTCCGAGCCGAGCTCAACGCCATCTCGCTCCGCCCGCTTGGCCAGCCCCAGCGTGTGACCGTACAGGCCGAGCTCCACCACGGACACGTAATCGCCCGTGATCACCAGGTCCTGGCTGGAAGGATGGAGCCTCAGCCGGCGCTCGGCCTCGCCGAGCTCGTCCAGGCTCGGTCGGAGATGGAGGAGCATATAGTCGCTCTCGCCCCCCACGACCCGATAAAGGGCGGTCCACCCGCCGTCCCCGAGATCTTCCCATCCCGTGAGCACGGAGCCCAGCTGGTCGAGGCGCTCGTCGCGCGCCTGGCGATCTCCGTCGCCAAAAGACGAGGCCATCTGTGCGAACTGGGTGAGCATGTACCACCCGTGAAGAGCGAGCGGCGGGATGGTGGCGTCGGACATCGTGAGTCGTGGTTCCAGGGAAAAGAGAGGGTGCCAGCTCGGAAGCTAATCCGACATCCTCGCACCGGCATGTCCTTGGCTCGATCCGCCGCAGGTCCCCTTCCCTACGGCACCCGTCCGGGTGACCCGGCGAGCTCTCGCCGATGGCTCGCCGTGGGTGCCGCGGGATCACTGGCGGTACTCCTCCGGCGGCGCAACGCCAGCTTGTGCGCAGCAAGGCCCACGCAGTACAGGACGCCTGTTACCAGATGCACCCATACCATGGCGGTCAACCAGCCGGCGTGTGTGACCGCTTGGATCAGGTACCCGGAAAAGACCATCGGCCCCACGACCCACATCGTCATCGTTCCGGACCGCCGAGCCCGGTTGACCTTGCTACGGTAGTGCTTCCAGACGTGGTCGAGGGCAATGGTGCCGACCGCCAGCACCATGACGGGTGCGACGATAATGTGCGCCTTGAGCACCCAGGGCTGGAGCGGATGATTGATCACCGCCCATTCCGACATGGGCTCCATCAACTCCTTCATCCACCAGTACACCACGCCGGTGACGGCCGTGGCGATGGAGCTCCCCCAGAGCAGCCATTTCTGGAACGGGGTCATCACCGCGGGACCTCCTCAGAAGCACCCAGCGGCGACACGACCTGATGCAGGGCCAGCACCCGCCGCGCGGCACGGGACACCGCCAGGGCGGTGAGCGTGGCTCCGGTCAGCGTAGGGATGTCACCCCGGACCGAAAGCTCCGGCGCCAAAGGACGGTCATGGAACAGCTCGAGCCAACCCTCGGGTGCCCGGTACTCGGGAGGCTCTCGAAACGAGACGGTCTCCACCCGCCGGATCGTCGCGTCGGGCCCCACCACGATCATCAGCACCTGGTCGAGTGTTCGCACGATGTGCGCGTCGAAATAGGCTACCCCCGTGGGGTCCCCGTCCTTCATGGCGACGTAATGCGTCACGACGGTGGACTCGATATCCACTGACGACCCCGCCAGGAGCCGCGCCTCCTCGAGCTGGTCGTCATCCAGGTAAGCAGTGCGTCGCTCCACGTCGTCTGCGCCGGGGAATGCCATGGCCAACGCCTGCTCCTGGGTGAGCACCTGCGCGTCCACCGCCGTGGCCACCAACGCCATGGCAACGGCCAGGGGGAGCGTCACTGCGGCGACTCTCCGGTGCCGAAGCGTCACGGCAATCAGAACAGCCACCCGATCTGCATGTTGAGCTGGTCCACCCCGGTGTTGGCCTGATTCGAGACGTCCGACCAATCCAGCTTCCAGACGACCTGGGGCACCGGCTTCCAAGCGATCCCCGCTGAGAACGCGGTGACGTCGTTGGCGGGGTTGGCTCCGAATCCGGCGGCCACCTCACGCTGGGTGTTGACCCTCTCGTAACGGACGTAGGGCAGGAGCTCGTGGGTGGTCTCGAAGCCGCGCAGGATGTCGTACCCGACCTCTCCGTACCATCCGAGCATCTCGGACCCGATTCCGTCAGTGCCGGTGAGCCCGTTGAGCTCATTCAGCTCCGCCACGTCGCTCACCTGGGCTCCAGCCACGAGTCCCCGAAGCACCCAACCCTGAACCCGGTAGTCGGCATGCACGTCCCAGATCACGACCTCGCCACCCACGGCTTCACCGTCGAGCTCCCTGTTCTGCGCGGTCTGACCGGCGTAGGCGGAGACACCGGCGCGGAGTCCGGGCTTGCCCACATAGTCCACCCGACCCAGCACGCCGAAGTCTTCGGCCAGAGCCTCTCCACCCTTCTGTCGTCCACCCCGGAGCCCCGTGCCATTGAAGGATCCGCCGTCAAACGAGTTGAGCACGTACGCGCGCCACTCGAGCGGACCGGCTTCGCCGAACAGGCCCAGGCCGTTCTCCCTCCAGGTGGTGGGGATAATGCGGGTCTCGGTGATCGAGCGCTTGCTCCCGAGAAAATACGTCGGCTCGTGCAGCTCGTTCACCAGCCCCATGGGTGCCAGCAGCAAGCCACCGCGGAGCCCGACATTATCCGTGATCTGGTAGTCCACGTAGGCGAACTCGAGGAAGGCCTCCGTGGCGTGCTCGATCTCGATCTCGGAGTTGAACAGAACCCGGTCGTTGAACTTGTACCCCACGTACAGGATGCCACGAAGCGCGTCGAACTTGTCGGTCGCGCCGGACCGAGCGCCGTCCTCCCGCTCCGTCGCGAAGTTTTCGTAGACGATCTCTCCGTACCCCCCGATCGAGACGCCTCGCTGGACCTGATACACCTTGGAGGCGCCGAAGGGGAGCCCGCCGATGGCGGTATCGGCTTCGACGACGTCGGCACCGAGCTGCATGCGCTCGAGCTCGCGTGTGACCGCTTCGATGCGGCGTTCCAGCTCCGTGATCCGGGCCGAGTCCGGATCCTGTGCGGCGGCTGGGGACCCAGCGACCAGGCACAGGGCGGCGCCGAGCACGAGGACGAGACGAGAGGGGCGGGCTATGGTGAAGACGAACCTATGTCTCATGGTGAGTATTCAGGGTTGTGGTCGAGCCATGGCTCCATGCTTTCGGTCCACTGCGATCGAAGCCCATTCCCTCGAACGTCCAGGAATAGCGCAGCGATCTCCGGGCGGTCCTCCAGCCAACGAAGGCCCTCCTCGGGTCCCATGACGTACAGAGCGGTGGCGAGGACATCGGCAACCATGGGGTCCGGATGCACCACGGTGACGGTGCCCCAGGGCGGAGCGGGCCGACCGGAACGGGGGTCGATGATGTGCCCGTAATGCGCGTCCCCAACCTCCACGAACCGCTCCGATGTGCCGCTGGTGGCTGCGGATACGTCGTGAAGGGACAGCCATGCCGCCGGCTCACCCCGCTCCAAGGGGTGAGCCACGCCCACCCGCCAGGGCCGGTTCTTCGGCGCACGCGCCCAGACCTGCCCGCCGAGGTCAGCGAGCAGTCGGCTGCTCGCTTCACCCGCTTCGTCGAGGCGCACGGCGGCGGATCGAAGCGCGGCGCCCTTTCCGAAACCTCCGGTGTCGATCCATGCGGAAGTGTGACCGCGCTCCACCTCGGGGACAGTGTCACCGAGGCGCCACATGTGGAGCCGCGCAGCATCCGCGGCTTCCCGGAGCGAGCCCGCTGGCGGTACCCGGCCCGCCCCGCGGATGTCCCAGGCATCGATGTACGGGCCTATGGCAGGATGAAAGGCGCGCCCGGTGGCTTCGGCCCAGGTGAACGCCTCCGAGAGCAGGCCGTGCAGCTCATCGGAGAGGCTGACGGACTTGCCAGGACGGCCGTGGTTGGCCCGTGCGATCTCCGCCTCCGGCTTCCACGTGCTCAGGAGGTCGTCCAGACGCTCCACCTCGGTGATCACGCGCTCCGCGTCACCAAGCGCCGCCCGCTCGGTTGACGATTCCACCACCACCCGCAGCCGGGTCCCCATCACCCAAGCTTCGCGCTCCACAAGGACGTCGGTCCGCTCGCCGAGGGGCGACGCGCTCATGACCTGGGCAGCCAGTACGGCGACGAGCGATATGAACAAGAAGCCCCGACTTGCAATTGAGAACCGTTCTCATCTGTGGGCACGCAAGATAGGTGGGCCTCACAAGGGGGTCAAGTGCTCCTGCACGCGGCTCCGGGGCACGCGGGCAAGGCTTCCCTCGACCTAGGGGTGGACGGCGCGTGAACGTGTGGGCGACCCCCCGGCCCTGGCGCCTACCGCGACCCGTCCCGCATGGCTTTCCCGAGATCGGTCACGGCTTGGGCGGGGTGTGTCGCGTAGTGCCCTGCCCGCTTCAAGAGCCGGGCGGCGGTCCGATCTGCCTTTCCCTTCACCAGCCACGAGAAAGCGAACAGCTCCAGGGCAAGCGTCTCGTGCCAGAAGATCGGTGCGCCCCGCCGGCCTGCCATCACGGCCAATCCGAGCGTGACGGCCATGCCGACGCCGCACGTGCCGTAGATCGCGTTCCGCATCCGCTTGTCCTTGTCCCACTCCGGCCGGGGAGACGACGACTTCGGAAAGAGCCGCAGGCAGAAGTAGATGAATGCCGCGAAGAGTGTCACGGCAGCTACGTAATGGATGGTACCGATCGGGTCCATCCACCAGGTCGGATCCGGCTCGTTCCCGGGAGGATGCGTCGGAAAGAGGATGACCAGGACCGCTGCCCAGCCCGCCACCGTGGACGCCGCGCGGTCCTTACGTCCATCGGCGTTCTCGTAGCCCCGGTAGGTGATCAGGTAGACCGCCAGCGCGGCCAGGATCCCGGCGAAGGCCACGACCCCCGAAGAGTAGTGGTACGCACTGATGGAGCTGAGCTCGTTGGGAAGAAGTCCTTCCGTGGGCCTCAATCTGTCCAGGCCGACCACGAACACCGGGAGCAGCGCCCCCAGCCACCCGATCACCTGCCGGTGGCCGTGGCCCGTGCGGTCGTCCGCGCGGGGCTCGGGGATAAGGCGCTCGGGCTGATCTCGGAATGACATTCAGGGCCACCCTCCGCCGGATTTGTCGAACACGGGCACGGTCTCAGGGGGTAAGGGAACCGTACCCTTCGGGTAGCAGCCGCGCCAGAAGCCACCGCAGGGGTTACCGACCTCTCGACGGGGGTCGGAATCGCCGGTCGGCTTCGTATCGGTTCGTGCCTAGGTGGACACAGGCTGGCCGGTCCGCAAGGTCAGCGTCTTCTTCCAGCTGGCGGACAGCTCGTCCAAGGCAGCGAGCTCCGGAGACGTCGCAGCGCTTGCGGCGCTCGGCGACGTGCCCAACTTGCGGGGTCGGTTGACCTGTTCGAGAGAGAAGGTGCGGCGGATGACGATGGTGCCTGCGACCCTGCCCCCTCCCACCCACGCCGGGTGGCGGGTCGCTCAAACGGGGGGTCTCTTGGCCCTCTTGGGGCTGATCTTGGGGCTCGTCGCTCGTCCGGACGCCACCCTCAGGGTGCTCTGGTTCGGATTCGTACCGACGCTTCCCCTCGTCCTCATGGTGGCTCCCCGCCTCTGGAGGAATCTCTGTCCGCTCGCTTCGCTGGAGACCACCGCGAGTCGCGTCGGCTCGCTTCGGCGCCCTTCAACGGCGTGGGTCGACAAAGCTTCGGGTCTGGGCATGCTGATCTTCGCCGGCCTGGTGCCGATGCGGGCGATCTTCTTTGACGTATCGGCGTCCGCCGTACTCGGAGCCGCCCTCCTGGGGATCGCCCTGGCAATCGTCGGCGGCCTCGTCTTCCGCTGGAAGGCCGGATTCTGCAATGCGTTCTGCCCCATGCTCCCCGTCGAGCGCCTGTACGGGCAAGATCCGCTGGTCGACGTCGGGAACGGTCGCTGTGGAGCATGCGTCAGCTGCACGCCCGGCGCCTGTATCGACCTCACGCCCCGAAAATCCATCCCTCAGCTTCTCGGACAGGCCAGGAAGTCCGATGCATGGCTGCGGACGCCGTTCGGCGTGTTCACCACCGCCTTCCCCGGCCTCGTGCTGGGCTACTGGCTCACCACAGGGCCACTGGCTCCGGCGCGAGCGACGGGCATCGATTGGACCGCCCTGGCATTTGCCTACGGAACGGTAGCCACCTGCGCGTTGGGGACGACGCTCCTGCTGCGGGGTTGGGCCCGGGCACGTAAGTGGACCTGGCGAACTACGACTAGGGCTTCGGCGGCCCTCTCGGCCGCGGGATACTACGGCCTCACTGCCGGAACGTGGGCGGTGGCGTGGAACCTCGGAGGAGGAGCGGCATGGACGCTGCGGATCTCGGCCTGGCTCCTGGTGGCCGTGTGGCTCATTCGGCCCCGGCCACTGCCTTCGGGGAGGGCCTGAACCGCGCAGCCCCGTGCCGCCCCTCGCCCCCGGACGGCCGACTCCGTACCGTAGGTGCCCCTTCCCCATCCATCGCGTGAGAAACATGCACGACAGGAATAGAGCCACCTGGGTGGTGGCCGCGGGCCGGACCCGGACCCCGGGCACTCCTCTGAACGTGGCCCCCGAGTTCGCGTCCAACTACTACCTCCCCACTGAGCGGGTGTACTCCCGGTCCGACGGCACGACCACGAGCCTCGCGCTGGAGGAGGTGATCGGCGGACTGGAAGGAGGACGGGCGCTCGTCTTCTCGTCTGGAATGGCCGCGGCCGCGGCGGTCCTCCACCGGGTCCGTGTCGGAGGCCACGTCGTCGTCCCATCGGACCCCTACCACGGGGTCGAGGGCCTGATCGACGAGGGCATCGAACAGGGGCGATGGACCGCGACGCGCCTGGATCCGGCAGATACCGATGCATGGGTCGACGCCGCGCGGACCGCGGACCTGCTCTGGCTCGAATCACCCTCCAACCCGCTCATCGCCGTGTCGGACCTCCCCGTGATCTGTGGGGCTCCGCGAAAGGAAGGCGCGCTTGTGGCCGTGGACAGCACGTTCGCTACGCCATTGAACCAGCAGCCCCTGGAGTACGGAGCGGACGTCGTCATGCATTCGGCGACGAAGTTCATGGGTGGACACTCGGACCTGCTCGCGGGCGCTCTGGTCATCCGCGACCCCGCGCTGCATGAGGAATTCCACCGCCGCCGATTGCTCTACGGTGGGACCATAGGAGGGATGGAGGCGTTCCTCACCCTGCGGGGGATCCGCACGCTGTCGATGAGGATGGAGCGCGCCCAGGACAATGCCCGTGAGCTGGCGCGACGCCTGGGTGCCCACCCCGAGGTGGCACTCGTTCGGTATCCCGGGCTGGAGGGCCATCCGACCCACCGGGCGGCTGCATCGTTCATGAAGGACTTCGGGGCCCTGATCTCCTTCGATCCCACAGGCCCTGGGGAGCGCGCCAGCGAGGTCTGCGACCGCCTGGAACTGATTCACCACGCCACCAGCCTCGGCGGCGTGGAGTCCACTATGGAGCGCCGGGCCGTCATCGAGGGCCAGGAGCGCATACCTCCGTCCCTCATCCGCTTCAGCGTGGGGTGTGAGGACGTGGAAGACATCTGGGAGGATCTCGAGCAGGCGCTCGCGTCCACCCGGCCGGCCTGAAGCGGGCCAGCCACAGTTCATCCGACGACTCGAATACCTGGAGCCATGCGAATGAGCGACCTCACCATCTACCTGGCCGGGGAAATCCACGCACCCTGGCGGGACGACCTCCGTCAGAAGGTGGCGGAGAGAGATATCGGCGCGGACATCCACTACGTCGGGCCCCAGGAGGTCCACGCGAGAAGCGACGATGTGGGTGAAGACATCCTGGGCCCACAGCCCAACAGCCGCTACCGGGACCTGCTGGGCGGCCATGTCAACAACCTCCGTCGCCGTGTCCAGCTCACCCGTGCCGATCTGTGCGTGGCGTACTTCGGTCCCAAGTACAAGCAGTGGAACACAGCGGCCGATGCCGGAGCCGCGGCCGCGCTCGACGTCCCGGTTATCCTGGTGCGACACCCGGACCATACCCACGCCCTGAAGGACCTGGACGCCTTCGCCACCGTGACCGTGGAAACGCTCGACCAGGCCGCAGAGGTGATCGCCTACATCTTCGAGTGAGCCCGGCGCGGGATCGGCACGGGAAGGGTCCGAAGCCGGGGTCGTTCCCCGGGTGTCACCAGACCGTGACCGATCGGTCCTGTCCGGTATCAACCCACAGTTGGTTCCCGGAGTCGTTGACGCCCCCCTCCCGTAGGGCGACCTTTGTTGCAGCTCGGGGGAACATCCGAGTCGAAGACTGGGAAGGCGAGGGCCTGTTCTGGGGTCCCTCGCCTTCTTGATATGTGACCGATCGGGTCACGCTCGCGCGGAGGGTTCCGCGCAACAAAGCAGGTCGGGTATGTATGGATTCATGCGGCTCCGACTCGCACAACCAAGGAGCGCATCATGCGTACCAAGGGAACCGTGAAGTGGTTCAACGATCAGAAGGGCTTCGGTTTCATCCAGCCCGAGGACGGTAGCAAGGACTGCTTCGTCCATCACAGCGCCATTCAGGCCGACGGGTTCAAGACCCTCGCCGAAGGTGCCACCGTCGAGTTCGACATCGTCGATGGTGCGAAAGGCCCGGCGGCGGAGAACGTCGTCCAGGTCTAACCCTTCCCTGCGAAGGTGATATAGACGGGCCGCTCCGGTATGACCGGAGCGGCCCGTTTCGTTTGGGGTGGGCGCCCTCAGGCCCCTATCACTTCGTATCGGACCTCGACCATCTACCCGTACGCGCGGGACGAGGTGAGGCGCATCGGAGGGCAGGCGATGCACCTGGTCATGAGCGGCACGGCCCTGCCCAGGGTCACCGGGGCGATCTGGATGATGAGCTCGTCCAGGAGCTCGTGGTCGTGGAACTGACCTGCGAGATCACCACCCCGGACCACCCACACGTTCTTGCCACCCGCGGCCTCCACCATCGCCCAGTGGACGGAGCGCACGCCGCCGCGCACGAAGCGGAGGCCCGCATCCGCACCTCCTCGATCGTGAACCCCTCGGCACCCCTTCGCGCAGCATACAGCATTCGGCGCCCAGGCGGGATACCACAGCCGACGACCCTCTGGCACTTGACGCATCAACTTCTATTGATACAATGTCCGGCATGCCTCGGACCACGCTCCCCACCGACGTCTTGCTCCAGCGGTTTCAGGCCGTTGCCGAAGAGACGAGGTTCGCCATCCTCCAGCTCCTCAACGACGGGGAGCGATGCGTATGCGAGCTCCAGGACGAGCTGGACGCCGCCCAGTCACGGCTTTCCTTCCATCTGAAGAAGCTCAAGGACGCGGGGCTGGTCTCCGACCGGAAGGTCGGTCGATGGGTGTACTACTCGGTGGTGGCCGAAGCCCTCGAGGAGATGAGAGCGTTTCTCGATGATGTCTCGCCAGGCGACACGTGGAGGACATCAGCGAGATCCCGCAGTGCCTGCTGCGAGTGACCACCCCGTTTTTTTTGACCCAACGCATCAACATTTATTGATGAGGAGCCTACATGAGCGAGCCACTGAAGTCCACGGTACGGCAGAAGTACGGTGAGGCAGCCGAACGAGCCGCCACCGGTGCCGGGAGCACGTGTTGTGGGGCGTCCAGCTGCGGTCCCAACAGTGTGGACCCGATCACGCGCGACCTCTACGACGCCGTGACCACCTCGGACCTTCCTGAGAGGGCCGTGCTGGCGTCCTTGGGCTGCGGCAACCCGACGGCCCTCGCCGAGCTCGCCGAGGGTGAAGTGGTGCTCGATCTCGGTAGTGGCGGAGGGATCGACGTGCTGCTCAGCGCACGACGGGTTGGAGCCACCGGCAAGGCGTACGGGCTGGACATGACCGACCAGATGCTCGACCTCGCGCGGCGAAACGCGCTCGAAGCCGGCGCGAACAACGTCGAGTTCCTCAAGGGAGACATCGAAGACATTCCCCTCCCCGACGACAGCGTCGACGTGATTATCAGCAACTGCGTCATCAACCTATCGGCGGACAAGGAGCGCGTCCTTCGGGAAGCGTTCCGTGTGCTGAAGCCCGGCGGACGGTTCGCAGTCTCCGACGTCGTCGTGCGGGGCGAGATTCCCGCCGATGTCCGCCGCAGCATGGAGCTTTGGGTGGGATGCGTGGCAGGGGCTCTGGAAGAGGCCGAGTTCGCGGACCTCCTCCGTCGCGTCGGCTTCGAGAATCCGGATCTCGAGCCCACCCGGGTCTACGAACCCGAGGACGCCCGGGTGATCCTCGAGGATGCCGGACTCGACGTGGACACGCTTGCCGCGGCTGTGGAGGGTCGCATCATGTCGGCGTTCGTGCGCGCCACCAAGCCCGCCACCGAACCAGATGAGACAGCCCTGGAAGAGGTCTCCACCGGCGCGTGCTGCGGCTCGTCCTGCTGCTCCTGACCTGACACGGACATCCGACTCATGCGCATCGCCCTGATCAGTGACATTCACGCCAACCTCCCGGCTCTGGAGGCGGTCCTCGGCCACATCGACGGTCGCCGAGACGTGGACGCGGTGTACCACCTGGGCGACCTGGTCGGATACGCGCCGTGGCCGAACGAGGTCGTGGGGCTTCTCGCAGAACGCGCGATCCCCGGCGTGGCCGGGAACTACGACTCCACGACCGCCACGGGGTACGAACATTGCGGCTGCCGGTACGAAGACCCCGCACAGGAGGCTCTCAGCCACCTCAGCTACGCGTGGACCCGGTCAAACGTCAGTCGGGAGACGAAACGATGGCTGGGCGGCCTGCCTTTCCGGATCGACTTACGGCCCCTCGGCGGGCATACCGCTGGCCCGCGCCTCATGCTCGTGCACGGCAACCCGGTCCTCAACACCGTCTACTGGACCGAGGACCGGTCCGATGCTTTTTGCACGAAGATGGCCGAGCACCTCGGAGCTCGCCCGGGAGACGTCGTAGCCTTCGGACACACGCACCTTCCCTGGCACCGAGCCGTGGAGGGCGTCCACTTCCTGAACACCGGCTCGGTGGGGCGCCCCAAGGACGGGGATCCCCGGGCCGGCTGGGTCCTCCTCTCGATGGACGGGGCCGCAGTGGACGTGACCTTCAAGCGCGTAGAATACGACGTGGCGCGTGCGGCCCGAGCCATCCGAGGCTCGGACCTGCCCGACGAGCTGGCGGCTCACCTCGAGCAAGGCGGCCAGCCCCCGTCGGTAGGCGGATCGGATGCGTGACTTGCACGGAGAGGCCGTTGTGGAGAGCACGACCGCTCAGCCCGTGGCCCGACGGATGTCCTTGCTGGACCGGTACCTCACGCTCTGGATCGGCGCCGCGATGTTGGCCGGGGTCGCAGTGGGATACCTGTGGCCCGGGCCCGTCGAAGCGCTCAACGCGGCCACCCAGATCGGCACCACGTCCGTCCCCATCGCCATCGGCCTGATCCTCATGATGTACCCGCCACTGGCGAAGGTTCGCTACGAGGAGCTGGGCGACGTGTTCCGGGACGGTAAGGTCCTGGGCCTCTCCTTGATCCAGAACTGGATCGTCGGGCCCCTCCTCATGTTCGGGCTGGCCGTGGCGTTCCTGCGAAATCACCCGGAGCTGATGGTTGGGCTCATCCTGATCGGGCTCGCCCGGTGCATCGCCATGGTCATCGTCTGGAACGACCTGGCGGAGGGCGACGGCGAATACGCCGCCGGACTGGTGGCGTTCAACTCCGTCTTCCAGGTGTTCTTCTACTCGGCGTATGCGTGGCTCTTCATCACCGTGGTCCCAGGTTGGCTCGGGCTGGAAGCCACCGCGATCGAGATCGGGATGGGCGCGATCGCGGAAAGCGTCTTCATCTATCTGGGCATCCCGTTCCTGGCAGGTATGGCGACACGTTTCTCACTGATCAGGCTGAAAGGCGAATCCTGGTACAAGGAGCGCTTCATTCCCCGGATCAGTCCCATCACGTTGGTGGCGCTGCTCTTCACCATCGTGATGATGTTCTCCATTCAGGGCGAAGCCATCGTTGCTCAACCGCTGGACGTGGTTCGGGTGGCCATCCCGCTGCTCATCTACTTCTTGCTCATGTTCGGCGTGACCTTCTTCATGAGCCGATGGGCCGGCACCGATTACCGGCGCACGGCGACCCTGTCGTTCACGGCAGCCTCCAACAACTTCGAGTTGGCCATCGCGGTAGCGGTGGGCACGTTCGGTATCGCACACGGAGCGGCCTTCGCGGCCGTCGTCGGGCCTCTCGTGGAGGTCCCCGTTCTCATCGGGCTGGTCCACGTGGCGCTACGCTGGAAGCGCAGGTTCTTTCCCGATGCCGACGACGAGCTGGAGGGCGTGTCGAACTGCGCGGTGCCTGCGGGGGTGCGAGCACCGGGGTAGTCCGCGACGCTCAAGCGGTCCACTCAATCCACTCCCGCGTAGCGGATGCCGGTCAGGCGCGCGAGCTCCGGTTTCCACGCCGTGAGGTCCGACGGCTCGAACCCGGACAGCGCGTCGTGCCCGCACGCTCGCGCCATGACCTGCATCAGCGCGACCGAGGCCTCGAGGAAGTTGGTCAGACGCTGGGCAGAGGCGTCCACGATGAGCCGGGCTCGTAAGTGGTCCTTCTGGGTGGCGATGCCCACCGGACAGTTGTTCGTGTGGCAGGCGCGCATCCCCAGACACCCGATGGCCTGCATCGCCGAGTTTGCCAGCGCGACCGCGTCCGCACCAAGCGCCAGCGCCTTCACGAAGTCGGTCTCTGTGCGCAGCCCACCGGTGATCACCAGGGACACCTGATCCGCGCCCCGACGATCCAAGTGCCTTCTCGCCCTCGCCAGGGCCGCGAGCGTGGGAACCGAGATATGGTCCCTGAACAGGAGGGGAGCCGCTCCCGTGCCTCCGCCTCGGCCGTCCAGAATGACGTAGTCGGCGCCGACGTCCAGCGCGAAGTCCAGGTCCTCCTCGATGTGCTGCGCGGACATCTTGAACCCGATGGGGATTCCCCCCGACGCGTCCCGCACCTGTTCGGCCAGGGCGCGGAAGTCCGACACCGTCGCCAGCTCCTCGAACCGGGACGGGCTGACCGCCGGGGTCCCGGGCTCGAGCCCTCGAACCCGCGCGATCTCCTCCGTCACCTTGTGCCCGGGAAGATGCCCCCCGGTACCGGTCTTGGCCCCCTGCCCTCCCTTGAAGTGGAAGGCCTGAACGTCCCGCACCTGATCCATGGACCACCCGAAGCGCCCGGAGGCCAGCTCGTAGAGGTAGCGACCGTTCTCCTCACGCTCCTCCGGAAGCATTCCGCCCTCGCCGGAGCAGATCCCGGTGCCCGCGCGGTCGGCGCCCCTCGCCAGAGCGATCTTCGCCTCGCGGGACAGGGCGCCGAAGCTCATGTCCGAGACCAGCAGAGGGATGTCGAAGCGCAAGGGCCGTTCGGCTCCGGGACCGAGGACCACGCTCGTGTCCACGTCCGCGTCATCGGCCAAAGGCCGCCGCGCGAACTGACCCGTCAGGATCTGGATGTCGTCCCAGCTCGGGAGCTCGGCCCGGAGAACGCCCATGGCCTCCACGCGACCGTGGTGTCCGAGCACGGAGAGTCCTTCCCGAGCGAGACGCTGGATGTAGGGGTTCTCCGGCTCCTCCGAGGGCGCATGGGTTTCCTGATAGGCCCCCAGGTACTCATCGCGCTTCCAGGGCTGGGGATGCTCGTGTGCCCAGGCGGCCACCTGCGCACCGTCGACCAACACGGCATCGGCCTCGAGGTCCACACGCGCATCGAACTTGAAGAGCGCTTCCGAGTTGTCGTATTCGCTGACCCCGGAGTCGATGCGGTAGTCCCAATAGTGCAGGCCGCAGATCAGATTGTCGCCGTCGACGTAACCGTCGCCGAGCAGCGCGCCCCGGTGCAAACACCGGCCGTACAGCACGGACACCTCCTCTCCGTAACGGACGACCACTAGGTCCACGGCCTCCACCAGAGCGTGACGAGGCTCCCGCTCCGGAAGTGTGGACCAGGGCATGATCTTCTGCCAGGCCATTACTCGGTCCCCGCGGTGCAGACGGGGAAAGCGCGCCAGAGCTTCAATAGCATGCACGTCGGCGTTTGCATGAAGGGTTCCTTTGATCAGGTAGGATATGGAGGGAAGCTAAAACGGGCGCCTGATTCATGCCTTGCAACGACGGAGAACACGTGTCGCGCAACCTCGCGCCGGGCGCTATTCTAGGCGCCATGATCAAGCCAGCCCAACAACCGTCCCGTGTGCCGTCCTGGCGCCTGCTCGTCCTGATACTCACCATCTCCGCTGGCGCCTGTGAAGCCCGGAGCGAGCCCGTGGACCTGGTCCTGTACGGTGGGACTGTCGTCGATGGCACTGGGGCACCTGCGGTCCCTGCCGACGTCGCCATCCACGACGGTCGCATCGTGGCGGTGGGCGCCGAACTCGACATGGCGTCGGTGGAGCGCATCGACGTATCCGGGCTGGTCGTGGCTCCCGGATTCATCGATCCGCACACGCACTCGCGAGGCCGGATTTTCGAAATCCCCACCGCCGACAACTTCGTGCTGCAGGGCGTCACCACCCTGGTCGATGGGAACGACGGCAGCTCACCCTGGCCGTTGGGCCGCTGGCTCGACTCCCTGGAGGCGCGCGGAACGGCGCCCAACTTTGCGCTCTTCTTGGGCCACGGGACAGTCCGTCAGGAGATCATGGGCAATGCGGACCGGCCTCCCAGTGCGGAAGAGCTTTCAGAGATGGAAGCGATGGTCGCAGAGGGTATGGACGAGGGTGCGCTCGGCCTTTCCAGCGGGCTGGCCTACGTCCCCGGAGCGTTTGCCGAGACGGGGGAGATCATCGCCCTCGCGCGCGTCGCTGGTGCGCGCGGAGGCATGTACATCTCCCACATGCGTGACGAGGGCGCGGGGGTGCTGGCCTCGATCGAGGAGACCATCCGGATCGGTCACGAGGCCGAGATTCCGGTTCAGATGACACACCATAAAGTGGGTGGTCATCGTCAGTTTGGACTCAGCGCCACTTCCATCGAACGGATGCGGGAGGCCCATGTCGAGGGGGTCGACGTCACGTTCGATCAGTACCCTTACACGGCATCTTCCACGGGGCTCTCGTTCTTGATTCCAGCCTGGGCCAAGGCGGGAGACAGCCTGCAGGCACGCCTGGAGGATCCCCAGACACGGACACGCGTGCTGGACGACATGAGGGCGTTCATCGACGAGCGGTTCGCGAACGACCCGTCGCGGGTGCAGCTCGTGTCGTGTGAGTTCGATCCCGAGCTGGCCGGTCTCACGATGGCGGACGCGTTGGCGTCCCGAGAGCGCCCGTCGAACGTGACCGCCATGGCCGAGCTGGTCCTAGAGTTCGATCGCCTGGGAGGTTGTGGCGCGATTCTCCATTCCTATGACGAGGGCGACGTCGAGCGCTTTCTTTCCGCGGAGCATGGTATGATCGGGTCGGACGGTCGGCTTTCGCTCCCGGGGGAAGGAAGTCCCCACCCGCGGGGGTACGGTACGTATCCCCGGGTACTCGGGCGGTACGTCCGTGAGCGCGGCGTGATCTCGTTGGAAGAGGCCGTGCGTCGTATGACGTCCGCCCCGGCAGATCGGCTCGGCTTCCGTGAGCGCGGTCGCGTACGGGTGGGTGCCGTTGCGGATCTGGTCGTCTTCGACGCATCGACCGTCCTGGACCAGGCCACGTTCCAAGAGCCGCATCGCACGCCGATCGGTATTCCACATGTCTTCGTAGGTGGCGTGGCGGTGGTCCGCGATGGGATCGTAACCGACATGCGGCCCGGAGAGGTACTGCGAGGGCCTGCCTGGCGGGCGGGCGAGCCCCGGTAGGGCGGGACCCAGCCGGGCTGGATACGGGTGACCTCACCAAGTCTGCTCGCGTCCGAATCGCCTTGCAGCCCGCTACACGATACGTTGGCCTCCACTCGCGCTTCATTTGAATCGATTTCAGGAGGCACCGATGCGGGCCACCACCAGTCTCTTTGTGCTCTTGCTCCTCACCGCCTGCGGCGGGGCCGATGACTCCGCCCCTGCCACCGAACAGGAGATGGAGCCGGCGGCGGTCGCCAC
Source organism: Gemmatimonadota bacterium (assembly GCA_039587535.1). Classification (GTDB taxonomy): domain Bacteria; phylum Gemmatimonadota; class Gemmatimonadetes; order Longimicrobiales; family Gaopeijiaceae; genus JAWLHJ01. The sequence continues at coordinate 59,043 of JBDHIF010000013.1, forward strand.
ACCCACGCCCGCCGATTTCGCCGGGGAGTGGCAAGCCATAGCCATGCTGGAAGGCACACCGGATCCAGTCCCCGTGGTCCTCATCGGCTCTGCCGACGGCACGACATGGACCATGATTCTGGAGGATCGCGAGCCCATGGCCCTCGAGGTGTCGATGGCGGGGGACAGCCTGATCATGGAGTCGGGACAGTACGAGAGCATCATGCGCGACGGTGTGATGGTGCAGATTCGGACGGCGAGCGTGCTCCAGGAGGGACGCTTGGTCGGTAACATCATCGCGACGTACAGCACTCCCGATGGCGAGCAGGTGGTCCCCGGCACCATGGAAGGCACCCGTACCGACGGGGTGTAGATCGTCGACCGGACCCCATGAACCGTTCGGGATGATCCACGGCGCTCCCTCCGCTCGGGAGTGCCGTGGGTTCCGGTGGTAGTTCGGTCAACCGGAGAGCGGGCAGGTGTGTTCGCCGAGCCCGATCGATACGTTCGGCGCAGGGGATGCACCGGAGGGTCGATGCCCGCGCCGCCCAGGGCGACCCCTCGTGCCTCACTCCGCGGGCCGACTCCAAGACACTCCAATCTCTCGAAGAGCGTCGCCCAGAGGAGGAAATCAGCACCATGCATGTGCACTATCTGGAGTTTGTCTGTGAAGACGTCGAGGCGCAGTGCGCTGCCCTCCACGCATCCCACGGTTCGTCGTTCGGCCCACCTGTACCCGAACTGGGCAACGCTCGAGTCGCGGAAAATCCGGACGGAACACAGCTCGCGGTTCGCGCGCCACTCGCCGACCACGAACAGCCCATCATCCGTCCCTATCTCGCGGTAGACGACATCGGGTTGGCCATTTCGCAAGCCGAGGCGCAGGGTGCCGTTGTAGCCTACGGGCCGACTCGACAGGGCGACACGGGCACCTGGGCGATCTATATCCTCGGCGATCTCCAGGTCGGCCTTTGGCAGGGCTAAGGGTGTTTCGTTCCGATCGAATGAGGTCGCCGGAGGGCACCCAGCCGTAGAGTGGCCCGGTCCGCTCGCCGGCCGACGTCGAGCTGTTTGAGCCTACCGTGTACGACATCCCCGCGTCACACCAGCGTAGGAATGCGCAGGCCCCTGCTGATTGCGGTCACATACCCTTCAGAGTCGAGGAGAAGAAGTCTTCTCCGTAGCATGAACCTGAGACCCTCTGGAGGTAGCCATGAAGCCCCCGACCAACATCTTGATGGGACCGAAGTCTGGATCCTTTGGACGGCACCGAGGGGTCACGGCGAGGCGAAGCTTGGTGCTCTTGTTCACAACGGTCACCTGGGCAGCTCAAGGTGCCTCGGCGCAGAGTCCCGGCGAGCTCGGGCGGGGCGATCGACTTCGTGTGCGGGTGATCGACACACCCGAAATCCCAGGGTATATGTCAGCAACCACCGCCACTTACGTCGGTAGACTCAACGGCATCCACGCAGGTCGGCTCAGTCTCGCGGTCAACGACTCCCTTGCCCCAGCGGTGTTCGACCTCGACGAGGTCGTGAGGGTCGAGCAAAGCCTGGGGAGGCGGATGCCGGCCGGGGTTGCTTGGTTGATCGGCGCCGGGCTGGCCGGAAGCGTCGCCTGGTACTCAGGAATCGGGATCGGTGGGGGCGGAGCGGTGCTGGGTGGGAGCGTGCTCATCGGAGGGGCCGTCGGACTCCTGTTTGCTCGGGAAGAATGGCGGCCGGTGCCATGGCCGCTTCCGGAATAAGGACCGGGCACCCACCCCCGCCGCCGTGCTCCGCGCGTTCGTGGGGGACTTAGCCTTGGCATCGATCGGAATCGTTGAACGGGGCTCAGCCCGGAGAGGCGTTTCGTAGGAAGCGTGCACCGCCGTACCTTCGTCGAGTCCGCGGCTCGAGCCCCGCGGTGTGCAAGTTCGCGCCCCTCGGTCGTCAAAGGGCGTGAACCCTTTGCCGACTCCAGACAAGGAGACCCCATGAGAACTGCTCGTTCGACGTTCTCCCTGCTCGTCACGCTCCTCGCCGCCGCGTCCTGCGGCGGTGATTCCCCCACCGGCGTGGATGGCGGGGACGACGGCGGGACCACTCGCGAGATCCTGGCCAACCCGAGCTTCTCCGACAACATCAACGAGATTCTGGTGAGGAAAGGTTGCACCGCGAGCCAGTGCCATGGCGGTGGAGCAGGAAACCTGACCCTGACCGGCAGCGCGTCGATGAACCTCGCGGCCCTGATCGACGTGCCCTCCTCCAGGGAGCCGGCATTCGTGCGTGTCCTGCCGAACGACGCCGACAACAGCTACTTGGTCATCAAGCTGGAGGGCCGGCAGACGTCGGGGCAGCGCATGCCCATCGGCGGTGCAGCCCTCGACAACATCGACCTCACGAATATCAAGAACTGGATCAACAATGGAGCCCCGAACAACTGATCCGGCTGAGATCGCGCCCCGGGGACCGAGCGATGGATGTGCTCGCCCCGGGGCGCTCGTGATCGTGGAGTCCCCTCATCAGAGGAACTGCAATGCATCTGATCGCCAAGTTGCTTCTCGTCGCCACAATCCTTCCCACCGCGCTCTCGGGCCAGGGATTCCCCGCGACGCAGGGCCCGAATCTCCCGAGCTCCGAGACCGTCTCCTCCGGGCAGGTGATGTTCGAGATCGCCCACCGCTTCCTCCCACCCTTCTCGGACGGGTCGGAGGCGCTATGGGGCCTTGATGGACCTGCACTCTATCGGCTGGGGCTCGCCTACGGCGTCTCCGACCGCTTCCTCGTCGGACTCCTCCGCTCCAACCTAGAGGACAACATGGAGCTGAACGCAAAGGTCCGAATCCTCGATCGCGACTCCTTCCCCGTCCAGGTAGCAGTGATGGCCGGCGTGGCGTGGAATACCGAGGTCGCGGAGGTCGAGGGTGCGGAGGACGGCGAGTCGCAGCAGTATCTGCAGGTCATCGTCGACGCAGGTCTGGGGGAACGTGCGACTTTGGGGATCGTGCCGAGCCTGCTACGCAATCCCAGAATCCGGGACGCCGATGCGGAAACCGCCTTCGCCCTAGGCGTGCATGGACACGTCGAGCTGTCGGACGGGATCGGAGTCATCGGAGAATGGCTCTTCAGCGAACCTCGGGAGGAGCTCGGCCGGGACAGTGGGGCCTTCGGATTGGAGTTCTCCACCCGGGGTCACACGTTCAAGCTCTTGGCCACCAATCAGGTCCGATTGAGCCCAACCCAGTTCCTCGCCGGCGCGACCGTCGCCTTCGAGCCGGACGCGTGGAGGCTGGGTTTCAACATCACGCGAGTGCTTGCATTCTGAGCCGATCCCCTGAGTCGAAGTCCTCCTCGGGTGGAGGGTGGTACCAGGGGGTGGGTTGAGCGCCGAGGTCTTGCGGGTCCACTCTCAGGAGCGCTTCGCAGGTCCACCCTGGCTGCCGCTCTAAACCGCTGCGCACCCCTCCTTTGCGTCGGAGGCGATGATAACGGGCCAAAAGGGACCGACCAGCATCATGAGACAACGGCCCAATGCGGGAGACATCCGCGGTCCCGCCAGGCATCGGTCTTACTCAGGATCCGGCTCCATCGGGCACCCGGCCCGTCGGCACGCAGCCCTATCAGATCCCGCGGCCCATGAATGACGCGCCCGCCAGATCCAGCGGCTTCCCGGTCGCCAACCCGAACCCAGCAGGGTATAGTGGTCCGGCGGGTCACGTCGCGGCCCGCCCCCCCTCCAACTGAGAAGACCCGATGACTCGCTTCACGACGTACCGATGTCACCGCTTGGTGACGACCGGCCTGACCGCTCTCCTGGGCTTATCGCTCGGGTTTCCAGCCGTTGCCTCGGCCCAGGCTGACGAGCAGGTGATTGACCTGTCCACCGACTCCGAGCAGGCTAGGACGCACTTTTGGGCCGGAATGGAGGAGACCCACAACGTCAGCCCAGGAGCGGCTTTCCAGCAGTTCGAGCTGGCCGTTGCGGCCGATCCGGATTGGGGCATCGCCCAAGTCATGCGAGCCCAATCCGCCGCCGTTCCGAACTCCGAGCGCCTCGAAGCGATCACTCAGGGCGTAGCGGCCATGGGTGGCGCCACGAGTGATGAGTTGCTGATAGCCGCGGCCATCCGGGCCTTCCGCTCCGGAAACGGCTCGGACGCGGCACACATGGTCGGCACCCTCAGTCGCAGCAACCCCGATGATCCATACGCCGCGTTCTGGGCGGCCCAGACCGCCCCGGGCCGCGACAGCCAGATGGACGCCGTCGCCATGTGGGAGGGCCTGATCGAGGACTTCCCGGACTACGCCCCGTCACACAACATGCTCGCGTACGCCCGGTGGGGAGTTGAAGACAAGTCGGGCGCCATCGAGGCAGTCCGTGGATACCTTCGTCTCGCTCCCGATCACCCCAACCCGCACGATTCCTACGCCGAGATGCTCCAGGGGATCGGGCATTACGCCGACGCCCTGACCCACTACGGCCATGCGGCCTCTCGCGGAGAGCTGTACGACGCTGCTCACACGGGCATGGCGGAGACCTACGTGCTGATGGGCGACTTCCCGTCGGCGGCCCGGCACATGGAGATGGCCGCCGAGATCGCCCGTGCTCCGAACATCCGGGTGAACCACCTTCGTGGAGCGGCCGCCGCCTACATGTTGGACGGGGATCGCACGGCGGCGATGAACGCTCTTGCCGAGGCCGTCGAAGCGGCGCCTAACGACAACTCGGCCGGGTTCGTCCATCTCCAGATGGCGCTCACCGCCGGCATGATGGGACGTGGCGGAGACGTCGCGGACCACCTGACCCAAGCCGGCGAACTCACCGGCGGGGACGACGACACCCATTACGGCCTGAGCGCGCTGGCGCATGCTGCTGCCGGGCACGGCGATCAGGCCATGGAGGCCGCGGGTCACCTTACCGACGCCGACCCGTTCTGGCACGCCGTTGGCCAGACGGCCCGCGCCATGGTCCTCTTGGAGGACGGCGACGCCCAGGGTGCTATGGAGGAGCTCCGGTCCGTAGATCCCACCAATCCGATGGTCCGGGCGGTCATGGCCGACGCCCTGGACGACCTCGACAGAGAGGTGGAGGCGGAGGCGCTTCGGGCCGATGTGCTCGGCCAGCGGTGGTTCGCTCTGGCCAACCCCTTCATCGGCGCAGCCCGGTACGTGGCGCGCGACGACTAGAGCAGTAGATCGGCGTCTCCCATTCCTGGGCGCCCACCCGCCGTGAAGCGCGGGCCCCGACCTTCGGGTCGGCGGTCCGCGCTCCGGTGCGGGCGATCCTAAACGCTCTTCGGAACCGGTACCCGTCCGTCGTCGAGCGTCGTTCAGAACACCCATGCACCAGCAGGTCCCGATAGTCCTGCGCGTCCGCGTGTCCTCAGCTCACCGAGCAGGAGCGCGAGCCAAGAGGCTCGTCGTTCCTGGCAGCTCCTAAGAACGGAGGGGGTGGGATTCTCGGCGCTCTGCGCCGAGGTCTCGCGGGTTTACGTGCTGGTCCGCTACGCGGGTCCACCCTGGCTGCCGCTCGGGACGGACCCACGAAGCGCGTCTCTGTGAAACGCGCGTGGGTTCGACGGGCAGGTTGTTCGGGCGAGAAGGCTCGCCCTTCCTGCAATTTTCTGCGAACGGAGGGGGTGGGATTCGAACCCACGAGGGCTTTCGCCCGCCGGTTTTCAAGACCG
>JBDHIF010000014.1:0-88258 GCA_039587535.1 Gemmatimonadota bacterium
CAGCCGCTTGGCGGCCTCCTGCTGCAGGGTCGAAGTCGTGAACGGAGCGGAGGGGTTCTTCCGCCGCTCGCTCCGCTTGACCTCCGAGACCTGGAAGGGGACCGCACCGACCTCGTCCAGCACCTTACTCGCCGCTTCTTCGTTCTCGAGCGTGAAGGAAGCGCCGTCGATCTGGTGGAGACGGGCGTCGAACGGGACCTCACCGCTCTCCAGGTGCGCTGTGATGGTCCAGTACTCTTCCTGGACGAACGCGCGGATCTCGTCCTCGCGCTCGCAGATGAGTCGGAGGGCCACCGTCTGCACACGCCCCGCCGAGAGCCCGGGGCGGATCGGCTTCCAGAGCATGGGGCTGACCTTGTAGCCCACCAGCCGATCGAGCACCCGCCGAGCCTGCTGCGCCTCGATCTTCTTCAGGTCCAGAGGCCCGGGATGCTTGAGCGCCTCCTGCACGGCACCCTTGGTGATCTCCCGAAACGTCACTCTCTGGAAGCGATCTCGGTCCTTCTCGTAACCGAGCTGCTCCGCCACGTGGTAGGCAATGGCCTCACCTTCGCGATCGGGATCGGTCGCGAGGATCACCCGGTCCGCGTTCCTCGCCCGCTTCTTGAGGTCGGAGATGATTTTCCCCTTCCCGCGAATGGTGACGTACTTGGGCTCGAAGCCGTGCTCGATGTCCACCCCGAGCTCCTTCGGCGGAAGGTCGCGGACGTGCCCCACGGAAGCGGCCACCTCGTACCCCTTACCGAGGTACTTCTCGATGGTCCGGGCCTTCGCCGGGGACTCCACGATCACCAGGTTCTTTTCGGAGTCGCTCATCAACACCCTTCTAACTGCGAGGAACTTCGGGGTGCCTCGCGCTGAGGACCCGGAGGATCTCGGTGGTCACATCATCTACGGACAGGTGGCTCGTGTCCACCGCGTTGCCGGCGGCACGATAGAACGACTCACGCTCCCGGAGAAGCGCCGCCGCCTGATCGAGCGGGGCCTCTGCCGTGAGCAGCGGCCGGCTTCCCGGCTCAGCAGACACTCGCCGCACCGCCTCTTCCGCCGAGACATGCAGCCAGAAGGTCTCGGTCCCAGACGGCACTTCGTCAAGGCGTCCAGGAGCCGCAGCCCAGCCGCCGCCCGAAGCCAGGACCACCTCGTTCCGCATCAGGAGGCCACGCGCCACGCTGGCTTCGACGGCGCGGAAGTGTTGCTCACCGCGCGACCGGAAGATCTCCGCCACCGGCATCCCTTCCGCCTCTGCGATCTCCTCGTCGAAGTCCGCGAACGTCCAGCCCAGGGCGCGAGCCAGCGACCGCCCCACCGTGCTCTTGCCGGATCCCATGAACCCGACGAGCAGGACACGCGCGAACGGCGCGGGTGGGCCGGGCTCAACGCTCACCGAAGCCCCGGACCTCCAGATGCTCCACGTATCCTTCGAAATTCCGCCGGGTCTCTCCCAAGGAATCCCCGCCGAACTTCTCCAGGAATGCATCCGCCAGCACGAGAGCAACCATGGCTTCGCCCACCACACCGGCGGCGGGCACCGCGCACACGTCGCTCCGCTCCACCGCAGCGTCCCCCTCCGAGCCGTCCCGTAGGTCGACGCTGGGGAGTCGGCTCCTGAGCGTGGCGATGGGTTTCATGGCTCCACGCACGAGCAGCGCCTCACCGGTGGTCACCCCCCCCTCCAACCCTCCGGCCCGGTTGGAGGCACGCCCGAAGCCACCGGATCGCTGTCGCTCCGGGGCCCGCACGATGGGGTCGTGTACTCGGGAGCCCGGCCGGGCGGAGCCCTCGAACCCGATACCGATCTCCACGCCCTTCACCGCCTGGATGGACACGACGGCTCCGGCAAGCCGTCCGTCGAGCTTCCGATCCCAGGAAACGTGGCTGCCAAGGCCGACGGGGAGGCCGGTAGCCACCACCTCGAAGACGCCACCCAAAGTGTCGCCACGCTCCTTGGCCAGGTCGATCTCCTCCATCATCCGGTCCGCCGCCGCCGAATCCAGGCACCGCACCGGATTCGCATCCGTCACCGCGTTCAACCCCACCGGGATCTCGTCCACCTCGGCTCGGATGCCGCCGATCGAGAGGATGTGGCTTCCGACTTCGATATCGAACTCCCGGAGCAGCCGCTTGGCCAAAGCCCCGGCCGCCACCCGAGCGGCGGTCTCACGCGCGCTGGCACGCTCGAGGACGTCCCGCACGTCTCGTCGATCGTACTTAAGAGCGCCAGCCAGGTCAGCGTGCCCGGGTCGCGGGAGGTAGTGGGGTCGAAGCGCCTTCGGGTTCACGTCCTCCGGCGGCGACCCGTGGGCCATGGCCGTGGTCCAATTCTCCCAATCGCGATTCCAGATGGCCATCGCCACGGGTGAGCCCAGGGTTTCTCCCAATCGGACACCGGAGATGAGGTCGGCCCGATCGGATTCGATCTGCATGCGACGGCCCCGACCGTAGCCCCGCTGCCGCCTGGCGAGCTCGGGATCGACGTCTCGCTCCACCACGACGGGAACCCCGGCGGGCATTCCTTCCACCACGGTGACAAGGCCGCGCCCGTGTGATTCTCCGGCCGTGTGGAACGTGAAGCGCTTCATCTCTCTGTCCGTCCTGGTACCGTTTGCTCCCGACCCGCACGGCCGGGCGAGGTATGATAACAAAATGGGCCGGCCCGCCGCTTACGGCGGCGGGCCGGCCCATCTTCCTGCCAGCGAGAGGCGCCTAGGCGCCCCCCGGCGACCTCAGCGCTCGGTGCTCCGGATAATGTGCGGGGTAACCAGGATGATCAGGTCTCGCTGGACCTCCTGATAACGCCGAGTCTGGAAGATGCGCCCGACGAACGGGATGTCCATGAGCACCGGGATGCCCGTGCGGACTTCGTTCCGCTCGTTCTGGGTCAGACCTCCAATGACCACGGTCTCACCGTCGCGGACCAACACGCGATTCTGAGCGCGCTGGGTCCGGAAGATGAAGCCCGCATCGGAATCGGCCAGCTCCGCCGCAGACCGCTCGACCTCGAGCTCCATGAGCACCTGGCTCTCATTCGTGACATGCGGTGTGGCCCGCAGGATGATACCCGTCTCCTGCTGCTCCACCTGGGCGACCGGGAACTGACCGCCGGCTGCACCGCCAGCCCCGGCGTCGATCGTTCGGATGGGCGTGAGCTCACCCACCAGGATCTCTGCGGGCTGGTTGTCCAGCGTCGTGATCTGCGGCTCCGCGTGAACATCGCTGATGTTCACCGACTGCAGCGCGTCGATGAAGTTGACCAGCGTGAAGCGTCCCATGACCAGCGAAGTGAGGAACTGGATGCTCGGGTTCACGACCCGGGCGTTGGCGTTCCCCAGCGCGGCAATCGAGTTGCCCCCCAGAGACACCACGTAGGTGCCCTGCTCCACCGGATCCTGGACTCCGTCGCCGTCGGTATCTGCGAAGCCCGAGGACAACTCGTTGAACTGGTTCCCCTCGGTGTCCTTCAACTCATAGGTCACGCCCAGCTCGCTCAAGGCCGTCCGGTCCACGAAGATGATCTTCGCGCTGATCGACACCTGGGGTGTCTCGACGTCGAGCTGCGTGAGGAGCTCGTCCACCGCGGACTGGACACGCTCGATGTCGGACACGATGAGCGTGTTGGTACCCACGCCGACGGTCACCTGCCCGCGCTGGGTGAGAAGCGGCTGAATGGCCGTCTGGAGCTCCGTGGCAGTCGCGTAGGAGATCCGGTGGGCCTGGGTCCGGATGGGCTCGATCTGCTCCCGGTCGTTCAGGTCGCTGATGTTGTCCACCCGGATGATGCCGTACTCGTCTTCCTCCGCCCGAAGCCCCTGAGTGGAGAGAATGGAGTTCAGGGCCACGTCCCACGGCCGATCATTGATGGTGGCCGTGACGAAGCCGTCGACGTTCGACCCGGGCACGATCGACTTGCCGCTGAAGGCCGCGAAAGCCTGCAACACGTCGTTGATGGGCGCCGCAGTCCAGGTCATGGTAATCCGCTGAGCCTGTGACTGCGGCGGCACCTGTGCGGCCATGGCAGCAGGCTGGGCCAGTTCCGCTACATCGGTGACGGATAGCGACCCGGCGGAGGACCACGCCTCGAAGCTACCGTCGTCAACCGCGTCCAGGTTGATGAGCACTCCCTGGGCAGTGGCAACAGCCGTGTAGCCCAGCGCCCGATCCAACTCGAACACGACGCGAACGATGTCGGCCGAGTACTGGCTGGACCGGATGCCGCGGATTCCGCCACGATTGAGGGCGGAGAAATCTTCCTGAGGAAGCGCGTGCCGTGACCCCATGAGGTCCACGACCAGCCGGTGGGGACCCTCCATCATGAAGTCACGGTACTCGACGTCCCCGTCGACGGCGATCAGGACGCTCGTTCCGGCGGCCGTCGGAGTGATCGCCACCTCGGTGACGGGTCCTCCGAGGGCCAGGAGCGCCGCGGCCCACAGAGCGAACATCGACGTCATCAGGTGCCTCCCTGGCGGGATTGAATTATTTCCAAGGTCTTACGGTCTTTGAGACCGAACTCTTCCACATCCACGATCACCTGCTCGCGCAGGATCTGTACCACGGTCACGTTGCCGAGGCGCTGACCGACCTTCAGGTAGAACGCTTCGCCCGCCACAGCGGACATGGTCCCGTCGTCCGCGAAGGCCACGCCTCCCGTGCTCACCACCGCCACGCTGGAGGCGGGGTCGTCCGCCGAGTACATGACACCGATGAGGCTCAGCTGGTCGAACCGCGGCCCAGTGTCGTCGGTGTCCAGAGGGATGAACGGGTTGCGCCGCGTGAACTCGGGGTACTGAAAGATCTCACGCTCGAACACGAGCTCGGTCTCCGCGGCAGTGGCGGACTGCTCCTCGCTCTGGCCCTCGACAAACGCGGGAGCCAAGAGGATCGCCACACCCAGGGTCACGGAGGCTACCGCTTGTGGAGTGCGCATGATCAGCCTCCTACCGGCTGCTCGGCCGCAGCAGCGGCTGCGGCCGTCGCCGGGTCGGGAAGGACATAGGTTTCGATTCGGAACGAAGCGAGGACCGGCGACTCCATGTCCGGAAACCTTTCCGGCTGTGGAAACCGCTGTAGGTCGAGCTCGATGGGATTCACGATGCGCGACAGGCTAGCGATGTCCGTGAGGAACGCCGCGACTTCGTGGTATTCGCCGACCACGGCCATGCTGTAGGAGCTCTGGTCGTAGTAGACCCCCGGCGTGCGAGGCTCCGGAACCATACGCTGCAACTCGACGCCGCGCAGTCGAGCCCGATTGGCGATGTCGTCGGCGAGAATGGCTACTTCTTCCGCCGCGGGAATCAGCTCCTCAAGCCGCGAGACGTGCCGCTCGTAGAGCGCCATGCGCTCGTCGAGATCGCCTCCGCCCTGAGCCGCAAGCACCGACGCGCGGCGGTTGTTGGTCTCGAGGTTCTCGAGTCGATCCTGCATGACCTGGTTGTCCGCTTGCTTAGGCGCCAGGACGTACATGCGGAACGGGACGATGAGCAGCAGCGCCACGAGGCCACCGACCATCCAGTTGCGCTGTGTCGGATCGGTAGGATTGTACCAAGCCATGCTCAGTTCCCTCCCGGTGCCGGCGCGGCGGTCTGCGTGGACATGGCGCCACCCTCGAAGAGCGGGACGGTTTCCAGCTCGCCTAACGGCGGCGACTCGTAGGTCATGACCATCTCGTACACGTAGACCAGGTCATTGGTGTTGGCCTCGGACGGCACCTGCTCGGCACGGTCCATCTGAACGGCCCTGAGGAACGGCGATGCCTCCAGCCGACGCATGAAGTTGGTGATGGCATAGATGCTCCCCGCCCGCCCGTTGACTCGGATTTGCAGCGGATTCCCACCGGTATAGAGGATCTCCTGGATCCAGGTGTAGTCGGGCACCGCCGCCGCCACCTCATCGAGGACGTGGGGCCACACGTACCGGCCTTGGTCGATCTCCTGAATGATCTGGACCCGTTGGGCGATGGAGTCGTTTCGGGCCGTGAGGAGGTTCGTGCGCTCGATGAGGTCTGCGAACCGCGTCGAATCCTGGACCTCCTCGTCGATTCGGACCTGCAGCTCCTCTCCCTGCCCGTTCACTCCGAGGTAAGCCCACGCGACGTACCCGATCGTCAGGCTGACAGCCACGGCGAAGAAGGCCATGTAGGGATCCACGGCGGAATCCCTGCCGCTCCCGCTTCCAGCCCCGCCGTCACCGCCGCGGAGGCCCTTGAACGCGGCGGCGAGCCCAGCGAACGGGCTGCCGCCGGAGGTCCCTTTCTTCCCGCCGGGTAGGAGATTGACTTCGATCACGGCTCGGCCGTCCTGTTCCTAGGCGCGCAGGGCCAACCCGAGCGGCAACAGCAGCATCGGGCCAGCCTCATCGATGGAGAAACCGCTGGCCGCGCTCGGCTGGACCGGGACGCGTTCGAACGGGTTCACGAGCTCCGTTTCCACATTCATGCGCTGACCGAGGGCACGCGACATCCCGGGAATCCGGGCGCCACCGCCGCTCAAGAAGATTCGTCCCACGGACGCGCCATCGTCCCGGGTCATGAGGAACGCGCTGGCGCGCTCGATGCCCACGGCCACCTCTTCGGCAGACTGGCTGACGAAGAGATCAAGGTCGTCGATCATCTCACGAGCCTGAACCACGTCCTCCGCCTGCTCGGCCGTGAGACCCCGTTCACGCTGGAGGTCCTCTCGGATCTTCCGGGACCCGAAAGAGATGTCCCGCGTGAGGATCGGGACGCCGTTCTCGAGGATGTTCACGTTGGTCGTCTCGTGCCCCACGTTCACCAACGCCACGATCCCGTCCCTTTGGTCGGGGTAGTTGTGCTCGAAGGCATTGTGCAGCGCGAAGGCGTCCACATCGATGACGCGGGGCGTGACGCCGGCGTCCTGGAGAAGGGCTACCTTGTTGTCCACCAGCTCCCGCTTGGCGGCCACCAGAAGGACGTCCATCTGGAGGCCGTCACCGTGAGGGTCCAAGATCTGGAAGTCGATCTCGACGCTCTTGATGTCGAAGGGAACGTGCTGCTCGGCCTCCCAACGGATGACCTCACGAGCGTCCTGCTCCTTCATGCGGTCCATCTCGATCTTCTTGATGATCACGTCGTGGCCGCCCACGGCGGTCACGACCTCCGCGCCCTTCAGCCCGGTCTCCTGGAAGAGGCCGCGTACCGTGTCGGCGACGAGGCCATAATCCATGATCTCGCCTTCCACGATGGCGTCCGGGAGGAGCGGCCGCATGGCGACGCGGACCACTTCCGGCTGATCGCCCGAATGGTCGACTTCCACAACCTTGACGAAGCCTGAGCCGATGTCGAGGCCGATGGATGAGCGTTTACGTCCGAAGAGGCCCATTCGCCGCCTTCATCGTAGGGAGTGGGAAGGAGATTTTCCCGCAGAATTACGGGTCCAGCTTACCATGGAAAGTCGAGCTTTGTCAAGAAGAAAAAGGCTAGACGTCCCATCCGAATATTTAGTAAACATTTGAAGCCTGTGAGAGCGAAATAGGGCAACGAGACAAGGGCGTCGCCGGCCTCCGCAATGTCAATTCAGGACAGAAGACAGGTCGATCCAGCTCCGCCGATCCAACGGTCTGGCGCGTGACAGTGAGGCGTTGTTCAAGATGGACCGCCTGACGGCGCATGACGAGTATTGGATCTCGGACCCGCCCGCGTAGGCCATGGGATCGAGCGTGGCGTTCGACGCCATGACCGCTCCGACGATGCGCTCGCCAGCACCCTGGGTCTCGAACGTGCCCTGAACGATGATGATGCCGTGGAATTGGAAGCCTCCCCGAAGGTCGAGGTCTCCGTCCACGAGCAGAATCCCCTGCCCGATCCCGCCCGACTGGATCCGTAGCGTAGGCCCGCCGTGATAGATCAGCGGGAAGTAAGACCCACACGGAGCGGACGGGAGCGTGTCACCCCAATTCGTCATCACCGTCTCATCACAGGCACCCCCACCGTTGAGTGCCGGTTGAGTGGAGTTGATGTTGGTGCCGAGCGACGTGACGTTCTTACCTTCCAGCTGGGCCAGCGCGGTGAGCTGATCCCAGTCGAGATCGCCGAACTGGGTGAACGTCTCGTCCACGATCGTGGAGTCCTGTTCCTTGACGGGATCACCGCCGATGGTCCCCCCTGCGGTGGTGGTCACCAGAGAGGTATCGTTGGTCATCACCCCGGCCATATCGGCTGTTCCGCCGCAGTAGCCCGCCCACGCGGCCGGCTCCTCATCGGTACCGATGATCTCCGCCGTTCCCTTGACGGACACTGCACCTCGGGTTGTCAGCGCCGCGGGCGGATTGATGTCCGCGTAGATGAGCCGGGTCACGATACCGATGTTGCGCGTCGCGCCACCCCAGGCATCCCCCCGGGTGATCTCCCCCGTGGCGTTCAGGTAGTAGATAACGTTGTTGGTGTTCGTGATGTTCACGGACCAGATCCCCACGTCCGTCGTGTCGGTGATGGTGGTGTCACCCCACAGAGCCACGTTGCCGAGCTGGTAGCCGTTCCAGTTGGCCATCACCTCGTTGGCACCGGCCTGGGCCACGTTCACGGCCATGTTGGCGAAGTTGCTGGCCACCCCGATGCGGAGCTCCTGACGAGCCATGTAGAAGCCCGCGGAAACCAGCGCGGCCATGATGACCAGAGCGCCAATAGCCGCCGGCATCGCGAAACCTCGTCTGTCCATGTGGCTTTCCATCGTCAGTTCCTCGTGTGGATCCAGGCGTCCAGGGAGTCGGACACCATCTCGCCCGTGGAGCTCATGACTCGGTTCCCGGTACGGATGCGCACCTCGATCTGGCGTACGTCCGTCGGCGTGGAAGTGACGTTGCCCAGCGCATCGCGGTAGATGAACCGGAGACCCTGGCCTCCCGGGCGAAGGGGGCCCGCGATGGGCCACGGGGTTCCGGTCCCGTTGTCCTGGCGCACCAGGTAGGGGGTCGCAGTGGTGAACCAATAGGCCTGAGAATACCGGTACGTCTCGTACCCTCGGATCGGTGCGCCAACGTACACGGAGTCGCTTGCGAAGACCCCCCCGGTCGTGTCCATCTCCAGGTCGAGGGCGGGCCGGCCGAGACAGGTCACGGTGCTATCCACGTCCGCAACCCGAGCACGTAGCCAGACGTCGTCGCTCCCTGTGGCTGGACGGTTCTCCGCGAAGACGAACACCGTGTCCGCAGCGGCGAAGTTGTCTCCCGGGTTGTCGAGGACCCGGATCGTCGACGAACCGGACGGGTCGATGTCCACATCACACGCGATCCCGAACCTCCGCATGAGGCGTACGTGCAGCGAGCTCGACGTCATGCTGAGGATGTCCCCGTCCGCGGGACTGAGCTCACGGAGATCATTCAGCATGACCTCGACGGCCATGCGACTGGACTGCTGTCCCTGCACCGCGGCGCTCTGGGCCGTGTACGTCCGCTGATTGGAGATGAGGACCTGAAGCACCGCCCCGAGCACCAGGGCTCCGAGCAAGACCACCACGGTGAGCTCAACGAGCGTGAAGCCTCTCTGATTCCGACTCATGATCATCGTCTCAGGACCCTGAAGACGAACGTGTCCGCCACGGCAGGTGCCAGGGTCCCGATACTGTTGGGCCCGAGGCCCGGCCCCAGCGTGACCACGGTAAGGATCTTGGACTGCGGACCGTCGTTCACCGCCGTCCAGTCCACCGCGAAGACCCCGACCGTGTCCGAGCCGGTCCGCACGCTGTCGTACGGAAGGGACTGGAGGCGCTCGATGATGGTCTGGGACGCGAAGGTGCGCTCGGTGAGCAGGTCGCCCAGGGTCACGGTGCGGACCATGTATCCCGTCGATCCGGCCAGCCCGAGCAAACCGATGGTGAGGATCACCATCGCGATGATCACTTCGATCATGGTGAAGCCGCCGCGTCGGTGGCCCCCGTCCGCCCGGTCGTGGCGGTCAACACTCGGAGCACTCACTGGTCCAGAGTGACCTGACCGAGGGGGAAGACCCAGATGCCGAGCGAGTCCGTGCTTTGACCCACGAACATCCGGGTGAAAGACGATGTGGTGGTGTTACAGGAGGTGTCCGTGTAACCGCGAGGCGTGAAGCAGAGGGTGTACTCCGTCAGGGTGCTTGGGTAACGGATTCGCAGGTCGAGATTCTCGTCACCGAAACGGATTTTCTCCAGCACCGTTCCACTGTCTTCGATCCAGACCGAATCACCCACCGTCTCCACGTGGAGCATGACGTTGCGACCCTTCTCGATCCCGTGCACCCGAGCCCGGGCGTGGATGGCGGCATACGTGGACTGTCCACCCCGAACCGCGATGCGCTTCTGGGCCCCGCTGATACGACTGAGTGCCACCGACGTCAGTATGCTGCCTATGACGATGGCGATCAGCAGTTCGATCACGGTGAAGCCTGCTTGGCGACGCTGCATGCGGTCTCTGATTGCTCAGGGTCAGGGGGAGTGTCGGGTGCCTATTGTCCAAGTTCCGTGCCACAACCAGGGGTAACCGGCACGCCACGCAAAACCCGAGGTTACCGAGGCCTCACCACGGTTTTCGAGATTGACCTAAGCCGTGACCCGGGTTCGGCGCGCGCGGGAGAACGGGTTACCTAGAGCAAGGATTTCCGACCCCGGCAAGGAATGCCCCGGGGTCCCGCACACCATCCTGCGCCCCCGCCGAAGCGCTCGTCGCCGCGGCTACGCTTCCAACTACCGACGGCATGGCCTATGGTGGTGCGTGCTCACAACGGAGACCTCACCGCGCCCCCCGTCACTCCCTCGAGTCTACGCCCTAGATCACGCAAAGTGAGACATCGCCCCGCACTCTTCACGGCCTTTGTCGTCTCCGGCGTGGCGGGCCTCGTCTACGAGGTCCTCTGGAGTCGCTACCTGGCGCTGTTCATCGGTCACGGAGCCTTGGCTCAGGTGTTGGTGCTCGCGGTATACCTCGGTGGTATGGCCGTGGGCGCCCTGGCCGTATCGGACCTCTCACGCCGATTGGCTCGCCCTCTCATGGGGTACGCAGCGCTCGAAGTGGTTCTGGGCCTGTTCGGCCTGATCTTCCACTCCGCCTACACCGGCATCAGCGGTCTCGCGTACGACGTGGTATTCCCTGCCCTGGGAGATCCGAGCCTCGTAGGGGCTGTGCGGTGGGGAATCGCCGGGCTGCTGGTCATGCCCCAGGCCATCGCGCTGGGCGCGACGTTCCCGCTCATGGCCGCAGGGCTGGTGCGTCTCGACCCTGACCGGCCTGGAGGCGCGGTCGCGCGCGCCTATCTCCTGAACACGCTCGGAGGCGCTGCCGGGATCCTTCTCGCGGGATTCGTGCTGATCGGGTGGCTGGGCTTCGCCGGCACCTCCATGGCCGCCGCATCGCTGAATTTCGCGGCCGCCGGGTTGGTCTGGTGGGCGGTTAGGGACGCCCCTGCGACGGAGCCCTCCACCCCTGCCCCCCGCACATCCATTCCAGACCGGGCCGGGCCGGTAGCCGATCGCCCGGCCATGGGGCCGGGCCGACTCGGCCGAATGCTGCTCCCGGTCGCCTTCGGCACCGCGCTCGCCTCCTTTGCCTACGAGATCGGCTGGATCCGCATGTTGTCGCTCCTTCTGGGAAGCGCCACGCACGCGTTCGAGCTGATGTTGTCCGCCTTCATCCTCGGCCTTGCGGCGGGCGCCTGGGTCGTCCGCCGCCGAGCCGACGATGCCCCTGCTCCACTCCTCACGCTGGGGAGGGTCCAGCTCGCCATGGGTCTGGCCGCCCTCGCGTCCGTCCCTGTCTACGCTGCCTCGTTCGAAGTCGTCGCGGCCCTGGTGAATGGCACACAGGATGCCCGCGGCGGCTATCTCTTGTTCAATCTGGGACGGTACGCCCTGGCCCTCTCGGTGATGCTGCCCGCCACCGTGCTGGCGGGCATGACGCTTCCGCTCCTCACCGCGAGCCTCCTCCGGGCTGGCGCCGGCGAGCGGTCCATCGGGCGCGTCTACGCCGTGAACACCCTGGGCGCCGTGGTAGGCTCCATCGTCGCGGGCCTGGTCGCCCTGCCGGTCCTCGGTCTGAAGGGCCTGTTGATCGCCGGAGCCGCGCTCGACGCTTCCCTCGGCCTATGGCTCGTCGCGACGGCTTCGGTAAAACGTCTGGTCGTCCCATTGGTGCTCTGTGCGGTGGCGTTCCCGGCCGTGGGATGGGGCGTCGAATTCAATCGTCTGGTCATGACCGGCGGCGTCTTTCGTGATGCTTTCATCCCGGAAGAAGGCTCCCGAACCCTGCTCTACTATCAGGACGGGCGCACGGCGACGGTGTCCGCGCACGTGGCCGTCCCCGAAGGTGTCACGGTGCTCTCGACGAACGGAAAGCCCGATGCATCCGTTGGCCCGCTCTGGCGCATCGAGCGCCGCGATACCCTCCCGCCGAGTCCGATTCCCAGCGGGAGCGACTTCAGCACCCAGATGCTCATGGGGCTGTTGGGTATCGCTCACCAGCCCGACGCAGCCCGGGTCGCCAACGTGGGACATGGCTCCGGAATCACCGGGGCTACGCTCCTCACGCATGCCGGCATCGAGCGCCTGGTCACGATCGAGATCGAGCCGCTCATGGTCGAAGCGTCGCTGGCCTTCCTTCCTACCAACGCGCCGGTCTTCCAGGACCCGCGATCGAGTTACGTCTTCGACGACGCCAAGTCGTTCTTCTCTTACAGCCGGGAACGTTTTGGGCTCATCGTGACCGAGCCCAGCAACCCGTGGGTCAGCGGGACCAGCTCGCTTTTCACGCGGGAGTTCTACGACCAGATTCGCCGCTTCCTCACCGACGACGGAGTCCTGGTCCAGTGGATGCAGCTCTATGAGCTCGACGACGACCTGCTGCTCACGGTCTTCGCTGCGCTGGACACGGCATTCGATTCGTATCGCGTCTACCTCGTCGGGGACGCCGACATCGCCATCGTCGCTTCGCCCCGAGGGCCCCTTCGCGACCCGGATTGGTCCGTGGCAGCGTCACCAGCCATGCGCTCCTTCACGCTCGGGCTCCCGGAGATCCAACCGGAGCACATGGAGTCGCTGCTCCTCTTCGATGAGCGGGTCCTCCGACCGCTTCTGGCCCTCGAGCTCCCCACCAACTCCGACTTCCACCCCATCCTCGATCTAGGGGCGGAGCGAGCTCGCTTTCACAGGGAGTTCGCCGCCGGTGCGTACAGCTTCGCAGCCAGCCCGTTCGACTTCGCACGCCTCACGGCCGAAGAGGCTCGGCCACCCACTCCCTACGCCATGCCCCCCGCTCGCGGTCCGCTGTCCCTGGTTCGCGCCGAGCGGGGCGCCTGGCTCAGAGGAGCCGTCGAGGCTGGTGGCGCGAGTCCACCCGACGGATTCGAGGAGTGGGCGGAATCGTTGATCCACCTTCAGACGTTCCTTCTCTTGAGTAGTGGGGACGTTCAGTTGGGCGCGTGGGACACCTGGGGTGAGGGTTTCAGCCGGGCCGCGGGAGACCTCCACTGGGGAACCACCGGCTGGAGCGACAGCACCTTCTTCAGAGCGGCACGTGATTTCCTGGAGCGGGCGGGAGCACCGGACGAGGCACGCGCCGTCGTGGACCTCCATGACGCGGTGGCGCAGTTCGACTGGGCGCGGGCTGCTCGCGCCGCCGACATCCTCCTGGGCCCGGTGAGTGAGGGCGCGCGTTGGATGCCCGCCGCGAGCCTGCTGGATGCCGCGGTGGTCGCCTATCTCGCGACAGATCGCCCCTCGGCCGCGCGGAACGCGCTCCGGCTCCTCGAGCCTCGCACGGACCGGCCTCCGGGTCACCTGCGCACGCGCGTTCTGGAAGCCTGGATCCGGCGGGCCGGCGGGTAACAGCTCCGCAGGTCACGGCGCGATGGGAGGAACTCCCGGAACAGGGGATGCCATGGGCATCCACTGGGCCCGGGCAGCGTAGAGGGCGCGGGCGGCCCAGCACGCAGAACCCTGCACTCTGGCGCCGGACCCCACCACCACACCTCCGAGTGCCACTCCCATGCCGCGTAGCTCCGCCTGGTCTCGGAGCCGCAGCACCCCAGACGTCATCAAGAAGCCATAGAGCTTGGCGTCTTCCGCGAGCTCCACGTCCCCGTCTACGAGGAGCGCGGCCTGCCCGACACCTCCCTCCACGCGGAGCGGGGACTCGGCGGCGCGCACCGCGACCACCGACCCACAGGGTGCCTCCAGCCGCTCCGGGTCACCCCAGTTCCAGGGATCGTCCATCACACAAGCACCCACCTCCTCTCGCGGCGCCGGAGTGCCGATGCCATCCACAGTCTCGGCGGTCCGCGCCAGGAGGGTGTCGAAGGAAAGCAGCCCCAGCCCAAACGGCATTTCGGCCTCCGGAAGCACCCGCACGAGGTCGGGGACCTCCGTAACCGTCAAGGCGCCGAAGCCACAGGCGGCCGTGTCGAGCGGTCCGGTAACGCTGCCGAAGCCCAGACGCTCCACGGATCCAAGGACGGTCCAGGCTGCACCCTCACCCACGGAAAGCACGGCGCCGAGAGATCGGATACGGGCACGGGGATCCATCCACCAGAGGAGCCGGCCTGGCACTCCGGTGCCGCGGCCTGCGTGGCCATTGGCGCCATGCTCGAGCCACCAGCTCTCGGCACCGAGCCTTTGGATTCTCACGACACCGTCCGATCCCGTCCCATCGTCGAGGACACGGCTGGCCCAAATCGGTTCATCGGAGAGATCGGGGGGCAGTCCTTGCTGCAGGGTCTCATCCATTCGCACGGTCACCACCGCCTCCGCCTCCGCGGCCCGGGCTCGAGCGTTCGACCCCATCCACTCCGCACGGGCCAGGAGCAGAGCGCCATGGGCGAGCGCCGTGAGCGTCAACAGCAGCAGAAGCGCGGAGATGAGGGCCACACCTCGCCGCCCGCTCACGGCGACCGCGCGGCCACGGGCACCCTCCAACGCCGCTCTCCAGCAGGCGACCATTCCCTTCGGTGCAGCAGCTCCGCCTCGAGCCGATCCCCGAGGACCCTCCATCCTGTCGTCGACTCCCACAGCTCGGGGGTCAAGGGCTGCCGCCCGCCGGTCCCACGCCGGTACCGGAGCGCGCGCCCGGAGAAGGAGTACGCACCTCGTTCGAACACTCGCGCGACCACCGAGCCTGCGGGAGCTGCGGCGGCCAGCCGTAACACGACAGGTGAGCGGAGCGCACGTCCCCGGCAGCTGGCACCCGGAGCCTGCGCCCAGTCCCTCAACCCAATCACCTGCCGGGGGCCGTCAGGATAGAGGAGGAGCACCGAGTCCTTGGAGGGATCGGGGCGCCGATAGCCATTGAAGGACACGATCACGGAGTCCGACCCCGACAGGGCACCGCATACCAGACCCGTCCCTCGAAACGCCCGGAGAGTCAGCACTTCGTCACGGACCCCCCAATCCAGCGCCTCCATTCCGGCGGATGTCTCCATCCGCAGGAGCGTTCCCGCGAGTCGCACCGCGGCGAGCGCTTCGGAACGCAGAACAAGACGCTCGTGATAGGTCCTGGCCCGCGCGACGGTCCACATCGCTGCCTGCAATAGGAATAGACCGATGAGCAGGGCGACCAGGACCTCCACGGCGGACGTACCCGCTCTGTTCCTCACCGCCTCCTCCTGAGCATCAGCGACACGAGCGTGTCTCCCGACGGATTCCTGGCCACCACTTCAACGGCATAGCCCTCGCCTGGAGAGGTCCAGGTGACCTCGCCCCAATCGGTCGCACGCGCGCCCGCGTCCAGGACACCCTCCGTCCAGAGCGAATCGGCGACGCGCCGCGCCTCGAGGACCGCTCGCTCACGTACCTCCGCGGCAGCCATCGTCCGTGAGGCGAGTAGAAGGGTGCCCATCACCCCCAGCACGCCGATCTCGAGAACGACGATCGCCACGATGACCTCGACCAACGTGAACCCCCGTTTCACTCTCGCCTCACCCGACCGTAGGAAGAGACCACGAGGCGAGCCCGTGCGTCCCCGACTACGAACTCCAGGGTTTCGCTCGCGAAGAGGCCCAGGCCCAGACCACCGAAGCCGATCTCGGCCTCCCGTCGTCCCCGGGCCAGGACCAGGACGACGCGTCCGTCGGAATCGAGGCGGAAGCTCCGCACCAACGAATCACCGGCGATGATCCGGCCCTGGGCATCCGGCACGCTGAGGACGAGCCTCGCGCCTCCGGATCGCACTGCTTCCGTGCGCGTCTCCCGAATGGCCGACAGCACCGACTCCCGTGCTGCGAGCACGCGAATCCGGTCGCGGTGGGACGCGGCGGCTGGGACCATGACGGCGGACGCGACCGCCATCAGCAGAAGCGCCGCCGTGAGCTCGAGGAGGGAGTAGCCGTTCATGCTCCGAAGGTGCGAACACCTCCGAGACACCGGGATGGCCCGGCGCGACTACTCGATCCCGTACTCCTTCACCTTGTAGCGCAAGGCGCGTGGCGAGAGCTCCAGGAGCTCGGCGGCCTGGGTCTTGTTGCCACCCGTTCGGTCCAGAGCCAGCTGGATAAGGTGTTTCTCGAGCTTGGCCCCCTGCCGCTTCACCGACAGGTCTCCACCGTCGATGGACACGCCCGGCCCGTCCGGGGCCGGGCGCCGCACGACCTCGGGCAAGTCCTCCACGGAGATGCTATCTCCGTCCGTGAGCACCAGCGCCCGCTCGATGACGTTCTCCAGCTCGCGGATGTTCCCCGGCCACGGGTACTCGAGGAGCACCTCCATGGCCTCCGGGTCAACCTCGGAAACGTCGAGACCCAACCTCTGTCGCTGGCGCTCTAGGAGGTGCTGCACCAGCCGGGGGATCTCCTCCTTCCTGTTTCGGAGCTGCGGCAGATGGATGGGCACGACGGCCAAGCGGTAGTAGAGGTCCTTTCGGAACGCGCCGTTCTCTACGGCCTCCTCGAGATCCAGGTTCGTCGCCGAGATGATGCGCACGTTCACCGTTCGCGTCTTGGTGTCGCCAACGCGCCGCACCTCGCCCTCCTGAAGCGCCCGAAGGAGCTTGACCTGCAGCTGCATCGGGAGCTCACCCACCTCGTCCAGGAACAGCGTCCCGCCGTCCGCGGCCTCGAAGAGCCCTTGCTTGTCTCGGTCCGCTCCGGTGAAAGCGCCCTTCACGGAGCCGAAGAACTCGGACTCCAGGAGCTGCTCGGGAATTCCCCCGCAGTTCACCGGAACGAACACCTGGTCGGCGCGGGCGCTCTCACGGTGCAGGATACGGGCGACGAGCTCCTTTCCGGTGCCGCTGGCGCCAGTGACGAGCACCGGCGAGTCGTGGCGGGCCACCTTCCGGACGATCTCCAGCGCGCGCTCCATCGCCGGTGATCCTACCACCATCTCCGCAAAGCGCGCGTCAGCTCGTACTTCGTCCCGAAGCCGGCCCACCTCCCTGCGCAGCTGCTCCCGCTCCTCCGCCTTCTTGACCGTCAGCAGGACCTCGTCGGCCCCGAACGGCTTGGGCAGGTAGTCGTAGGCACCTTGCTTCATGGCCTCGACGGCCAGGTCCAGGCCGCCGTACGCGGTCATCACCAGCACGAGGGCCTGTCCTCCGGCCTCATGGTACCGATCGAGAAACTCGATCCCCCCCAGCTTCGGCATCCGCACGTCGCAGAGGATGAGGTCGGGCCTCTGCTCCAGAGCGGTGCTCAAGCCCATCTCGCCGTCCTCGGCGTGCATGACCTCGTAGCCCGCGTCCGTGAGAATGAGCGTAAGGGACTTCCTCAGTCCGGCATCGTCGTCGATGACCAGAATCTTCATGGTGTCTCCGGGCTCCCAGTCGTCGGGGAGCTCTTAGCGGCGGGAAGCCTTATGGTAAACCGGGCGCCGCCTTCCGACGCGTTCTCGGCCTCGATCCGCCCCCCCATCCCCTCCACCAGGCGGGCGCAGATCGAGAGACCGAGCCCCGTCCCGCGGCCCAGTTCCTTGGTGGTGAAGAAGGGGTCGAAGATCTGCTCCAGGTCGCTATCTCCGATTCCGGGGCCACTGTCCGTGACCTCGATGACCGCCACTTGGTCGGCCAGGAAGACGGGATCCACACCCCTTCCCCCGTCGTCTCGCGAGATGCGTCGACGATGCATGTAGTTCACGCCAGGCGGGTCGTCATCGCGCCTGGAGGGGAACCCGGCCACCTCGCCCTGCGTTCCGAAGGCCCGCACTCGGATGGACTTGGGCTCCGAATTCTCAATGGCGTCCAGTGCGTTGAGCACGAGGTTCACCAGGACCTGCTCCAGACGGTGGATGTTCATGACGACTTCGGGTGTCTCCGGGTGCACCTCCCAGTGCGTCTCGACCCCGGTGAGCTTCCCCTGGTTTTCCAGTAGCTCACGGACCCGGGTGATGACCACTCCGGGTGCCTCGATCTGCTCTTTCTCGTCACGGGGACGGGCATAGTCCAACAAGCCTTTGATGATGCGGTCGATGCGTGTCGCTTCCTCCCGGATGTCTTCGAGCAGCTCCGGGTCCGCGTTACCCTGCTTGGCGCGAGCCCTGGCGACATCCACGTATCCGATGATCGCGCCCAGAGGATTTCCCACTTCGTGAGCGATACCGGCCGCTAGCGTCCCGACGGAAGCCATGCGCGCCGTACGGACGATCTCGGCGCGAGCTTCCACCAGGTCACGGTTCGTCTGTTCAAGAGAAGCCACGTTCATCTCCAGACGCTCACGATCCGGTGCCATCCAACCTCCGGCTAGTGCCCTGAGGAGCCAGGCCGCGCCGACCGCGGCGACGAGGCCAATCACGAACACCATCGGGCCGGCGCCGGCGAAGATGACCCCAGCGGCGAAAGGGATTAGGAGGACAACGGATGCTGCCACCACGAAAGCCCGGGTAGCCGGAGAACCGGCGAGTCGAGGTCTCAGTAGTCGCAGGTGATCATGCTCTCCACGGTAGCCGGAGCGACTTGCGCGGCGTTTCCGTGGTAGAGCGCACAGGTGACGGCCGGAAGGCCGATGTGTACGGCAGTGGCCGACCAGCCCTGTCCCGTCGCTTCTCCGACGTTGACCGTCACACCGTCCGAGGTCGTGAAATCGAGCGCCGTCTGATCGGTCGAATAGGTGAAGTTGACGTTGTGGTAGAGCTCCTGGAGGCTGGCCAGGTTCCGCAAGTCGGCCTTCATCCCGGAAACGAAGGCCCGCTCCCGAGTCGCCGAGAACTTCGGAATGGCGATGGCGGCGAGGATGCCGATGATGACCACGACGATGAGGAGCTCGATCAGAGTGAAGCCGTCGCTTTGCCTGGACATGGATCAGCTCCGGTGATCGAGGCTTTCAGGGTTCGGAGTCGGTAGGACGTTCGGAGGAGCGGGTGCGGCCGGCCCGGGCCCTGAGACCCGGACCGGCGCGTCCGCTTCAGGTCACACCCGCACGTTCATGCGGGATAGAAGTGCACCGTGATCAGCTGGTGCAGGCCAGCTCACCGGCCTGGCTCGGCGACCCGTGCGAGCCCGGAGCCGTCGCGTCACCGTAGTAGATGGCGCAACCTTCCGCAGCGGCAAGCGCTTCATGCGACGCCGTCGCGGACCAACCCGTGTTCGCCGCCGTGATGTTGCCGGTGACGACCACGCCCTCGGACTCCACGAAGCCGAGGTCGGTGGTGCTGGCGGAGTAGGTGTAGTGATCCGCGTAGTAGATCTCCTGCTGCGTCGCCAGGTTCTTGAGATCCGACTTCATCGCGGCGAAGTAGGCCCGCTCACGCGTGGCGGAGAACTTCGGAATGGCGATGGCGGCCAGGATGCCGATGATCACGACGACGATCAGCAGCTCGATGAGGGTGAAACCCTTGTTGTCCCGCATTGGTGTACTCCAGGTGTGAAGTGAAACCGGATTGTGCGGCACCCATTTGGGCAAACCCTATTCCACGCACCCCGTGTCAGCCATAAGGCATTATGCTACCTCATCTTATGGCATCGCAGCCCAAAGCCTCTGGGACCTCCTTCGAATCCCCTCTCTGGATTTCTGCAATGTGCCGGGACTTGTGCCATACCGCCGGCCCCGGTCAGATCAGGAGCCGTCCGTCGGGGCGCGCGGCCCGTCCTCGACAGGGACGCCCTGGTCGAGCAGCAGGCCTTCCAGGCCGAAGTCCCTCGACAACACGGCATCCAGCGCATCGCGGCCGGTAGCGGACCGGGCATTGGCGACGGCGGAATCCAGCGCCTGCTCCATGGCAGCGGGATCTCCCCGCCGCCGCGCCTGCCACGCGTCATAGAGCCACCGCTGCCAGAACGTGGCGATCCCACGCTGGTCTGCGCGCGCCCTGACCTCCTCGGCCTCGGCCCACCTGCCCTGCGCCGCCAGCGCCCACGCCAGGACATGCAGCCTTATGGCGTCCGTCGGACGGACGGCCAGCGCAGCTCTGGCGTAGCGCTCGGCTCCTTCGGCGTCCCCCATTTCGGCCCGGGCGCCCGAACGCATGCCGTACGCCAGCGGGTGGTCGGGGCGCTGCTGAATGGCGTAATGGAGCACACCGTCGGCCCCTCGGTACCGATCGATCCTCATGAGGACGTCGGCCACGTGGATCAGGAAACCGTGGTGCGCGTCCAGGAGATCGACCGCGGCCCGGTAGGACGTCAGTCCCTCGGAGATCCGCCCTCGGTCGATGAAGTTGTCACCCAGCAACCACTGAACCCGACCCGAATGGGGGTAATCCCGGGCCATGACGGTGAACACCGTGTCATGGCTCTTCCATTCCGGGTTGCGTATCCAGGTGCGTACCGAGCCAGCGACGACAACCACGAGAAGCAGTGTGGGTGCCAGGCGCGGTCGCTCACTGGACAGCCTGACCACCAGCCATCCCACGGCAGCAGCCAGTCCCGCAGATGGGAGGTAGAGCGTACGCTCGGCGAGCATGACGCCGGTCAGGAAGAGCGTGTTGGAGATCGGAGAGATGGCCACCAGAAACCATACGACACCGAACGCCGCCAACTTCGCCGATCGGCTTCCGGGCTCCAGCGGCCGCCTTCGCCAGGCTGCCAAGGTCCCAAGCAGCACGGCCAGCACCACGACCACGCCGGTGATGTTGGTGGCATTCCAACCCAGCGACACGGGGATCACGTTGGGAGCGTAATCCGACGACAGATCGAGAGGGAAAACCCAAAGCCGGACGTAGTGGGTCCAGACCTCGCCGAGCGTCCAGATCCTCGGGACCTCCTCGAGGATCTGGAAGCCCGCCCCAACCCTGGGCGTCGCCTGTCCCCCGAGTACGGCAGCCCTCGCGACCAACGTGCCCACGGCCACGACCATCATGACGAAGTAGGTCCGCCAACGTCGTGCCAGATAGCCAGGCAGCTCGGCGAAGCCGAGCCGCTCCCGTGCAGCGTCCATCAGGAAGACGAGCCCCAAGAGCGTGATCGCGCTCTCCTTCGCTCCGAACCCCACAGCGTAGAGCGCGCCCACACCGAGGGCGGTCCCCCACGTCGATCGGTGGCCACCACGAGCGTGGACGAGCAGAGCCAGCAAGGCAGCCAGTGCCGCCATGAGCTCGGCCTGGCCCACGACGTTCGCCACGGCCTCGGTGTGCACCGGGTGGACCGCGAACACCAACCCCGCCACCCACGCCGCCGCCACGGAGGTGAGGTGGGCGAGCAGGAGGACGAGGGCACCCGACGCTGCCGCGTGGAGCAGCACACTGGCCGCCAGAGGGCCAGCTCCGCTCCGCCCACGATAGGCCAATACGGCGCGAAGATCGCGCTCCGTAGCCTTTCCCAGCTCTGGATGGACTCGTTCTCGACGATGATCGAGACGTCGTCGTACGCGAACCCGTTCGAGAGCGAGTTCGCGTAGACCACCGCCCCCAAGGCCGCCACGATCAACGCGGCGCGGCGAGGGGAAAGCCTACCGAGCCAAGGGCCGAGCCCGCCGGTCTTCACCCGGGGCGGGACTCCGACTCCACTTCGGCACGGCCCACCCAAGGGTCCACGCTCGGCGGCGTCCATGCCGGGACCGTGGGAGAGAAGACGTTGTATTTTATGATCGCCCAGAGCGCTGAAACCCCATCCTTCCAACCGATCTTCTTCCCCTCTGCGTAGGACCGGCCGTGGTAGCTGATCGGGAGCTCGTAGATCCGGGCGCCAGCCTGAGCCAAGCGCGCCGTCAACTCCGGCTCGATCCCGAACCGGTTCGCGGACAGCGGAAGAGTCTGGAGGAGCTCGCGTCGAACCATCTTGTAGCAGGTCTCCATGTCGGTGAGGTTCAGGTCGGTGAACATGTTCGACAGGAGCGTGAGCACACGGTTGCCGACCGAGTGCCAGTAGAAGAGCACACGGTGGGACCCGCCCAGGAAGCGCGATCCGTACACGGCGTCGGCCTTCCCCGCGAGGATGGGTTCCAACAGGAGCGGCAGCTCGTAGGGGTCGTACTCGAGGTCCGCATCCTGCACCACCACGACGTCGCCGGTGGCGTGCTCGAACCCCGTACGGAGAGCGGCACCCTTCCCTTGATTGCGCTCATGCATCACCAGGGTGTCGACAAGCGTGCCCTCGAGGCCACGCAGGATGTCCCTAGTGCCGTCCGATGAGCCGTCATCCACGACGATCACCTCGAGACGCAGCGGGACTTCCTTCACCCGGCGCAGGAGCTGCTCCACGGTGTCCCGCTCGTTGTAGACCGGGATCACAACGCTCACCCGGACCGCGTCCCATGCCAGCCTCGGTTGCGGCAGCGCTTGAGGGCCCATGGACTCCGAACCGATCGTGGACTCCATCTCAGTCGCCGACCCCGTACCGGTTAAGCTTCCGGTAAAGCGTTGAAGGATCGATGCCCAACACTTCCGCCGCCCGCGTCTTGTTCCCCCCCTCTGCCTGGAGGACCCACATGATGTAGGCCTGCTCGATCACCTCCATGGTCGGGTTCCGCGGAGGTTCGTCGCTCTGAACGACTCGTGGCGTCGGGCGATCACGCACCCGCGCCGGAAGATCGCCGGGCCGGATCTTCTTACCCGACACGACCACGGCCGCCCGCTCCAGAGCGTTCTGGAGCTCCCGTACATTACCCGGCCAATCATACTCCATCATCACCTTCAAGGCTTCATCGGACAGCTCGAGAGGCCTCTCGCGCTCCCGCAACGCGGCTTCTCCTTCGAGGAAGTGTCGTGCCAGAACGGGGATATCGTCTTGCCGCGCCCTGAGCGGAGGGAGCTGGAGCTGAATCACGTTCAGCCGATAGTACAGGTCGCTGCGGAACGATCCCCTCTCGATCTCCGTCTCCAGGTTCCGGTTGGTGGCCGCGATGATTCGTACGTCTACCGGTACGGCCTTGGTGGAGCCCACCGGGATGACCTCGCGCTCCTGGATGGCCCGAAGCAGCTTGACCTGAGTGGATGCCGCCATCTCCCCGATCTCGTCCATGAAGAACGTGCCGCCTTCGGCGGCCACCAGGAGGCCATCCTTGTCCTTCACCGCGCCCGTGAACGAGCCCTTCACATGCCCAAAGAGCTCACTCTCGAGGAGGCTCTCCGGTAGGGCGCCGCAGTTGATGGACATGAACGCACGGTCCCGGCGGTGCGAGCGGGCGTGGATATATCGGGCCAGCACCTCCTTCCCCGTGCCACTCTCGCCCGAGATGAGCACCGTGGAGTCCGTCGTGGCCACCGTCTCCGCCAGGTCGACCACCTCGTTGAACCGCGGAGCCCCGCCGATGGGGCGCTCGACTTCGCCGGCGGTGCGTTTACCGATTTCCTTCTTGAGCTCGCGGTTCTCCGCCTTGAGCTGTCGCGTCTCCAGAGCCCGGGCGCAGATCGCCAAGAGCTCGTCGTTTGAGAATGGCTTCTGGATGTAGTAATAGGCGCCCTCGTTCACCGCCCGCACCGCGGACTGGAGCGAGGCTTGAGCGGTCATGAGGATCACCGGCAGCTCAGGATCCAACTCGCGCACCGCCGCGAGCACCTCCAGCCCCGTCTTGCCCGGCATGCGGATGTCGCTCAGGACGAGGTCCGGCCTGGCCGACTCGAGTGCGTCCATCGCCTTCTGACCGGTCTCCGCCACCGAGACGTCGTACCCCTCGCCGCGGAACAGGACCTGGAGGGTATCCAGGATCGACGTCTCGTCGTCCACCAACAGAACCTTGGGTGCGTCACTCACGCTGCCTCTCCCTTTCTCCTTCCGGTTGCCCTGGAAGGAAGATCACGAACTGAGCTCCTCCGTCGATCCCTCGCTCCACGAACACCACTCCCGAATGGACCTCCACGGCCCGGTGGACCAGCGCCAGGCCCAGACCGCTTCCCCCCTTCCTGGTCGAGAAGAACGGATCGAAGATCCGTGCTTCGATCTCCGGCGGGATGCCGGGCCCGGAATCCCTGACCGATATGCGGACCGGATTGCGAATGTTGACGCCTCTCGGCGTCCGACGATACCGCTCGTCCTCGAGCGTCACCACCACTCGCCCATCCGGGCCCGCGTGCTGTGCCGCGTTGAGCACCAGGTTCAACAGCGCCCTATGGAGGAGGTCCTGGTCGCCGATCGCGGAGATGGGATCCTCGTCCACCTCCAGCTCCAGCTGGATGCCGTCGAGATCGGGATGCTGCTTCGCCACGGCCACGCAGTCCAGCAGCACTTCCCGGAGCTCCACCGGCTCTTTGGCGCTGAGATGCACGCCGGAGTAGTCCAGGAACTCGGAGAGAAGTCGGCTGAGGCGGTCGGATTCCGTGACCACCAGGCGTCGGAGCAGGGCCCGGTCGTCGGAGCCCACCCGTTCACTGCCCAACTGCTCGATGGCGCTTCGGATGGAGGCCAGTGGGTTCTTTATCTCATGGGCGAGCGATGCGGACAGCGTCGCGACAGCCTCCAATCGCTCGGTTCGAAGGTTCAGCTCGTCGATGCGCTCCAGATCCGTGACGTCCTCGAAGATGGCCGTCATGGATGGGGGCTGGTCGTCACCCCGGTCCAGCAGCGCGGTGCTGATGCCCAGGCGGATGAGTTCCCCGCCCCGCTCTACGCTGGCGCGAGACCGGGTACGAGTCCGTCGGTCACCCAGAGCCCGCCGAAGGGTCTGGCTCATCTCCGGAGCCTTGGCCTCGATCGCGGGGAGAATCTCATCCCCCACGTGGTGGAGCAGATCCACTCCGAGCAGCGCCTCAGCTGCGGGGTTTGCGTACAACAGACGGCCACTCCCGTCGAGCGTGACCACGCCCGTGGACAGGTGCGCGAGGATGTCCCCCGTGTCCAGCCGGAGCTGCTCGAGTTGGGACGCCACGTCCCCGAGCGCCTGTCCGGCTCGGCGGAGTCGATCCCCGAGAAGCCCGGTCGCAAGCGCCACCAGGGCGAAGAGGCTGATGCGCAGCGCAACGTCCAAGGTGAACGCGCTCTGGTGGCCCCACGCCAAGTCCGCGAAATAGACGATGCTCGCCAGGATTCCGACCAGCACACCCCCAGGAAGGGGAAGGAGGAGCGCGCCAGCGGCGATGACCAGGATGTAGAGGGGTGCGAAGCTGCTGTCCGGCCCTCCGGTGATATGGACCACCGCAGTCACGAAGAGCACGTCCAGCACGACCTGACCGTACCGGAAGGCTTCGCCCGGCTCTCTCTTCAAGAGATGGGTGTACCAGAACGACGCGCCGGTAACGGCCAACGCGACCAGGAACACGACGGTGGCCACCAGCGTGTCCACCGGATCGGCGTCGAGCCAGGCGAAGAGCGCGCCGGCCAGGATCCCGGACAGCAGCGTGATGCGGCCGATGTAGAGCCAGCGGAAGAGGTCGGCGCGAAGCACCGACGGTTCTGGAGCCGCGCCCCCTTGCGTGGGGGTCACGGCCGCTCGAGGTCCCGGAATGCGGCGGGAAGCATGTACCCGCTGCCCCCCATACGGCCCACCGGTTGGAGGAGATCCGGAGCGACACGGTATCCGCCCTCGGGGAGGAGTCGAGGGTCGAGGATCACGCCGACCACCTCCAGGACGAGGAGCACGTTACGGCTTCCCGGAAGATCGACCTCGTCGCGAAGCTCACATTCGAGGACCGCCGGACACCGGGC
Source organism: Gemmatimonadota bacterium (assembly GCA_039587535.1). Classification (GTDB taxonomy): domain Bacteria; phylum Gemmatimonadota; class Gemmatimonadetes; order Longimicrobiales; family Gaopeijiaceae; genus JAWLHJ01. The sequence goes on from JBDHIF010000014.1 coordinate 25,912, forward strand.
GACATACGGCGCGTCCACGCGGGGCGAGGGCAGTCCCTCCAGATCGGCGAGATCGAACTCGTCTACGTCCGGTCCGACCTCGGCCGAAGTCCGGTTCATGGCCTCGAGCTGTGCCTCGGTGACCACGTTCACGCACACGGCGCCGGTAGCTCGAGCGTTGACCAGCGTGTCCTTGGGCCCATCCCGCCGCGCACCCACGGAAATGCCCACCAGCGCCGGTGAGGACGAGAGCACCGCGAAGTAGCTGAACGGAGCGAGGTTGGTCCCCCCGGCTTCGTTCCAGGTAGATGCCCAGGCGATGGGGCGAGGAACAACCAGCGAGGTGATCAGCTGATAGCGGTCTCGACTAGCCAGTTCGGCCGGAACGATCTGAACCGGCGATTCGGAGGGCACCGGGGGTAGGCCTTCAGCCACCCAGAGGAAGGTCTATGACCTGCCCCGCGTAGATTCGGCTGCCGTCGATCCCGTTCACCGCCTGGATCTCATCGACGGTGGTCCCGTACTCGCGCGCGATCTCCCAGAGGGAATCACCCACCTGGATCGTGTAGGCCATCCGGTCGCCCACGCGAGTGGTCTGCCGCGCCATGAGGTTGTCGACATAGACGGCGTACTGGCTCGGAAAGAGCGCGACGTGGTAGTGGCGCGGATAGCGCTCGAGGGTCGCGTCGAGAATGCCTCCGCGCTCGAGGCTCAGGAGCACGTCCTCGAGCCACCGTCGGCACCGCCGATCACCGCTGTAACGGAGATCGATGGCCATACCCGTGGGGTGCACCGAGCGGTCGGAGGCGTTCCGCGGCTGGCGGTCGGTCGGACGCGTCAGGCTGGTCACAACCAGCTTTTCCCCGCAAGCCGCTCGATACTGCGAGGCCAGGCGCTCCAGGAAGAGCGCGACTTGGGGGCGGGCATACGGGAACGACACAGCGTGGAGCGTAAAGTTCCGGTTCGGTCGGACCCTCACGAGCCATCCTTGCTCGACGAAGAAACGCACACGCCGTGCGGTGTCGATGTAGGTGTAATCGTGAAGCCGAGCCATGCGGTTCTGCACGTCCAGCGAGGCGGGGGAACCGCGGAGCGACTGGGCGTGCGTGCCCGAGGGATTGAGCAAGGTGAGCGACAATGCGGCGGTGGCGTATCCGAGAAGGGCTCTCGTCGTCGCGCGCATCGAGGTCATCGTACCCATCGATCCGAAGGTTAAGGGGTTCGGCGTTCGCGGCGTCCCGCGAAGGACTTCACTTATAAACAGATGTTTTCCCGCTCGCAAGCGGAGAGCCCCGCGGGCCCGGGGTGCAACGAAGGGCACCCCGGGCCGGGGCCGACGGCAACTTCAGCCGCGAGCCTCCGCGTACCTATTCGCTACCACGTCCCAGTTCACGACGTTCCACCAGGCCGACAGGTAGTCGGGACGCCGGTTCTGGTAGTGCAGATAGTACGCGTGCTCCCAGACGTCCACACCGAGAACGGGGGTGAGACCCTGCGAGATGGGCGAATCCTGATTCGGCGTGGAGAGGACCTGCAATCCGCCGCTTCCGTCCACGGCCAGCCACCCCCAGCCGGAGCCGAACTGCCCAGCGGCGGCTCCCTGCAGCTTCTCCTTGAACGCGCCGAAGGATCCGAACGCGCCGTCAATGGCCGAAGCGAGATCCCCGGCCGGGGCCCCGGCCCCGCCGGGTCGCATGATGTCCCAGAACAAGGCGTGGTTTACGAATCCGCCACCATTGTTGCGGACGGCGGTCCGGATCGCCTCGGGAACGGAATCCAGGTCAGCGAGCAGAGCCTCCGCCGACTTCCCGTGCAGCTCGGGATGCCCCTCCAGAGCGCCGTTTAGCTTGCTGGTGTAGCCTGCGTGGTGCTTTCCGTGGTGGATCTCCATGGTGCGCGCGTCGATGTGCGGCTCCAGCGCGTCGTATGTGTATCCGAGCTCGGGCAGCGCGAATGGGTAACCCATGTAGCGTGACTCCTTGGTATGGATCGTCAAGCAGGATGCGAGCGGACCCCCGACGGACGTGCCCCGTGCGGGGCGCGGCCACTATCTTCAGCCGGGTGGACCGCGAATCGAAATGTTACCCAGCACACGGGCTCACGCAAACCGAGGCAGACCCGATCGACACTCCCCTGGAGCCACGCAGAAGGGTGCCCTCGCCGCAGACCACCCGTCGGATCCTGCATGTGGACTGCGACGCCTTCTACGTCCAGGTCGCGCGACTGGAAGATCCCACGGGAGCGGGCCAGGCACGACTGCTCATCGTCGGGGGATCGCCGTCGGGGCGCGGCGTGGTCACTTCGGCCTCATATGAAGCTCGGGCTTTCGGCGTGCGTTCCGCCATGCCCACCGGCCAGGCCCTCCGACTCTGCCCCGACGCGACGGTGGTCGCAGTGCCCCGTGGAGCGGTGGCCCAGCGCAGCCGTGCGGTCCGCGACGCGCTACAGTCTTTGGCCCCCGTCGTCGAGGCCGCCTCGGTCGACGAGTTCTACCTGGACCTCACGGGCACCGAGCGCCTGTTCAAAGAGGCCAGCCTTCGGGAGACCGCCGAGCGGATTCGCGTGACCGTCCGGGAGCGCACCGAGATCGAGACATCCGTGGGCGGAGGTCCGAACCGCCTCGTTGCCAAGCTCGCCACCACCCGGGCCAAGCCAGCCGGCGTCCACGTGGTGCCACCGACGGGCGTGCGTGCCTTCATGGAGACGTTGAGCTTGGACGCGATCCCCGGCATCGGCCCCTCTCTCCTCGAGCAGCTCCACGGGCGCGGACTCCAAACGGTCCGACAGGCCTTGGACGTAGAGGAGGAGTGGCTGACCCGCTGGTTCGGCGATCGGCGTGGCACGTGGCTGTACCGGCGTATCCAGGGCGAGGGAAGCGACGATGTCGACCCATCCAGGGAGCGGAAGTCGATCTCCAGCGAGCGCACCTTCCACGACGACGTCGACGACGACGGCACCCTGCAGGGTCGGCTGCTGGAGCTGGTCGATTCGGTGGGAAGCACGCTTCGTCGCCATGAGCTCCGGGCCCGAACCGTCACGGTGAAGCTCAAGGATTTCGACTTCCGGGCACGCTCACGAAGCAAGACGCTTCCGGAGCCGGTGGAGTCCGATCGTGCGATTCACCAGGCCGCACGCGCTCTTCTCGGCGATCTACGGCGCCAACGCGGCGTCCCGGCACGGCTTATCGGCGTCGGCCTTGGAGGCCTCGAACGAGCAGACCTCCCTCGCCAGCTCGGCCTCTTCGACGCGGGTCCCGGAGCCGTGGAAACCGACCGCGAGCGAAAGCTCTCCCGAGCAGTCGATCAGGTACGCGACCGCTTCGGACGTGACGCCCTAGCCGCCGCTCGGAACGCCCCTCGCAACCCTGAAAGAGGAACCGAGAATGGGGATTGACCCAGATCGCCAGAGCCTGGCTCGGCTCTGGCCACGCGCGCCCACGCTCCTGGGCATGATTCATCTCCGACCGCTACCCGGAGCTCCACGGTGGGGCGGTGATATGGCCGCGGTGATGCAGCGTGCTCTGGCCGACGCCGAGACTCTCGAGGAGGCCGGCTTCGATGGAATCGTGGTGGAGAACTACCTGGATGCTCCGTTCTACCCCGATCACGTTCCGGCCGTGACCGTAGCCGCCCTGACCCGGATCGTGGCGACGGTCGTCGCAGAGGTCTCCGTCCCGGTCGGAGTGAACGTCCTACGTAACGACGCCGGCGCGGCGCTATCGATCGCGGCAGTCACGGGTGCTCGGTTCATCCGTGTGAACGTGCATACGGGCGCCATGTGGACGGACCAGGGCCTGATCACGGGCGAGGCGCACGAGACGCTTCGGCTGCGCCGGGCTCTGGGCACCGACGTGGCCATCCTCGCGGACGTCCACGTCAAGCATGCGGTGCCTCCGTCGGGGCTGTCACTCGCTCAGGCAGCCGCAGACGCCTGGCATCGCGGCTTGGCGGACGGGCTGGTGGTATCCGGTGCTGGCACCGGCTTCGCGACCCATAGCTCGGACGTCGCGGAGGTAGCACAGGCCGTCCCCGGGGCCCCGATCTTCCTTGGCAGCGGCGTCACCCCGACGTCCGTGGCTGCCCTTCCTCAGGGTGCCCGCGGCGCCATCGTCGGGAGCGCCGTCATGCGGGGTGGTCGTGCGGGCGCGGGTGTCGATGCGGCTCGGGCCACCGAGCTCGTCCACATGGCCCGAGGCTGAAAAGCGCCATGTCCGGGGAAGGCCCCCCCGGCGGGGAGACGTGCCCCGCCCCTCCAACGGGAAGCGGGACGGAGGCGTGGGCACCGCGGCGCGCGAGCGCCCTCTCTCAGGCCTGGGCCAGCGCTGAATCGTAAAGGTGCTGGGCCACAGCCTCGGCCAGCAGCTCATGGGCTCGATTCACGATCATGTCCAAGGACGGTGTATCCTGGAACATCTCCTCGGCCTTGTCGCGAAGCTCGGGGATGGTCGGGAGATACGGCACGGAAAGCTCACGCAGACGCTTGTGAACACTCTCACCGGCGTGGCGGGCCTTGGTCTGGAGGTCCTCAAGGACGTGAGATTCGTCCCAGGCGTCCCGCACGGAGTGCGCGATCTGCTCCACACGGAAAGCCCCGGCGAGGTCGCCGGCCACCTTCTCGAGCACTTTGCGGCCGATCGGCCGCTCACCGCGCACGATCTCGGGAGGAGGAGAGCGGAGGTCCCATACGAGACGAACCCAGGACATGGCCTTCAGCACGTAATAGGACAGGTCCACCTCGTACCACTGGAAGCCCTGGCGCGTGGAGCTCTGGTAATGGTGGTGGTTGTTGTGCCAACCCTCGCCCAGCGTGATGAGGGCGAGCCAGAAGTTGTTCCGGGAGTCGTCACCGGTGAGGTAGCGCTGCGACCCGTGGACGTGGGCCAGTGAGTTGATGAAGAAAGTGCCGTGGTATAGAGCCACCGTGCTCCAGAAGAAGCCCACCACAAGCATGGTCCAGCCGCCCCACATGAACAGCGCAACGCCGAGCATGATGGCCGGCACGTAGTTGATCTTGTTCAGCCAGACCAGCTCGGGGTACCTGGTGAGGTCCTTCACCGTGCCGTAGTCCGGCTTCCAGTTGTTGTGGTTGAAGATCCAGCCCACGTGGGAGTAGAGGAAGCCCTGGTGCCGCGGAGAATGGACGTCCTGCTCGGTGTCCGAATGCAGGTGATGGTGCCGGTGCACCGCCGCCCACCAGATGACGCCGCGCTGGGCGGAGGTCTGTCCGATGAACGCGATGAGGAACTGCATGATTCGACTAGTCTTGTACGACCGGTGGCTGAAGTACCGATGGTACCCGGCCGTGATTCCCCACATCCGGATCACGTATAGCGCGACGGCTACCCCGACAGCAGTCCAAGTCACCCCTGTCCAGATGGCCGCGAAGCACGCCAGGTGAACCAGGATGAACGGAATGGTCGCGGGATATACGATATCGTCGTGAGGCGCGTGGCTTTGACTCACTAGGTCCTGCTCCTACTCGGGTCTTCGTTTCGTGAAGGAGGGCCGCCAAAAGCTAACGGCGGCCCCGACCAGCACCAACAATAGGGGTTGTCCTCCCGCGGCCCAATCATATATTCGTATGTAAATCTATGAATATATTAAGCCCGCCACCGATCCTCGACCAGCTCAACGCTCTCGGCGACGAGACCCGGGTCCGCATACTGGCGCTTCTCGATCGGAGTGAGTTCTCCGTCGGTGAGCTCAGCGCGGTCCTGCAGATCGCGCAGCCGTCGGTGAGCCGTCATCTCAAGACGCTGTCCGATGACGGCTGGGTGCAGGCGCGTCAGGACGGACGCCTTCGGCACTATCGCTTCGCCACCGACATCGACCAGAGCGCACGCGACCTCTGGTCACTGGTGCGCGCGCGCCTGGACGTCGATGAGCCGTACGCCGCCGACCGCGAGCGCGCGGCCGCGGTCCTCCACGACCGGCGGCTGAGATCGGCGGAGTTTTTCGCTCGGGCCGCGGAGCGGTGGGACGATACGCGAGAGGAGCTCTTCGGGACGGACGTACGCTTCGCTCCCTTCCTCGGCCTCCTCGATTCCGAGTGGACCGTGGGTGACCTCGGCACGGGTACCGGCGCATTGGCCCGTCTCCTGGCCCCTTTCGTCGCGCGAGTCGTCGGCGTGGATCGCTCCGACGAGATGCTTTCGGCCGCCAGACACCGCCTATCGGACCTGGAGAACGTGGAGCTTCGATCCGGAGCGCTGGAAGCGCTACCCGTAGAACCGGGAGAGCTCGATGTCGCCATTCTCTCGCTCGTCCTCCACTACGTGGTCGACCCCCCACACGTGCTCGCCGAGGTTCGGCGGGTCCTCCGTCCGGGTGGACGTGCCGTGATCCTCGAGATGCGCCTCCACGAGCGAGGCGTAGGATACGCGGAGGAGATGGGTCACGTTTGGCCGGGATTCGAGCCCGACCAGATCGGCACCTGGCTCACGGACGCCGGCATGCGCGACGTCCGCACGCACTTGCTGGCTCCGGATCCGTCGGCCAGCGGGCCCCTGCTGTTTCTGACGACCGCGCGTGCCGGCGCGTCGCCGTCTCCCTCCGAGAAGACCGAATCCAACCGCAACGGGAAGGAATCCGAATGACCGATACCGCCACGTTACCGACCCCCCCCGCTACCGACGACGCCGTCGATCGACCTCCGTTCAAGGTGAAGGATCTCGCACTGGCCGAATGGGGCCGCAAAGAGATCCGACTCGCGGAGAGCGAGATGCCCGGCCTCATGGCGGCGCGCAAGGAGTACGGACCCGAGCAGCCTCTTGCGGGACTCAAGGTCGCGGGCTCGTTGCATATGACCGTTCAGACGGCCGTGCTGATCGAGACACTAGTCGACTTGGGCGCCGACGTGCGGTGGGCTTCATGCAACATCTTCTCCACGCAGGACCATGCCGCGGCGGCCGTCGTGGTCGGCCGGGACGGCACGCCTGAGAAGCCGAGCGGGTCCGCGGTGTTCGCCTGGAAGGGCGAGACACTGGAGGAGTATTGGTGGTGCACCAACCAGATGCTCTCGTGGCCAGACGGTTCAGGGCCGGACCTCTTGGTGGACGACGGTGGCGATGCCACGCTGCTCATCCACAAGGGCGTGGAGTTCAAGACAGCCGGGAACGTCCCCGAGTTCGACGCGGACCACGAACCGGAAGAGTGGGGCGTGATCCTCGACCTCATCCGCCAGACCCTCACCGAGGATCCTGGCAAGTGGGAGCGCATCGCCAAGGACATCCGCGGCGTCTCCGAGGAGACCACGACCGGCGTCCACCGGCTGTACGAGATGGAGAAGAACGGCCAACTCCTCTTCCCCGCGATCAACGTCAACGACTCGGTCACCAAGTCGAAGTTCGACAATCTCTACGGCTGTCGGCACTCGGTGGTCGACGGGCTGAATCGCGCCACGGACGTGATGCTCTCGGGCAAGTCCGCGGTGGTGTGCGGCTACGGCGACGTTGGCAAAGGATGTGCGCAGGCGCTCAAGGGGCAGGGCGCGCGGGTCATGGTCACGGAGATCGACCCCATTTGCGCCCTGCAGGCCGCGATGGAGGGATACACGGTGGTCCGGCTCGACGAGGTCTTGGAGACGGCGGATCTCTTCATCACCGCCACCGGCAACAAGGACATCATCACGGCCGACGACATGGCCCGGATGAAGGACAAAGCCATCGTGGCGAACATCGGCCACTTCGACAACGAGATCGATATGGCCGGCCTGGCCAAGACCCCGGGCATCCAGAAGACCGAGATCAAGCCGCAGTACCACGAGTGGACGTTCCCGGACGGCCACTCGGTGCTGATCCTGGCCGAAGGGCGCCTGATGAACCTGGGCTGCGCCACGGGGCACCCGAGCTTCGTGATGAGCGCGAGCTTCACCAACCAGGTCATCGCCCAGATCGAGTTGGCACGCAACGAGGACCAGTACGGGAAGAAGGTCTACGTCCTACCCAAGCACCTCGATGAGAAGGTGGCCAGGCTTCACCTGGATCAGCTCGCCGCCAGGCTCACGGAGCTAAGCGAGGACCAGGCGGACTACATCGGGGTGCCGCAGGCGGGGCCGTACAAGCCCGAGCACTACCGCTACTAGGCCGCTTGTCGAAGACGGACAAGCAAAGAGGGGTGCTCCCGCGAAGCGCGGGAGCACCCCTCTGACATTCCCTCTGACAACCACTCAGTGGTGCCTTAGCAGCCTACGCAGTTGTCGTTGTTGACCGCCCCCAGGCCCTCGAGCAATGCGAGGGTTTCCGGGAACGGATTGAGCCGCTGGTACGGGCCGTTTGCCATATCCGCCGTGGTCTGGCCATACCGGCTGACAAGCGTCACGTCGGCGCCCTTCGACACCAGGTACGTAATGACCTCGTTGTCCCCGCGCGTGGCGGCGTTGTGGACGGCGGTATAGCCCTGGTGGTCCCTCAGATTGGGATCAACGCCGAGCTCTTCGACGAGATACTTCACGGACGGCAGCCAACCGTCCGGCGCGTGCTGATGGGCATTTCCGGCAAAGCCGAGACCGTAGCCGGCTCCGCTGGCGGCGTGGATCGGGTAGGTCGCCGGCCCGCCGGTGGGCACCGGTGGATACGGATAGTCTTCCAACTCTTCCCCGTACTGGTTCGCCCGCTCCGGAAGCTTCTTGGCGGGGATGTTCGGATCAGCCCCGTACGATACGAGCAGTCGCATGGCGTCCACGTCCGTGCCATAGGCTGCCCGCCAGAACGGCGTCGCACCCCACTGCGACACGTTCAGATTGCCACCGCTGAACTCCGTGTACCAGAGGTCCATCACGAGCCGTGCGTTGGGATCGGCGCCGGCATCGAGGAGGGCCCGCATGTACTCCAGATACGAAGTCCGTTGCTGCTTGTGCGCGGTCGGCTGCGGGTACCACGAGGTCGCACCCCACTGGAGATTCAGCGCGGCGTAAAGGGGTCCCGCGCCGGCGACGCTCCTGAGGTTCGGATCCGCACCACGGCTCAGGAGCTCCATGGCGAGATCGAAGTGTCCGTTGATCGTCGCGACCAACAAGGGAGTCGAGAGATCGCCGCTCGTCTGGTTGACGTCAGCGCCTCGCTCGATCAGGTGCATCGCGACGTCGGTGCTGCCCTCTCTCGCCGCATGATGGAGCGCCGTGAGGCCGCCCTTCTTGTTCATGAGCTCGGCAAACGAAAGGCGCTCACGTGCCGAGTCCGGCAGCTCCAGCGGCCCTTTCCTCTCTTCTGCTTCTTCGCGGAGCTGCTCGTCCTCACGTCCGCCAGTCTCCGCGTAACCCTCGTCGGCCAGGTCCAAGCCCCATTCGATCGCCTTCAGGGCGTCCCTGCGGGCCTTGAGGTCGACGTCCTCAGCGATCATTTCGGTGACGTCGATCACGTTCGTGGCCGCGGAAAGGTCGCCGCCCGCATCGATCAAAGCCCGGACCGTCTCCAACCGCCCGGCCGACGAAGCGAAGACCAGCGGAGTCTGCCCCCAGACCGCCTCCCGGGCTTCCACATCGGCGCCATGCCGCACCAGCAGGTCGACGGCCTCAGGGTCCCCGGACGCGCCTGCATAGTGAAGCGCGGTCACACCGGTCGTCGTCGGATGCTCGACGTCCGCGCCTGCGTCCAGGAGCTGCGCCATCGTCGCGGTCTGCCCCACCGCGCTGGCGAGATGCAGAGGCGTGTACCCTCCGTTGCGCGTCACCGCTTGGAGGTGTGCCCCCGCATAGATCAGGACTCCGACGATGCCTGAGTCTCCGGCTTCCGCCGCCCAGTGCAAGGCCGTCATGCCGTCCCCATGAGGGGTGTTGACGTCAGCACCGGCCTCGACGAGCCGCGTCACGGCATCGAGGTCCCCTCGCTGGGCCGCGTCGGCCACCGGAGCGTCCGGGGGAGCGGAGGCGGACACGCTCAAGGCAAGCACCAGCCAGCCGAAGGTCCGAATCGCTTGTCTCATCGTCGTCAGCTCCTGCTCGAGGCAGCCGCGGCCGGCCCCGAAACGTAGGCCAACGGGAACACTCCGGTGCTATCCCCGAAGCTCTCGAGATCGTCGAAGCCGATCCGGTGAAGCAAATCCAGCCACACGTTGGCCATCGGGGTCCCGTCCGGGGCGGTCAGGTGCAGATTGCCCTGTAGCTTCCCGTTCGCTTTTCCAGCCAGGAACAACGGGCAGCGACGGTGGTTGTGGACATTGGGGTCCGCCATCGCCGAGCCGTAGATGACCGCCGTTTGGTCGAGCAGGGAGCTGTCCCCGTCGAACGTGGTCTTGAGCTTCTCCAGGAGATACGTGACCACGCTCACGTGGTAAGAGTTGACCCGGGAAAACTTGAGGATCTCCTCTTCGTCGCTTCCGTAGTGCGAGAGCGGGTGGAAACCTGTGTTGACTCCGCTCTCCGGGTAGACGCGCGCGGAACCGTCTCGCCCGAGCTTGAACGAGAAGATCCGGGTGAGATCCTGTTGGAACGCCAGCACCTGGAGGTCGAACATGGTCTCGACGTGCTCTCGATACGAGTCAGGCACACCGGCCGGCGCCTCCGGGAGCTCCCGCTCTTCCCCACTCGTGTTCCGAGCCTCGGTGAGCTCGATCCGCCGCTCGAGCTCACGCACGTTCCCCAGATACTGGTCGAGCGTGCGTCGGTCCTCCGGATCGAGGTCTCGCATGATCTGGTTCATGCGGGACTGCACGGCGTCGAGGATGCTCCCCCGGGTGCGGCGCCGCGCGGCGCGCTCTGCAGGGGTCCCGCCGGCTCCGAAGAGCTGATCGAAGGCGGCCCGAGGGTCCCGGATCATGGGCAAAGGCTCGGTCGGTGACGCCCACGAGAGAGAGTCCGTGTACACGCACGAGTAGTTGTACCCGCATCCACCGGCCTGATCGACCGGCTCGATGCAGAGCTGCATCGAGGGAATCGGCGTGTCCTGTCCGAACCTCTGCGCATACAGCTGGTCGAACGACGTGCCCACGTAGACGTCCGACCCCTCGGTCTGGCGGGCGTGGGCCTGCGTGAGGAAGGTGGCAGTGGCTCGGAAGTGGTCCCCGCCGATCTCCTGCGGAGTGAACGCCTCAGCCATGCGGGAGTCAGTATTGCTCACGATGGTGAGGTAGTCCTGGTAGGGCGCCAGCGCCCGGAGGCTAGTCGGCGAAAGGTCGACGTCGCGTCCCACCTGGGCCGGCGACCAGAGGTTCTGGGAAGCACCCCACTCAGAGCAACCCGCGGCTCCGTGGACCTGCTCCATGCAAAGCAATCGGGTGCGGCCCGCCTCGGCCTGTGCACTTGCCCCCGCCCGGCCGGCGGGGATCATCGCGTTGAGGAACGGAAGGCCAAGAGTCGCTCCCATCCCGCGCACGAAGGTCCGACGGGGGATGTGTCTTCCTGAGATGAAGTTCATGCGAGCCTCCTTTGGCCCTTTCCTGGTCGTCTCTCTGCGAACACGCTCATCGTGACCCTCTGTGCGAAGTCTTATCCATCGCCCCGTGCCTCCTGGGCGGTCCCAGGCGCTGGCCGGAACCGGAACGGGTCGGACAGCACGACACCGACCACGAAGTCCGACCAACGGTACCCGTCACCCTCCGCCTCGCTGACGATCCGGCGGATCGTGGGCTGATCACCGTACGCTACTCTCCGGCCGATACCGTACGCCATGAGGTTCTTGGTGAACGCCCGAAGGAACGGCACCCGATAGTCGAGCAGCGCCTCCCGCAGGCTCTCGGGGCCGCTGGAAGGACGGCCGTCCCACAGGGTGCCCGACGGGTCGATCGGACTCCCGGAATCCTTGATGCGCCACTCTCCGGTGACGTCGAAGTTCTCCAGAGCGAGTCCGATCGGGTCGATCAGGCTGTGGCAGGAGTTGCAGGCCGGATTGGCCCGGTGGACCTCCATACGTTCCTTCAGCGTCAGCATCCGGCCGTCCCGGACGCCCGCCGTCGATTCGAGCTCCGGCACGTTGGGCGGCGGGGGGGGTGGCGGATTGTCCAACAGCACTTCCATGATCCACTTACCCCGCAAGACCGGTGAAGTCCGGTCAGCGTGGGACGTCGACACCAGAATGCTCCCCTGGCCCAGCAGGCCGCGGCGGTGCGTGTCCGGCAGCTCGACCCTTCGGAAGTGCGCACCCGAAACCCCCGGGAGCCCATAATGGCGCGCCAGCGGCTCGTTCACGTAGGTGAAGTCCGCCGTCAGGAGGTCGAGCACGCTCCGGTCCTCGCGCACGAGCTCCTGGACAAACAACTCGGTCTCCATGCGCATCGCATCGCGGAGCGTCCCTTCGAAGTCGGGCCAGAGGTCCGAGTCGGGATGCACCTTCTCCAGATCCTGGAGTCGTAGCCACTGCGCCGCGAAGCGCGACGCGAGCGCCTCGGCCCGCGGGTCAGCAAGCATGCGCCTGACCTGTCTCGCGAGCTCTTCTTCGTCGTGCAGCTCCTCCCGCTCCGCGAGATCGAGCAGCTCTTCGTCCGGAGGCGCACCCCAGAGGAAGTACGACAGCCGAGAGGCCAGCGCACGGTCCCCGATCCGATAGGCCTCACCACCCGCAGGCTCGGCTGTCTCGATACGGAAGAGGAAGTCGGGGCTGGACAAGATCGTCTGGAGCCCCGTGCGCACGCCGACCTCGAAGCCGCCCTCCATGACACCATCCTCGTAGAAGCGCATGAGGAGCGTGACATCCTCCTCCGTCAGCGCTCTACGGTAGGCACGGGTAGCCAGGCGCTGGAGAATGCTTCGGGCACACTCAGCCTCGTTGGCTGGACTGGTGGGTCGGCACGTGAAGATCCGACGGCGGATCGCGTTGTCCGAGACCCCGGTGACCCTGGACGGTCCCTCGACTACGAGTTCCCACAGGTGAGGAAGAAGGGTCATGCCGTCGGCGTAGCCAACCTGAAGATCGGCCAGTGACTCCCTGATCGGAGAGACGATGTCCTCCGCCGGCCCCTCGAATCGCTTCACGAACGACGCGGAAAGGCGGTGCTGGCCAGCCGGGATGAACACCGGGTCCGACTGCATCCACTCCCCCGTCGGGTCGGACTGGAGGATGAAGCGATCCACGTCGATAACGGCGACCCGCTCACCGTCGACGGCGATCTCGAGCTGCTCGTCGCGCGCAGTACGGCCAAAAAAAGTGCCTGTGAGCGTGGTGTAGAACGAGGCTCGGAAGACGTACTCGCCGTCCGCGGGGAACGTATGGAGCCTGGCCAGGCCTCCTCGGGTCCCCCGCGGTGTACCTTCGATGTGCACGGTCTGGGAGACCGTGCGGGGTACCGAGTAGGTGGTCTGCGTGGACGTCGCATTGGGGTCCCCGACTGCCTTCCGGCTGATCTCGGCGGCGGCGGTCAGGTAGGCGTCCATCACCGTCGCGGATGGCATTTGCACGTCCGCGATGTTGTCGAAGTTGTCACTCCGCGTATCCGGCGGGAGGTAGGCACCGGGATCGATCTCCAAGCCAATCAGGTCACGGACCGAGCTTGCGTACTCCGCTCGGTTCAGCCGCTGGAACCCTCTCCGCACGAGATTCGGCTGATCATCAGCCGAGTCGTCGATGCGCTCCTCGAGTGCTTCGGCCAATGCCTGGAGTGTGTCTCCTCCCGGGCGTCGCGCGCCGGACGGAGGCATCATGCTGAGGCGGAGCTTGCCAATGACCTTTTCCGTGGTCTCGGGCCACTCCTCCGCACCGTCCAACACGAAGTCTTCGAGGCTGAGGTTACCGGTCAATCGACGCTCGCTGTGGCACCGGACGCAATACCGATCCACTACATCGTCCAGCTGGGCGGTGCTGGGCCGCGCGGTCTCAGCGTGGCTTGAGCCGACCCCTACAGGCACCGCCGCCTGATCCGAGCCCCCGGGCCCGACTTCAGCCGGCTGCGGCCAGAAAGCGAGGGTCGCGCTCAGTGCGCAGGCACCCACGACAGACGTTCGCAACATCCTCCCTCCGTGCTAGGCTATACACCTTCGACCAGCTCGTATCGATCAAGCCGTGTCCAACCGGGCTCACATGTTATGCGTGATCGAGGCTTGCATCCCGCTCAGCACTCCAAGATTACGACCCGACATGCCGACCTGCAACGATGCACAAGCGCCTCCGGACCCGTAAACGGATCCGGAGGCGGCTTGCAGCCACTTGGCCGCTCCAGCGTCAGTTACAGAACTGAACCAGATCGACCTCAGGATTCGAGTCGCACTCGAGGTCCCCGAGCGGGAGCACCGTGCCAGGCGCCGTCACCGCCAGATTCCCCGGCAGCCACTCCGGCCCGGCGATATCGAACCGGTACATATCCATCAGCCTGCGATTGAGCTGAAGGAACAGATTCACCTGTCGCATGTGGATCAAGAGATCCTCAGCGATGGCCGTGTGGGCTGGGTTACCCGCATCGAAAGCCGTCAACGAGGCTTCGAGACCCCGGACCGCATTGATGTGGGTGGCGAACGTGTTCATGTCACCGCCAGCCAACGCCGCTTCGGCCAGGATCAGCCTGAGCTCGCGAGCCGACACACCCACGAAATCCGGATAGATAAAGGATCCGAGGAAGGTCCAAGCCTCCCTTTGAAGCGCCGGATCCTGGATATCGTCGATCGGGTCCATCAGCTGAATTCCGTCCGTGCTGCAGGCGTCACCGCCGGGCCAGCAACTCTGACGCAGATCGGAGCTCTGCTGGATGATGTGGTTCTCGATCACGATCTCGCGGCGGGAGTTGATCTCGAACCCGATCCGGCTGTCCTCCGTGGTCGCACTGAACTGAAGCACGTGTTGCCAATCTTCACCGACCGCGGCCAGCACGGTCGCTGCCATGTTGTTGGCCTGCGAATCGTTGATCAGCGGTGGATTGCTGCACCCGGCCGAGGAGCATACCTGGTGAAGCGCTCGGGCCCAGTAAGCCCGGGCCTGGTATGCCATCGCAGCGGTAGCCAGGCCGTCCGCACTCGCCGACTGTGCCACGCTGACCGCTTGTCCCAGATCGCCGATACCTTCGTCGAACAAGCTGTTGCGGTCCACAACGCCACCAGCGTCCCGCCGATCCGACTTCGCGAACGCTTCGAAGACCTCGGCCCCAGTCGTCTTCGCCAGACCCGCCAACCAATAGGCCGTCGCGAGGAGACTACGGTCGGACAGGTCCCCGTTAGCGTCGTGCTCCGTGAGGATTCGCACGCTCTCGTCGGCTAGCCACCGGCCCTGCGTCAACTCCGTATAACCGGCCGTGGAATAGAGGTTGTCATTGTGCTGGAGCTCTCCGCGATCGAATGCACCGATCACGTCGAAGCTCCCACGCCACGTCGCCTCGTCGGAGACGGTGGCATGCGCGGCGGCGAGCTGACCCATGCCTTCTGTGACGAACAGAAGAGCGCCACCCACCAAGGCCGAGGCTGCAGCTGGCTTCTCCACATCTTCCTGGACAACCACGTTGGGATTCTCGACCTCAGTGTCGAGAATGCCGCACGCGGCGAACGCAGCGGCCGCAAGAAGGCTTACGCCCTTCCGGGCCCATCCCGAGTACCGGGAAAATCTCATGTCCTGCATTTGATTTCTCCTCGTTCTCGGATCAGAAGTTTACGCGAATCGAGAGCCCGAAACGCCTAGGTGTCGCGATGATGTGAGCATCGTGACCTCCGTGGATGTTGTCCCGCTGCACCGTCTCGGGGTCAAGGCCATAGAAGTCCTTATACCTCGACCAGAGGTACAGATTCCTTCCCGACGCCGTCACGGTCAGACCGTCGGCGCCGATGCTGTTGGCCAGGTCCTGCGGAACGTTCCAGGTCAGGCTCATCTCCCGCCAACGGATGAAGTCGGCCGGGTGCACGCGGTTGAGGCCGTTCAGCCTGCTCCCGAGGGAGTGCGCGTTGTCACGGAACCACATCGCCGCCTCCAGCCGTTCTTCGGCCGTGCTCGCGGGGTTCATCAAGACGGACTCGTAACGGGCCGGCAGCTCCCAGTTCCGTCCGATGCTTCGGTTACCGTTCCGGAACGCCATGGTGTGGTTGGTAACGTGATACTTGCCGGCCTTGTAAGCGAAGTTGTTGGTGAGGGTCAGGTCACCGATCGTGATGTTCGCACCGAAGGCCCCCTGCCAGTCCGGAACAGACTTGCCGAGGTAATTGTCCGTCAGCGTCCCGTCGAGCCCGGGCACACCCATGAGTAACGACTCCAGGGACTCCACCGTGTTGCAGAACGTCTGGGTTCCAAGATTCGGGCACCAGCTCGCGTTGGAAAGGAAATCCAGCATGTCCTCGCGCGAGGCCGCCTGCCCAGTCCCGTTCAGATCGTATGGATACTCGGCGTCGATGAGCTGGCCGCCAAACTGCGACTGCGGGCTGTATCCCTCGCGGATCACGCCGAGGTTCCTAATGGACGACTGGCGAATCGGGAGCACGCCCCCCAGGTCGGTGACCTCCTGGAACAGATAGGCTCCATTCGCGAACACGTCGACGGCTACGTTACCGCTCTGGTAGACGACGCCGCTGATCCCCAGGTCCAGCCCGTGCGCGACCATCTCGCCGATATTGTCGAGCTGGGTCTCGCTGAACCCACCGGAAACGGGGAACTGACGCGCAATGAGCAGATCGTTCGTGGTCCGATCCCAGTAGGTAGCCTCCACGGCCACTCGGTCACTGAACAGACCTGCTTCGAACCCAACCTCCCACTCGGTGCTCACTTCCGGCTTGAGATCCGGGTTTCCGAGGTTGGACGGTTGGAGCGATGGCCCGAGGAAGGAGCTGGCCGGCGCGAATGTGCTGAATCGATCGAACGAGCCGGGCTGAAGACCCGACTTGCCGAGCGCTCCGCGGAAACGAAGCGTGCTGACTGGGCCGAACCCGTTCCAGCCTGGCAGATCGCTGACCACCAGCGACGCGCTGACCTTGGGATAGAACGCCGCATCCGCATTCTCACCGAACGCGCTGTGTCGGTCGAGCCGCGCCCCGCCGGTCAGGAAGAAGAAGTTCCGGAAGCCGAGCTGCTCCTGAATGAACACGCCGTTGTTGACGGTCCGCTCGATCTCTTCGGTCGTCCTCTGGATGTTCGCGCCACCGACGACCTCGATTCCCGGCCCGGGGAACTCCTCGCCCTCGGCTTCTACTTCCTGCTGATCCGAGATGAGAATCTGAGATCCGACGACCAACGAGGACGTCAGATCCGGGCTGATCTCGTGCTCCCAGTTCGCGGTCGCGTCGACCGTATACTCGTTTCGGTTCCAGTTCGTGACCTGACGGATACCACGCGGCTGGAAGTTGGAGAACCCATCCACCGCATGCCCGAACGGCCGCGTGAACAAAGCCGTGGTCCGAATCACGTCGAGGCCGGTGGTGACGTTGAGGCTCAGGTTCGGCGTGAAGGAGTAGCCGGCCTTGAAAGAGCCTCCGAACCGCTCGGTCCGATCTTCCCAGCGGACCTGGAACCCTTCTTTGGTCGTGTTGAAGATCTGGACACCGAAATCGTTGACGTCACTCGCTTCTTCGGGCTTGGAGAGCTGTAACGTCGCCGGCCCGCCGCCGGTGTTGTCCTGCGGGTTGACCTGCCTGTCGATGTACCGGGACGTGAACTCCAGCCGGAGGTTGTCGACGGGCTGGAAGGTGAGCGCTGCGTCCACCTGCTTCGTTTCGTTCGTGTCCTCGAACGTCTCGAAGCCGGGGACGGTGAAGCAGTCCGAATAGCCACTGGGCAGAACGCAATCCTTACCGCCGAGGACGCCGTCCTCAAACGCGTACCGACCAACGACGAAATAGGTCAGCTGCTCATTACCGCCGCTGTTCGACAGGGAGTAGTCCTGATATTGGCCCGTCTCGAACATCGCGTAGTCGTAATCCTGGATGTAGAGATCGAACGGCTCGTTGTCGGCGCCATAGAACTGATTCAACTGCGTCGTCCCGAAGTCGCGGCCCGCGGTGGGACTCTGGTCGACGGCGAAGCCGGCTAGATCCGGCTCCTCCATATGCGTCGCGATCCCAGCACTGGCCGAGAATGTCCAACGGCTCGCTCCGCTCTGCCCGCGCTTCGTGAAGATCTGAATCACGCCGTTGGAGGCTTCCGTTCCATAGAGGGTCGCCGCCGCCGCCCCCTTGAGGACCTCGATCCGCTCGATATTCGAGGGATTCAGGTCGTCCAGCCTGGACGGCGAGGCAGCGGACCCGAACACGCCTTCGCCACCGTTCACCCTGACACCATCGACGTAGATGACGGGGCCGTTGGTCTGCGACAGGCTGCCCACACCTCGGATGCGGATCTGAGATCCGGACCCTGCGTGTCCACCCGTCGTGTTCACGTCCACGCCTGGAATCCGGGCCTGCAAGACCTCCGACGCGGAGACCACGGGGGCGTTCTCGATCTCCGAGACGCTGAGCGCCTCCACCGTGTTGCCAAGGCGGCGACGCTCGGTCGCCTGCCCTGCACCTGTGATGACGATCTCGCCGAGCTCGATGGCGCTCCGCTCCAGCGTCAGCGCTACGGTCGCGGCACCGTCCGCAGCCACCGTGACGGTCTGCTCGGCGGTCGCGTAACCGATGAGCTGAGCCTCGACGGTATACTCACCGGGCGGCACGTTCAGAAGAAGAAAGCGGCCGTTGACTCCGGTCAGCCCCCCGATCCCCGTACCCGGAATCGAAACCTGAGCGTTGCCGAGCGGCCGCCCGCTGCTGGCTTCGGTGACGGTTCCCGTCACCGAGCCGGTTTGAGACACAGCGGCCGTTGGTTGGCCCGCTGCTAGAGCCAGGGCAACGAACAACCCGACTCCTGTTCGGACGAGATTGGATGACATGGGGCTTCCCCTTGACGTGGTGACCTTTCGAAGGCCGGGTTCGGGCACCTCGGCCCAACCCGCATCTATGTCGAAAGCACACGGGACACAGGGCCCCGCGGCTGGACTCGTCTCATCGTCAGACCTGGGCAGCGTACTATTCGGATACCCGGAGCGCAACCAAAAAACCTGTAGCTACCGACGCATCTGCGAACGGGTCAGGGACCGGACCTCGTCGGGATGAGGTCGATCTCTATGCCTCCGCCCCCGCCCCCGCCTCCGCCCACACTCCCTTCGAAAACCTGGTAGAGGAACAAGAGCGTTCCCACCGCACCCGCGACCAGGGCGCCCGTCTTCAGAACCGACGTCTGCCGCACAGCCACATCGAGCACCTCCTCGCGGCCGAGCGGAACGCGCACAAGTCCAGGTGCGAATGCGGCGCCAGCGATCACGTCCGTCCTCCACAACTCGAGCACCACGCTGTCTTGGCTGGACCCCAGCAGCCGCCCTTCAACCCACCTTCGCTCGGGTCCTCGTGTGAACTCGGCCACCGTCTCCTGGGCCGACTCCGCGAGCTCGGCCCGGACATCGCTCCCGGCAGGTACCATCTCCACGACGGCGGGTCGATAGCTGGCGCAAGCCCCCGCCCCGAGGGTGCCGATCACCGCCATCAGGCGGACAATGTGGAGCCTCTTCACGGTAGCGCCTATCTCCATTCCAGTGCGTTCCAGGACCACCACGTAGTCGTCGGGCCGGTCATATCGACCGGCCCGACGAGTTCAACCCTTCGCGAAAATGAGACCGATCGGTCCCCGTCACATCAGCATACCTGACACCGATCGTTGTTCACGGCCCCGTGGCTCATCAAGAGCTGGAGGGCCTCCTCGTAGACAGGCACGCGCTGGACCGGGCTGTTCGCCATGTCGGCCGTCGACAGGCCTCTCCGGCTCACGACCAGAGGGTCGGCCCCATGCTCCAGCAGGTACTCGATCACCGCGACGTCTCCCCGGCTCGCGGCATGATGCAGCGGGGAGAACCCGTTCACGTCACGAGCGTTGACGTCCGCTCCGAGCTCCTCCACCAGATACCGCGTCGCGGCGAGCCAGCTGTTCGGCGCGCCCCGGTGGAAGCCCCCGGCGTATCCTTCACCGAAGCCGATTCCCGTGGCCGCATGAATGGGGTAGGCAGCCGGTCCATAAAGAGGCACTGGCGGCAAGCCGGACGGGTCTTCTTCCATCTCCTCGTCGAACCCCCTGAATCGCCTTTCCGGCATGCGCTTGGTCGGGATCGTCGGGTCCGCCCCAAACTCGATCAGCAGCTGCATCGCCGGCACGTCCTGCGCGTACGCGGCTCGCCAAAACGGCGTTGCCCCGGCGAACTCCACGCTGAGGCGCTCGAAATTGTACTCCATATACCAGAGTGTCTTCTCGAGGCGCACGTCGGGGTCGGCCCCAGCCTCCAACAGCGCTCGCATCAAGGCGAGGTAGTCATTCTCCTGCTGCTTGAACGCCTGAGGTTGCGGATAGATGGACTTGGGATGCCAATGAAGGTTCAGCGCCGTGTAGAGCGGGGTGGCCCCGGCCTCGCTGGTGAGGCTCGGATCGGCCCCGCGATCAAGCAGCTCCTTGGCGAGGTCGAAATGCCCGTTGATGGTCGCCAGCAACATCGGAGGCGAGAAGTCGCCTTCACTCTGACGATCGATATCCGCCCCGGCCTCGAGAAGGGCGAGGGCTGACCGGTCGCTGCCCTGGCGGGCAGCAAAATGCAGCGCGGTGAGTCCGCCTTTCCGCCAAATCAGATCGTTGTAGCTCAGCGGCTCGGGTTCTGCCTCCGCAGCCTCTTCGGACTCGTCCTCCGGGTCCGTCTCGGCCTGAAACTGCTCGATGGTGCGTGCCACCGAATTCAGGTCCTCCAGAGATGCGTCCCGGCCCTCTTCCTCCGCCTCCCGAAGCGCGATCATAGCGTCCACACGGGCGTTCCTCCGCCGCACCGCGTCCTGGTCCGCCCTTCCACGAGCCGCGATATCCTCGACCCGGGAGACCAGGGTGTGGTCAGCGCCCCGCTCCAGGAGGAGTCGGACGACCTCGACGTGGTCGAAGGCAGCTGCCCACATGAGGGGGGTCTGCTCGTAGGCAGACTCTCGCGAGTCGATCTCCACGCCCTCATCGAGAAGCACCCGGACTGCTTGGCTGCTCGCGGCTCGTGCAGCGAAGTGAAGCGGGGTAGCGCCTGAGCTGCTCCTCGCCTCCGCATTCGCTTCGGCGTCGAGGAGGGCCACCATGACGTCGGCGTTTCCAGCCCGAGCGGCCAGATGCAACGCGGTATAGCTGCCGTTGCGCGTCGTAGAGATCGTGTTCGCGCCCGCGAAAAGCAGCGTCTCGACCATATCGACGTCACCCCGCTCCGCAGCCCAGTGGAGCGCGGTCATGCCGTCGCCTTGCGACCCGTTCACGTCCGCCCCTCGCTGAAGGAGCAGCCGTACGGTCTCCAGGTCTCCGGCCCGCGCCGCATCCGCCACAGGCGCGTCGGGTGGTGGCCCCCAAGCGACGAGAATCAACGCGAGTAAGAACGAGGCGAACATCCCCCGAACCCCTAGGCTGCGGCCGGCTTGGCTGGCTCTGGACCGACGAATCATGAAGCCTCCTACGGGTTGTGCACGTCCGTTACGGCCCTCACCGGCGGGTTGAGCAAGAGCTCTCCGGTGCTGTCGCCGAACGACTCGAGATCTTCCATGCCCAGGGCGTGCAGCATGCTGAGCATTGCGTTAGCCATCGGGGTTCCGTCCGGGGCCTTGATGTGCATCTCGCCGCGGATCTTCCCGTTCGCTCCCCCGACCGCGAACAACGGGCACCTGCGATGGTTGTGCACGTTCGGGTCTCCCATGGCGGACCCGTAAAGGACGAGGGACTTGTCCAGCAGGTTGGCGTCGCCCTCGACGGTCGCCTGGAGCTTGCCGAGCAGATAGGGCACCATGCTCACGTGGTAGGTGTTGATCTTGGCGAAATCCAGGATCGCCTCTTCGCGGCCACCGTGGTGAGAAGCCGGGTGGAAGGCTGCGTCGACCCCGCTCTCGGGGTAGACGCGGCCCGATCCGTCACGTCCCATCTTGAACGTGAAGACACGGGTCAGGTCGGACTGGAACGCGAGCACCTGCAGGTCAAACATCAGCTCGACATGCTCACGGAACGAGTCCGGGACGCCTGCCGGTGCCTCCGGGATCTCCCGGGCCTCACCGCTACGATTCTGCGCCTCGATGCCCTGAATCCGCCGCTCGAGCTCACGGATATTCTCCGTATACTGATCGATGCGCCGGACGTCTTCGGCACCGAGCTGTCGCTTGAGCGACGCCATCTCGCCGGAAATCCAGTCGAGGAAGCTCGCATTCTCACGCCGCCGGGCGGCGCGCTCTTCAGGTGTCCCACCCGCACCGAACAGCTTGTCGAAAGCCGCCCGAGGATCCCGGATCATCGGAAGCGGCTCGGTCGGCGATGCCCAGCTGAGCGAGTCGGTGTAGACACAGTTGTACCCATACGCACACCCACCCGCCTGATCCACGTTCTCGATGCAGACCTGCATGGACGGAATGGGCGTGTCCTGACCGAAACGCTGCGCGTACATCTGGTCCAATGACGTCCCGAGGTAGACGTCCGACCCTTCAGTGATCTTCGCGTGTGACTGCGAGAGGAACGTGGCCGTGGAACGGAAGTGGTCCCCTCCGATCTCGGCCGGTTGGAACGCGTCGGCCATCCGGCAATCGGTGTTGCTGATGATCGTCAGCTGATCTCGGAACGGCTCGAGAGACTGAAGAGACGTTCCCGTGAGATCGAAGCCCGACCCGACCTGCGCCGGCGACCACAGATTCTGCGTCATTCCCCATTCGTTGGAGCCGGCCGCTCCGTGCACCATCTCGATGGCCACGAGTCGCGTCTTGTCGAGCTCTCTCGAAATGGTGGCCCAGCCGCCCCTTCCCGAGGGGACCATGGCCTCGAGGAAGGGCAGAGCCACGCTCGCACCCATGCCTCGGAGAAAAGTCCGTCTCGGCAGCGCCTTACCCGTCAGAAAATTCATTTCAGCTACTCCTCAGAAGAGACTGCTAGCGTGATCCATCGGCCTCGACGTCGGTGGCCTGCGACGTTGCTTCCTGCATGCTGAAGGCGTCACTCTCCACAACCCCGAGGATAAAAGCGGACATCCGGTAATCTTGCTCACTCGCCGCGTTCGCGATCGAGCGAACCGTCGGCATATCGAAATACTCCACCCGGCGTCCCAACGCGTATGCCAGGAGGTTCTGGGTGAAGTTCCGAACCAGGGGAATCGGTCGGCTCAGGAGCGCCTCGCGAAGCTCAGCGGGGCCCCGGAGCGGGGTGCCGTCGTACAACTCGCCCGAGATCTCGATGGGCGTTCCACGCTCACGGATTCGCCAGGTCCCGGTGACATCGAAGTTCTCGAAGGCGAGGCCGATGGGATCGATGAGGCTATGACAGGAGTTGCAGGTCGGGTTGGCCCGGTGCATCTCCATTCGCTCCTTGGTGGTAATGCTCCGACCGTCGTCCGTGGCCGCTGCCGTCGACTCCTCGAGACTCGGCACATTCGGCGGTGGGGGGGGCGGTGGCGTGCCCATGAGCACCTCCATGACCCACTTGCCCCTGAGCACCGGCGAGGTCCGGTCGGGATGGGAGGTCAAGGTCAACACGCTACCGTGGCCGAAGATCCCCCGCCGCCGGTCGTCCGGGTAGGACACCCGCCTGAAGTCATCGCCCGTGATGCCGCGCATGCCGTAGTGCCGGGCAATCCGCTCGTTCATGAACGAGTAATCGGCCGTCAACAACTCGAAGAAGCTGCGGTCCTCCCGCACCAAATGGTCGAAGAACAGCTCCGTCTCACGATGCAGGTCCTCAGCGATCTGGAGATCGTAGTCAGGATACTCCAGCGCGTCGGGATGGATCTTCTCGAGATCCTGGAGCCTCAGCCACTGGCCGGCGAATCTCGTCGCCAGTCCTCGAGACCGTGGGTCCTCGAGCATCCGCTCCGCCTGCTCGAGTAAAGCGTCGTCGTCGGACAGGCGCCCCTCGTCGACGACCCGGAGGAGCTCCTCGTCAGGCGGGGTGCCCCACAGGAAGAAGGAGAGTCGAGTCGCGAGGTCCGCGTCGCTCAGGCGGTAGGCCCTACCCGACTCCGCTCCTTCCGGCAACTCCTCCATCCGGAACACGAAGTGAGGGCTCGCGAGAATTGCCTGAAGACCCATGCGGATTCCGTTCTCGAACCCGCCTTCTTCTGCCCCGAGGTCGTAGAAGCTCATCAGGGCGGAGAGGTCGTTATCCTCGAGGGGGCGCCGGTATCCCTGGGTACCGAGGCGGGTGAGGATGGTGCGTGCGCACTGACGGGTCTCGGCCTCCGAGAGCGGCCGGCAGACGAAGATCCGCTCACGGCTCGGCGTCGGCGAGATCCCCGTGACCTTGGACGGGCCGGTGATGAACAGATCCCGCAGATGCGTTTCGTTGGTGATCCCGTATTCCTGCCCGATCTGTGTATCGGCGATGCTGTGACCGATGGGTCTAAGGTTGTCGTTGACCGGCCCCTCGAAGGTCCGAAGGAACGTCGCGGCGACCACGTGAGGGCCAGCGGCGACGGGAATCGCTTCGGTCTCGTAGATCAGGCCGTTGGGGTCGGCATCGGTCGACCAACGATCGATGGGAAGGAGGGCCACGCGCTCGCCGTCGATGGACAGCTCGATGTGCTCGTCGAACGGGGCGGTCCGACCGTACAGCTCACCGACCGGGCCCGCATGGAATTCCATCGCGAACGTGTACTCGCCGTCCGCCGGGAAGTGGTGGCTGACCACCATGCCCCCTCGCGTTCCTCGAGGAGCGCCGGGTTCACGCTCGGTCTGGGAGCCGAGGCGAGAGACCTTATACGCACTCGTGGTTTGGGTGACGTTGGGATACCCCACCGCTAGTCGAGCGATCTCCGCAGCCGCGCTGAGATACGCATCCAGCGTCGTAGCGGAGGGAATCTGCACGTCCGCGATGTTGTCGAAATTCGCGCTGCGGGTGTCCGGCGGAAGCCAACTGGAGGCATCCACATCCAGATCGAGCAGCTGCTTCACGGCCCGCTCGTACTCGACCTGATTGAGCCTCTGGAAGACCCTGCGCCCTGGGCGAGGCTCGTCCGCGGTCGCCTCGTCGATCCTGGATTCCAGAGCTTCCGCGAGTGCGATCAAGGTATCGCCGGCGGGCCGACGGGCGCCGGCGGGGGGCATCATTCCGGCGCGCAGCTTGAGGATGATCTTCTCACCCACGTTGGCCATGTCCGGAGCCGACAACACGTCGAAGGTCTCGAGAGAGAGGTTGCCGGTCATCCGCCGCTCGCTGTGGCACCGAACGCAGTACTGGTCGACGACATCGTCCAAGACCGCCTCAGAGGGCTCCTCCGCCGACGGTTCAGAGCCGTGCACGGCCCTCGGGGCGGCAATTTCGGGCGTCGACCGGACGGCTCCGAGAGCCCCCCCGAACAGCAGAGTGGCCACGGCCCCGACTGTGACGATAGATCTCATACCACGATTCTCCTGAGCGCGGAAAACGACCACACACCTCGCTGCGAGCCGCCCGAACCTTCGAGTGGCGGAATCAATACTGAAGCGTGCGATCTATATGATAAACGCCACCGTACGGCGGCGCGACGCGCCAGGCCGACGCGAGCGCAGTGGCCGGCACCTAGCCCTGCACTAAACCACGTCTCTGATTTCTAGGGCACATGAGCCCCCAGAAACGTTGAGAAGCGCGTCTGGGCGCACAAGCCCCGCTCTGCCTATCTCGCTCTTAGCAGGACACGCAACGGTTGTTGTTCACGACACCCCAGCCTTCGAGAAGCGCCAAGGTTTCCGGGAACGGCTGGATTCTCTGATAGGGGCCGTTCGCCATGTCGGCAGCCGTCTGGCCGTACCGGGAAACCACCGAGAGGTCTGCACCCTCTTCCACTAAGTAGCGGATCATGTCGTTGTCTCCGCGCGATGCCGCGTTATGTAACGCAGTGTAGCCCTGGTGATCGCGAAGATTCACGTCTGCACCCAATTCCTCGACCAGATACCGGATCGTCGGCATCCACCCGTCCGGCTTGTGGCGGTGGGCATTCCCGGCGAACCCCAGCCCATAGCCCGCACCGCTGGCGACGTGTATGGGGTATTCAGCCGGACCACCGACCTCCACCGTCGGGAGCTGATGCTCCCCTTCCTCGTTCTCGTCGGGGTAGTCGAAGCCGCTTCCAGGCTTTTTCCGGCTCGGGAGGTTCGGGTCTGCTCCATAACGGATCAGGAGGCGCATCGCGTCCACGTCCGTCCCATATGCAGCCCGCCAGAACGCCGTCGCACCCCAATGGCTGGTAGAGAGACGAGGCGTATTGAACTCCGTGTACCAAAGCTCCCGCTCGAGTCGAGCGTCCGGATCCGCGCCCGCCTCGAGCAGCGCTTCCATGAGCTCCAGATAGGATGTGCGCTGCTGCTTGAAGGCATTCGGCTGCGGATACCAGGACGTCGGACCCCACTGCAAGTTGATAGCCCCGTACAGCGCGGTCGCTCCAGCGTCGCTGGCTGAGTTGGGGTCGGCGCCGAGTTCGAGAAGCGCCATGGCGAGATCGAAATGGCCGTTGATCGTCGCGATGAGAAGCGGAGGCGTCCCGTCCGCACTGCGCTGATCGATGTCTGCCCCACCGGCAAGCAGAGCACGCACCGCTTCCTCATGCCCCTGGCGCGCCGCGTGGAGAAGAGCGGTCATACCACCCTTCTTGTCGATGAGGTCGGTGAAGGACAGGCGACGCGCTGGCGGCTCCTCGGAGGGCCCCTGTCGGGGCTCGGATTCTTCCTCTTCTTCACTCGCGGCGTCCTCTTCCGCCTCCGCTTCATCTTCGGGCTCCTCGGCGGACTGCCCATAGCCCCCTTCTACGAAGCCACGTTCCCACTCGAGAATCTTGCGTTGGTCCCGAAGGGCACGAAGCTCCCGGTCCTCAGCTGTACGAGCGACCACGTCGACGATCGTCGTCGTGTGGCTCGGGTCCGCGCCGGCCTCCAGGAGAATCCGGATCGCCCCCGCCCGATTTGCGCTGGCCGCGAAGATGAGAGGGGTCTGCCCGGACGCATTCTCCGTCGGGTCTACGAGCGCGCCGGCTTCCAGGAGGGCCCGCACGCTCTCCGTGGAACCGG
Organism: Gemmatimonadota bacterium; assembly: GCA_039587535.1. Classification (GTDB taxonomy): domain Bacteria; phylum Gemmatimonadota; class Gemmatimonadetes; order Longimicrobiales; family Gaopeijiaceae; genus JAWLHJ01. Next base: position 52,759 of record JBDHIF010000014.1, read on the forward strand.
CCTCCGCCGCGAAGTGGAGCGCCGTGGTACCGGTCGTCGACGCCAGCGTCGGATCCGCGCCTCCATCGAGGAGGGCCTGCACGACCGCCGCGTGCCCTGCCCTCGCGGCAAGATGCATGGGCGAGTACTCCCCGTTTCGCGTCGCCGCGTCCGGGAACGCACCCGCCGAAAGGAGCGCGCCAACGATGTCCAGGTCTCCTCGCTCCGAGGCCCAGTGAAGGGCCGACATCCCATCCCCGTGTGAGGCGTTCACGTCGGCGCCGCTGCTCAGCAACTCCCGCACGGCGTCCACGTCCCCCCGCATGGCCGCATCCGCCAAGGGCGCGTCCACCGCCGAGTGCGTGGCCCCCACTAGCGCGATCGCGAGGATCAGCGCCATCGACGACGCCGCCGCGGTCCGAATCGTGTCCATCATGTCCGCTCCTCCTCAGCTCGTCGCTGTCGTGCGCGGGAGATCGAGAACCATGGCCCCGGTGCTATCACCGAAGCTCTCGAGGTCCTCCAACCCGAGAATGTGCAGCAGCGCCAGGAATGCGTTCGCCATGGGCGTGCCGTCAGGTGCACGGAGATGGAGGTTGCCGGGCAGCTTCCCGTGGGCTTTCCCCGCGAAGAACAGCGGGAGACGCCGATGATTGTGGATATTCGGGTCACCCATGGCTGACCCATAGATCACCGCGGTCTTCTCCAGCAGATTCGCGTCGCCGTCCATCGTGTTCTTCAGCTTGTCGAGCAAATACGTGGTCACCTCGACGTGGTATTTGTTCAGCTGAGCGAATCGAAGGATCTCCTGCTCGCTGTTCGCGTGGTGCGAGAGCGGGTGGAATCCGGCGTTCACTCCACTTTCCGGGTAGACGCGAGCCGACGCGTCCCGGCTCAGCTTCAACGTGAAGACGCGCGTCAGGTCCTGCTGGAACGCGAGAACCTGGAGGTCGAACATCATCTCCACGTGCTCCCTGAACGAGTCCGGTACACCAGGAGGCGCCTCGGGAATCTCACGCTCCTCGCCGCTCGCGTTCCGCTCCTCCGTGAGCTGGATCCGCCGCTCGAGCTCCCTCACGTCATTCAGATAGCTCTCTAGACGAGCTCGATCTTCACCATCGAGCTCACGGGACAACTCACCGATACGCCCGACCAGGACGTCGAGCATGCTTCCCCGCGAGCGTAGACGAGATGCGCGCTCCTCAGCCGATCCGCCGGCTCCGAAAAGCTGATCGAAGACTTGCCGCGGATTCTGCACCATCGGCAGCGGGTCGGTCGGCGAGCGCCAACTCATCGAGTCGGTGTACACGCACGAGTAGTTGTAGGGGCACCCGCCGGATTGATCGACCGGCTCGATGCACAGCTGCATCGACGGAATTGGCGTGTCCTGGCCGAAGCGATGCGCGTACAGCTGATCCATGGACGTCCCGACGTAGACATCCGACCCCTCGGTCTGCTTCGCATGGGCCTGCGTCAGGAACGTGGCCGTCGAGCGGAAGTGGTCGCCACCGATCTCCTGCGGATTGAAGGCCTCCGCCATTCGGGCGTCGGTATTGCTCACGATGGTGACGTATTCACGCCACGGATCGAGTGGACTCATGCTCGTCGGTGACAGGTCGAAGTCCTGTCCGGCCTCGGCCGGAGACCACAGGTGCTGCGTGGCCCCCCACTGGTTCGACCCGGCCGCCCCATGGCTCTGCTCCATCGCGATGAGCCTTGGTCGCTCGAGGCTCTGCTGAAGCGCCGGCGCCCGCTTGTTCGCCGCGGGTACCATCGCATCCAGGAGAGGAAGCCCCAACGTCGCACCCATCCCCTTCAGGAACGTTCGGCGATGGATGTGCTTGCCGCTCACGTACGTCATTCGGAGCCTCCTTGGACTCTACTGGTTCCCGCGAACAGACCTGAAAGAATCACGCTCGGTCGCACCCGAATCATCGTCTCTCCCGCGCGTCGTCCGTCGTGGCTGGTCTACGCTTCATCCGGAAAGCGGCGCTGTTCACCACGCCGAGCACGAACGAAGAGATACGATAGTCGTTCTCCGACGCCTCGGCCGTGATCCGGCGAATCACGGGTCGATCGAAGTACTCGACGCGCCGCCCCAGCGCGTACGCCATCAGGTTCGACGTGAAGGTGCGGAAGAACGGCTCGCGGTAGCGCACGAGCGCTTCCCGGAGGTCCGTCGGCCCGTCGAGGGGGGTCCCATCCCACAGCTGGCCGGAGGGATCGACCCTGTTCCCGGCATCGTTGATCCGCCACTCACCCGTCACGTCGAAATTCTCGAGTGCGAGACCGAGCGGATCGATGTATTGATGGCAGCTGCTGCAAACGCTGTTCGCGCTGTGCATGGCCAAGCGCTCCTTCACCGTGAGGGAGCGTCCTTCTCTCGAGCCTTCGGTCTCCTCGAGGCCAGGCACGCCCGGAGGGGGCGGAGGGGGCGGGCTGTTGAGGAGGACCTCCATCACCCATTTCCCTCTGAGCACGGGCGACGTGCGGTTCGCATGCGAGGTCTGGACGAGCACGCTTCCGTGCCCGAGAACGCCGCGCCGGTTCTCGTCCGGAAGCGGCACGCGACGGAAGTGGGCGCCCGAGATGCCCGGGATTCCGTAGAAGGCCGCGAGATCCTCGTTGACGAACGTGTAGTCCGCGGTGAGCAACTCGAGCACGCTACGGTCCTGTCGGACCAGATGGGCGAACAGCATCTGGGTCTCGGTCCGCATATGCTCGCGGAGCGTGGCGTCGAACTGGGGCCACGTATCGGGATCCGGAGCCACGCCGTCGAGGTCCTGAAGCCGCATCCATTGCGCGAAGAATCGCGTGCTCAACCCCTCGGCCCGCGGGTCCGAGAGCATACGGAGCACTTGACCTTCCCAGACGTCGTCACGAGCGAGGGTTCCCTCCTCGACGAGATCCAGCAGCTCCGCATCCGGGGGTAGGCCCCAGAGGAAGAAGGAAAGGCGCGAGGCCAGGTCCCGATCACTGAGCGGAAACACCCCACCCGGATCGGCATCGGACGGTATCGATTCGATTCGGAACAGGAAGTCCGCGCTGGACAGGATCCCCTGGAGCGCATTGCGGACCCCGACCTCGAAGCCTCCCTCGCCGACGCCTTCCTCATAGAAGCGCATGAGAATCTGTAGGTCCTGCTCCGTGGCGGGCCGCCGATATGCCTGGGTCGCGAGCCGCGTCAGGATCTCACGAGCACAGGCCCTCGCCTGCGCGTCCTCAGCCGGTCGACAGGTGAATATCCGCCGCCGCACGGGGTTGTCCGAAATCCCCGTAACTCGATCCGGCCCCGAGACCTTGAGCTGCCACAGGTGTGGGAGGATCGTCATTCCGTCGGCGGTTCCGATCTGGAGATCAGCCAGAGACTGCCGGACGGGGGCGATTACGTCTTCCTGAGGGCCATCGAACGTCTTGAGGAACGCGGCCGTGACTCTTCGCTGCCCCGCTCGAACGAAGATCGGCTCGGTCCGGCGTGTCTGCCCCGTGGGGTCGGATTCGTTCAGAAACCGATCCACCTCGATCATGGCGACCCGCTCGCCATCGATCGACAGCTCCAACTCCTCGCCTCGAGCCCATCGGCCGAAGAACGGGCCGTTCAGGTCCGTATAGAAGCTCGCGTCGAACGTATACCACCCATCCGCGACGAACGTGTGAAGGACCGAGATCCCTCCGCGCGTGCCGCGTGGTGCACCATCGACGCGCACCAGCTGAGAGCGGGTTCGCGGCGTGGTGTAGATGGCCTGGCTCCGCGTCGCGTTGCGGTCTCCCAAGGCCATGCGACTGATCTCGGCCGCTGCACGCAGGTAGGCATCGATGACCGTCGAGGACGGAGTCTGCACGTCCGCGATGTTGTCGAAGTTGTCGCTGTACGTGTCGGGGGGCAGAAAGGTCTCGGCGTCGATGGACAGCCCGAGAAGCGCCTCTATGGACCGCGCGTATTCGGCACGATTGAGTCGCTGGAACGCCCGATAGCCTGGCTCGGGCGTCTCTTCCGAGACTCCGTTCATCAGGGGCTCCAGCGTCTCCACCAACGCCTGGAGCGTATCCCCAGCCGGGCGGCGAGCCCCCGGGGGAGGCATCATGTTCAGCCGGAGCTTGGCGATGACGCGCTCGGTCGTCTCAGGCCAGTCGGCGGCTCGGCCGACGTCGTAGTCCTGTAACGAGAGATTTCCCGTCAGCCGGCGAGGGTTGTGGCACCGGACGCAGTAATCCTCGACGACCTCGTTGAGCTCGACGGTGGATACGGCATTGGGCGCATGCGCCGGAGTCTCGTCGGACCCCGGTGACGCGTCGGTGGCATGGCCCCGGTCCCATCCTGCGCCCAAAGCCAGGGCGGCCACGGCCGCAGAGAGCGTGAAGAACCTCATGGAACAGCCTCCGTGGCACCTTCGAGAGAGGTGGGGCCATTGGCCCGGCGCACTGGGACTGGCATCCGTTCCAGTCCCTTAGGCACTACCTCCGTAATACCGGCAGCCGGACGCGCTTGTCAAGCAAAACGGGCACGATTCGCGGATCTCTCCGCTAAGGCCAGCGCGCGGGGAAATCCCCGACGCGGACAGTCGAGCGCCTCCCGGCACCGCCCCCGCGGCGCATCCCCAAGCGAGTGGCACGCTCACCCACCGGAAACAGCAAGCGGGCCCCGGGGGAGGATCCCCCGGAGCCCGCCACACACCATGTGCGTACAGTAGTGGTTACTGCACCGCGTTGATCATGTCGAAGATCGGCAGATACATCGCCACGATCATGCCGCCCACGATCACACCCAACACCACGATCATGATCGGCTCCATGGCCGCGAGCAGCGCATCCACCGCCGCGTCGACCTCTTCATCATAGAAGTCGGCGATCTTGGTGAGCATCTCATCCAAGCCACCGGTCTGCTCACCCACGTTGATCATCTGCACCACCATGGGGGGAAATACTCCGGACTCGCGGAGCGGCCCCGCGATGGTCTCACCACCGGCGATGGACGCACGGGATCCCATGACGGCGTCGTGAATGACCCGGTTACCCGCGGTCTTCGCTGTGATCTCCAGACCCTCCAAGATGGAAACGCCGGACGACACCAGCGTCCCGAGCGTCCGTGTGAACCGGGCCACGGCCGCCTTCCGTTGCAGATCGCCGAGGATGGGCATGGCCAGGATGAACCGGTCGATGAGCAACTGCCCACCGTCGGTTTGATAGAAAGACCGGAGGCCCACGACCGCCGCAACGATTCCGGCTCCGACCGCCCACCACCAAGCCTGTAGGAACGCCGACATGCCGATGACGATCTGTGTCGGCAGCGGCAAGGGGATTCCCGCCGAAGCGAACATGGTCTGGAACGTGGGGATCACGAAAATGAGCAGGATCACAATGGCAGCGCCGGCCACCGAGAAGATCACCGCCGGATAGATCATCGCTCCCTTGATCTTCCGGATGAGCGCGTCGTTCTTCTCCAGGAAGGTCGCCAAGCGCAGCAGGATCGTATCCAGGATTCCGCCGGCCTCACCTGCCGCCACCATGTTCACGAACAGCTCGGTGAAGACCTTGGGATGTTTCTTCATGGCGTCGGCAAGCGTATTTCCCGACTCCACGTCGTAGAGCACCTCTGCGATGGTCTTGCGCAGCGCGGGGTTCTCCGTCTGCTCCGCGAGGATGTCCAGACTCTGGACCAGAGGCAAACCGGAGTTGATCATCGTCGCAAACTGTCGTGTGAAGATGACGATATCACGGGTCTTCACGCCGCTCCCGAAAGAGAACGTGATCTCCTTGGGCTTCTCGCGAACGGTGACTGGAATCAGCTTCTGCCGATGCAGATGGGCGAGCACGTCGTCCTTGCTCGACAGATCGATCTCGCCGGTCTGAACGTCTCCGCCGGATGCGGGCCTGGCGCTGTAGCTGAAAACGGGCATGGGACTACCTGACGGGTTCGTGTGGCCGAGGACTACTCGGGTGCGGGTTCGCCGACCGCGCGCAGCAGCTCGGTCGGATCCGCGGACCGCTTGACCGCTTCGTTGAGGGTGATCTCGCCCTGGATATAGAGCATCTGAAGCGCATCATTCATGGTCTGCATCCCGTGCTTTTTCCCGGCCTGCATGAGCGAGTAGATCTGGTGGATCTTCTCGTCTCGGATGACCGCGCGGATCGCTGGGGTGCACATCATGATCTCCACGGCCGCGACCCGTCCCTTCCCCTTCGCCTTTGGAATGAGGGTCTGGGTGACGACCCCCTCCAAAACGAAGGCCAGCTGTGCCCTGATCTGGGCCTGCTGATGAGCGGGGAACGCATCGATGATCCGGTTGATGGACTCGGCAGCGGAGTTCGTGTGGAGCGTCGCGAACACCAAGTGACCGGTCTCGGCGATGGTCAGTGCCGCCGACATGGTCTCCAGGTCCCGCATCTCACCGACCAGGATCACGTCCGGATCCTGACGGAGCGCATACTTCAGGGCGTTGGCGAATGTCTGCGTGTCCGCCCCCACCTCGCGCTGGTTGATCGTGCAATTCTGGTGCCGGTGAATGAACTCGATGGGGTCTTCGATGGTGATGATGTGGCTCTTCCGCTCGCGATTCACCTTGTCGACCATCGCGGCCAGCGTCGTGGACTTACCCGATCCGGTAGGCCCTGTAACGAGAACGAGGCCCCTCGGTCGGTCGGCCAACTTGTTGATGACCGGGGGTAATCCGAGCTTCTCGATGGACACGATCTCGTAGGGGATCTGGCGAATCGCCATCGCCACGCACCCGCGCTGTTTGTAAACGTTTCCCCTAAAACGCGATAAATTTTGCACACCGAAAGAGAAGTCGAGCTCGTCGTCCGTCTCGAAGCGCTTCTTCTGATTCTCGGTCAGGATGGAGTACGCCAGGGACATGGTGTCCTTCGGCGCCAGCACCTGGCTGTGCGACGAGTTCACGAGATCCCCGTCGACCCGGAGCTTCGGGGGACTCCCTACGGTGACGTGGAGGTCCGAGGCGCCCCGCTGGATCATCTCCTGAAGAAGAGCTCTCAGGTTGAATTCCTGCTTGGGACGTCCCGGCGCGTCCACCGGTGAGGCCGGCTGATTCATCTGTATTCCTCTGAAGCGTTGGCGGGCGAGCGCGAAGCCCTCCGGTGAGTCCCCGTCAGTCGGCGACGGTGGTTTCCTTCACGATCTCCTCGAGCGAGGTGATGCCACGCTCGACCTTCTTGAGCCCGTCCTCGCGGAGGGTCAGCATTCCCTCGGAGCGGGCGAGCTCGCGGATCTCGTCCGTGCCCATCTCGTTCATGATGGCCTTACGCAGCGCGGTGGTCATGATCATCACCTCGTAGATGCCGCATCTTCCCTTGTATCCGCTTCCTCCGCACTCGTCGCACCCTTCCCCTTTGTAGAACGTGGTGCGCCCGGCCCAATCCAGAGGGACCTTGGCAGCGTTCAGATACTCCTCGGGGTAGGTCGTCTCGCGCTTGCAGCTCCCACAGATCCGGCGGGCGAGGCGCTGAGCAGAGACGAGATTCAGCGCGGAAGCCACGTTGAAGGGCTCCAGCCCCATGTCCAACAGGCGGGTGACGGTGCCCGCGCAATCGTTGGTATGGAGCGTCGACAGAACGAGGTGACCCGTCAGCGCCGCTTTGATGGCGATACCACCGGTGGCGAGGTCCCGGATCTCACCGACCATGATGATGTTCGGGTCCTGGCGGAGGAATGCCTTGAGTGCGGCCGCGAAATCCAGCCCGATCGCCGAGCGCACCAACACCTGATTGATCCCGTGGATGTTGTACTCCACCGGATCCTCGGCCGTCATGATGTTCGTGTCGATGGTGTTGATCTGCGACAACGCCGAATAGAGCGTGGTGGTCTTGCCCGACCCGGTCGGCCCGGTCACCAGCACCATCCCGTAGGGCCGCGAGATGGCCCACATGAAGTCCTTCTCGGCCTTCGCCTCGAACCCGAACTTCGTCAGGTCGAAGGTCAGGTTGCCCTTGTCGAGGATCCGGAGCACGATCTTTTCCCCGAAGATCACCGGGAGCGTGGACACGCGGAAATCGACGACCTTGTTCTTGAGCTTCAGCTTGATCCGTCCATCCTGGGGAACTCGCCGCTCAGCGATGTTGAGATCCGCCAGAATCTTGATCCGGGAGGTCAGGGCCGCCTTCATCTTCATGGGCGGCTTCATGACCTCCTGGAGCGCTCCATCGATGCGGTAGCGGACCCGAAGCTCCTTCTCGTACGGCTCGATGTGGATATCGGAGACACCCTTGAGCACCGCATCGGTGAGCAGCCCGTTGATGAACTTGACGACTGGAGCCGAGTCAATCTCCGCCGCCAGGGCCGAGTAGTCTTCGTCCTCTTCCTCCTCGATGACTTCGACCTCGTCGAATTCTCCCCACCCTTCGATGAGCTCGCTGATCTGCTCTTCCTCGAAGGCGCCGTAGTAGCCCTCGAGGTGCTTTCGGATCGTGTACTCCCCGACGATCACCGGCTCGATGTCCAGCTTCGTGATGAACTTCAGGTCATCGATCGCGGAGAAATCCGTGGGGTTGGTCATCGCCACGGTCAGCGTCCGCCCCACTCGCCGAAGTGGAAGCACGAGATGCTTCTGCGCGACGCTCGCCGAGATCAGCTTCAGGATCTTCGGGTCGACGTTGAACTTGTCCAAGTCCACGGCGGGCACCCGGTACTGGCGGGCGAGCATCCGCGTGAGCTCGCCTTCTTCGACGAAGCCCAGGTGGACCAGCGCGTAGCCGATGTGGTGGCCGCTCGCCTTCGCTTCGGCAAGGCCCTCTTTGAGCTGCGCTTCCGTGATGAGTCCCTCGCGGACGAACAGATCCCCGAGTCGGATTTCTCGAACGGCCTTGGCTGCCATCAGTGATCGTTCCCCTTCAGCACGGAGTTGGGAGGCGACGGCACATCGCGAGTTTCCAAAATACGGTTCCCCCCCAGCACTCTACAAGCTTCGTATTCAGACCCCCTCCCCCACCCCTCATCCCCCCCCGGAAACAAAGACATATGGCCGAAGGCGGGCCACGGTGGCCGGGCCGATGCCCGAAACGCGCTCCAGGTCCTCGACAGATCTAAACATTTGTTTTTCGCGCACCTCGAGGATCCGCTGTGCCAATGCAGGACCGATACCCGGAAGGACCGTCAACTCGTCGGCCGACGCCGTGTTCACGTCCACGACCCCCCCGGTCACTGAGGTCGCCCCCGCCGACCTGGATGGTTCCCGCCCTCCCGCGGCGGGCGGTGGGCGATCCAGATCGAGCAGCGGTCGAAGCCGCTCGACGGTGGCGTCGCCGATCCCCCTCACAGTCGACAGGTCCTCAGCCCGTCTGAACCTCAGCCCTCTTTCACGTGCTGTGACGATCGCCCGGGCGGTCGCGGGCCCTACCCCTGGAAGCCGGTCGAGCTCGACCTCATCCGCACGGTTCGGGTCGACACGCTCCCCGGGCCTGAGCGGCCGCGATCGCGCGGCCTCTTCCTCGACCGCCTCTAAACTCTCTTCGAGGAGTTGGTCGAGGACGTCCTGGCCGCTCGACCGCTGCGTCTCGGGCACGGCCTCCGCCCACGCCCATCGGGCCGAGCTCACCAGCACCAGCACCATGACCGCCCGCCTAAGGGCTCGTGATTCCGCGTCGTGCATCCTGAAGGGTGACCCAACGGACGCGGCAGGGGCATGGCGGACCGCGCCAGCGCGCGGGTCGGGGGGGAAGACTAGCCGGTCGTATGCTACGGCGTGGGGAACGAGCCCGCCGAGAACTCCAGCTGACCGAAGACACCGAGTTGCAGCTGAGTGGAGCCGGTACGCTGGCCTACGAAGGACTGCCTGTCGTCGAAGCTGAGCTGCATGCCCACGGAGAAGTCACCGACGGAGGTGTCGATGGAAACGCTGAGCGTCCGGCGGATCTGATCGACGAATGCCACACACCCTTCCCCCACCCTCGTGATCCGGCAGCTGCGCTCGGAGACGTAGCCCGCCAGGATCGCGAGATCCACGGGCTGGTCGAAGCTACCGGCCAACGGCCCAACCGGATCCCAGCGGCTTCGGAGCGTCAAACGATGGGAAAGCTCCTCTCTCTCCGTGTCACCAGTGGGATCGACGCCGCGTCCGGTCCTTACCGAGCCCTGGTAGCTGGTCGTCAGTGTCCCCAACCACTGGACCGTCACGTCGAAGGGCACACGGAGATCCTCGTCGAAGCGTCGGCGGAGCGAAACTCCGCCGTATTCGATCTGGCGCTCCACGCGTTGCATCCCCGAGGTCAGAGTCAGGGTGCGCATCCCCGTGAAAGCCGGAAGGCTCACCGACGGAAGTCTCGCCTGGATATTCGGCCAGGTCCGCTGTTCGAGGCGTCGGTCACTGCGCACGTCCAACGTCGTGGCGTCGAGCATCGCGTACCCGATCTGCACCGACGCGCCTCGTCCCAGGTCCAGCCCGGACCCGAGCGTCCAGCTCTTGCGATCGGTCCAGATCGCCGCCGTGTCACCTTGAACGAAGCGGTAACCGTCCTGGTCGATCCAACCCAGCTGGTATCCCGCTCCGGGGTTCACGGCATCCCGGCTGAACCGCGACGTGACACCGTCGCGGTAGGCCGCCGTCATCGGTCGCAGGGCACCCAGAACCGCTCGCCAGCCGCTATCGTCGTCCGAAGCCTCTGCCGGGGCGGGTCCGAGCCACGCGGCGGCCAAGCGCCTCGGCTCCAGAGCCAGGGATACGCCCCAATCCCGCTGGCCGCGCGCGTCGCGAGCCAGGGCCAGCGTGGTGTCGCCGGCGAGCACGCTGCGCTCCAGGAGGTTGGCGCTCCGGTCCGACCGGTACGTCGTTCTCCAGTCGAAGTCGTTGCGAACGAACGAGAGGAGGCGCGGTGTGAATGCGAGGCGCGTCCGAAGCGTCCGCCCCGTCTCCCACCCGAGATCCAAGCCGGCTGGGCGGAGTCGCTGCTCCAGCAGGAGCTGCTGAACCCCGACGTCGTTCACCGCGTCACCCGGCTGCAGCAGGTCACGCTCCGTTGAGACGGTGAGCTCGGCCCTCAGGGGCGGCAACGGGTGGAGGCGAACATCGGCGACGCTCTCCAAACGCTCCCGGGGGACCAAGGTCGGAGGAGGTTCCTCGTCGCCATGTCGGTCGACAATGCGCTCGAACCTGTAGATCCGATCGTCCTGCCGCAGATACGACATGCCCACAGAGACCCGCTCAGGTGTCAGCCGCAGCCGTGTCCCCATGACTCGATCCTCCAGGAACCCGGGAAGGAGCCCGCGCAACAGCCCCTCGGCGAAGCCCGGAACGAGGTTCACTTCCCGAGGCGCCGGGTCCCTCGACCAGGTCACGCCTGCGTCGGTCCCGTTCGAGGTGTAACGCGACGTGATGGTGGAGCCATTGGATCTCGTGTAGGCCGCCCTTGCCGCAAGCCCGTCGACGAAGAAGCCCACAAGGGGGTCGGCTGCAGGGGTGCGCCTGCGGAAAGCCACTCCCAACCTGGTCCGACGTGATGCTGTTTCCCGCAGGTCTGGCAAGCGATCGGCCCGGAGGTCGGAGCCCTCTAAAAAGCGGGGTGATTGACTGACCCGATTCACGTCCAGCGTAAGTGGAACCTCGACCCCCCAGTCGCTCGGCATCATCCGATCCAGGGCGAGCGTGGAACGTAGATCGATATTGCGGTCGGTCTGGTAGGACGGCTCCTGGCGGAGCTGCCGGAAATCGGCGGTGCGGTTGGAGACGCTGAGCCGGGTCTCGAACGCACCGCCGCCGTCCAGCACCACGTCCACCGCGCCGGCCAATCCCGGGCGCCTCACCGGATCTCCGAGCCTCAGCTCGTCTACCCATATCTCGCCTGAAGCGGGAAGATCGCCCTCGTTCCACACGCCCAGCGACAGCTCTCGCACCGCGGCCAGATTGGGCGCCCGGCCGCGGTCTCTCAACGAGACCGCATACGTCGAGTCGGCAGACCACACCATGATGGCTGGATCCCCAGCACCGGGGGGATTGGTGAGCAGGAGCTCCTCAGCACGCTGCCGCAGGTCGAACCAAGCGTCGAACTGCACCCTGATCTCGGGAAGCCAGTCGGCGGGGTCTACGCCACCGGCAGGGGCCGTTCCAGGCAATCGGGTCCTGTAGAGGTAGAAGTTGTCCGGATCGTTTCCGACCTTGAAGAAGAAGCTGCGTGGCTCGTCGGGGCCGAACTCGCCGGACCGAGCGACGACCCACAGCCTCGCCTGGCGGTACGAGAGGAAATTGCGCGGGCGCTGCGGAAAGCGCTGGTACACCTCCGCGCGGGCTCCTGGAGCCAGGTCCTCGAACGCCACTCCCAGGGATTTCTCGTTGAACTCGATCCCCTGACCGGCGAACGCGCTGGTCGGATCCACGAGCTCCTCCAGAACACCGGGGGGCGAGCTGTACGCGCCGCCTTCCGTGAGACGGGAGATCGATGACACCTCCACCCGCCCCCCGACAGACAGCGTGTCGCCGCCGATGCCCGTGAGCACCCCCTCACCGTCCCGCTTGATCCACCGCGATCCCACCAGTCTCATCCGGGCCAGCCGAACCTGGGCTCCGGCCGGTCCGACCGCGGTAACGCGCAGGTGCCGAACGGAACGAAGCTCCGCGTCGCTTACGATTCCACCGACCTCCACCCCCTCTCCCCCGCGGATGGGTATGCGGTAGAGCTCGAAGCCCAGGGGTGATTCCGTCTCCGCCGACGTCCGGGCGAGGTAGGGTGACGCGCCGTCCAGCGCCAAAGCGAACCGCAGGTGCCGCTCCTGGGTGTCCAGGATGCCGTCCGCGTCCAGGTCTTCTGAGTCCGGGCGACCGTTGCCCCGCGTGCAGACGCTCCTCGGGTCCCCGATCCGATAGACCCTCCCGGGCTCGGCCTGGCACGACTCGTCCCAAACGCCCAGCGCGTCGGCGGCGCTGTTCCAGAGCTCACCACGGGCCGGGTCGGCCTCCTGATCGAGCACCGCGAGACCCCACGGGCGACCGTCAGGACGTGTGCCACCCGTGGTACCCTGATCGTCTACGACGAGCGCATCTTCACTGACCGTGCCCAGATCCAGGATTAATCGAGCATCCTCACCCGATGCCACGTAGACCTCGAGGAACTCGGTGCGGGTCAGGTCCAGGCCCTGGGTGGCCAGAGGAGTCGTGACCGACCGCCATCCCAGTGCTCCGCCCCCGCGGGGTGCCTCGAGGTTCAGGAGCATGCCACGCTCTCGCGTCTCCGCTCCCGCCACGGCAATACGCCGATCGATCTCATCTCGCGCGAAGTAGCCTTCGTGCAGACCAAGGCTGTCGCCGGTGGGCCCTTCCACGATCCACTGAGTCTGCCAGGTCATGGGTGCCGCGGTGGTTGCGTCCAAGACCGCCGGAAATAACGCTTCGGCACCGTCGCGGAACGCGGGCGCGCTCCCCAGCCTCCAGCTCGAGGAGACCAGGGACACCGGCAGCGCCTGCGCGGCATCGAAGTCGTCCACGAAGGCGCGGCCGTCGATGTTCGGGTTGGGCACCGACACGGCGAGCTCGCCCTCCAGCTCGAGAGACGTCACACCATCCAAGCGAAGGCCCGGGATCACGTCCAACACGCGATCCACCCAGCCCACAGTCGTCCCGTAGTCGGCGGTGATTCCACCCAGCAGGGCCGCTCCGGGCTCGGTTCCGAGCACCGGCCGACGCACGACCGATCGCTCGGTTCGGTACAGCCCCAGCACATCGAGCCCGCCCCCCGCCCCTAGATCGGTGTGGGTCCGGAACCCGAAGACCTGGGTTGGCGAGACCTCGAAAAGGGATCGCTGTTCCCACGAGGCGCGCACCGACGCCGTGGGATCGGTAGCGAAAAGCGCATCGGCGTCCAGGAGCACCACTTGCCCCACGTCGTAGTCGATCTCGTAGTCCAGCCCCCGTGTGAGGACCCGGTCACCAAGGAGGATACGCTCGCTTCCCTCCCGGATGCCGAAGGCTCCCAGCGAGAACGACGAGATCACTCCAGTGGATTGAAGTCGGTACGCCAGCGTGAGTCGGAAGCGCCCCGCGTTCTCTCTCTCAAAGGGGTCTTCCTCGTCATAGATGCGGGTATTCGCGTCTCCGCCGAGGACGCTGGCCGCCTGGATCGCGCTGAGCCCCAGCGACTCGACGGGCGGCGGTACCGCGAAGGGGCGGAGCGTGGGAAAGACGACGAACGTTCCTTGGACCGGGTCTTCGTCCGCGAACAGGTCGCCGCCGGGTCGATACACGAACGACGGGTCGATCCGGTCGACGGGCGCCTCCTCGTCCAAGCCGAAGAGCCGGAGGAACGTGAGGCTCTCACCGGACGGGCGTTGCTTGAAGGTCCGTCCCTGCGAACGCTCTCCCAGGGACACCGTGAGGTCCACCGACCCAGGTTCCACGTCGGGCGAGCCGGAGACCCGGTAGACCTGGTGCATCTCGAGGTCCCAGGTGGGTAGCCCCGGACGATGGTTGGCTCCGCTGGCCTTCAGAAGGCGAAGCGTCGGTCGATCGCCCTGGTTCGCGATGCGCTCCGGGTTGTAGTCGCCCACCGTGTCGCCCACTGCGGTGACGTATGTGACCGCCAACATCTCTTCTGAGCGCAGGGGCGTCCTCAACGCCACCCAGAGCCCGCTCGGGTGCACGAAGTAGTCGATGCCGGGCTGCAGATACCGGAACCAGCCCGACTCCACGACGGTGCCCACGGCGGATTCCGCGACCGCATCCGCCTGAATGAACCCCTCCACCTGCGACTGAAGAACGGCGTCGTTCTCGTAACGATACAGCTGGATGGGTGTGTCGCCCGGGGCGACGTCCGGGGGCGCTGAAGCTGGATCGAGAGAGAGAACGTCCACGTGCGGGTGACGCTCCAGCACCGTCGGATCGAACAGGAAGAAGAACTGGCCTCGGACGTAGTCGGCATCGTCCAGCACCAGCGTGTCCTCCTGGACGAAGCCACGCTGGTCGCCGATGCCGCTGAGCTGGAAGACGCGCGAGTTCAGATCGCCCCTCTGCTGCGCCCACACCGCCTGGAAGTCCACCGGCCCCACCTGGCCTCCTGCCTGGAAGCCGAAGTTGCCCGCAGGAAGCCCCTCGGTGAGATATCGAGAACGGGGCAGATTGAACGTCACGTCTCCGACTTCGAGCCGCCGCAGGATGTCGTCCTCGCCGCCCTCGTAGAAGATGTTGATGCGATTGGCGGCATCGAATTCCCTGGCCTGGTCGAAGTCCACGTCGACACGGATCCGGTCCGCGATGGTCCCGTCCATCTGGACGCCAAACAGGAATTCGGGACTCAGCTGCGGAATGAGCGTCGGCGTGCAGCTATCCTTGAACTGGACATCGCACGGCTCGAACCGGGCCCAGTCGCCACCGAGCTCCATGCGGCTCCTCACCCTCATGGCCAGATCCGCGAAGTCCGTCACGAACCGGTCGCCGACCCCTTCGGCCGGTCGGATCCGGGAAGGCGGCGGGGCTGGAAGGAAGCGGGCCGTGTCCGACTCCGGCGCGGCAAAAGCCACCACCCGGGCACGCAACGCAGCGGGCAACCACGCATCAGGGTCGGTGGCGACCGGAGCACGCGTCCGGACCGGCCTTGCCGCCAACCCCAGGCTTACGCCTTCCATGATCGACGGCGCGTCCCTCCGGCCGACAGCACCCATCCCCACGGGGATCCTCCGGAGCCCCAGGGTCACGTGCGGCTCCTCGGGGGCGGCCGTCAACCCTCCCACCACCGCCCCTCCCGGCTCGTCCAGATTCCGTCGGAGGATCGTATCGGGGACCGCGGCCGACGCCACCGGCTCGGAGAGGATCGATCTGCCCTGCGCGGGCTCGACCGGCAACCCATCGGCATGCGCCACGGCGCCCGCCAAGGGCGGAACGCTCACGCTGAGGAGCAGGAGGGCGAAGCGGACAGTCACACGAATCGTGTCAGCCGTTGAACCGAGGAGCGGGACCCGGTGTACGGTATCGACTGAAGGTGCTCCTCCGCATCCGTAGGACGGAAGGGCACCACGTCATCCCAGCAAGGACCCACGGCCCAGCCATGCGCCTCAGCGTGCTGACGAGATACCTGATTCGGATCCACATCGGTCCGTTCCTATTCGCGTTGTGCACCATCACGGGCCTGATCTTCCTGAACGCCGTGGCGCAGCGGGTCAACGATCTCGTAGGCAAGGGGCTCCCCGTTCGGGTTATCGTCGACTTCCTCGTACTCTCACTGCCCCACACCATCGCGCTCTCGCTTCCGATGTCGGTGCTCGTCGCCGTGCTCTACGCCTTCAGCGAGATGACTTCGGCCAACGAGGTCACCGCGATGTCGGCCGGAGGGATCCGCCCCACCCGCGTCCTCGGCCCACTCCTGATCCTCGGCGCTCTGGGCACAGGGGTCATGCTGTACTTCAACGATCGAGTGCTCCCTGATTCCAACCATGCGCTAAAGAACCTGCTGCTCGACATCGGTCGCAAGAGCCCGACGCTCGATCTCCGGGAGCAGATCGTGAACGAGATCGCCTCTGACGACGGCTCTGCGCGGTACTTCCTCACCGCCACGAACATCGACAACGCCACCAACACGCTTTACGACGTCACCATTTTCGACGCCAACGACAGCCGCCGGCAGAGGACCACCTACGCCGAGCGTGGCCAGATGGCGTTCAACCAAAGTCGCACCGACCTGTTCCTGACGCTGCACGATGGCGTGGTGCATGAGGTGCAATCGGAACGGACCGGGGGATTTCAGAGGGTATACTTCGACGAGCAGCTGGTGCCACTCCGGAGCGTGGGGAACGAGCTCGAACGGCGTATGGGCGGTTCGGAACGCTCCGATCGCGAGATGGGCTTCGGGCTCCTGGCCGAGAGCGCCGACCGCCGCCGGGCCGAGTTGGATTCACTGCGCGCGGTCAGCTCCGAGCAGGCCGTGACCGTCGTGAGACAGGCCCTGGGACGTCCCGTGGCGGCCACGGACAGCGTCGGGGGCGATGCCCGACGGGTACCGCGCACCGCCGGCGTTCTGGCTCAGGACCGTCCGACCCAGGTGGTGGTGTTGGATGCCCGCCGAAGGGCCAGCGTCGGGGATTCCCACGAGCAGGCTGTCTACCGGTATCAGGTCGAGATCCACAAGAAGCTGGCCATCGCCTTCGCTTGCCTGGTCTTCTCGCTCATCGGGCCACCTCTGGCGCTCCGTTTCCCCAGGGGCGGCGTCGGCATGGTCGTGGCGGCCTCCACGGTCATCTTCAGCGTCTACTGGGTGGGACTCATCGCGGGGGAGAGCCTGGCGGACCGCCGGGTGGCCAGTCCCGTCCTGACCATGTGGGTGAGCAACGTGATCTTCCTCCTGGTCGGGATTTGGCTGGCTCGGCGGATGGGTGAGGCAGGCTCCACCGTTCGCGGTGGGGGCGGTCGACTCGGAAGGTTGTGGCGCGGCCTCACGGATCGGCTCGAGCCGAGGGGCACGGCGGAGGCCGGAGCGGGGGTGGGATGAGGATTCTGGACCGGTTCGTCGCCGGGACCTTTCTGAAGCTCTTCGGACTGGTTCTCATGGCTTCGCCTCCCCTGTTCATCCTGGGCGACGTCACCGAGAACCTCGACCGATACCTCGACCGGGGCGTATCGGGAATGGAGGTGGTCAAGGCATACCTGTTCCAGCTCCCCCTCTTCATGCAGTGGTCCTTCCCCATCGCGGCGTTGGTAGCCACGGTGTTCACGGTCCACTCCATGACGGCGCACAAGGAGATCGTCGCGGCGAAAGCAGGCGGCATCTCCTTCCACCGCATCATCCGCCCCATCCTCGTCGTCGGAGCCGTGCTCACCGTGGTAGCGTTGGCCCTGGGCGAGGTGGTCCCGCGAGCCAACCGGGTGGCATCCCAGATTCTTCAGAACCAGAACCCCGGGCAATCGTGGCGGTCGGACTTCGTCTACCGCTCCGAGAGCGGGCTCACGTGGCAAGTCTCGCGGCTAACGGCCATGGACGGGCGCATGACGGGCGTGGTGGTGGAACGCGCCCCCGGCTCGGACGGAGCAGCGGTACACGTCCTGGCCGAGAATGCCTTCTGGCGGGACTCGGTAGGATGGACGCTGCAGTCGGGGTTTCTGCGGAGGCTCGGAGCCGAGGGCGACGAGCAGACCCTCGAGTTCGATCAGCTGCTCATGCACGGCCTCGTGGAGCGGCCGGACGAGCTGCTGGAGGCGCCAAGGGAGGCGGACGAGATGACCTACCGGGAAATCGAGCGCCAGGCGTCCATCATCGAGCGCTCGGGTGGCGACGCCAATCGGCTCCTGGTGAAGCGTGAAGAGAAGATCGCCATTCCGGTGGCCACCCTTGTCATCATCCTCTTCGGCGCGCCCCTGGCCACCAGCAGCAAGCGTGGCGGTACAGCCTTCGGAGTCGGTATCTCGCTGGGTATCGTCATGCTTTACATGATACTCTTCAAGATATCCGGGGCGCTGGGCGAGGCCGGAGCTCTGCCCCCCCTCCCCGCAGCCTGGGCACCGAACGTCCTGTTCTTCGTCGGTGCGCTCTTCCTGCTGAGACGCGTCCGCACCTGAGCAGAGGGCCGACCCACTCCCTCACGCTGCCTCCCCGCGCTAGCTTGGGGAGCCCTCCCTGGCAACTCAACCGGTCACCGGGCCCATGACGCGTACCCAACTCCACACCCTCGGCGCCTCTTTCTCGGTTCTTCTTGCTTTGGCCAGCTGCTCTCCACGGCCGTCGCCAGATCAAGCGGGCGTCGTGCGCGGGCAGATGGTGAACCACTACGACATCGCGCTCGAGCTCCGCGATCATGCCATTGCGGGAGACCTGACGCGCGCACGTGCGACCGCGCGAACGCTCGCGGAGTTGGAGACCACGGCGGACCTTCCACCTTCGGTTCTGCTCCAACTCGGGCCCACGCGGCACGAGGCGGAGGTCATGTCCGACGCCCGCACCGTGGAGGCGGCGGCGCAAGGAGCTGCCGAGGTAGCGGGGACATGCGGCGCGTGTCACCTCGCCAATGACGTGGAGCTCCCACCGGCCATCCCGGGTCCGACCCCGGGCAGCGCCACCGACGACCTGGAGGCTCACATGGAGGGCCTGTCGCGGGTCACTCGCCGCCTCTGGGCCGGACTCATCGCGCCCAATGAGGAGGACTGGCAGACCGGTGCAGCCGATCTCATCGCGGTGGGTGGCCTACCGAGTGGCTTGGAGGGGCTGGTACCCGCCCGCGACGTGGACCTGGCGGCTAGGCGCCTGACGCGACTCGCCGAGGAGGCGGCTTCAGCGCACGAAGACCGCTACCGCGTGCGGGCACTCGGGGAGATCTGGGGCACCTGCGCCGAGTGCCATGTGAGCCTGGAAGGCGGAGCGCGGCACTAGCGCTCGGGGCACGCGTGCTGCCGACGGAGGCTCGCCTAGGCGCCGTCGGTGACGGCCACCGACTCGTTTCCGTCGGCCGGAGCCCCCGAAAGCCCGGGTACGGCCGGGGCTTCATCCGGGAGAAAGTCCTCGAATGCCGCACCGTACAGTTCCCATGCGGTGAGAAAGAGTGCCGCCACGATGGGCCCGATGATGAAGCCCACGATGCCGAACATCGCGAGGCCGCCGAAGGTGGATAGAAGCACCAGCAGGTCATGCATCTTGGTGTCCCGCCCCACGAACTTCGGCCGAAGGAAGTTGTCGGCCATCCCCACCACCACGAGCCCCCAGATCGCCAGGCCCAGCCCCTCGCCCACGCGGCCGGTAGACATCAGGATCACCGCCGCCGGCGCCCACACGATGCCTGATCCCAAGACCGGAATCACCGAGAGCACGGCCATGACAGTCGACCAAAAAGCCGCGCCCGGAAGCCCCAGAGCGAAGAAGGCGGCTCCGGCCAGGGCGCCCTGGATGAGCCCCACGAGGATGGACCCCTTGATGGTCGCCCGGGTGACGGACACGAAGCGCCCCACCAGCTTGCGCTCACTCGCCTCGTCCAGAGGCGTGAAGTAGAGGATCCGAGAAAGGATCGCGGGGCCGTCCCGCAGAAAGAAATACACGGCGTAGAGGGTGACGAACAGCTGCAGGACCAGCGCGACCGTGCCCGTTGTCGCGGCGCTGAGGTGGTTCACGAGAAGGCTACCCGCTCGGCCAGCGAAGTTCTGGAGTCCGCTGAGAATGGCGGCCTGGTCTGGGAGGATCGGCCCCACCAAGGGAATCTGGTTGACACGGTCGATCAGCGTCTCCCACTGTCCCGCCTGCTCGCGGAGCCACGGACCTGCCGCCTCGGCCACCTCCACGGCCTGTGACAACACCAGCGCAAGGAACCCGCCCGCAGGTACCACGATGAGCAGGAGCAGGCCCAGCACCGTCAGAAGCGCCGCGAGCCGCTCCCGCCCTCCGGTCCAGCCGGTGAGGGCGACAAACGGCCGACGCGACATCCCGGCGAAGACTCCGGCCATGATGACCGCCACCAGAAACTGGCGGACCATCACCAGGAACAACACGGTGATGGTGGCGACCACGAACAGGAGGAATCGCTTATGAATGCGGTCGATGGACGGGCCCTGACTTGTGTCCGCTCCGGACGTTTCGTGGGACTTGCTCATCGGAACTCGCGCAGGATGGAGTAAGCCGTCACCCTACGGCGGATCGCGGGAGCGACGCAACTGCGGAGTTCGCGCCACCGGCGGTGGGTCGGGCCTGGAAGCGGGTACGAGCGCGGTTCAGAACCGGGGCGCCGTGCGACTCCCTTGAGTCGAGGTCCCCAGCTCCATGCCGAAGCGACCCGCCACATCGGCCACCTCCTCAGCCGCAGCTACGATGCGGGCGCGGGCAACGTCGAGATTAGCCTCCGCCTCACCGGGCGCCCCGCCAGTACTCGCCGCGTAGCTCTCGGCACGTCGGACCTCGTTCAGGAACGCAACCACGCGAGTCCGTAGCTGCAGGTTTCGGCGCTGGCGCGCCATTCCGGCGGGCCGGCCGGGCACCTGCCCGATCGGCAGGCTCGTGAGCGCCCGATACCCTAGATGGCCGAGGACGGGCAGGCCCAGCCAAAGGCGGAGCGCCGAGCTCGCGGCGGTGAGAAGTAGCGCGAGCAGCACGACTTCAGCGCCGGTGATCCATGTGGCCCGGTCCCAGGTCACAAGCCGAACGGTGATCCTCATCTCTGGCTCCTGTGTGGGATAAGACAGAGATCCTCTGATCGGGCAACCGTCATGCCAGCCGAAAGCCTAGGCTCCGCACCGGTAATCTTCCTGATAACCGCAGGTGATCCGTTCCTTCGTTCCGGTCTCCCGCACTTTGTTTCCATACCACGTGGCTAGGTCGCCAACTCCGGGATGGCCCGAAAGCTCACCCCTTGCGATCCCGCCGACCAGACCCTCAGTTGGCTCCTCTCGTCGATTCGAATCCAGCTCGGAGGAACAAGCCTTGGCGCGCCTACCTGGAAACTCGCTCACCCTGGGAGCGGGACTCGCTCTCCTCCTCTCGCCGGAGGTTCTCGCGGCCCAAGCCGCGGACGCCATCGACTCCGGAGCCACGGCCTGGATGTTGACCAGCACGTCGCTGGTCCTCCTCATGACTCCGGGCCTCGCGATGTTCTACGGGGGCTTGGTCCGGACCAAGAACGTGCTGGGAACCATGATGCACGCCTTCACGGCCATGGCCATCGTCGGCGTGCTCTGGGCCGTGTGTGGGTACGCCATGGCGTTCGGGCCCAACGTCCTCGGTGGCTGGTTCGGGTGGAACCCCGACTATTTCATGCTTCGCGGCATCGAAGACAGCGTCACCGGAAGCGTGCCTGAGTACGTCTTTGCCATGTTCCAGGGCAAGTTCGCCATCATCACCCCGGCCCTCATCGCGGGTGCATTCGCCGAGCGCGTGCGGTTCCTGGGCTTCTGCGCCTTCGTGGCCCTCTGGAGCCTCATCGTCTACAACCCTCTGTGCCACTGGGTATGGGCCTCAGACGGGTTCTTCTTCCAGCTCGGTGCGATCGACTTCGCCGGCGGTACAGTGGTGCATATCTCCTCCGGAGCGAGCGCGCTGGTCGCCGCCCTCTACCTCGGTGCGCGACGTGGGTACCCTGAGACCTCCATGCACCCGAACAACCTCACCATGACCCTCATCGGGGCGGGATTGCTGTGGGTGGGGTGGTTCGGATTCAACGCCGGATCCGCCGTCTCCAGCGGGCAGAGCAGCGCCCACGCGTTGACGGTCACTCAGACCGCCGCCGCCGCAGGCGCTCTTGCGTGGCTGCTTCTCGAAGGATTGAAGCACGGAAAGGCAACCAGCCTCGGGCTCGCCTCGGGGATTCTCGCGGGGCTCGTCGTCATCACCCCCGCCGCGGACGTCGTGACCCCCGCTGGCTCCATCGTTCTTGGCGCATTGGCCTCCGTCGTGTGCTACTACGCCATCCAGATGAAGACCCGGCTCGGATACGACGACTCCCTCGACGTATTCGGCATCCACGGCTGCGCCGGGATCTTCGGAGCCATCGCCCTGACCTTCGGAATCCGGGAGAGCTGGATCGCCGCCAACACCGACGCCTCATGGACGGTCATGAGCCAGCTCATGGTGCAGATCGGCGCCGTCGGAGCGACCATGGTCTATGCGGGGGTGCTCACGCTGGTGCTGGTCGTGATCGTGGACAAGACCGTCGGCTTCAAGCTCGGCGAAGCGGACGAGCTGGCGGGCATGGACCACGCGCTCCACAGGGAGCACGGGTACGGCCTACTCAACCTGAACTAGACCGGAGCCGTCATGAAGCTAGTAACCGCCATCATCCAGACCGATCGTCTGGACCAGGTCCGTCAGGCCCTCGTCGCCGCGGAGATCAATCGGATCACGGTCAGCCGGTGCACCGGACACGGTCGCGCCCAGGGGCAGGGCGCGGACGAGGAGTTGTACCGGGGCCAGATCGTGATCCCGAATCTCCTGCCGAAGGTGCGCCTGGACATCGCCTGCAACGAGGAGTTCGTGGAAATCGCCGTGGAGGCCATTCTCGAAGCGGCCCGCCACGGTGAGGGCGAGCTCGGAGACGGCAAGATCTTCGTGACTCCGATGGAGGAATGCATCAGGATCCGGACCGGGGAGCGCGGGACGGCGGCCATCTGAGGTCACAAGTAGGCCTGAATGTCTCCGGCTAACCACGCTCCTCCTTCCGGGGACGGACCGTGACGCCCGACATCGTCGTGGTGGGCGCCGGCGTCTTCGGCCTCACCGCCGCGCTGGAGCTGTGCGCCCGGGGCTACGGCGTGGTGGTGTTCGAAGCCGGACCGATTCCCCGTCCGGAAGCCGCCAGCACGGACGTGAGCAAGGTCGTGCGTATGGAATACGGCACCGACCAAACGTACATGAGCCTAATGGAAGAGGCGTTGGGCGGATGGCGCCGCTGGAACGCCGACCTCGCGCGAACTGGCGGTCGGCCATTCTTCCACGAGACCGGTGTCCTCATGATCTCCCGTGCGTCCCTCGAAGACGGCGGCTTCGAGCACGACAGTCTCGAATCGCTCCGACGACGGGGGCATTCCCCCGAACGACTCGACGCGGAGGCCATCGCGAGACGATACCCGGCGTGGGGCGGCCGCAGCTTCGTGGACGGGTTCTACCATGCCCACGGTGGGCTGGCCGAGAGCGCGACGGTCGTGTCGTGGCTCGCAGCCAGGGCGGCCAGCGCGGGGATCGAAGTGCACCAACGGGAGGGCGTGGAGACCCTGCTCGTGAAAGGCGACGGCGTTCACGGGGTCCGAACCCGCGGAGGGCGGGAGGTGCGGGCCGGCGCGGTCGTGCTGGCCGCCGGGGCGTGGAGCTCCACGCTCCTCCCCGACCTCCGGCCGGAGATTCGGGCCACCGGCCATCCCGTCTTCCACCTTCAGCCGTCCGACCCCGGGCTCTTCGAACCTTCGCGCTTCCCCGTCTTCACGGCCGACGTCGCCCAAACCGGGTACTACGGCTTCCCCCTTCACCGGGACGGGTTCGTGAAGATCGCCCGGCATGGCGCCGGCCGGCCGGTCGATCCCGGCACCCCTGGCGAGCCCACCGCTGACGACCTGGAGGACCTGCGCTCATTCCTCTCCGGGGCGCTGCCCGCTCTCGCAAACGCGCCCGTGTCGTACTCGAGGGTGTGCGCCTACGCCGACACGCCTGACGGGGACTTCTGGATCGCGCCGGATCCCCAGCGAGCAGGACTCGTCGTGGCCGGGGGCGGAAGCGGGCACGGGTTCAAGTTCGCGCCCGTTCTCGGGGGCCTCATCGCCGACGCGGTGGAGGGCCGGACGAGCCAGTGGTTGGAGCGGTTCCGTTGGCGCCGGGGGGCGCCCGCCGGGCGAGGTGACGCCGCTCGCGCTCCGCGCTCCTTGCGGGACGGTCCCGCGCCTGGGTAGTTACTACGCGGTCGCTTCGGGTCTTCTTTCTCCTCAGCCCCTCGTCGATGCTCAATTACATCTGGTCCGGGCTGATCGTCGCCAGCCTCGTCTTCGCCCTCTGGTTCGACGTGGGCGATCTCAGCCGCGACACCTACCGAAACGGGCAGCCACTCCCCGTGGCGGTGGTCCTCCCCGACGGCTACGACCCCGGTGCTCGGTCCGTCCCGGTTTCCGTCCGCATCGATGCCCGCGAGTACCAGGCGTTCTACGGTACCGACGCCACGCCGGCCACTGAATATGCGGGCCAGCTCCTCCAGAGCTTGGACGGGCGGCAGCTGCGTTTCGCGGCTGGGGCCGAACTCCCCGAGCCGCTCGCCACCATTCAAGGCGTCTCCAGCGCACAGGACGGCGGGCTGCAAGGCATGCTCCTCGAGATGGACGCGGCAACCGGAGGAGGTATAGCCACCGCCGCGCTGCGCTTCGAGCCCGTGCGCTTCGTGAAGATGAACGCCATCGCGCAGGCGGCCTTGGACTTCGCGGAGACCGCCGCCGAGATCGCCCTGGGGCTCATCGGCGTTCTGGCACTCTTTCTCGGCCTTCTGAAAATCGGAGAGGAGGCGGGCATCATCCACTCGCTGGTCAAGCTGGTGCGCCCTGTGCTCCGGCCCCTCTTTCCCGACGTGCCCGAGGACCACCCGGCACTGGGGATGATCGCCTTGAATCTCACCGCCAACATCTTCGGGCTCGGCAATGCGGCCACGCCCTTCGGGATCAAGGCCATGGAGGAGCTCCAGAAGCTCAACCCCAGCGACGACACGGCCACGAACCCGATGGTCATGCTGCTGGCCATCAACACCGCCAGCGTGCAGCTCGTGCCTCCGGTGCTCCTGTTGGCGCTCCTCGGACTCCAGATCAACCAGCTCATCTTCGCGATCATCATCACCACCGGCCTGTCGCTGGTGGTGGCCGTGTTGGCCACGCGATTCTACGGGCGGCTGCCCGGTACCCGCGCCTCCGACCCCCACCGTGCCTCGGCGACGCCTTCGGTGGCCGCCGGGCCTTCGGACTGAGGAGGGACCCATGGAGATCCTTCGTCAAACCATCGGCCTGTTTTCGTACTTCGTCATCCCGCTCATGCTCGTGGGCTTCCCCCTGTACGGTCTCTACAAGCGGGTGCCCGTATACGAGGCTTTCGTGGACGGAGCCAAAGAGGGCTTCAACGTCGCCGTGCGCATCATCCCGTACCTGGTAGCGATCCTGTTCGCCGTCGGGATGTTCAGAGCCAGCGGGGCCATGGACTTCATGACCGAAGCGCTGCGGCCTCTCCTGGCCCTGGTGGGATTCCCCGCGGAGGTGCTTCCCATGGCCATCATCCGGCCTCTGACCGGCTCCGGGTCGGCCGGCGTGGTCGCGGAGATGATCGAGGTTTATGGGGAAGATTCCCTCTTCGTGAAGATGGCCGCCGTGATGTTCGGATCGACCGAGACGACCTTCTACGTCGTCGCCGTATACTTCGGAGCCGTGAACATCAAGCGCACCCGCCACGCCGTGCCCGCGGGGCTGACCGCTGATTTCGCCGCCATGCTCCTCGCCGTGTGGACCGTGCGCCTGCTCTTCGGATGAGCGCCCACACCGGTACACCTCCAGGACTCGCATGCACGTCCACCTGATCGGGATTGCCGGAACCGCGATGGCGTCCCTCGCGGGGCTGCTCCGCGCGAAGGGTCACGAGGTAACGGGGTCGGACGAGGGCGTCTATCCACCCATGTCCACCATGCTCGACGCGTCCGGGATCACCTACGCGAGGCGCTTCGACCCCGAGAACCTGGTACCAGCACCCGATCTGGTGGTGGTGGGGAACGCCATCAGCCGCGGGAACCCAGAGCTGGAAGCCGTCCTGGATCAGAGGATGCCCTACACCTCGTCCGCCGCGATCCTCAAGGACGAGTTCCTCCAGGGCCGGCACGTGCTGGCCGTGGCCGGCACCCACGGAAAGACCACCACGGCGTCGCTCCTCGCCCACCTCCTCGAGTGCGCAGGTCTCGACCCGTCGTTCCTGGTCGGGGGGATCGCGGAGAACTTCGGAACCTCGTTCCGTCTCACCGAGTCGGAGCTCTTCGTGGTGGAAGCGGACGAGTATGACACCGCGTACTTCGACAAGGGCCCGAAGATGTGGCATTACCGTCCACACACTGCGGTCGTGACCAACGTGGAGTTCGATCACGCCGACATCTACCGGGACGCCCAGGCCTACGACTTCGCCTTCGAGCGCTTCGTGAATCTGGTCCCTCGGACCGGCACGTTGGTCCTCGGCTGGGGCAGCGACCGGGAGCGAAGGCTCGCCGGAGTCTCATGGGCTCCCGTCGAGTCGTTCGGGATCGAGGACCACGGCGCGGCCCGGCCCGGGACAGAGGGCGCGGCAGCGGTGACACCGAACCGTGCGGATAACCGCGGCGCGAAGCTCGCAGCCGCGGATGCGCACCCCCGGTGGAGGGCCACCGATATCGCATATGGTCCCGACGGCACGATCTTCACCCTGGTGCACGACGGAGTCGAGATCGGTCGCTTCGAGACGACCCTGGGTGGCGCCTTCAACGTCCGGAACTGCCTCGCAGCGATTGCGGCGGCCCGGGCCGTCGGAGCCTCGTGGGAGGGCGTCCGCGAGGGGCTCGTTACGTTCCAAAGCGTGCGGCGCCGGATGGAGGTCCGGGGCCGGGTCCGCGGGGTCACCATCATCGACGACTTCGCCCACCACCCCACGGCAGTGCGGGAGACCGTCCTGGCGGCAGGCCAGCGTTTCCCCGGCAGCAGGATCGTGGCGGTGTTCGAGCCCCGGAGCTATACGGCGCAGCGAAAGGAAGCCCAGCCCGCCTTCCAAGCAGCGCTTGAGGGTGCCGACCGGGTCATCCTGGCTGGGCTGTTCCGACCAGAGCGCTACGACGCGTCAACAGGCATGGATCCGTCGAAGCTCGCCCGCGACCTCGCGTCCGAGGGGGTCGCGGCAAGCTACATCCCCGAGGTGGATGACATTGTGCGCACACTGAGCACGGAGGTCCGCGAAGGCGACGTCGTCCTGATCATGTCGAACGGAGCCTTCGGCGGCATCCACCAGAAGCTCCTGGAGACGCTGGCGGCAACGGGGTCCTGACCCTCTAGACCCCCAGCGCCATACCCCCCCTTCGGGGGTCGGCCACGCCTTCGAGCGTGCCGTCGGTGTGGACGCCGACGGCCTGCACATCACCAGAGAACTCGTCACGCTCCACGACGTCGTGGCCCCAGCGGCGAAGCGTGGACATCACCTCTGGGGGCAGCCCGCCCGGCTCCACGTGGATGAGGTCCGGTCGATGCTGGTGATGCACGCGCGGGGCGGCGACGGCGTCCGTCAACGTCATCCCATGATTCAACACGTTGGAGAGCACCTGGAAGACGGTCGTCGTGATCGTGGCCCCTCCCGGCGTGCCCAGCACCATGGAGAGTCGGTCCCCCGCCCGATCGAGGACGATCGTGGGCGTCATGGCGGACAGCATGCGCTTCCCCGGCGCAACGGTGTTCACTTCGCCTTGGACCAGACCGAAGTGGTTCGGCTCGCCTGGCCGAGTCGTGAAGTCGTCCATCTCGTTGTTGAGCAGGACGCCCGTACCTTCGGCCACCAGCTTGCTGCCGAACCAGGTGTTCAGCGTGGTCGTGAGAGACACCGCGCCGCCGTCACCGTCGACGATCGAGACATGCGTCGTATGTCGACCTTCGGTCCGTGGCGACCCCGAATCCGCCCCTCCGTTCGGGTCTCCACCCCCCAGGAACTCCTCCACACCGGGCCCCACGCGACCGGAGGCGGTGGCCGAGTCGACATCGATGGTCTTTGCGCGCCAGGCGCCGTACGCAGCGGAGGTGAGAATCTCCTGAGGGACGGTCGCGTACTCCGGATCAGCCAGATAGTGGTTCCGGTCGGCGTACGCCCGTCGCCACGCTTCGGCCAGTAGATGCACATGCTCCGGTCCGTGCCATGGCCGCCGCCCCGGGCCGTGGGCGGACAGAATGTGGGCCATGGCCGCCAACGTCACGCCGCCCGACGAAGAAGGCGGCATGGACACGATCACACGATCACCGTACCGGAACCGAACCGGAGCGCGCCACTGGGAGGTGTAGCCCGCCAGGTCGGCGTGGCTCACAATGCCCCCGCCTCTCCTCATCTCCGCCACGAGAAGGTCGGCGGTCTCACCCCCGTAGAAGCCGTCGGGTCCCAGATCACGGATCCGCTCAAGCGTCCTCGCCAGATCCGGCTGACGGAACCGTGCGCCCTCCTCTGGGATCGAGCCGTGTGGGAGGAAGACGGCTGCGGTGGAGGAGAACCGTCTGAGGCCGGCCACGATGTGTGGCTCGTAAGACCGGATCAACCGATCGGTCACGGTGAAACCACGGGCCAGTGCCACGGACGGCTCGACCAGTCGTGGCCACGGAAGTGACCCGTAACGGGCGTGGGCATCCCACAGGCCGCGAACCGTCCCGGGTACGGCCACGGCGAGATGCCCGAGCTCCGACGCCTTACCGGCCGCACGTTCTGCGGTCCCAAACATGTCCGAGCTGGCTGCGCCCGGGGCCACGCTCCGGTAGTCCAAGGCGGCGGTCTCCCCGTCCGGGCGCCGCACGATCATGAAGCCACTCCCCCCGAGGTTCCCGGCTTCCGGATTGACGACCGCCAGCGCGAAGGACGCCGCCACGGCGGCGTCGACCGCGTTTCCTCCCGACGCGAGAACGTCGATGCCCGCTCGACTCGCCAGCACGTCCGTGGTCGCCACGATCCCGCGGTGCGACCGCGCCGGCGTTCCACCCGGCGCGAAGGGCCACGCAGAAGGCCAATGATCGAAGGGCAAGGGCGGTGTCATCCGTGATTGTCTCCGTCCGGGAGGCGGGCGCATCCTCGCGCGCGGGCCGCATCGCATCGATAATCGTACCATGAACTCACCTTCACACGCGACGCGGTCCCCTTGCCGCAGACCGCGGGCCCTCGCACCGGGTAGCCGGGTAGCGCTCGTCGCCCCCGCCGGTCCGGTTGACCGCGAGCGGCTGGAGCGGGCGCGGGACCGTTGCCGAGCACTCGACCTCGAGCCGGTTGTCTTTCCCGGCGCACTCGCCCGGGACCGGTACTTGGCGGGGCCCGACGATGTTCGGCTCCGAGACCTCCAGGCGGCATTCGACGACCCGCACATCGATGCGATCTGGACGCTGCGGGGAGGGTACGGGACGCTCCGGATCCTCGACGCGCTCGATCTCCGTCGTCAGCGCCGAGATCCGATCCCCTTCATCGGATTCAGTGACAACACGTCGATCCACGTCCGGCACGCGGCGCTCGGCGTGGTCTCCTTCCACGGCCCTCATGCCGGGGGCCCGTTTCCACGCGAGACCGAAGAAGCCTTTCGCCGTGTCCTCTTCTCCCCGGAGCCACCCGGACCGGTGGAGGCAGCCCCGGG
Source organism: Gemmatimonadota bacterium (assembly GCA_039587535.1). Classification (GTDB taxonomy): domain Bacteria; phylum Gemmatimonadota; class Gemmatimonadetes; order Longimicrobiales; family Gaopeijiaceae; genus JAWLHJ01. Next base: position 82,454 of record JBDHIF010000014.1, read on the forward strand.
CGACCCAACCGCGGTGAGCCTCAGTGGCGGACGATGCGAGGCCCCCCTCGCCGGAGGGAATCTCGCCATCATCGCGTCCCTGTGCGGCACACGGCACAGCCTGGATGCACGGGGCTGCATCCTGTTTCTCGAGGACGTTGGGGAGCCCGCGTATCGAGTCGACAGGATGCTCACTCAGCTACGAGATGCGGGCGTGTTGAACGGCGTGCTCGGGCTGGCGCTCGGGCAGTTCACCACGCCGCCCGATGGGGATTCCGATGCGGTGCTGGAAACGCTGAGGGAGTTGGCGACACGCATGGGCGTGCCGTCCGCCGCCGACCTGCCGTTCGGGCACGTCGACCACAACTGCACGCTTCCGGTCGGAGCCACGGCGGTGCTGGACGGCGACGCGGCTCGGTTGAGCCTTACGGAAGCCGCGGTCTACGCTTAGACCGGGGCACGTCCGCAGTTGACCGTTAGGACCCGGCTCACGACGTCCCCAGCCTGTATATGTGCGACTTGGGCATCACGCTCCGCTCGTGACGCAGCCACTCCCGATGACCAATTCAGGCGCCCGCGTTCCGACCCGCCGCCACGTCACGGGACTCCGCCCCCAGGAGAGATCTGAGGCGGTCCGAGGCGATCACTGGCGAACCCTCGTCCGGAATGCGATGATGTCGTCGGGCTGCGCACCTGTCGCACGAGACGTCCGGTCACCCCCCGACGCAGTAGCCTGCTACTTCTGCGACGTCCGACCTTCCCCCTCCCCCCCAAAAGGCGATCGCAGTGCTCTTCAACTCACTGACGTTCGTTGTGTTCTTCAGCGTCGTCCTGCTGCTGCACAACCTGCCGTTCTCGTGGCGCGCCAAGAAGACCAACCTGCTCATCGCGAGCTATCTCTTCTACGCGGCCTGGAATCCGCCTTTCGTCGTGCTCCTCTGGATCTCGACCTTCGTCGACTGGCACGTCGCGAAGTGGATCTACCGAGCGGAGCGAGTCGCACGCCGACGCTTCTTCCTCTTCTTGAGCGTCGCGGTGAACCTCGGCATCCTCGGCTACTTCAAGTACGGCGAGTTCCTGCTCGAGAATTGGCAGGCATTGATGGGGAGTCTGGGCCTCGAGTACGCGCCGCCGGAATGGAGCATCATCCTCCCCGTCGGCATCAGCTTCTACACGTTCCAGACGATGGCCTATTCGATGGACGTGTACCTGAAACGAGCGGAGCCGAGCGACTCATTCCTGGACTTCGCGCTGTTCGTGACCTTCTTCCCGCAGCTCGTGGCCGGGCCCATCGTCCGGCCGACGGACTTGATGCCGCAGTTCCGTACGCCTCATCGTGCCGATGCGCGACAGCTGGGCTGGGGACTGTCGCTGATGATTCTGGGTGTCTTCCAGAAGGTGGTGATCGCCGACGGACTCCTGGCCCCGTCCTCAGAGCTCGTCTTCGGCGCCGACGACCCGGTCAGCTTTCTGGACGCCTGGCTCGGGACGCTGGCATTCTCCGGCCAGATCTTCTCGGACTTCGCGGGCTACTCCACGACAGCGATTGGAGCGGCCCTTTGTCTGGGCTTCTCCATCCCGACCAATTTCCGCTTCCCCTACGCGGCCATCGGCTTCAGCGACTTCTGGCGGCGGTGGCATATCTCCCTGTCGACCTGGCTCCGCGACTATCTGTACATCCCCCTCGGAGGAAACAGGAAAGGGACCGTCATCACCTACCGCAACCTGATGCTGACCATGCTTCTCGGCGGGCTCTGGCATGGGGCGGCCTGGACCTTCGTCGTTTGGGGCGGGCTCCACGGAGCGTACCTGGCTGTTGAACGGTGGCTCGGCGGGCGAGCGATGGCGAGACGAATCGAGGGTGAGCGGTCCTTCGCGGGGAAGCTCGGGTTGGGGCTCCTGACGTACTTCTTGGTGAACCTGACCTGGGTCTTCTTCCGTGCCGACGACTTCCCCACGGCCTGGCGACTCATCCGGAGCATGTTCGGGTTCTCGGGGGATGCCCCGGGGACTCCGCTGCCGACCCTCTACGTCCTCTTCGTCAGCGTCACGACCGCGATCCTGGTGACGGCGCACTGGCTCATGCGCGATCGAACGCTCGAAGACGTGGCGGAAGCGACGCCCCGGTGGATTCTGGTCGGCACGTTGGCCGTCATGGGTTTCCTCATCATCATCACACAGGGATCGGGCGATGCCTTCATCTACTTCCAGTTCTGATTCGGGGGGACGGGACATGGACGGAACCGACCGTGCGAACCTCGACCACCCAATGCGAGACGCGTCTGGCGAGAGCCACCCGTCCTCGAGCAGTATCCGGACTCGTCGAGGCTCCGCTGTTCAAGAAGCGGAGCCGGGTGGTTCGGAGATTCCTTACCGTCACGTTCCCGAGCACCCATGGTCCCGTCTTCTCCTGGCGGCGTCCCTGGCTGTGGTGATCGGCGTTATCGGCTGGGAGATGCTCGCCCGATCGATGCACCACACGCCCGGCTCGTACGATGACACGGGTGAGTCGTGGGCGATCGAGCGACGGAAGCTCGACGACCCCGACCGGGATGTCCGCGTCGTCCTCGCCGGTTCGAGTCGCATGCTCTGGGCGGCGGACCTGGATATCCTCGAGGAGGGGCTCGGCACCAGGCCGATCCAACTCGCCCTGCCCGGCACGAGCCCTCGGATCATCGTCGAACACCTCGTGAACACTACCGACTTCGATGGACTGATTCTGGTCGGCTACACGCCCTTCCTCTTCAATGCCGAGGGACCAGGTGGGATGGGCCAGGCATCCCTCGACGCGTACACAGAGAACTCGCCGAGCAAGCGACTCGGCTACCTGATCCATCGTCGGCTTTCTGATCACTTGGCCTTCATCGATGGGGCAGCGTTCGCCCTCTTCAAGCTGGTGGAGCGCTATGCCTCTCCCCGACTAGCCAGCCGCGCGGACGCCCGAGACCTGAACGCGCTGGAGTGGAAGCTCGGCAACCTCTCCACCGATCGGCAGATGGACATGTGGGAGCCCATGGAAACCCCGGGGACCTTCAACTGGCAGCAGATGATCAACTTCTGGCGAGGTCAAGACGGGGAGACAGGCCCGCCACCGCCAGTCGAGCGACAGATGGAGATGGCCGAGTCCGCTGTCGAGTTCTTCGGGCCCTTGGTGGCCGAGATGAGATCCCGCGGTGGCGACATGGTCTTCATTCGGATGCCGTCGAGCGGAGAGTACCGAGAGCTGGAACTCGAGGGCGACGTGGACACGCATCTGTGGACGCCCCACGTCGAGGGGGTGGACGCACTCTCGATCAATGGCTGGGACTACCCTGAGCTATCCACCGATCTGGAGATCCCCGAGTGGTCGCACCTGAGCCGCCGCAGCCAGGACGACTGGAGCCGGGCCGTGGTGCCCATCCTCCAGGACCGTTATCGGCAGTTCCGCGGTCAGAGCCTCCATGAGATGTTGGGGATTCCGGAACCAGAACCGAACGCCGTAACGGAGCCGAGCGCATGAGCATCTTGGCCGCGATCGATTTCTCGCCCGTTGGGATTCGATGCGGGTTCCGACGCGGTTCAGGAAGCATGGCGGGAGCAGTTCCGCGCGGAGCAGGCGACGCTGGACGACGCGGCCAACACCCTCAGGGAGAGGGGCCTCGCGGTACGGGCCCGCATGGTTCGCGGCGGCATCGCCGAGGAAGTTCTCCGCGCGGCCGAGGAGGCCGAGGCCCGGCTAATCGTTCTGGGGAGCCACGGTCACGGTGTTCTCTACAACGTGCTGGTCGGCAGCGCCGCTGCGTCGGTCATCAAGAACGCGAAGATCCCGGTGACGTTGGTGCCTAGCAGGAGGGAGTGACCGCCGGTCTCCCGGACGAGCGATCAGGGAGTACCGGCACCGCCCGTTTCGGCACTGCACCCGGCGCATCCCATGAGTGCGCCAGCCAAGTCCCGGCCGGAGGCATACCAAAGGATCGCCGGAAGGCCGTTTGAGATACTGTCGGGCGCGATCCCCATGGAGTCTCCGGTGACCCCGAACTCCCATTGGTCGGGAAGCCCGTCCGCGTCGGCGTCCGAGCAGGCCGTCCCGCTGGCAGGCGTCCCATACGCTCGGGTCGTCTCGGTACGCAGGTCCTCGGCCTCCCTGACGCCGGCGCCGTCAACCCATTCGGCGCGGGCTCGGGCATCTACCGAATCCGAACGAAGCGTCCACGTCCCGTCGCACGCGAGGTACCGGCTGTTCCCGGCGATCTGGATGATCCGGCTGACCTTGGCGTCGGTCAGTGATGCGATCTCGGGTCGGGCCGCGCCGAGGCCGAGCGCCATGGTGTCCGTCACCGCATACGTTTCTGGCGGGATGGGGTCACCGTCTGTCGCACAGTGTCCAGAGTAGTTCTCGACAGTGGAAAGACAGGCGGTGGAGCGGCTCCTACCCCGGTGCAGGTCCATGGGAGTCGAGAGCGAATCGTACCCGTTCTGCTCTGTCCGAAGCCCGCCGGCCTGGACCGACACCGAATCATCGCCATCCAACAACCACAAGTAGAACGCCCACCTTCGGGTCGGGCCCGTCGATGTGTAGGGGCCCGTACGAAAATAGTTGTTCAGAACGTCGACCCGCGTTTGAACATCCTTGCGGGTCGAGCCGATCTGGACGTAAGCGTTCCGGGCGTTGTAGACGACGTTGTCGATGATCTGGACCGAGTCGGCGTTGCCGACCAAGGGCGTTCGGTGCCCGCCGCTCGCCATGTAGTTGGCGTGGTAAAGGAGGTTTGCGGTCTTGGCGACCCCGCCCACCTCGGAAGTATCGCCCCCGATGTGCATGAACGTCGAATGATCGACGTGGGGCTCGAACAGAAGGTTGCGAGAAAACGTGATGTCCCGGGTCAACACGCCCGCTTGGGGAACGAAGGCAGTCCCGCACCCCTGAGTCATGAGGTTCTCCCCGGAAGTCCTGGCGTACCACGAGTTCGACAAGTGCTCGACGTACAGGCCTGAGGAGCACATCATGTCCGACGATGAGGTCACTGCGAACCCTTCGTCTTCACCCGCTTTCCGCTGGTAGAAGTATCCGAAATACCATTCGGCAGCGCGACGGGCACGGAGGTCGTCACCGAGGATGTTGATCCCCTCGCCTTGCGCTGTCTGCCCGAGCACGTAAACGCATTCGAGGTCGTCCGAGTTCTGATCCCCCGAGCTGTCGTTGAAGTACACGTCGCCACCGCCGTTCACGAAGACGATGGCCGTACACGTGCTCCCGTCGTCCCACGCCTGGGCAGAGTCAATGGCCGAGCGAAGCGTTCCCGCTCCCGTGCTGTTCGAGTAATCCGTGACGCGAGCCACCCTCATTCTGCCCGTACCGGCGGCTATGGCATCCAGTTGCGGCGGCCTCCGGGCTCCCGGCCCGACGAGGCACGGCAGCTTCAGGCTGTCCGCATCCACCAGCGCCGCCTCAGCGTCGCACAGACCCTCCCATGCGTCGATCGTATCCTGCCACTCGAACCGCACCGGACGCTCCGCGATCAGCGAAGAGCAGCTCAACGCCGTCATGCCGACCATAGCGGTGATCCCGCAGGACAACAGAGCGCGCATCCTACCTCCACCGTAAAGCCGAGTCATCAATGAAGACTCTCGCCATCCCGGAGTCTCTTCACGCCGGCTCGATAATGTCGCTGGCTAGTTGTGCGACTGTAGCATACTCAGTGGGCGCTGAGGGACTCGAACCCCCGACCCCCTGCTTGTAAGGCAGGTGCTCTAACCAAGCTGAGCTAAGCGCCCTTCGATCCGCTCGTGATCGAACCGGAACGCTCGTCCCTCGGCGCTCCCAGGTCAACTCGCCTCCGTGTGCCC
>JBDHIF010000087.1:0-4401 GCA_039587535.1 Gemmatimonadota bacterium
GTCCGAACGCGCGTCGTCGGTGACGTGGAACGGCTCGAGGGAAGGGTATCCGAGGTTCTTCTTGGTGGCTTGGATCTCATCGGCGCCCAGCGGGGCGCCGTGAGAGGCCGCCGTGCCAGCTTTGCCCGGGCTGCCGTAGGCGATCGTGGTTCTGAGCACGATGAACGTCGGGCGCTCGGTCTCGTCGCGGGCCTGCTCGAGGGCGCGACCGATCGCGGCCAGGTCGTTCCCGTCTTCGACGCGGAGCACATGCCAGCCGTACGCCTCGAAGCGGGCGCCCTCGTCGGTGGACGTGGAGAGGTCGGTGTCCCCTTCGATGGTGATCCGGTTGTCGTCCCAGATCCAAATCAGTCTCCCCAGCTTCTGGTGGCCGGCGATGGCGGCGGCTTCATGCGATACGCCCTCCATGATGTCGCCGTCTGAGCAGAGCGCGTAGGTGAAGTGATCCACCACGTCGTGGCCCGGTCGATTGAACCGTTGAGCCAGCCAGCGCTCGGCCATGGCGAAGCCGACCGAGTTGGCCACGCCCTGACCCAACGGCCCGGTCGTGGTCTCGGCCCCGGCGACGTGCCCGTACTCCGGGTGACCCGCGGTCGGAGAGCCCCACTGGCGGAAGTTCCGGATGTCCTCCTCGCTCACCTCGTATCCGCTGAGGTGCAATAGCGAGTAGAGCAGCATGGACGGACGCATGCCCTACCGAGAGGATGAAGCGATCTCGGTCGAGCCACTCCGGGTCCGCGGGATTGTGTCGCAGGTGGTGTCGGAAGAGCTCATATCCCACGGGCGCCAGGGCCATGGGTGTGCCGGGATGTCCGGAGTTCGCGTGCTGCACCGCGTCCATGGAGAGGACGCGGATGGCGTCGATGGCCAATCGTTGGGTGTCGTTCATCCGACCACGAAGTTGACGAGACGACCGTTCACGTGGATCACTCGCCGCTCGGTCGTCCCGTGGAGGTGGCGTGCGACATTTTCGTCGGCTCGGGCCGCAGCGATGACATCGGCTTCCGCCGCGTCCTTCGCCACGTCGATGGAGCCGCGCAGCTTCCCGTTGACCTGGACTGCCAGGGTTACGGTGTCCTCGACGAGCTTCGCCTCGTCATATAGGGGCCAATTCGCCCCGTCGAATATGCTGCCCGCATGGCCCAGCCGCTCCCATAGCTCCTCGGCCATGTGGGGCGCAAACGGCGCCACCATGACGACGAGTGGCTCGACCTCGGCTCGGGCCGCGGTGCGCCCGCCCGCCCGCACCGTGTTCAGACACTCCATCAACGCGGCGACGGCCGTATTGTAGCCGAGCTCGGGAAGCTGCTCGGTGACCTGCTTGATGGTCTGGTGGACTTTCCTTTCCACGTCACCGTCCGGCGTGGCGCTAGGGTCGCTGGAAACGACCGTGTCCCACAGCCGATGCAGAAACCCATGGGGTCCTTGGATCCCTTCGGCCCGGTAATCACCACCTTCCTCGAAGGGCCCGAGGAACATGAGGTACGTGCGGAACGTGTCCGCCCCATACTCCTCGATGATGGGGTCGGGGACGATGACGTTCCCCTTGCTCTTCGACATCTTGGCGCCCTCGGCGATGATGAGGCCGTGCGCCCTGAACCTGGTGAAGGGCTCTTCGAAGTCGATGTGCCCGAGGTCCTTCAACACCATCGTGATGAAGCGGGCGTACATGAGGTGCAGCACCGCGTGCTCGTTTCCGCCGATGTACGTGTCCACCGGAAGCCAGGCTCTGGTGACCTGCGGATCGAACGGCCGGTCGTCGAAGTCCGTTGATGGATAGCGCAGGAAATACCAGCTCGAGTCCAGGAAGGTGTCGGATACGTCGGTTTCCCGGCGGGCGTCTCCGCCGCACTCCGGGCACGACGTCCGGTACCAGTCCTCAACCCGCGCCATGGGGCTCACGCCGGTGTCGTCGGGCTTGAAATCCTCGACCCGGGGCAAGACCACGGGGAGCTGGTCTTCCGGTACCGGAACGGCGCCGCAGGTCGGACAATGCACGATTGGGATGGGCGGACCCCAATAACGCTGCCGCGAGATGCACCAGTCATGGAGGCGGTACAGCACCCGAGATTCTCCCCAACCCTGGCTCGCGGCCCAGTCGGTGACCACGCGGACGGAGTCCGCGACGTCGGTCCCGTCGAACTGGCCGGAGCCCACGAGGCGCCCCGCACCGACGTACGCCTCTTCCAGCGGGGTGTCGGCATCGTCGTCTGGCCCCGCCACCACCCGCACGATCGGGAGGTCGAACGTCTTGGCGAACTCGAAGTCCCGCTCGTCGTGCCCCGGCACGGCCATGATGGCGCCGGTGCCGTACTCCATGAGGACATAGTCCGCGATCCATACCGGGATCGCCCTCCCCGTAGCAGGGTTACGGCAGTACCCTCCCGTGAACACCCCCGTCTTGGTGCGGTCGGCCTTTTGTCGCGCCACGAGGTCTTTTTTCTGAGCCTCGGCCCGGTAGGCGTCGACCGCCCCGACCTGATCGGGCCGTGTGACCTCGTCCACCAAGGGGTGCTCCGGCGAGAGCACCATGTAGGTTGCGCCGAACACCGTGTCGGGCCGGGTCGTGTAGACCTCGACGTCGCGGCCGGCGTTCTTACCCTCGGCATCCAGGATGGGGAAGTGGAGCTGAGCGCCTCGGCTCCTGCCGATCCAGTTCGCCTGGGCCTTCTTCGTCGTGTCCGACCAGTCGATGGTCTCGAGATTGTCGAGCAGCCGTTGGGCATACCGCGTGATCTTGAAGAACCACTGGGCGATTCGGCGCTGCTCGACCGGGGTCCCGCACCGTTCGCACTCTCCCCCCACCACCTGCTCGTTGGCAAGCACGGTCATGCAGGACGGACACCAGTTGACCGGAGCCTCCTTCCGCTCCGCCAATCCCGCCTTGAAGAGCTGAAGAAAGATCCACTGGGTCCACTTGTAGTAGGCCGGATCCGTGGTGTCGACGGTGTGTGTCCAGTCGAACATCCCGCCGGTTCGACGGAGCTGTCGCGTGAAGTTCCGCACGTTGGACGGGATCAGGTCCATCGGGTGTGTGCCCTGCTTCAGGGCGAAGTTCTCGGAGTGGATCCCGAACGCGTCGAACCCGATGGGCTCGAAGACGCGATGACCCCTGAGCCTCTGGTAACGACCGTGGACGTCGGCGCCGGTGAACGCGTAGATGTTGCCCACGTGGAGTCCCTCTGCCGAGGGGTAGGGGAACATCATCAGGTTGAAGAACGGGCGTTCGGGATCTTGGAGCTCGTCCGTGGTGAAAGCGTTGGTGCCGCGCTCATCCCATAAGCGCTGCCACTTCTCTTCGATCGCGGACGGCTGGTAGCCGTCGTTCTCCGGTTGGGACATGGCTCGACGCACTTCGCGGGGCAGCGCGGACGCGCGGGCACGGTGGGGTGGCCGCACGGATCCGCCGAAAGAGCCGTTAAGCTATATGGCCGGGGCGGGGGACCCAAGTGTTGTTGGGCTCCCCCGGTCCAGCGAGCGCTTCGGGCACCCGACACGCTCGCCCGGGTAACCCTTCTGCTTCCGACCTTCCGCCTTCGCCGTCCCGCCGATGTCCGACAAGAAGAAGATCTCCGGGGCCAGCCTCCGGCACGCCTTCGAGGAGATCATCTGGCCGCGTCGAAAGCTGGTCCTTCTCGGCCTGGTCCTCATTCTGTTGAACCGGCTGAGCGGCCTGGTGCTCCCCGCATCGACCAAATATCTGGTCGACGACGTCATCGCCGGTGGAAACGGCGACCTCCTCTACACGCTCCTCGGGCTCGTGGGTCTGGCCATCGCGGTCCAGTCGGCGACCTCCTACGCCTTGACGATGCTGCTGAGCGTTGAAGCCCAACACCTCATCGCGAACCTTCGGGCCCAGGTTCAGCAGCACGTCATCCGCCTCCCCGTGCGCGTCTTCGACAACACCAAGTCCGGGGAGCTGGTGTCCCGCATCATGGACGACGTCGAAGGCGTTCGGAACCTGGTTGGGACCGGGCTCGTGCAGCTGGTAGGAGGAAGCGTGACGGCGGTGGTGGCCCTCGTGTTCCTCGTGGACATCGATCCCATCATGACGTTGTTGGCGCTGTTCCCGCTCCTGGCCTTCGGCTGGGTGTCGTCGAAAGCGTTCAGGACGCTTCGGCCTGCCTTCCGCGAGCGCGGCCAGATCCGCGCCGAGGTCACGGGACGCCTGACTGAGGCGCTCGGCGGGATTCGTGTCATCAAGGGTTTCCATGCCCTGGATAAGGAGGCTGAGATCTTCTACCAGGGGGTTCTCCGGGTCTTCGACAACGTGAAGACGACGTTGAGAACCTCGAGCATGGTCACGAGCCTGGGGACGTTCTTCATGGGTCTGGCCAGTGTGCTCATCATGGGGTACGGCGGGCGCCTCGTGCTCATGGACCAGCTGACGTTGGGTGAGCT
>JBDHIF010000088.1:0-3743 GCA_039587535.1 Gemmatimonadota bacterium
CTCGTCGAGTGAGGCGCGCTCGTCGTTCTCGTAGATCTTTGTGATCTCGCCGCTACTCATGTGCATGACCCGGTCGCCCATGGCGGCTATGGCGACGTTGTGGGTGATGATCGCCGTAGTGGTATCAGTCTCCCTATTGACTGTATCCAGGACCTGCAGGACGAGCTTGCCTGTCTCGGCGTCCAGGGCCCCGGTGGGCTCGTCGCAGAAGAGCAGCTCCGGCTGCTTCGCGACGGCCCGGGCGATGGCCACTCGTTGCTGCTCGCCGCCCGAGAGCTGCGCCGGAAAGTGATCCATGCGGTCGCGGAGTCCCACCATGGACAATGCGCGGCCCGGGTCCATGGGGTTCGTAGCGATTTCGCTCACGAGGGCGACGTTTTCTCGGGCCGTGAGACTCGGGATGAGATTGTACAGCTGGAAGACGAAGCCGACGTACTGGCGGCGGTAGCTCGTGAGGGCCTCGTCGTCGGCTTCCGAGAGGTCGAGGTCACGGTACCGGAGTGAGCCGGACGTGGGCCGGTCCAGGCCACCCAGGATGTTCAAGAGCGTCGACTTCCCGCTCCCTGACGCTCCCAGGAGAACGAGGAGCTCGCCCCGTCTCAGGTCGACGTCTACGGCTCGGAGCGCGTCCACCCGCACCGAGCCCATCTCGTACACCTTCGACAGGCTCCTGGCCCGGAGGATGGCTTTCGGATCGTCCGTCATGGCGGTCCCGGGCCGGAGCGGGAGGGCGTCGGCCCTGTCGGTTGGGTATCGTAGCTCAACGTTTTGGTGCGCGGCGGTGTGTAAATGTCGCCACCTCGGTGGCGTGCGTCCACGACGCGAGGACAGACCAGTGTCACCGCCGAATCGAGGCCACGTGCCTGCCTGCCGGACGCCGGAACCCGCGTTCTGCGTCGGAGTAGGCAGACCTGAAACACGCTTATCATGACCCTCCCGAGCGGAAGCGAGAATCTGGCGCTCGGCTGACCCAGAATTCCAGGACGATCGACATGCTCAGGACACCTTCGTTCATCGGCGCCCTCGCGGCCCTTGCCCTGCTGACGGCGTGCTCTTCCGGTTCTCAGGCCCCCGTCGAGGCACCGCAACCGGCTGCGGCTCCGGCTGAAGAGACTCAACCCGAGAGCATGGCGTCGATGGTTCTGGAGGAGGCTTCCACCCTCGACGGTATCTACACCATGGCGCAAGCCGAGCGCGGAGGGGTGGTCTTCCAGGAGTTGTGCGCGGAGTGCCACGAGAACGAGGATCTCACGGAAACGGCCTTCAGGGGGCGGTGGGCCGACCAGTCCACGTTCCAGCTTTGGTACTACATCAACGACCGGATGCCGTACGACAACCCCTGGAGTCTCACCAGACAGCAGGTCACGGACGTCCTCACCTACATCCTGAGCTTGAACGGTCTGCCGATCGGGGACGCTGAGATGGGGACGACCGATGACGACATCGATAAGTACTGGATCGTGTGGGAGCGGTGAGCGGACACCGTAAACGCCCGCACACGAGGGGACAGAGAGGGCTTCGGGGATCGGTCCCCGGGGCCCTCTTTGCATTTCCTGGGTTACGGGTGGGCTAATCGGCCCAGCTGGGCTCTGGCCGTCCGCACCAGGCGCTCGGCCTCCTCCGCCGACTGCGCCGTAGCGGTGAGGTGGCCCATCTTGCGGCCGGGGCGAGCTTCGCTCTTTCCGTAGAGGTGCAGTCGAACGCCGGGTGTGCGGAGTGCCGCTGCCCAATCCGGGGGTGCGGCCGACCAGAGGTCCCCGAGAAGGTTGGCCATGGCGGCGCCGCCACACACCTGGTCGGGAGCGCCCATCGGGAGGCCCGTGACGGTCCGCACCTGGGCCTCGAACTGGCTCGTGGCGCAAGCCTCGATGGTCAGGTGTCCCGAGTTGTGGGGGCGCGGCGCGATCTCGTTGACCAGGAGGCCGCCATCGGCGAGCAGGAACATCTCGACGCACGCCACACCCACGAGGTCGAGTCCCTCGAAGACGGCGCCGGCGAGCTCCTTGGCGCGTCGCGCCACCTGCGAATCGAAGCTCCCAGGTGCGACGCTCACGTCGAGGATGTGGTTGACGTGGTCGTTCCGGGACGGCTCGTAGAGCGCCATGTCGCCATCCATGCTACGGGCGCCTACCACCGACAACTCGGCCACGAAGGGTACGAACGCTTCGTAGAGACACGGCTGCCTCCCGAGCTCCTCCCAGAGCGCGACGCCGGTGGTCTCGTCTTCCACCTTTCGCTGGCCCTTTCCGTCGTATCCGGAAGACGCCGACTTGAGGACGGCCGGTGTCCCGACCGTCCGCATCGCGGCCTCGAGGTCCGCGGCCTCCCGAACCGCGGCGTGCTTCGCCGAGGGGAGGCCCAGCTTGTCGAGAAGGGCACGCTCCCGCAGGCGGTTCTGCGTGGTATGCAGGGCGTGGCTCGAGGGCCTGACGGGCGCGTGTCGGTTGGCGGTGTCGGCCGCCGCCGTCGGGACGTTCTCGAATTCGAATGTCACCACGTCCGAGGCGCGCGCGAGGCGCTCGACGGCGTCCAGGTCCTCATAGGGCGCATCGATGACGAGATCGGCCAACTGGGCCGTAGGCCCGTCCGGCGTGGGCGCCAGGACGGCCACGCGGTATCCCATGCGCTTGGCTTCTGAGGCGAACATCCGGCCGAGCTGGCCGCCCCCAAGGACGCCGAGTGTGCTACCCGGCAGGATGGGGTCGGTCACGACAGCTCTGCGGTCACCGAGGACTCTGCCTGCTCTTCGCCGAATGTGGTGAGCCGTTCCCTGAGGTCGGCGTCGGTCAGGGCGAGGATGCGGATGGCGAGGAGCGCTGCGTTCTTCGCGCCCGATTCCCCAATGGCGAGGGTGCCGACCGGGACACCCCCCGGCATCTGGACGATGGAGTAGAGGGAATCGACACCCTTCATCTTCCTACTCTCGATCGGGACGCCCAGTACAGGTAACCCCGTCCACGCGGCCATCATGCCCGGAAGATGGGCAGCACCCCCCGCCCCTGCGATCACGACCTTGACGCCGCGATCGGCGGCTGAGGTGGCATAATCGCGAAGTCGATCCGGCGTCCTGTGAGCGGAGACCACGCCGTGCTCGGTGGCCACGCCGAAAGAGCGCAGGAGGTCGACCGCGATCTTCATCGTCGGCCAGTCTGAAGCGCTGCCGAACACCACCCCGACCAGGGGATCGGAGTCGCCATGGAGGTTGGGAAACGCCGCGCTTGCCATCGGGTGTTCCTTGCTCGGGGGACGTCGGATCGGTACAAGGCTGACTCCGCACGGATGGCGGAACGAGTGCTGAACCGACAGGCGTCCAGAAAGAATGTCAGCCTTGAGGCCGCTCGCCTACCCCTGTACGCCTTGGTGGGACACCGTGACTGGCTACTTTTGTGGCCTCCGCCCGCTGCCCCACACCGATGTCGAGACCATGAGTGAGCGTCCTGAAGCACCCCTCCGTGTCCTGAAGTTCGGAGGAACCTCCGTTGCGGATCCCGATCGTGTTCGAGGTGTCGTGGAGCTCGTCAGGGCGGAACAGGAGACCGCGCCACACGTCCGCTTCGTCGTCGTGGTGTCCGCCTTCGCGGGGGTCACCGAGCTTCTCGGTAACGCTGCCCGGGCTGCCGAATCCGGTAATTCCGGGCGCGAGGTGCTGCAGCAGGTCGTAGATCGACACCGGCAGATGATGGGGGCGGTGGCCCCCGAAGCGGAGCGGAGCGCGTTGACGGGGTCCATCGACCAGTGGACGG
>JBDHIF010000089.1:0-3715 GCA_039587535.1 Gemmatimonadota bacterium
CACGAAAGAGGGATCGTCCACAGAGATCTCAAACCATCCAACGTCAAGCTGGGAGCAGACGGCAACCCGAGAATCCTCGATTTCGGACTCGCCAAGATCTACACCGAGGAACCTCTCGATGGCCCGGAGAACACCCATTCTCCAACGGCAATTCAAGCCACCGAGGCAGGGATGATCCTTGGAACCGCAGCCTACATGGCGCCCGAGCAGGCTCAGGGAAAGCCGGTCGACAAGCGCGCCGACATCTGGGCCTTCGGCGTGGTGCTCTTCGAGATGCTCACCGGTCGGCGGCTCTTCACGGGATCCACGTTCTCGGAGACCTTGCTCGCCGTCCTGTCACAGGATCTGGATTGGAACCGTCTCCCGGAGACAATCCCGAAGCGCGCGCGCCGAGTTCTCGAGCGCTGTCTTTGCCGCGATCCCTTGGAGCGCCTGCGCGACATCGGCGAAGCGCGAATCCGGCTGCAAAAGGGTGGGGAGCCCGACGATGCGACACCGAACGGCATCAGCCCTCGGCCTCGACGCCTCGGTGCTGTCGTCGCCGCCGGCGTCGGCGTCTTCCTGCTGATGGCTGGAGCGTTTTTCGTTGGACGCGCCTTTGCACCGCTCGGTCAGGGTGGCGAATCGAAAGACTCCTTCAAGCTCGATCTCGAGCTCGAGGGCCTCACTCTCCAAAGTCTGGGCGAGGCATACGATGGACCCAAGATCTCACCGGACGGTCAGCAACTCCTCTACCCGGCAGTGGACGGGCTCAGGATTCGGCGGTTGACAGAGCTCGATGCCGTAGCTGTCCCAGGGACCGATGGAGCCTCGTACGCCTTCTGGTCAGCAGACGGAGCGAGCATCGCCTATACGAGAGCAGGGAGGCTCTGGAGAAGGCCGGCCAACGGCGGGGCCGCGACCGATCTCGGCCCGGTCCCCGAGCAGGGCGTCTTCGGGTCGGGCGGCGGCGCCTGGAACGCAGCCGGGCAACTGGTCTTGGCGGGGAGCCCGAGCGTGGGGCTGCTCGGGTTTTCTGTGGACGGACGAAGTCTCGGAGAATTGCTACCGGCCGCAGAGGGCGAGGCGGACTTTCACGAGATCAGCCCTCTGCCGGGCGACCATGGGTTCTTGTTCACCGCCCATGGGCCGGACGGGATCGACACCATCGCCGCCTTGGTCGATGGACAACGAAAGGAGATCCTGCGGCTGCCTGGAGAGGCCCTGGCCTATCCCTCGTACTCCCCGACCGGACATCTCCTTTACGAGCGAGAGACCATCAACCCCGGGCTCTGGGCGGTCCGGTTCTCGTTGGAGTCGATGGAGGTTGTCGGCGAGCCCTTTCTGGTAACCCCCAACGCCACCATGCCCAGCCGAGCGGACGATGGAACCCTCGTCTTCGTTCGTCGCAACCGCGAGCCGGCCGAGCTCGTGAAGATCGGACGCGACGGATCGGTGCAGCCAGTCAAGAAGCTCTCTGCCTCCTTACGTGCCGGATCGCGTGGTTGGTTCGACCTCTCGCCGGACGGTCGGCGTGTCGCCATCCCGCTCGACGCTCGCCCCTATGGAGATCTGTGGGTGGTAGACCTCGAGAGTGGCACCCAAGCCCGCCTGGACTCGGGGTGGGTAGGGGTCGTTGGTCCGCTTTGGATGCCGGACAGTTCCCGGCTGATCTACGGGTCACTGAGAGGTAGCCAAAGCACTTGGAAGGCCTGGATCGCCTCTGCAGACGGGAGCCAGGAGCCAAAGAAGTTGCAACTCGCCGACGCCGACATCGCCTTCCCCCTCGCGGTTTCACCGGACGGCGAGTGGTTGGTCTATGCGCCCCCCGGCGAAGGCCTCATTGCGGTGAAGTTCGACAACACCACGGAGGAAGTGACGATCGCTCGCGATACCGGCCTAAGCCTCGCCCCCGCCGCCAGCATTTCGCCGGACGGGAACTGGATTGCCTATCAGACGGAAGATTCGGGTTCACTTGCTGTTTGGGTTCAGCCCTTCCCACCCGATGGGAGGCGTTGGCCGGTCTCGACTGAACAAGGTGCTCTTCCCCGATGGTCCTCCTCAGGAGCCGAGCTCTTCTACAGGTCCGGACCTCGGATGATGGTTGTCAGATTCAAACCAGGAACGGTGCCGACCGTTTCCCGTCCGACCGAGTTCTTCTCGCTCTCTGAGGACTTGGGACTCTCTCGAGATTTCGAGCCTCTGCCCGCCGATGAGGGATTCTTGATGGTCCGGTCCCGCGGCAGCCAACGAGGCACGATGGTCTTAGACCTGCCCTCGCTTCTCGCCGAGGCCGAGGAGAGGCAGCGAGCGTCCTCTTGACGCACCGATGCGTTGCTCGTTGGAGTCTGACCACCGCGGCCAGGCTCACCCAGGCACAGATCCTATGAGCGACATGGTCGGCAAGACACTCGCCCACTACGAGATCCTCGGAGAGCTCGGCGCCGGAGGCATGGGCGAGGTCTATCTGGCCGAGGACAGCAAGCTGTGCCGCCAGGTGGCGCTGAAGGTGCTCCCGCCGGACATGGCCTCCGATCCGGAGCGGCTGGAGCGTTTTCAGCGCGAGGCCCGAGCCCTCGCTTCCTTGAGCCACCCGAACATCGTTCACATCTACTCGGTCGAGGAGGCGCAAGGGCTGCACTTCTTCACCATGGAGGTGGTACGGGGAGAAAGCCTCGACAAGATCCTGCCGTCTGAAGGCTTCCCTTTGGAGACGTTCCTTCAACTCGCCGTGCCGCTGGCCGACGCACTCTCGGCTGCGCACGAGCGCGGAGTCGCCCACAGGGATCTCAAGCCGTCGAACCTCCTGGTGACCGAGGATGAGCGCCGAATCAAAATCGTCGATTTCGGCCTAGCGAAGTTGGCGCCTGAGCAGTCAGGCCCTCTGATGACCCAGCTTCCTACGGAGGCGGTGACCGCGGAAGGGCGTGTCCTGGGTACCGCGCCCTACATGTCGCCTGAGCAGATCGAGGGCAAGCCTATCGATCACCGAACCGATGTCTTCTCATTAGGGGTTGTCCTCTACGGAATGGCCACGGGGCAACACCCGTTCCAGGGAGACAGCTCGCCCTCGCTGATCTCTTCGATTCTGAAAGACAAGCCGCCGCCTCTGATCGAGGTCAACCGGCGACTGCCCCGTCAACTGGGGCGAATCATCCATCGTTGCCTCGAAAAGGAGCCCCTGAACCGGTTTCAGTCCGCCCGCGATCTGTACAACGATCTGAGAGATCTAGCGCAGGAGATCGAGACGGACAAACTGCTAGGAGGATCGGATTCGGCGGCGGATTCCTCTCAAACCGGCCCAAGCCCACTGTCGACGAGAGGCCTCCCCTGGAAGTTTGCCCTACCAGCGGGTCTGGCGCTGTTTCTGCTGGGTGCGGCGGCCATGTGGCTGGCGGGCTCGCGGGAGGCGCCGGAGCCTACCCGTCAGGTGGTGACCGCATGGGACGCGCGACCGTTGACCGCGACCGGCGACGCCTGGAACGTCACTCTCGCTCCCGATGGTCAGACGGTCGCGTATCTCACCTCGGAAGGACTGATGACCCAGGATGTCCAAGGGGGCAACCCGCACCTCATTCTTTCCGATTCGGGTTGGGCGACGCGTAACGCCCCGAGCTTGGGGCCAATGGGCGAACCGCAGTGGCTTGCCGACGGATCAGGCGTCGCCTTTACCGTCTCGATCGATTCCTCGACCCTGGGAATCTCGGCCTTGCCCCGCATGGGCGGCGAGGTCACG
>JBDHIF010000090.1:0-4859 GCA_039587535.1 Gemmatimonadota bacterium
CGCGAGATTCGCGGGCAAAACCCCTCATCGGATTCGTCAGAGGCCCTTCCACGACGGGCGACGGGTGGTCGACGCTGCCTCGCCTCGCGCCCGTCGGGCCCGGATCCGACTGTGATGCCTCGCACCCGTCGGGCCCGGATCCGACTGTGGTGCCTCGCACTCGTCGGGCCCGGATCCGACCGTGATGCCTCGCACCCGTCAGGCCTGGATCCGACCGTGATGCCTCGCGCCCGTCTGGCCTGGATCCGACTGTGGTCGAGACGGCTGTATGGGCCGCGACGACCGGCCGTTGCGGGATCGTTGCCACACCTTGTCAACGGCTTCACATTGGGAGACGAGGCCCCGCGCGACTCGGCGCGATCCGGCATGAGGCCCCGGTCCTATTGGGCCATTGCACCCGAAAGGGAAGTCGTCGTGGCCACGCTCTCGAAGACCCGCTTCGTTCGCGGAACCCAATGTCCCAATCTGCTCTGGTGGACGACCCACGAGCAGAACGCCCCCGACCTCCAGTCGGGACCCGCGCATCTCGATCGCTTGCATCAGGGTAGCCGTGTGGGCGTCGTCGCCAGGGAGAGTTTCCCCGGCGGCGTGCTCATCGACGTCCCCGCTTGCCACGAGGAGCGGGCGGTGGCCGAGACCCGGGCCGCCCTCGCGTCCGATGCGCCTGCCATCTTCGAGGCCGCATTCCTGCAGGACGATGTCTTCGTGACTGTGGACGTCCTGGAGCGAGACGGGGACCGGTTCCACCTGATCGAGGTGAAGTCTGCGACCTCCCGGAAGCCCGAGCACCTGCCGGACGCCGCGATCCAGACCCACGTGGTGGAGCGGAGCGGCGTGAAGGTCGGGCGCACCGAGCTCATGCTCCTGAACAAGGACTACAGGAGGCCAGACCGGGATTCGCTGTTCGAGCGGCACGACGTCACCGCCGAGGTCCGTGGAATGATGATGGGGATCGAGGGCGAGATCGAGCGCCAGCTCGGCATCCTCGAGAGCCCGTTCCCCGGGTTACCAGTGGGGTTCCAGTGCATTGGCATGACCGACTGCCCGTTCCGGGAGCGGTGCTGGCCTCCCGGGCCACACCACATCCGCACCCTGTACCGGACCGGAACGGCCAAGGCCCTGAGCTACATGCATCAGGGCATCCATTCCGTGACCGACCTGCCCCAGGGGCTCAACCTGTCGCCGGTGGCGCGACGGCAACGCCGTGCGGTGGAGCTCGACGAGGTGATCGTCGAGCCCGGCCTCTGGACGGTGCTGGACGCTCTGACCGAGCCCTTCGGCTATCTGGACTTCGAGACCGTGTCCCGCGCCGTGCCGGTGTGGCCGGGGGTGGCTCCCTGGGAGGCGATCCCGGTCCAGTTCAGCTATCGCCAGGAGCGCCCGGACGGGGGCCATGACCACGTCGAGTGGCTGGCCGAAGGGCCGGGAGACCCCCGGGAAGGGCTTGCGCGGGCCCTCATCGACGCCTGCGCGGGTGCCGGGTCCATCCTCGTGTACAGCAGCTACGAGAACACGCAGATCAAGACGCTCGAGAATGCCGTGCCGCACCTCAAAGGTCCGCTCGAGCGCCTCCGCAGCAGGCTGTTCGACCTGCTTCCGCTCGTCCGGAGCCACGTCTATCACCCGGACTTCCGCGGCAGCTTCAGCGTGAAGCGGGTGCTCCCGGCGCTGGTACCCGAGATGAGCTACGCCGACCTGGAGGTCAGGGACGGCCAGTCGGCCAGCGCCGAGCTGGCCCGGTTGCTCTTCGAGGGGAACCAACTGTCCGAAGACGAACGTGCCAAGCTTCGCCAGGACCTGCTCGCGTACTGCGCGCGCGACACCTGGGCCATGGTGGCGCTCGTGGGCCGGTTGTGGGAGTTGGGGCTGGACAGCTGAGGCTGGACAGCTGGGGGGCAGGCGACGGGGCGACCTCCCGACGACGCCGCTAATCGCGGTGTAGGCTGGGCGCGCGCGTTCCTTGCCGGGTCCGGGCGCAGGGATCCGGTTCATCCCTGCGGACCTCGAGACCGGGCCCCCTCGCGCCGCCGTTATCGACTCTCCCCTGCCGGAGGCTCTGAGACGGAGCTCGCACGGACCGGGTGTCGCGGATCCGCCCGCTCGCTCGTTCTCTTTGTAGCGGCATCTCCCCACAGCGACGGACCACGAGCATGAACCGAAGCGTACCTGTCCAGCCCAGGGCATCCGCACCGCTCGATGCCCTGCGCTCGCAAGCCGTGAGGTCGGGCCGAGTCGGACAGCAGCGGGACGGGCGCGGGCAGCGCGGAGGGGAGCGCTGTGGGCAGCGCTGGGACGGGCGTTGTCGTCAGCGCCTGGACGGATGGCGCCGACTTTCCCAGGACGGGCGGTGCCGACAGCGCGACGACGGGTGGTACGGTCAGTGCGTGGAGGAGCGGCGCGGGCACCACTGGGACGGGCGCTGCCGACATTGCCGGGACGGGCGCTGCCGACTTTCCCGGGACGGACGGCGCCGACACGCCCGCGACGGGCGGTGCCGAGGAGCGGCTGCTCGTCCAGGGTTTGCTGTCAGCCTGCTCGTGGCGGCCCCGCTGGCACTTGCCTGCTCGTCCTCACCGTCGAGTGTGCAGCTGACCGAGCTGGCCGAGGGGACGTGGGGCGGCGACGACGTAGGAGTGGTCGTGAGCGCCGACAACGCCCACGTGCACGTGGGCTGCACCAAGGGTGATTTCCCGGCCCCGATCGCCCTGGACGCGGACCAGCGGTTCAGCGTGTCGGGATCCTATTTGATCAAGGCGTACCCCGTGGCCATCGGACCCACCATGCCGGCCGAGTTCGCCGGGGTCGTGGAGGGGAACCGGCTCACCTTCACCGTGGCGGTGAACGACACGATCGAGCAGAAGCTCGAGGTGCTCGGGCCGGTGACCGCGATCCTGGGGCAGGAGCCGGAGATGGGGCCGTGTCCGATCTGTGAGAGCCCAGGAGCGGAGGCGCCGCGACGAGGTGTCCTGACTCGCTTGCTCGACTGGATCAAAAGGGTGTTCTAGTCTGGGGATAGCGGACGGCTTCGATCTCCCTGCGTGACGGAGCCCCGGTCGGCGCTACAGCCTGCACCGCGCCTCCCTCCAAGCATTCGGCGCCTATCTTCCGTCACGTGGAGGCGCCTCACTCCCAACCGCTTCGGCGTCCGCTGTCCACAACGTGGAGTCGCGCCATCACCGGTTCGCTCCGGGGCTGCGCCTCTCCGCCTCCCGCTCGGTCGCGCCGCATGCGAGCGTCCCGAAATGCCATGGACGGATTTGAAGCCATGCATTGAGGTTGGTCTGGGATCGCCCCTGGATTCGCTCGTGGGTGCGTCCTGATCCGCATCTGAGCCCCCTCGTGGACTCGCTCCTCCCTCGATGGTCTGGGCTTGCCGCCGCATGCCTCTCAGAGCAACACAGAGGGCTCCGAATCGCACTCGTATATTACATGCAACTTATTGAATCACTTACAGTTGAGGGGGATCGACCATGGGATATGCGCTGCGCGCGACTGCGGCAAGCCAGAGGACGGTTCGGGAGAAGTCCGCGGGATATGAGACGACGGACGACGACGACGAGCTCTACGTCCTCGGCGAGCGGTGCGCCCAGGCCTACATGGAGGCCGACTCCCTTCAATACCGGGCCATGAAGCTGTTGGCCGAGTTCCACCGGCGCGAGGGCTGGAGGGACACCGGCTTCTCGTCGACCGCGGAGTGGCTCGCGTGGAGGATCGGCATCATGCCTGGGGCCGCACGCGAGCGCGTCCGAACCGCCCTGGCACTGGAGCAGCTCCCCGAAACCAGCCGCGCCATGGAGACCGGCGAGCTGTCGTTCGCCAAGGTCCGGGCGCTGACCCGCGTGGCCACGCCGACCAGCGAAGGGGCTCTGCTCGAGTTCGCCCGTGCAGGTTCGGCGGCGAACCTCGAGCGGGTAGTCCGGTCCTGGAAGCACCTGGACCGGAAGAGCGAGGTTTCATCGACCACGACGGGATGGTGGTCCTGCGGGGGCGCCTGGACCCCGAGGCAGGAGAGATCTTCATGCGTGCGATGGAGTCGGCCGAAGACGTGCTGTTCCGGGCGAGCAGTCGGCGCGATGGCGGCGGAGACGGCACCGGCCGTGGTCACGATGCCGGGCTCGACGGCGAGGCCGACGCCAAGCCCGAACAGCGCAGGGCCGACGCGGCCAGGCTCATGGCAGAGCGGGCTCTCGCCGCCGGATTCGCCGAGGCGCCCTTGAGCGGCGCTCGGGCCGACCGGACCCAGGTGGTCCTACACGTCGAGGCCTCGACGCTTCGCGAGCGCGGAGAGCCCGGGCAGTCCGAGCTCGGGGCGGGCACGCGCGTTTCCGCGGAAACGTCACGGCGAATTGCCTGCGACACGGGCGTCGTCAGGATGGCCCACGACGCAAACGGCCATATCCTCAGCGTGGGGCGGAGGACCCGCACCGTGCCCACCCATGTGCGCCGCGCCCTCGAGGCCCGCGATCGCGGCTGTCGTTTCCCGGGCTGCGGTCTCCGTTTCACGGAAGGGCACCACGTCAAGCACTGGGCCGATGGCGGCGAGACCCGCCTCGGGAACCTCGTGCTTCTGTGCGACCGTCACCACCGCTTCGTTCACGAGGGGGGTGCCAGCGTCTGCATCGACAAGAACCAGCAGATCTTGTTCTTCACGCCCAAGGGGAAACCGTTGGCGGCGGCCCCACGTTTCCGCGGAAACGCGACGGGGGACGCGCGGGATGCGCCAGCCGCCGCACGGGATGCGCCACGGGATGCACGGGACGGGCCGGGAGAGTCAGGAGAGGCTCCAGGGGATGCGCGGGACGCTCCAGGGGACGCGCGGGACGCTCCAGGGGATGCGCGGGACGCTCCAGGGGACGCGC
>JBDHIF010000091.1:0-4368 GCA_039587535.1 Gemmatimonadota bacterium
CGAATTAGCCGTGAGCAGGGGCTCCAGCTGCGCGACCGCCCCCTCCGCATCTCCGAGCTCGGCGTACGCCTGTGCCCAGCGTCGCTGGGCGTTGGGCAGGCCTCCGGCGCTCACGGGGGTGGCCATGGACTGCTCGAGTTGGCGGCGCGCCTCATCGGGCATCCCGGCGCGGGCAAGGTCGCGAGCGTACTGTCCTCGCTGGGCCGCCTGTGCGTCCATGTCTTCTATGGCGTCGATGTTGGCCGCACGTTCGGGACCGACGGCCGACGCCCAAACCGCGGCGGCCTCGTCGTGTCGCCCGGCGAGTCGGTGGACCCATGCCACAGTGTTCAGGCACGCGCATCGATACGCGGGGTCGTCGCTATCGGGCGAGAAACGAAGCGCCATCTCGTCGTACTCGCCGCTGGCTAGGATCTCCGGAAAGTTGCCGGCCCAGTTCGAGATCTGAATGGGACTGAAGTAGAACGCTTCAGAAAGCTCTCTGAAGGTGCGCTGCACTCCGGAGACACCGTCGCCGGACGCGGCCGCCAGCCAGAGGCTGTTGGTGATCAGATTATTGACCACAGGTCCGAGAGCATTCCAAGTCGCGTCGAGGTATTCGTCCGCAGCCTCGTAATCACGCATCAGACGAGCAGCGGTCGCAGCCTGCACGAGATTCTCGACAGTCGGTGAGGCATCCGCCTCGGAGAGTTGCGTCGGAGAGCTGAGCCGCAAGGGGGCTCCCTGCGAGGACCAGCAAGAATAGGGGGGTAAGGCAGCGCGTCATGGTGATCTCCTGCTTGGGATGACGACCATCTCGAGTGCCCAAGGGACTTAGTCGCTCAAGCGCCACCGCGCCAGTAGCCTAAGCGCGAAACCTGAAGGACCAGAGGGCCTCTCAAGGGCATGGATGCTCGTTCAAGAAGATGGCGCTAAAAGGAGGACCGTTAGGTGCCCAGGTCCTCCCGATCAAGTGCAGCTCTTACGTTCGTCTGCGGGTCACAGGGCTGCTTATGCCCGGGCTTACGCGGGTCCGCGTAAGCCCCGCTGGACTAGGTACGAGCCAGGACTCAGATGCCCGCCCGATCTCAGTCGCGGGGGGTGCTGCCCTGGCTCAGCCCGCTCACACCCGGAGAAGGTCTGGAGCGCGTGAAGCGGGCATCACGGAGAGCACGGCCACCGCACAGGATGCCTATCGCCTGCTATACACGAGTCGGGTTCTTCCCCGCTAATGCGGACACTTCAGAAAAGGCCCATCTTGGGTCAAAAGGCGTGTTCGACTACATTGAGCGCTTCCACAACCCCCGTATCCAGCGCAGGCTCGACTCCCGCAACAAAGGGGTCAGTGCCTTAACTCAACCGTCCGCGAAAACGGGGTAGAACCCCCAGCGCAACTGACGCAGAAAGCTCTGGTTTCCAGCGCTCACCGACGCCCACCAACGCCAGAGAATCGATCGCAAAGCAGGTCGCCCGTCGGGCAGTAGCTTCGTCCCCGCAAGACGTAATAAGCTTAGAAGGTACCGCGACCCATGCGGCGAAGGTGGCGATGCCATAGCATGCGACATGCGTGCCCATCGGATCGACTGCGCGGCTGCCGCTCGCGAGTTGGTCACTTGGGACGGCCGATGCGCTGCTCGAGATCGACGTCCTGATGACCATGGTCGGTGGCCGGGTTCAGCACTGTACCCCGGGAGAAGAGGCGCTCTGTCCGGCTGATTGACCCGCCGGTCGTCGGGAGGCGGCGGTTTCCCCTTTCGTTGATGCCTTTGCCACGGCCCGTAGCCGCACGGGCGTGGCTTGCGACGCTTTAGTACGAGGCGAGGCCCGTCCACTCTTGGAACCGGTAGACCAGTCTCTTCAAGAGTGAACTGTCGCGGTAGGCGTCGAAAGGCAGGGTGAAGTGGCCATCCCGGTCCTCCCAGAGACGGGTGAAATAGTCAGCCACCTCAGCATCCAGTGGGCTACCCCTTGGTACCACCACTTCGAGATCCGCCTCCAAGTTCAGATCGTCCAGGTTGCGGCGGGTGAGGTTAGCCGACCCGCCCAGCATCACCGTCTCGTCCCCTCGCCGGACCACGACCAACTTGGTGTGGAATTGCTCGCCGTGAGTGTCGTACCATCGCACGGCCACGTTCCCAGACCGGTGCAGCTCGTAGGCCACCTGTCGATTGGGGATCCCTCCTTTCTCACGTCCGAAAGCGTCCCTGTTGGGGTCCAGGATCAAGCGGACCTCGGCTCCCCGCTCCCCCGCTTCCAGCAGCCCACGGACGATGTCTCGATCCGACAGGTAGAACATGGCAATGTCGATAGCATCGGAGGGGCCGGCTTCGGCGATCACCTCCAGCAGTCGGGCCCGGATCTTTCCTTCACTGAGGAAGCGTACCTGGGCGGCGGACCCGGTGATCACCTCAGTTGCGGCGGGGACATTAACGGCGAGGGCCGGTCGGGACGATCCAGAGAACTCGGCGATGCCTCGCTCCGACTCGAGGGCGTCGTCACACACGGCCCCCGAGGCGGCCCAAGCGATGTTCGAATGAAAGCTGCTGGCATCGTGGGGATTCGCGGAGGCCACGAGACAAGCGTCTTCGGTAACGATGAGCTTCCTGTGGTTCGCCTTCATGTTGAAGAGCCGGAGATACGACCGGGCGGTGACACGCTGTCCCCGATTTGTAAGGGGGTGAGGCAGGAAGCCGCCCCCCCCACTGCCGAACCACTGGAATCCCGCCCGCCACACCGCCGAGTACCCGGCATTGGAGTCTCGGAGGGCCGTGAGATCGGTAATAACCACGTCGACGCCCGCGGCGCGGAGGGTCTCGAGGTGGGCGGGCTGGTACGCACCGTAGAAGGTGTTGATCTCGTCTGTGGTGAAGGAGACGAAGATCTCGGGGTTCGCCGCCTTCTTGGCAGTGAGTCGACTCGTGAGCTCCCCGGTGAGCGGCAGGTACTCCCGGTCGCCAGCGTGCTCGTCATTGAAGAGGAACATGTCGATGACGATGAAGCGCTCCGCTTCGTCGATCATCTGAAAAAGCCGTGGGAAGATTTCCTGCTCCACCACCCTCTCGCCGTCGCGCTGAAAGGTCAGGTCGCTCAGGAATTCGATGTCGTTCACCGCGTGGTACGCGCCGGCCACCGACGTCCCTTCGGGAAGAGGCCGCACCACGTTGTAGGTACACACCGTCATCCAGCCGGAGACGAACACTATGGCGCCGCGACGCAAGAGCTTCTTCGATGGACCTAGCCCTCCTAGCCACCTCTTCTTGTCGGTCGGCTGCATTAGCACTCCATCAGGCGGGGTCCGTGTCGCCGGTCAGCACCAGGCGTCTAGGATTCCCGAGATTCGCCCCCCTCCACGAGACGCGGACGAGAGTGCCGCGACCTTGTAGGAGGAGATCCATAGCATCGAAGCTGACGTCTTTGAGCTGCGAAGGGGAGAGCATAGGACGCCCGCATGTGCACGTAGGTGTGCATGTTCACGTTCACAATCGCCGCTAAAGTAGGCATGCTCGATGGACGGCGGACATGAGAAAACCCCCGAGGCTCCACGATTTCTGTGAAACCCAGAGGGTCCCCTGCGGGCTCCCAACGCAGGTGCGCTACCGGACTGCGCCACGCCCCGTACCCGGAGAGCGACTGCGGGATATCGATGCCCAGGTCGTCGAAATCGCGGACCCTCAACGCTTTCCACCGCGTGATCTCGGAAGTAAAGGCCGAACGCCCGTTCGGGACATCGTTGACTGTTACGTTCACGATGAACGTGTGTCCCCGTTTGAGCAGGTTGCCTGGATTATCGGCGATCGGGATCTCGTACTCGTGCATCAATACGTTCATCTCAGCATGTCCGACATGTGAGACGGCGCGCATTAGAGCCGCCTCCGTGCGCGTAGAAATCCCCATCTCGGCCTCGCTAACTCCACTGTCTAACTCTATCTCTACGGGTCCGCCGTAATCCCTTACGGCGTCTGATGCGGGTCCGAGTATGCGCCTGGGCTTCGAGGCTCGCAACGCCATCCGCTGCCTCCGGCTGCTTACGCAAGAGCATACGCGCATCCGCGTAAGCCCCGCCTGACTAGATACGATCCAGGGTACAGCGGCACATAGGCCCCCCTCGATTCATGACGACGGGGGTGCTGCCCTGGCTCAGCCCGCTCACACCCGGAGCAGGTCTGGAGCGCGTGAAGCGGGCATTACGGAGAGCGCGGCCACCGCACAGGATGCCTATCGCCTGCCATACACGACGCGCCTTCCATCGCGACATCCAGCCGGCCTTCACCGTGGGACAGCAGCAATTCCTGGTTAGGCTGAACCCTCCGCCCACGCGCGTTCCGGGACTCCTGGCGATCCACGTGGCTTCCTGGTCCATTCCGTACTACGCGAGAAGGACAAACTCAG
>JBDHIF010000092.1:0-3595 GCA_039587535.1 Gemmatimonadota bacterium
CTGCGTCTGTCCGGTAGGATTCGACCGACTCGAACCCAATCCGACCTCGTGCGCTGCACCAAACTTGACTGGAAGAAAGGAACGTCCAACACCCGTCGCTCCGACGCTGCCCCGAGCGGATCGAGGAAGCCGTCGTAACTGAACCGTATCCTCTGCATTCCCTTGGCAGAACCCGACCCGCGTCCTGCGCCACTGGAGATATGAACATGAGCCAGCCCCTCTTCGCCGACTCGATCCCGGCGGACTACGACACCTACCTCGGCCCCTTCCTGTTCGAGTTCTACGCCGAGGACCTCGCCGGGCGCCTGGCGGTCGAGTCCGGCGAAGCGATCCTCGAGACCGCCTGCGGCACCGGAATCTCGACCGAGTACCTGCGCCGCTCGACGCCCCCCGACGTTTCCGTCGTCGCGACGGACGTGAGCGAGCCCATGCTCGAGCGCGCGCGCGCGCGACGCGGCCACCTGGAGCGCGTCCGCTTCCAGTACGCGGACGCGACCGCGCTGCCCTTCGAGGAGGGCTCCTTCGACGCCGTCGGACAGCAGTTCGGCCTCATGTTCGTGCCGGACAAGTTACAGGCGCTGCGCGAGGCCCACCGCGTGCTGCGGCCGGGCGGCCGGCTGGCCTTCAACGTCTGGGACGACCTGGCGTCGAACCCCTACGTGCAGGTGGCGCAGGATGCGATCGCGAGCTTCTTTGACGACGACCCTCCGCAGTTTCTCTACCTGCCTTGGAGCTACCATGCGCGTGAGCCGCTCCGCGAGCTCGTGTCGGAGGCGGGCTTCGTGGGCTGCGAGCTGCAGACTGTTGCGCACGTAGCGGAGCGGCCGACGGCGCGCGAGGTGGCGACCGGCCTCGTCCGGGGCAACCCGACGATCAACGACGTTCGGGAGCGGGCACGCGGTTCGGTCGACGAGGTGATCGATGCGGTGGAGGGCGCCCTCGGGAACGCCTTCGGCAGCCGCCCGTTCCGGGCGCCCATGCAGGCCATCGTCGTGACGGCCGAGCGGGCGGCGAGGTAGTGCCGGTCGAGGTCCGGAGCGGGCGGCGCGAGAACAGCAGAGCACCGATTCGTAGAGTATCCTGGCAGACCGGCGGCGCCGTTCGCGCCAAGACAGACGATCGCCGAGCGGATGAACGATCCTCCGACCCCGAGATTGGAGTCACACCCATGGAACCTGGAGCGCCTGGAATGCCGACCCCCGATGCCCACCTCGACGTGGGGGACACCCTGTGTGGCGAGCTGGCCCTCCTGCTCAAGGCCGAGCTCTCGAAGCTCGAGCCAGGTCGAGTGCTCCACGTCGTGGCCAGGGACTCCGCCGCTCCAGCAGATCTTCCCGCGTGGTGTGAGCTGACCGGACATTCGATGGTCCGGTTCGAGCATCCGGACTACTGGATTCGTCGTAAGGACTCCTGAGCTCCACTGGAGCCAAGCTGGAACCGACCCATGACTCAGCGTTTCGTCGTCTCACTCTCACGCGCCTCCGAGGATCCCGACCGGGCCACGGTCGCTTTCACGTTGGCCAACGCCGCCGTCGGCTCCGAGCAGGAGACGGTCGTGTTCCTCAGCAGCGACGGTGTGCACCTCGCCGTCGAGGGGGCCGCTGATGCGGTGGCCGAAGAGGGCTTCACGCCGCTCAAGGAGCTCATGGCCGCCTTCGCCCAAGCGGGGGGAGAGATTTATGTCTGCCTCCCGTGCTTCAACAAGCGCGGTCTCGACGCCGACCGGCTGGTGCCAGGGGCCATGATCGTGGGGGGCCCGAAGCTCGTGGCCTTCATGGCGTCCGGCGCGCCGTCCGTCAGCTACTGAGCTCGGGAGCGACCAGCGCGACAGGCGCGCCGGGGCGGAAGCTGGGCGTGAGACGGTCAGTCTTGACGTGAGAAAGCGCGATTCCAGCCCTATCAGTCGGTCCACTCCCGCAACAACAGTCTCGGGAGTTGTCCTGGCAAGGCTTCCTCGATCTGCTGCAAACTTCGCAGCCCGAAGATCCAGGCCAGAGCCACTGGGTCCGCCCGGTAATCCGTGTGCCCCTCGTAGAAACCGTAACGCTGGATGTAGTACGCAACCATTTCGCCGGTGTGAATGCGCGTCAATCGCTCGATCAGCTTCTTCCTCTCGACATCAGTTAGGAGCGGGTAGACCCTCCGCAGAAAGCTCAACTCTTCACGCGTCAGATCTCGTTCCACCCAGATCTGGCTGTTTCCCACGATCTCGTCCTCGAACAAGGACTCTTGGTACCCGCGGGAGTTCCCCGTCTCGAGGCGGATGGGATGACCACCGTAGAAGATGAGCGGAATACGCTTCGATCGAGCGGCCGAGTGGCCGTGACTCACCTCGGCCAGGATCAGGTTCCACAGGTGGTGCAGCGGGCGGGCCAGGTCTGGATGGGTCAGACCCAGCGCCCGTACGGTCTCGTTGTCGGCGGTGAGCACCGAGATCAGATTCTCTCCCGGGGCCAGGAAGCCGGCGGTGGAGATCTGTCCGGGTTGACCGAGGCGATCGATGTCGGCCAGCGGGCGTCCGGTGATCGTCGTCACGGATGCCAGCTCCTCGGGGGCGTGCAGGCCGGTCCGCGCCAGGGTCAGGAAGTCCTTGCAGCCGACCGAGAGCTGGCGGCCGGGGCCGAAGAGCACCCGGTGCCCATTCACTTCGGTGTTGTCTTCGACTCGCGTCACGTCCAACAGCGCGGTCCTCCCGCTGGCCAACCGGACCACGAGGATCTCCCGCCGGTCTTCGCTATCGAAGGGGGACGGCAGATGGGTGACTTCCTCCACGGACTCCGGATAGAGCGGGTACTCCATCCCGTCGGGGGCGAGGACAGCAGAAGAGGGCTCCCCGGTCTGCTGAGCCGCCGCACACGCCTGGACCATCGACAGGACCACGATCCGGGCCACCGCCGAGAATGCGCATCGGCCGGTCATGACCCGGATCGTACCGAACCACGGCCGCACATTGAGCACTCCCATGCCGCCGAGTTAAGTGCCACTTTGGTGCCACGCTCCCGGCCCGCTCAGGTCCGGGTCCACGCGGAACGTTGAGCGGGGAGGTTTGTGAGATCCGAGACCCGCTCCGGCTAGACTTCTGAGAGGCATGACTCTCGACGCCGGCCAGACCCTCTCCTTCTACGAGATCCTCGGCCCCCTCGGAGCCGGGGGCATGGGCGAGGTCTTCCGTGCGCGCGGCGCACGCCTCGAGCGCGAGGTGCCCATCACGATGACTGGAAGCCAGCGGTCCAAGCCGGGAATGACGCTCGGAGCAACCCGCTAGGATGTCCGCCCACGGATGACCGCGAAGAAACCCAGTCCCGCCCTCCCGGCTCCGGTGCTCCAGGCGTTGCTCGAGGGGACGGCGACGAGGATCGGCGAGGAGTTCTTCCATGAGCTCGTACACCAGGTCTGCGAAGCGCTGGGGACGGCCGGTGTCTGGGTGACCGAGTGGTTGCCGGAGAGTCGTCGCTTGCGGGCGCTCGCGTTCTGGTACGAAGGTGCCCCGTTCGGGGAGTACGAGTACGACGTCGCCGGGACGCCCTGCGAGGCGGTCGTGGATCGTTGCGAGCTCTTGCACGTCGAGGATCGGTTGCTCGAGCTCTTCCCGGAC
>JBDHIF010000015.1:0-61215 GCA_039587535.1 Gemmatimonadota bacterium
CTGGGGCTGGAGAAGGTCCCAAGGGTCGGGCTGTTCGCCCGTTAAAGCGGTACATGAGCTGGGTTCAGAACGTCGTGAGACAGTTCGGTCTGTATCCGTCGTGGGCGTTGGAGTGTTGAGGGAAGCCATCCCTAGTACGAGAGGACCGGGATGGACCGACCACTAGTGTACCGGTTGTCGCGCCAGCGGCATCGCCGGGTAGCTACGTCGGGCAGGGATAACCGCTGAAAGCATCTAAGTGGGAAGCCCCTCCCAAGATGAGCACTCCCAGAGTCTTCGGACTCTCTAAAGGGCCGTACGAGACGAGTACGTTGATAGGCGGTAGGTGGAAGCGTGGCGACACGTGAAGCCGAGCCGTACTAATCGCCCGTGAGGCTTGACTAGCTTCTCCTCCCGCCTGCCTCTCATCGAATGGCCACATCTCTTCGGAGGTGGGCGGCCGTCATGGCTTGGCTCTCACACTCTCGACCTCTTGTTCTATCGCGGCACCGGTTCGCCGGTCCGCTGAGACTTGTCGGTGATTATTGCGCAGAGGTCACACCCGTTCCCATCCCGAACACGGCCGTTAAGCTCTGCAGCGCGGATGGTACTGCCGGGGCCGCCCGGTGGGAGAGTACGTCGTCGCCGGCATTCTACAGGAAGGCCCGTCTGGTTCAGCCAGGCGGGCCTTTTCTATTTGTGAAGGCGGCTCCGGGGGTCGGGTGGTGTCGAGATCGAGTGCGCGGCAAGGCGGGTGAGCACGACGGGCGAGGCGCAGCGGCGCTACGCAGCGGGCAGGCGCGAAGCCGACGCTCGAATAGGTGGCACGCCCGGAGGCGCGTCAGTAACTTCGTGATCTCCCAGCGTGCCGCCACGGCGAGACCGCTCATCCCATTCGCGCCGCCTCTGTGACCGACCCTACCGCCTCCACCCGTGCAGGCTACGTGACCCTCGTGGGCCGTCCGAACGCGGGGAAGTCCACGTTGATGAACGCCCTCATCGGGGAACACCTTTCCATCGTGACCCCGAAGGCACAGACCACGTGGCAAAGGGTGACGGGCATCCTCACTACGGAGACCGCGCAGCTCGTCTTCCTCGATACACCGGGGCTGCTCGAAGCGCGGGATCTGCTCCAGAAGGCGATGTTGGGCGCCGCTCTCTCAGCTCTGGCGGAAGCGGATGTCGTGCTTGTGGTGATCGATGGTCGTTATCCGCCCTCGGAATCGGATACCCGAAGACTCCTCGACGCGTTGACCGACATCGCTAGCCCCCTACACGTCGCGCTGAACAAGATCGACGTGGCGGAGGAGGCCCCCCTGGAGGCCTGGCGGCTGTGGGTGGCCGGGCACTGGCCGTCGGCCCAGCGCCACGAGGTGAGCGCCGTGCGCGGTGATGGGCTCGAGGAGCTGACGAGGGCGCTGGAAGCCGAGCTGCCCGAGAGTCCTTTTCTTTATCCGGAAGACGAGATCGCCTCGCAGCCCGTGCGGTTCTTCGTGGGGGAGCTCGTTCGCGAAACCGTGTTCGAGCTTTACCACGAGGAGATCCCGTATTCGGTCGTGTGCAGGGTGGGAGAGTTCCGGGAGAGCCAGGATCCGGTGTACATCCAGGTCGACGTGCACGTCGAGCGGAAATCCCAGAAGGGGATCCTCATCGGGAAAGGCGGGGCGGCCATACGGGAGCTGGGCGCCGGTGCGCGACAGAAGATCGAGCACTTTATCGGGCGGCCCGTGTATCTGGATCTGTGGGTGAAGCCTCTCAAGGGTTGGCGTAGGGATCGCAAGACGCTGGGGGCGCTGGGGTACCAGGTTCCGGACGAGGAGGAGGAGGGATGAGGGCACGAGGATCCACCATCGCGAACAGGGCTGGGGGGCGTATTGCTGCCCTCTCGCTCCGTCGCGGGCTGGTGGCCCTCACCGCGATCCTCTCTACGCTGGCTCTGTTCACGTCGCCCGGGCCGGTGCGCGCTCAATCCGCGGGCGCCGGTGAGAGCACTGGGGCGGAGGGCGCCCTGTTCTTGCTGCTGCCGGTGGGTGCCCGAGCCGTTGCCCTGGGCCGCGTGGTCACGGCCGTCGAGGGACCTGAGGCCGCCTTCTGGAACCCCGCGGGCCTCGCCGGCGTTGACGCGAGCCAGGTCGTTCTCTTCAGTGGAAGCCACGTTGCGGGGACCGCTACCGCGCTCTCCGGCGTGCTGGCGCGGTCCGGGGCTGGGACGCTCGGCGCGTCCTATTTCCTCCTCGATGCGGGGGAGCTGGACCAGCGGGACGAGAACGGGAACTACACCGGCACCATCACCATCAGAAACCACCTCGGCGTCGTGTCCGCTGCCACGAGCATTACGGATGCGGTGAACGCAGGGGTAAGCTTGAAGCTCGTGCAGTTCCGGCTGTCCTGCCGGGGGATCTGTCCTGACGCCGGCACCGCCGCTACGACCTGGGCGGTCGACGCGGGCATCCAGGCCCGGCCTATCGAGCGCCTCAGGGTGGGGGCCATGGTGGCGCATGTGGGCCCGGACCTCCAGGTGAAGAATGCCGAGCAGGCGGACCCGCTCCCGGCCCGTATGCGCGTTGCGGTGGCGTACGACGTGCTCGCGGCGGTGGTGGAAGAGGAGTCGATCTCCGGATGGGTCGGCATCGAGCTCGAGGATCGGATTCGGGACCCTGGATCGCCTTCCGTCTACATCGGCTCCGAATTCAGGGCGGGGGCGACCGATGCCATCGCGCTGCGAGCCGGGTACGTCCTGTCAGAGCTCGACCAAGAGGATGGGACCCGCGTGGGAATCGGCCTCAGATACCAACGGTTCGAGCTCTCGATCGCCAAGTCCCTCGCCGTGTCGAACTTGACGGGTGAGACCGAGCCGGTCCACGTGACGTTCTCCATCGGCCTTTGAGCCCTTTTCCTGACGCTGCAGTGCCAGTCGCAGCCGCGGGTAGATGCGCCGCAGGGGGGAGCCCGGGACCTCGGCCTGGGGCTACGATCTGCTTCCTGCTGGTGGCGTGGATGTGCGCGGGCGGAGCTGCGTCGGCGCAGGAAGGACCGACACGCCTGCTCCCGTGGCTCGACCCCGCGAGCGCGTCGAGTTCGTGGACCCTGCAGCGCACGGACGGCCCTCTTGCCGACGTGGCCACGTCGCGTGTGGCGCCGGCCCTCCTGTCAGCCGCCGTGCCCGGAGCGGGCCAGCTGCTTCTAGGGCAGAACAGGGGATGGGCTTACCTGGCCCTGGAGGCGTTGGCGTGGGTGGCGTATGCCGATCGCCGATCCGACGGTGCCCGGTACCGGGATCGGTACAGGGACTTGGCATGGACGGCGGCCCGGACCGGTTCCGGCGCGAGGGTGGATGGAGATTTCGCCTACTACGAGCGGTTGTCTCTTTGGACCCGCTCTGGGCAATTCGACACCGAGGCCGCCGAAGCCGGGGTGCAGCCGGAGACGGATCCGTCGACGTTCAATGGGACCGTCTGGGGCCGGGCTTTGGGGATCTTCTCGGTGGGGGAGGGTGAAGGTCCAGGGTCATCCCGGTTCGACGCCGCACTGGCGTACTATGAGGAGCAGGCGTACGGGGAGGCGTTCCTCTGGGATTGGACCGGCGATCCCGCAGCCCGCGACCAGTTTGCGGGATTGATTCGGCAGAGCGACGAGCGCTTCCGTCAGGCCACTTGGGCTCTGGGTGTGTTGTTCGCGAATCATCTCGTGGCGGCCGTCGATGCCTGGGTTGCGACCCCGGTCAACGTGTCGCTTGCTCCCGCTCCGTCCGTGGACGGTGGCTCTGCTGTTCAGATCCTTCTGCGTTGGGAACTCCACTGATGAGCAGGAAGAAGGGAAAGCCGCAGTCGCGGCAGGGAAAGGCACGACCCGACGTCCTCGAGGCGCTCGCGGCCATCGGCCGGCCGGCGAAGGCCAAGGAGTTGGCCAAGCGTCTAGGAATCCCCACGCACGACTACCGGGGTTTCAAGCGACGCCTGGCTGGGCTGGAGCGGGCCGGGAAGGTGATCCGGACCCGAGGGAATCGCTACGCTCTGCCATCGCTCATGGACGTTGCGTCCGGCACGCTCTCGCTCACCCGGAAAGGCGACGGGTTCGTGCGGCCCTCAGAGGGAGGGGAGGACGTATTCGTCCCT
This sequence comes from Gemmatimonadota bacterium, assembly GCA_039587535.1. Taxonomy (GTDB): domain Bacteria; phylum Gemmatimonadota; class Gemmatimonadetes; order Longimicrobiales; family Gaopeijiaceae; genus JAWLHJ01. Next base: position 4,095 of record JBDHIF010000015.1, read on the forward strand.
GCCTCCTGGCTGGACACGGCCATGGACGGGGATCGAGTGGCCGTCCGTATCGAACGGAAGCCGAGGAACCGGAATCCAGAGGGGCGGGTGATCCGGGTGCTCGAGCGAGCCAGAGACACGGTCGTGGGTACGCTTCATCGCGGGAAGAGGCTTACCTACGTGAAACCTCTGGACGTTCGCCTCACGCGGGACATCGTCGTGGCACCGGGTGACGATGCCGATGCGGAGGAGGGTGACGTCGTGGTGGTGAGGATCCTCACGTATGGCGAGGGTCGTGTCGGTCCTACGGGTGAAGTCGACGAGGTGTTGGGTCCGCTGTCCGATCCCGGGGTGGACGTGCTGGCGGTGGCGCACGGCTTCGGTGTGAGCTTGGATTTCCCACGGACCGTCATGGGGGCGGCCGAAGCCGTGGCTCAGGCCGGTCTCGCGGATCCGGGCTCGGATCGGATCGATCGCACGAGCCTGCTGTCTTTCACCATCGACCCCGCCGACGCCAAAGACCACGACGACGCGCTGTCCGTCACGCCGCTCGGGGACGATCGGGTCGAGGTGGGTGTCCATATCGCAGACGTATCGCATTTCGTGACAATAGGATCGCCTGTCGACGCTGAAGCATATTCGAGGGGCACGAGCGTCTACCTCGTGGATCGAACGGTTCCCATGCTGCCGCCGGCGCTGTCCAATGACGTCTGCTCGCTGAAGCCCGGGGTGGACCGGTTCGCCATGTCCGTCTACATGACACTCACTCCGGATGGCAGGGTGGAGGGCCGGCGCTACGAGCGCACGACGATTCGCTGTAGGCACGCCCTCTCCTATGAGGAGGCTCAGGCGGTGCTTGACGGAGCGTCCTCGTTCGGACACGAAGTGGATCAGGCGCTGCGGCTACTGGACGACCACGCGCGCGCGGTCCGGGCGCGTCGCTCCGACCGGGGAAGCCTGGATCTGGATCTCCCCGAAGCGAAAGTCGTGCTCGACGACGAGGGCGTACCCACGGACATCAAGATGCGGGAACGCAAGGCGAGCCATCGCCTGGTCGAGGACTTCATGATCCTGGCCAACGAGGTCGTGGCCAATGACATGGAAGCGAAGGCCGCGCCGGCGCTCTATCGCGTCCACGAGCCGCCGGGCCACGAGAAGGTGCAGGAGCTGCGTGAGCTCCTGGAGCGATTCGGCCTTTCCGTGCCGAAGAGAAAGAAGCTCAAGCCGCGGGACGCTCAGCGACTTCTGGAGGCTGTGCGGGGCAAGCCGGAGGAGATGCTCGTTTCCACAGCCGTGCTGCGGAGCCTCTCCAAGGCGCGCTACGACCCGGCGAATCTGGGCCACTTCGGGCTGGCTTCGGGGGCGTACCTCCACTTCACCTCACCCATTCGACGCTATCCCGACCTGATGGTCCACCGCGCCTTGGCGGCAACGTTCCTGGGTGGCCCGGCAACTCGCTTGGACTCCGAGCAGCTCGAAGCTGCCGCGGAGCGGACGAGCGCCCGCGAACGGGCTGCTGAGGAGGCGGAGCGAGCGTCGGTCGCGATGAAGAAGGTGGAGTTCATGGAGCGGCATCTCGGAGAACGATTCGCGGGCCGGATCTCGAGCGTGACCTCCTTCGGGTTCTTCGTCACCCTCGAGGAGTTCTTCGTGGACGGCCTCGTCCATGTGAGCGCGCTCTCCGACGACTACTACCACTTTGATGACCGCGCCTATGCCCTGGTCGGAGAGGGCAAAGGGCGACGGTACCGGTTGGGAGACCGTCTCGAGGTTCAGGTGTCGCGCGTCGACAAGGAAGCCCGCCATATCGACTTCGTTCCGGTTCGGAGCCTGCCGCGAACCGATTGACACCGCCGGCGACGGCGCGGTAACCTCGTCCACCGTTCATGGGCTCTCCCCTGGCAGCCATGGCTTCAGACAAGACCATCGTACATTTCGGCTCCGAAGGCGGTACACCCTCGGATCTCGTGGCTACATTCGCGCGCGATTTCGAGTTGTCCATCCTTCAGGTGCACGAACCCGAAGATCTCAGGGCCGTCCTCAATCGGACGTACCCAGGATGTGTGATCTTCGAGGACGACAGCGCCGTAGCCGGGGTGGTCGAGCTGGCTCGTCAGATCAAGGAGGATCCATTCACCGGGATCGTGCCGGTCATCGTCGTTCTCGGTGTCGCCGGAGAGGAGCGATCCACGGACCTCCTCGCGGCGGGTGTCGACGAGGTAATCCGCGCGGCGCTCCCGGAACGGGAAAAGCGGCTCCGGCTCGAGCAGGTGCTTAGGAGGGCCGATCGGGACGTGTCCGTCCATCCGACCACGCGGCTGCCGGGCACGACCCATATTGCCAGGGACATGCAGGCGCGGCTGGGGCACGGCCAGGAGTTCGCCGTTTGCTACGCCGACCTGGACCACTTCAAGGAGTTCAACGACCGGTACGGCTACGCCAACGGCGATCGGGTCATTCGACTGCTCTCAAAGATGCTCCGTGACGTGGTTCGGGGCCTGGCCCCCGGGGGGTTCGTCGGGCACATCGGCGGCGACGACTTCATCTTCAACCTCGAGTTGGAGTATCTAGAAGCGACGTGTGACGAGGTCATACGCGTGTTCGATGAGCTGATCCCGTATCAGTACACCGAGGACGATCGGCGCGCCGGGTACTTCCTCGGGAAGGATCGTCGAGGGCACGTGCACCGGATCCCGCTGATGGCGCTTTCCATCGGTGTCGTGACCAACCAATTTCAAAAGTTCGAGCACACCGGTCAGATCAGCGAGCTCGCGGCCGAGATGAAGACCTACGCGAAGTCTCTTCCCGGATCCAAATACGTGGTTGATCGCCGGCGCCAGTCACCGGCGTTCCTCACCGCCTCGGCGGAGGATCCGGGCTCGTTCAGCGGTCGCGATGTCACCGATTCCCAGTCTTAGCAACCGAGCCACCACTATGGTCATCACAGTTTCGTGCCCCTCCTGCGACGCATCGTTTCCGGCGGATCCAAACAAGATTCCGGAATCCGGGGTGAACGTGCGGTGTAGCGCCTGCGCCCACGTATTCCGTGTGGAGCGACCGGTCGAGGACGCGCCCGCCGAGGCGGTGCCCGAGCTGACCCTTCCGTCCGAGGCGACCGCTGTGCCCGACCCGGGTCCGGTGGCCGAAGAGAGCCATGAGGAGGTCGGTGGCAGCGAGGCGGACGAATGGACGATCGAGCGCGATCCTTCAGAGACGCTCGAAGCAGAGGAGCCGACGCATGCGCCGGCCTGGGACGATCTTCCCGAAGCCGGGGCCGAGCTGCCGGACTGGGCCGCTAGCGGAGATGACGACACGGCGCCGGACGACCTCCCAACCGAAACGGAGGTCCCCGAGCAGCCGACCGATGAGCCGACCGAAGTCGATCACGAACCCGAGGCGGAACCCGCAGCCGCAGAAGCCGAGTTGCCGGAGCCCGAGACGGACGCGTCCTCGGAGGTGCCGGTCACCGGCTTCACCTTCGGAAGGCGGGACCCCGTGGACAAGGCGCGGCGCTTGGCTCGTGTTCTCGTGTCCGACATGGTCATGTACAATTCCGAGCGGCACCAGGATGCGTTGTCCCGAGGCACGCTCGCGGAGGACTTTGAGGAAGAGATCGACAAGTCCTGGAAGGAGTTTGTCGATCAGCTCGGAAGTGAGTTCGCAAACGGGGAGGGGCGGCCGTTCTGGACCCAGGCCCTCAACGACATTCTGGCCAAGGGCGAGGAAATCTTCTAGGGCGATCGACTGCGGCCCCGAGCTAAGCCCTCGGATCCCGTTGAATCACCTGCCGGGCGCCGGTATATTCCCGCGCCCGGGACCACGTCGAGGGGCCGTCCGATCCGGGCGGCCCTTCGTGCGTTCAGCGTACGTCCCAATCTTCTCCAGCGACCTCCAGGGACATGAACAAAGACCAGATGCAGCGACTGGAATCCGCCCGCCAGAAGGTCCAGGAGATCAGGGGGTATCTTTGACCTGGATACTCGGGAAGGACGCCTGACCACCCTCGAGGAGACGATGGCGCGGCCAGGCTTCTGGGACGATCCGGAGGCCGCCCGGGAGACCATCGCCGAATCGAACAGGATCAAGGCCTGGGTGGACCCCTGGAACGAGCTCTCCAGCAAGGTCAAGGACCTCGAGGCTCTCGCGGATCTTCTTGCGGAGGAGGAGGACGAGGAGCTGGAGGCGGAGTTCAGCGCCGGGATCGAAGCGGTGGGCCGGGGACTCGAGTCTCTGGAGGTGAGGACGATGCTTCAGGGCGATGACGATCACCGCGACGCCATCGTGACGATACACCCGGGCGCCGGCGGCTTGGAATCGCAGGATTGGGCGGAGATGCTCATGCGGATGTACTCACGTTGGGCCGAGCGGCACGGCTACGAGGTGGAAGTCCTCGATGTCCAGGCTGCCGAGGAAGCAGGCATCAAGAGTGCGACACTCGAAATCCGAGGGGACAGCGCGTATGGGTACCTGAAGGCGGAGGGTGGCGTGCACAGGCTCGTCCGGATCTCGCCCTTCGACGCACAGGCTCGGCGGCACACGTCGTTCGCGAGCGTGTTCGTTTATCCGCTGGTCGAGGACGATATCGAGATCGAGATCGACGAGGGTGACCTTCGGGTGGACACGTATCGTGCCTCGGGCGCCGGCGGACAGCACGTCAACAAGACGGACTCGGCCGTCCGTATCACGCACGAGCCCACTGGGATCGTGGTCTCGTGTCAGCAGGAGCGTTCGCAGCATAAGAATCGCGCAACGGCCATGAAGATGCTCCGGGCAGCGCTTTACCAGCGTGCGCTGGAGGAGAAGGATCGGGAGCGCGCGGAGAGGGAAGCGACCAAGACCGACATCGGTTGGGGCAACCAGATCCGCTCGTACGTCTTCCAGCCGTATACCATGGTGAACGACCACCGGACGGAGCTTAAGGACAGTGACGTCCAGTCCGTGATGGACGGCGAGTTGGATCCGTTCATCGAGGCGTATCTCAAGATGATCGGCTCCGCCTCCGCGGCCTGACCGGCCTTGGGCGCACCCCCGTCCCCACGAGCCGGCCAGCGATCCGGCACAGCGAGTTCATGGAAGATCTGAGTCAGGTCCTGCGCGTCCGGCGTGAGAAGCTCGACGCCCTTCGCGAAGCGGGCATCGAGCCCTTCGCCTACACGTTCGATCCCACCCACCGCTCGGGCGCAGCCATCCGCGCCTTCGAGGAGGCGGAGGATGCCGGAAGCCTGAACGAGGATGGTATGGGGGCGCCAGTGGTGGTCGCGGGCCGAATCGTCAGCTGGCGTGGACACGGAAAGAGCGCCTTCTGCCACGTAGAGGACGCCGAGGGCCGGATCCAGGCCTACCTGCGCAAGGACGTCCTCGGCGAGGAGCGCTTCGAGCATTTGACGCTGCTCGACCTCGGCGATTGGATTGGAGTGGAAGGTCCCGTGTTCCGCACCCGAACGGGGGAAGTCACGGTTCGAGCCGAAGGCTGGACACTTCTCACGAAATCGCTTCGCCCCCTTCCGTTCGGAAAGGTGGAGACGAACCCGGATACGGGGGAGCGGGTGACGCACTCGGGATTCGCGGACCTGGAGGCTCGCTACCGACAGCGATACGCTGATCTGGCCGTGCACCCCGAGGTTCGGGACGTCTTCCGGGTTCGTGCGAGGGTCATCAAGGCGCTGCGGGACTTCCTGGACGAGGAGGGCTTTCTCGAGGTCGAGACACCTGTTCTGCAACCGCTGTACGGTGGTGCGTCGGCCAAGCCGTTCGTGACCCATCATCACGCGCTCGATCAAAAGATGTACCTGCGCATCGCGGACGAGCTCTATTTGAAGCGGCTCATCGTCGGGGGTCTCGACCGGGTGTACGAGATCTCCAAAGACTTCAGGAACGAGGGGCTGAGCAGGGTCCACAACCCCGAATTCACCATGGTGGAGTGGTATCAGGCATTCTCCGACTACCACGACCAGATGGATCTGGTGGAGCGGATGGTGCTCCATGTCCTCGATACCGTCCTCGACCGGCGAACCATCCAATACGGAGAGTACGAGATCACGTTCGGCTCGACGTTCCGGAGGTTGGACCTGGTCGACGGGCTCTCCGAGGCCATGGGTCAGGACGTCCACTCGCTGTCTGAGGAAGATCTCCGTGCGAAGGCGAAGGAGCTGAGTATCCCCGATCTCGACGGCGCCGGCCGCGGAAAGCTCATCGACAAGCTGTTCGGTGAGCTTGTCGAGCCGTCGCTCATCCAGCCCACGTTCGTGACCAACCACCCGCGTGAGCTCAGTCCGCTGGCCAAGGTCCACCGTGACGATCCCCGGCTGACCGAGCGCTTCGAGCTCTACATCGGTGGAGCGGAGGTCTTCAACGCCTTCTCCGAGCTGAACGATCCGCTGGACCAGCGAGCGCGCTTCGAGGCACAGGCCGCTCTGCGCGCCGCCGGAGACGAGGAAGCGCAGCAGGTCGACGATGACTACATCCGAGCGCTGGAGTACGGGATGCCCCCGACAGGAGGCGTGGGAATGGGTGTGGACCGTTTCTTGATGATCCTTACCAACCAGTCGTCCATCCGTGACGTCATCCTCTTCCCGACGCTCAGGAACGAGGAGTGACCTCGGATGGGGCGGGGGAGCCAAAGGCCATGGGGAGGAGTCATGAAGCGGTGTGATGCCCTCGGCACCCGGACCCGCCGGTGGTCGGTCCGGTGAAGGGGCTGCACTGGTACATCGCGAGGCACTATCTGCGCTCCGGGCGAGGGCGCGGCTTACTGTCGCTGATTACCTGGATCGCTCTGGGCGGCGTCATCGTGGGCGTGACCGCTCTGGTGGTGGTCATCGCCGTAATGACCGGCATGCAGGAGGATCTCCGCAACAAGATCCTCGAGTCGAGCCCCCACGTCATCGTGCTTCAGCAGGGGCAGAGTCTGCGGCTCGACGACTGGCCCACGGTCCTGGACACGGTGATGGCCCATCCCGACGTCGTCGGTGCGGCACCGTTCGCGTTGTCTCAGGTGTCCGTCGTACGACGGACTGAGCGCGGATCCTACGCGAATCCGGCGCTCCTCTACGGCGTGTCGATCGACACCACCGGTGTGGCGCCCACCGAAATGGAACGACAGATCCTGGATGGGTCGCTGGACCTCGGCGCGACCGAGTCCGGTCTTCCACCCCTCCTCATGGGGAGCGGATTGGCCGACCGCATGCAGGTCTTCGAAGGGGATCGTCTCGTGTTGGTGGCGCTGGAAAACCTCCGCCAGGACGTGTTCGGCGGCCTCACCCCCACCATCCGGGAGTTCGAGGTCACGGGGACCTTCACCACCGGGATGTACGACTACGATACCCGGAACATCTATACGACCTTCGACGCCGCGTCGGAGCTGCTGGGGGTCGTAGAGGGCAGCGCGGGCGGAATCGGCGTGCGCACGAGGGATCCGGAGCGAGCCGGCGATGTGGCGTCCGAGCTCGCGGAGACCCTGGGGTACCCGTACTACGTCGAGTCCTGGATGACCACCAACCGCGCGCTCTTCAGCGCGTTGCGGCTCGAGAAGCTCGCTATGGGCCTCATCCTGTTTCTTATCGTGCTGGTGGCGGCGTTCAACATCGTCAGCACGCTGGTGATGGTCGTGTCGGACCGCACCAGGGAGATCGGGATCCTGAAGGCCATGGGAATGACCCGTGCCGGAATCCTACGGGTCTTCGTTCTCCAGGGTGCCTGGATCGGTCTCGTGGGAACTGGCGTTGGCACCTTCGTCGGCGTTGGCCTCGCATGGGCGCTAGGGCGCTACGAGATCATCAAGATTCCTCCAGACGTCTACTTCATCGACCACCTTCCCGTGTCCCTCAGGGCCGGGGACGTGGTCTTGATCGTCGGAGCGAGCATACTCGTCGCGTTCCTGGCGACCATCTACCCCGCGCTCCAGGCCTCCCGCCTCGAGCCGGTGGATGCGATCCGCCATGAGTGAGCCCACGGACGTGCGGGAGTCGGGACCCCAAGCTCGAGCTGCGCTTCCGTTGGAGGCGGAGTCTGTCGGAAAGTCGTTCATCGGGGGAGACGGAAAGCCCCTCCAGATCCTCGACGGGCTCGATCTGCGTGTGGATTCCGGGGAAGCCGTGGCCATTGTGGGTGCCAGCGGAGCTGGAAAGTCTACGTTCCTGCATATCCTGGGTGCGCTGGACCGACCCACGTCGGGCTGCGTGCGACTGAAGGGCCAGGACGTGTCCAAGCTCGGCGACGAGGCCCTGGCGGAGGTGCGAAACCAGCATGTGGGCTTCGTCTTCCAGTTCCACCACCTTCTACGGGAGTTCACGGCCGTCGAGAACGTGATGATGCCAGGACTCGTGGGCTCTTTGGACTTCCGCGGGGCCCGGGAGCGCGCACGGTCATTGCTCGCCGAGGTCGGGCTGGACCATCGCGAGACACACCGGCCTCGCCAGCTTTCCGGCGGGGAACAGCAACGGGTGGCGGTGGCACGCGCGCTCATGAACCAGCCGCTCGTTCTGCTGGCGGACGAACCTTCCGGTAATCTGGACAAGCGGACCAGCGAGCGGTTGCATGACCTCCTATTCGAGCTGAAGGAGCGGCGGAACCTTTCTCTCGTCGTGGTGACCCATAACACCGATCTCGCGAGCCGCGCCGACCGCGTTCTCCAGCTCGACGGCGGACGGCTCCATCCGAACCCTCAGGTGTAGCATGCGTTGGCGGGCTGCAAACGAAGAAGCGTACGCTGCCCCTGTGGATGGGAACCTGTGAACCCGCTTGGACCGCGCGCTGGGCGCGGGAGGCATGATGTCCGACACGCCCTGTGACAACTGCGGCTCGACGGATGCCGTCGTGCATCTCACGCAGATCGTCAACAACGAGATGTCGACCTATCACCTCTGCGAGAAATGCGCCGCGGAGAAAGGGCTCGAGGCGACTCCGGAGCCGGCCAGCGTCCCCCTGACGGACTTCCTTGCCCAGATGGGGCACGACCAGGTTGGAGACGACCTGTCGTCGACGGGCGAGCGGTGCTCGTTCTGCGGGCTGACGTTCAAGCAGTTTCGCGAAGTCGGCCGGCTGGGCTGTCCGCACTGCTACGAGACCTTCGCAACCTCGCTGCGTCGACTGCTTCGACGCGTTCACGGTGGCACGCAACACGTAGGGAAGGTGTACCTTCCGCCCGATCCCTCGGCCTCGGAGATGGAGAAGCGCCTCGAGGGGCTGCGGCGGCGTCTGAACAGGGCGATCGAGTCGGAGGACTTCGAGCGTGCGGCCGAGCTTCGTGACCAGATCCGCGCCATGGAGCCCGCATGACCGATCCCATGGATCAGTTTGCGTCGATCCCCGACTACGGGCTGAGTTGGTTGGAAGCCAGCGGTGACCACGCGGACATCGTGCTTTCCACGCGCGTCCGCCTGGCCCGCAACCTCCAGGGTCATGCCTTCGGTCCACGGGCCAGGGTGAACGACCGCGAGGCGGTTCTCGAGCAGTTCCGCTCCTCTGCCGCACGGTGTGAGTCGCTGCGCGGTGGCACGCTGCTGGAGCTCCCCGAGGCGGAGATGCGCACCCGCCGCATCTTGCTCGAACGACGGCTCGTATCCCGTGACTTGCTGGGAGAGGAGGACGAGGAGCCGGCCCGCGGTGCGGCGGTGCACCTTAGCGGTGCGGACCCGCTCAGCGTCATGGTCAACGAGGAGGACCACGTGAGGGTCCAAAGCCTCGTGTCCGGTCTCCGTATCGAGGAGGCGTGGCGCATCGTTGATCGCCTGGATGAGGAGCTGGGCCGCGAGCTGCCCTTCGCCTATCACAGCGAGTTCGGCTTTCTGACCAGCTGTCCGACCAACGTCGGTACGGGCCTCCGCGCGTCGGTGTTCATGCACCTTCCGGGCCTGGTCCTGACCAAGGAGATCGGTAAGGTGCTCCAGGGGCTGGGTCAGGTGGGCCTGACGTTCCGGGGGCTGTATGGCGAAGGCTCGGAGGTCGTCGGGAATTTCTTCCAGGTCTCGAATCAGACGACCCTCGGGAAGACCGAGGAAGATCTCGTCGATCACCTGGACAAGGTCGTCCGTCAGGTCATTCAATACGAGATGCACGCTCGCCAGGTCCTGTTGCGAGACGCCCTCGGCGTAACCGAAGACAAGATATGGCGGGCCTACGGGTTGCTGCGTTACGCCCGGTCGCTCTCGTTCGAGGAGCTCATGAATCTCCTCTCGGGCGTGAGGCTCGGTGTGAGCCTGAAACTACTCCCTGGGCTCCGTGTATACACGCTCAACAAAATGATGATCTTTACACAACCGGCGCACCTCGAGCAGGCCGCCGGTCGTGACCTTTCCCCTTCGGAGAGCGACGCGCATCGAGCGGCCTACGTGCGGCGCATTCTCGCTACGGAAGGAGACGTTTCGGCCGACGATCCCTCGTCTTCCGATGACGGCTCCCCTGACGGGTCCTGACGGATGAACTACAACTTCACCGACCGAGTGCGGAAAGTGTTGGCGATGGCACGCGAGGAGGCCATTCGTCTTCAGCACGACTACGTCGGAACGGAGCACATTCTCCTCGGTCTCATTCGCGAAGGCGAAGGGGTCGCCGCCGCGGTCCTGACGAACCTGAGCGTGGACCTCGATCAGATCCACGAACGCGTTGAGGAATCGGTCAGGAAGGGGAAGGCGACCATCGCGCTGGGTGAGCTCCCTTATACGAGCCGCGCAAAGAAGGTCCTTGAATTCGCCATGGCCGAGGCCCGCGACTTCAACCATTCCTACGTGGGCACCGAGCATCTTCTGCTTGGACTCCTGCGCGAGGAGAAGGGCATCGCGGCGCAGGTGTTGAACTCACTAGGCGTGACGCTGGAGGAAGCGCGCGCCGAGACGCTGAAGGTGCTCGGCTCGGACGTCAGCCCCTCCGAGCCGGCCGGGATCGCGGGCGGTGGGCAGCCGCAGGGGAGTGGGTCGTCCAAGAGTGGGGAGAAGAAGTCCAAGACTCCCGCCCTCGACCATTTCTGCCGCGACCTCACGGAGCTCGCCAAGCAGGAGAAGCTGGACCCGACGATCGGACGGAGTGGCGAGATCGAGCGCGTCATCGAGATCCTCTGCCGCCGCAAGAAGAACAATCCCGTTCTCATCGGCGAGCCAGGTGTCGGCAAGACGGCGATCGTCGAGGGACTCGCGCAGCTCGTCGCCTCCGGTGAGGTGACCGAGGCGCTGAAGGGTCATCGGGTCCTCGCTCTGGACATGGCTGCGGTCATCGCCGGCACCAAGTACCGGGGGCAGTTCGAGGAGCGCCTCAAGGCGGTCATGAACGAGATCCAGCAGAGCAAGACCGTCATCCTCTTCATCGACGAGCTGCACACGCTGGTGGGGGCGGGAGCCGCCGAGGGTGCCATCGACGCATCGAACATGCTCAAGCCCGCCTTGGCGAGGGGCGAGCTGCAGTGCATCGGTGCGTCGACGCTCAACGAGTATCGGAAGTACATCGAGAAGGACGGTGCGCTGGAGCGTCGCTTCCAGCCCGTCATCGTCGATCCTCCAGCGGTGGACGAGACGGTCGAGATCCTCAAGGGGTTGAGGACGCATTACGAGGACCATCACCGGGTCATTATTCCGGATGAGGCGCTGGAGCAGGCAGCCAAGCTCTCGGACCGTTACATCACCGATCGCTTCCTGCCCGACAAGGCCATCGATGTCATCGACGAGGCCGGCGCCCGGGCGCGCATTGCCAGCCAGGTGCCCCCGCCGGAGGTGGAGGAGCTCAAGGAGGAGCTGGCGGAGATCGCCAAGCGGAAGGAGACCGCCATCGGCGATCAGGACTTCGAGCGTGCCGCCGAGCTGCGTGATGAGGAGCGGGAGCTCGGTCAGTCCATTCGTGAACGCCAGGACTCCTGGGAGGAGGAGCGCAAGAGCTTCCGCCCCGAGATTTCCAACGAGGAGATCGGCTTCATCGTGAGCCGCTGGACCGGGATCCCCGTGACGCGCATCCGACAGACGGAGTCGGAGCGGCTGGTGAACATGGAGGATGAGCTCCACAAGAAGATCGTGGGCCAGGACGACGCCATCGAGGCCATCAGTCGGGCCATCCGGCGTAGCCGAGCCGGGTTGAAGGATCCGCGGCGGCCGATCGGCTCATTCATCTTCTCCGGGCCCACCGGAGTCGGTAAGACGGAAGTGGCCAGGGCGCTGGCGGAGTTTCTCTTCGCGGATCGCGAAGCGCTCATTCGTGTGGACATGAGTGAGTACATGGAGAAGTTCTCGGTGTCGCGCCTCATCGGGGCACCTCCGGGATACGTGGGCTACGAGGATTCGGGGACGCTCACCAAGGCCGTGCGCCGTCGCCCGTACTCGGTGGTGCTTCTGGACGAGATCGAGAAGGCGCACCCCGACGTCTTCAACATCCTGCTGCAGGTGCTCGACGAAGGGCATCTCACGGACAACTACGGACGGGTCATCGACTTCAAGAACACGGTCCTGATCATGACCTCGAACCTCGGCGCCCGGGACATCTCCAAGGGTGGGGGCGTAGGGTTCCAGTCGACGGACCCGAAGTCGAGCTACGACTTGATGAAGGACAAGGTGCGCCAGGAGATCGAGCGGGCCTTCAACCCGGAGTTCTTGAACCGTGTGGACGACACGATCGTGTTCCACCCGTTGACCAAGACGGAGATCGGGCAGATCGTCCACATCCTCATGGAGGACGTTCGCGGTCGCTTGGAGGGCGAGGGCATCACGCTCCGTCTCACCGACGACGCCATCAACTTCCTGGTCGAGGAAGGGTACAACGAGAAGTTCGGCGCGCGTCCGCTCAAGCGTGCCATCCAGCGTTTCCTCGAGGATCCGCTCTCGGAGCAGATTCTCCAGGCGGAGTTCAGCGAGGGAGACGAGATCGAAGTGAGCGCGGACTCGGAAGGCAAGGGACTCATCCTGCAGGCGAAATCGGCGACCAAGACGTGAGATTCGACAATAACCGTGCGGCTCGGCGGTCGAGGATCGTCGCCGCTTGGTCAGCGGCCTTCCTCGTCGTCGTCAGTCCGCTCATTCCGTGTGCGGTGGCGGGTCAGGTCCAGCAGCCACCGGAGACCGTCGTCGACTCGGTGGTGGTGGAAGGGCATCGCCGGGTCCAGCCGGGCGCCATCGTGGCCATGTTCGGGATTCAAGCCGGCCAGTCGGTCACGTATCGCGATATTCAGCGGGGGATCAAAGCCCTCGTGGAGACGGGTCAGTTCCAGGACGTGGTGGTGCGCGCCCGGGGCGTGGATCCAGACGCGCCTGTAACCCTCGTCGTGGACGTCCAGGAACAGGACGTCATCCGCTCGGTGCTGATGAATGGCTTGGAGTCGGTCTCGGCCAGCCAGGTCCGGGACACCACCGGACTTCGGCCGGGTCAGCCGCTGAGTCGGCAGAGTCTCATCGACGCCAAGCGGTTCATTCGCACTGAGCTGGCCGACCGGGGCATCCCCTTCGCCCAGATTGAAGACCGCGTGGAGCCGGCACCCGGATCCCCCGGGGAGGTCAACGTCATCCTGGACGTCACCGAAGGGAACAGGGTGACGGTGGCGGATGTCCAGTTCGAGGGGAACCAGAACGTGTCCTCCGAGGATCTGCGTGGTGTCATGACCACGAGACCGGAGGGGTTTTGGTGGTTCAACTCGGGAGGCTTCGATGAGATGGACTTCGAGATCGATCTCGAGGAGCGGCTTCCCAGGCTGTACCGATCCCGAGGCTTCCTGGACTTCGCGGTCGTCTCGGACACGCTCATCATCGACCCGGAAACTGGGAAGGCGAGGCTCGAGGTCACGGTGGACGAGGGCCCTCAGTATCGCCTGGCGGACTTCGGTGTGGACGGGAACTCCAGGTTCCCCACCGACGAGATCATCGAGTACTTCCGAACCAGTGAGGGAGGGCTGCTGCGGAGTCTCGGTATCGGCGGTGGTGGGGAGCAGAACCTGGAAGGGGAGGTCTTCGACGCGGAAGCCTTCGACGAGGCGATGAACCAGGTCATGGAGGCGTACCGGAATGAGGGATACCTGTACGTCCAGGTGAGCCCGATCATCCAGCGGAATCCGGGGACGGAGGACACGCCCCCCACGGTAGACGCCAGCTGGCAGATCGTAGAGGGAGAGCCGGCCATCGTGAATCGCGTCCAGATCGCCGGAAACGAGTACACGTACGAGTGGGTCATCCGAAACCAGCTGATGGTGCTCCCAGGGGACGTGTACAGCCAGCAGCGCCTGATCCGCAGCTACCAGAACATCTCCGCGTTGGGCTTCTTCGAGACGCCGCTCCCGTTCCCGGACATCCAGCCACTGGAGAACGGCGACGTCGATGTCGTGTTCAACGTCGTCGAGAAGCAGACTGGATCGGTCAACTTCGGTACCTCGGTGGGTGGCGGCGTCGGTCTCTCCGGGTTCATCGGTTACGAGCAGCCGAACCTCTTCGGGCAGGCGAAGTCCGGGACTCTCCGCTGGGACTTCGGCCGTTTCTTGAACAGCTTCGAGCTGAGCTACTCCGACCCGGCGCTCTTCCAGAGCAGGGTTTCGGGGTCGCTTTCCCTGTTCAATTCCCGGGACCGCTTCTTCCAGTTCTCTACGGGGCGCCGGAAGCGGATCGGTGCGAACACGCGGTTCGGGCTACCTTGGCCGAACTCCCAGTTCTCCCGCATCTTCATCGGGTACGGACTCTCCAAGACGACGTACGAGTTGTTCAACGATGTCGAGGACCAGTCGCTCTTCGGGCTTCCTCCTGGCGTACAGAGCCAGCTCACGTTGGGCGTGACGAGGCAAACCCTCGATCATCCGCTCTTCCCCACCACCGGCTCCCGCCAGAATGTGAACGTGGAGGTGAATGGTGGCGTGTTGGGGGGTGACGGGGACTTCACCCGGGTCTTGGCGGACGGTAGCTGGTGGGTTCCCGCAGGCCGGCTCGGCGGCGACGACGCGAACCCGACGAGCGGAGTGCGGCTCGCCTTGGGGCTGACCCTTCGGGGTGGAACGGTGTTCGGGAACGCCGACGCGTTCCCGTTCGACCGATTCTGGATGGGTGGGGTGCAGTTCGGTCAGAGTCTCCGCGGGTACGAGGAGACCGGCATCACCCCGAGGGGCTACTTCACAGAAGCGAACTCCGACATCGAGGACATCGACCGGCTGGGTAACGCGTTCTTCAGCCTCACGGCGGAGTACGCCATTCGGCTCTCGGGGCAGTTCGGGATGGGATTCTTCTTCGATGCCGGAAACGTGTGGCGAAACCCGGCGGACGTCGATCCCAGCCGTCTCTTCCGAGGTGCCGGTGTGGGTCTTCAGATCGTGACGCCGTTCGGGCCGATCGGGCTCGACTACGCCTACGGCTTTGACAAGCCCACCCCCGGGTGGCAGTTCCACTTCCGCATGGGGCCGGGCTTCTAGAGCGCTTCGTGCGGGGCTCGAGGTAGCCTCCCAGGAGGGCTTGGGCCCCGACGGCGCGGAGTCGCGCAGGATCTACTAGATTGTTCGGCTGTGTCACCCGTGCCCCCGTAATGAGCGGAACACGGGAACATGCCGGCCATTCCGGATTAGGAACCACGCAAATTGGCCGTCCCGGCTTCAGCATCGCGCCGCTCGAAGCGGCCCGGGAGCGGCGGCAGCTCACACAGAGGGAGTGAAATCATGCGACGCATCCCGTTCGCGCTCACCGTGCTGGCCTTCATGCTCCTTGCCGGGGCCGGCCAGGCCGAAGCGCAGGCGCTCAGGATCGCGTATCTCAACTCGCAGGAGGTGATGAACGCGGCTCCCGGGGCAGCCGACGCCCAGGCGCAGTTCGACACCGAAATGCAGGGATATCAGCAAGAGATTCAGCAGCTGGAGGACGAGATCCGCAGCATGGAGGAGCAGTATCAGCAGCAGCAGCTGACGCTGTCTCCGGAGGCTCGGCAGAATCGTGAGCTCCAGATTCAGACGCGGGTTGAGGAATACCAGCAGCGTGCTGCTGCCCTCCAGGAACGGGCCGCTCGCCGCCGTGCGGAGCTGGTCCAGCCTGTCATGGACGAGATCACCGAGATCATCGAGCAGATGCGGGAGGAAGGCGGTTACGCCCTGATCCTCGACGTGGCGGCGGGGTCCATCGTGTCGGCTGATCCTGCTCTTGACGTGACCGAGGAAGTCATCGCCCGTTTGAGTGGCACACCGGCGACGCCCGGAGGCGACGACCGGTAACCGACCGGCGCAGCGGAGATGATACAGGGGGGCTCATGGCGCACGACGACGCGCCGGAGCCCCTCTTTCATGAAGAGGGATGGCAGAGCGTGCGCGTGCCCGGAGGTGGCACGCGCGCTCGAATTCGGAGGAGCGCCATGACGGAGAGGGGGAAGAGCGATCCTGAGCACGATTGGCCCAGCGTCAGAGAGGTGGCGGATCTGGTCGGCGGGCGGTGGCAGGGCGATGGGGCCGCCCGTGTCAGGCGACTCCGGCCACTAGAGCAGGCCGGGCCGAATGAGCTCGGCCTGCTGTCGAGCAGGCGCTACGCCCGCTTCGCTGCGGACTGCACCGCAGGCGCGATTCTGGTGACCACCGAGCTCGCCGACGCGCTTCCTGACCACGCCACCCGTATCGTGGTGGACGATCCCCGGGCCGCCGTGGCAGCGGTGTTGGAGCGGCTACACCCTGAGGGTGAGCCCTTTTTGCCTGAGATCCACCCGACCGCGGTGTTCGGCACCGGGGTCCGCCTCGGGGAGGGCGTCGCCGTAGGCGCCTACGCGGTTCTGGGAGACGGTGTGCACGTCGGTGACGACACACGGATCGAGGCGCATGTGGTGGTGGGTACGAAGGCAACCCTTGGGACTGGGTGTCACATCCATCCCCAGGTGGTCGTATATCCAGGCGTGGAGATCGGCGACCGGGTCGTGGTCCACTCCGGAACTCGCATCGGATCCGATGGGTTCGGTTACACGTTCAGGGAAGGGGCTCATCACAAGGTGCCACAGGTCGGGGGGTGCGTCATTGGAGACGACGTGGAGATCGGAGCCAACACCACCATCGACCGTGGATCCATCGGTGACACGGTGATCGGGTCGGGCGTTAAGATCGACAACCTGGTTCAGATCGCGCACAACGTGACGCTCGGCCCCCATTCGCTCGCCGCGGCACTGGTGGGCATCGCCGGCTCGACGCGCATCGGATCCGGCGTATGGCTCGGAGGTCAGTCGGGGCTCATCGGGCACCTGGATGTCGGCGACGGCGCGCGCGTGGCGGTGGCTACAAAGGTTTTTCGGGACATTCCCGCCGAGGAGACGGTGTCGGGGCATCCCGCCCGCCCACACCGCCAGGAGTTGCGCCGGCAGGCCCACCTGGGACGCCTACCGAAGCTCAATGCGCGTGTCGAAGCGCTGGAGGCCGAGATACGGAGCCTGCGGAAGGAGCAGGAAGGGGAGGTTGGGTCGGGAGAGGTAGGGGAGGAGGACAACCCGTGAGGGTCCTCCCGGTGGCCGAGATCGTGCGGATTCCCTACTCCCCGCGAGTGATCCTGTTAACTTCCCCTGCGAATTCGCGAAGAGTGAACGCCGTTCACCGTGGCCCCGAGCACTCGAGACGATTCGCATGAGCGCCCTCAGCCAGCGCACCATCGGCCGTTCTGTGACCCTCCGTGGGTGCGGCGTCCATTCGGGCGCCGAGGCAAGCCTCACCTTCCATCCGGCCGATCCGGATTCTGGCGTTCGTTTCCGGAGGGTGGATCTGGAGGGGGACCCGGTGGTGCTCGCAGACCTCGACCACGTCGTGGACACTGAGTTGGGCACCACGCTGGCCGCGGGAGATGCCAAGGTCCACACCGTCGAGCACGTCATGGCCAGTGTCACGGCTCTGGGGCTCACGAATCTCCTCATCGACCTGGATGGCCCCGAGGCGCCGATCCGAGACGGCTCGTTTCAGGACTTCCTCGCGGTGCTGAGAGAGGCGGAGCCCACGGAACAGGATCGGCCCCGCAGCACAGTCACTGTGACCGAGCCCATCTCCGTCTCGGGATCGGAGGGTCAGTCCTACGTGGCGGTGCCCCTGGCCGACCTCCGGATCTCTGCCACGATCGAGTTCGACCATGCCGCTATCGGACGGCAGTATGGATCTTTCGAAATCTCGGAGGAGTGCTTTCAATCCGAGCTCGCTGCGGCTCGGACGTTCGGCTTCCTTGCCGACGCAGAAATGCTTCGATCGAGGGGCCTGGCCCAAGGTTCTTCGTTGGAGAACTCGGTCGTGCTGGACGACGATGGCGTGATGAACGAAGGTGGACTGCGCTTTCCGGACGAGTTTCTCCGCCACAAGGTCGGTGACATGGTGGGAGACCTCGCGCTTCTGGGGTGCCACCTGGGCGCACAGATCGTGGCGGAACGGCCGAGCCATGCCGGGAACATCGCCCTGGCCAGGGCGATCCGGGCGCAGGCCACGGCTTCCGGAAGGGAGTCCGTGGTCGACGTGACCAAGATCATGGAGTACCTGCCGCACCGATATCCGATGCTCCTTGTGGACCGGATCACCCAGTACGAACGTGGCAAGCGGATCGTGGGCATCAAGAACGTCACCATCAACGAGCCGTTCTTTCAAGGGCACTATCCGGGGCACCCCATCATGCCGGGGGTCCTCATCGTCGAGGCCATGGCGCAGGTGGGAGGCCTGCTCCTCATGGAGGAAGTCGAGGAGCCGGAAAGCAAGGTCGTGTATTTCATGACCATGGATAACGTGAAATGGCGTCGACCGGTCACCCCCGGGGACACGCTGGTATTCGAGCTCGAGATCGTTCAGTACCGGAGAAGGACCTGCAAAATGAAAGGGCTGGGATTCGTCGACGGCCAGGTCGTCGCCGAGGCCGAGTTCATGGCAAGGATCGTTGACACATGAGCAACATTGCGGTCGGCACGCGTGGTGAGACCAAGATCCATCCCACGGCCCTCGTGGACCAGGACGCCGAGCTTGGCGAAGGGGTCGTCGTCGGCCCGTGGGCCATCGTGGGGCCCCGGGTGCGGATCGGCGACGGGACGGAGATCGGACCGCGCGTTACCATAGAACGTGACACAACCCTCGGGGAGGACTGCCGTATCGCGAACGGCGCAGTCTTGGGCACGGATCCGCAAGATCTGAAGTTCCAGGGCGAGCGGACCACCTTGGAGGTCGGGGACCGCACGGTTATCCGCGAGTTCGCCACCTTGAACCGTGGCACCTCCGCTTCCGGGCGCACCGTCGTGGGGAGTGACTGCCTCCTCATGGCTTACGCCCATGTGGCGCACGACTGTGAGCTCGGAAATCACGTGGTCATCGCGAACTCGGTGAACATGGCGGGCCACGTCCTGATCGAAGACTGGGTGATCGTGGGCGGACTCACGCCTATTCACCAGTTCGTGCGGATCGGAGCGCACGCGTTCGTCGGGGGCGGATCCCGGATCTCACAGGATGTGCCACCGTACTGCCGCGCCGCGGGCAATCCTCCCAAGCTGTTCGGCCTGAACTCGGTCGGCCTGGAACGTCGGGGGTTCTCCGAGGAGGTTCGGAAGGCTCTCAAGCAGACGTACCGTACGCTGTTCCAGTCCAGCCTGGGGCTGACGCGAGCCCTCGCCAAGGCAGAGGAGGCGGCCACGGAGAGCTTGCCCGAGGTCCGACACCTCCTCTCGTTCATTCGTGCGAGTGAGCGAGGCGTAACGGTCTAGCGTCGTCTCCCATCTAGCTAGCCGGGAATGAATTCCGAACGCCCAGGTGACCCCACACCCATGATGGCGAACCCTCGGATCGGAGTCGTGGGGGTAGGCTCGCTGGGATATCACCACGCTCGACTGCTGGCCGAGCTTCCGGGCGTGACCCCGGCCGGTGTCTTCGACGCTCGACCGGACCGGGCGGCGGAGGTGGCGGAGGCCTTCGGCGTGACAGCCCATGCCACGTTGACGGCCCTCATCGAGGCTTCGGACGCGTTGGTTGTCGCAGTGCCCACTTCGGACCACGAATCCGTGGCTTGCCAGGCCCTGTCCCGGGGCGTGCATGTCCTGGTGGAGAAGCCGTTGGCGGCGAGCCTTGCGGAAGCCGACCGGATACTGGTGGCGGCCGAGCAGTCTGGAGCCGTGATTCAGGTCGGGCATGTGGAGCGTTTCAATCCCGTTGTCACGGCGGCCATGGAGCACATCGAAGACCCTTTGTTCATCGAGTCTCACCGGATGGCTCCCTTTTCGCCGCGTAGCACCGACGTGGCGGTGGTGTTGGATCTCATGATCCACGACGTGGACCTGGTGATGTGCCTGGTGGGTAGGCCTATCATTGAGATCGCGGCAGTGGGGGTGCCGGTCCTCTCAGCGAACGTCGACATCGCGAACGCGAGACTCACGTTCGAGGGGGGCGCCGTGGCGAACCTTACGGCTAGCCGGGTTTCCCTGGAGCGGATGCGCAAGCTCAGGATTTTCCAGCGCTCGGGATATGTGAGCCTGGACCTGGCCGCGGGGACGGGAGAGTTCTTGCGTCTCAAAGAGGAATTGCCCGGTTTGTCGGGGAGGGAGCTTCCGAAGGCACCCCGGGCGGAGAACCTCGCAGAGATGCATGAGCGGATTCCCCTGGTCGGAACCTCCGGGGAGCCACTGGCGCGGGAGCTGGAGAGCTTTCGGGATGCGATTCTCGGTGCGCGCCCACCGGCCGTATCGGGGGCGGAGGGGAGGGATGCCCTCGCAGTCACGCTGACCATTCAGCAGAGGATCGAGGCTCATGTCGTTGATTCGCGTACGCCGTAGACGAAAGAAGGAGTGGATTGAGGCCCGGAAGGGGATGGCCGCGGGAAGGTTGCTGGCGCTCCTCGTCCTCACCGGCCTGGTGATCTGGTTCCTGGGCTGGCGCTTCTGACGGAAGGGCGTCCAGGACCTCCGCGGATCGCCCTTCTTGCCGGCGAGCCGTCGGGAGACCACCACGGCGCCGCTCTGGCGCGGGCGCTGAAGGCCCGCATGCCGAACGCGCAGCTGAGCGGGCTCGGGGGCCCCCTCATGGGAGCTGAGGGCGTCCGTTCGCGTGCGGGTCTCGATGACCTCGCGGTCATGGGCTTCGTCGAGGTCGCCCGCCGTATCGGCTTCTTTCAGAAACTCGAGCGTGACCTACGGGCTCATCTGGAGGACGAGGCGGTGGACCTCGTCATTCCCATCGACTATCCCGGATTCAACATGCGCATCGCGCGCTACGCGCATGGGCTGGGAATTCCGGTTCTGTGGTATATCGCCCCACAGGTTTGGGCATGGCGCACCGGGCGAGCGCGAAAGCTTGCCGAGATCACGCGGCACGTGGCCGTCATTCTTCCCTTCGAGGTCGAGCTCCTCCGTGCCGCAGGCGCCCGCGTCTCGTTCGTCGGACACCCGCTTCTGGAGCGACCCGACGACTTGTCGACAGAGGACGCTTTCCGGGCCCGGTGGGGGTTGGACGCTCGCCCAGTGCTCGGGCTATTCCCCGGCTCGCGCGCTCAAGAGGTGCAGCGGCATCTGAAGCCGTTCTTGGGAGCCGCCGAGCGATTGCGGGCGCGCGGTATCGACGTGCAACCGGTCATCGCCCGGGGGTCGACGGTGCCGCGGGACCTCTACCAAGACCTAGAAATACCCCTGGTGGACGATGCGCGCGGCCTCCTTCGTCACGCTCGAGCCGCGATCGTGAAGTCTGGAACCTCCACGTTGGAAGCGGCTCTCGAGGACACGCCGTTCGTGGTCGCCTACCGTACCAGCAGAATCACCTGGGAGGTCGCGCGGCGGGTGGTTCGGGTCGAGCATGTGGCCTTGGCCAACCTGGTGGCCGGAGATCGGGTCGTGCCGGAGCTTCTCCAGGACGACGTGGTGCCGGAGCGCTTGGCGGCCGCGGTGGCCCCCCTGATGGCGCCCGACGGTGCGCAACGACGGAGGCAGCTCGAAGGGTTGGCCGGTGTGCGAGCGGCTTTGGGTACCCCGGGTGCCTCGGAACGGGTGGCCGACCTCGCCGTCGAACTTCTGGAGGGAAGGGCGTGAGCGGCCTGAAGTACGAGGCTGCCGGTGTGGTCGGCACTGGGCTGGTGGGCGCCCTCTTTCTCACGACCCGTGCCACGCGCGTCGGCGAGGCGCATTATCGGCGGTTCAGAGAGCAGGGGCAGCCCGTGGTGTTCACTTTCTGGCACGGACAGCTCCTTCCCCTCATCCACTACCACCGGGGAGAGGGGATCGTCGTGCTCGTGAGTGAGCATGGGGACGGCGAGTACGTCACGAGGGTCATCGAGCGGCACGGGTTCGGTACCGTCCGGGGCTCGAGCTCCCGGGGCGCCACGAAGGGACTCAAGGGATTGGTGCGAGCGGCTCGCGAGGGGCACGACCTGGCGCTTACGCCGGACGGACCTCGGGGCCCGTATGGCGTCTTCAAGTCGGGTGCGCTCGCTGCCGCGCAGATGACCGGTGCGCCGGTCGTGCCGCTCGCCGTCGGATCAAGCTCAGGTTGGCATTTCGGCAGCTGGGACGGATTCCTGGTCCCGAAGCCGCTGGCCCGCATCACGATCGAATACCTGGCACCGCGGTTCGTCCCGAGAGACGCGTCCCGCGAGGACCTGGAGCGGATGGCCCGCGAGATCGGTGCGGAGCTCAACACGTGCACGGAACGCCTGAACCCCGGTGGGTGGCCGACCCGGGAGCGCGGGGAAGCGTGAGCCTCACCGACGGCGTGCGCGCGTCCTGGGACGGCCAGGCGAAGGGGGTGGCGCGGATGCTTCCCGTCCTGACCGCTCCCGTCTCTCTGGTCTGGAGAGCCGCCACCGCGGCACGAAACCTCATCTGGGATCGACGTCCGCCGCTCCCTGTACCGGGTCTGCACGTGGTGTCTGTGGGCAATCTGGCGGTAGGGGGCACGGGGAAGACGCCTGTGACCCGCTGGGTCGTCGACCACTTGGTTGGGGTGGGGGCTCGGTGCGCCGTGGTGCTGAGCGGATACGGGCGGGACGAGGTGTTGCTGCACCGTCGGTGGCACCCCGACGTGCCGGTATACGCGGGTCGGGAGCGACGTCCACTTCTGGAACAGGCTCGGACCGAGGGCGCGGAGGTCGTCGTGATGGACGACGGGTTCCAACACCGTGCCGCGCCGAGAGACCTGGACCTGGTTCTGGTCGCAGCGGAGCACGCTTTTCCGGGCAGGGTGTTGCCGTGGGGCCGCTACCGGGAGCCCGCCCGCGCGCTCGGGCGAGCCGACGTTCTCGTCGTGACCCGGCGTAGCGCGGGTGTGGCGCAGGCCCGGGCCCTGGAGCGGCGCGCACGCATGGTCATGGGGAATCTGCCCTCGGCCGGGGCGGTGCTGGCGCCGCACGGGTGGCTGGACATCTCGGGGGCGCCAGCCTCCGAGCCCGAGGGTCCTGTCTTGGCCCTGGCGTCCGTTGCATCACCCGACGCGTTTCTTCAAGCCGTGCGTGGCATGTTGCCGGGAACCGACGTGCGGCTGCGGGAATTCCCGGACCATCATGGCTATTCCGACGAAGAGCTACGGGCACTGCTGGGCGAAGCGCACGGAAGAACGCTCGTCACCACGGAGAAGGACGCGGTGAAGCTGGCGGCGTTCGGCTGGGTGCCCGACAGCACGAGGGTTCTGGAGGCGCGGATCCGTTGGGACTGGGACGAGGACCGTGTGCGGAGGGCGCTGGACCAGCTTGTGGGAGCATCCCGGTGAGAATCGAGGTGATCGTCGTCGGTCGATGTCGCGGTCTATTGGCCCCTGCCGTGGCGGACTATGAGGCGCGAGCCGCCCGGTACTGGAAGCTGGCGGTCACCGACGTCGCCGAGGGCGCGAAAGGTGGGCGGCCCGACCCCGAGCGCGTGAAGCGCGCCGAGGCGGAACGGATCCTGTCCCGGGTGCCCGAAGGTTTGGAGCTGGTCGCGCTGACGCGGGAGGGGAAGGGCATGAGCTCGGTGACCCTCAGCCGGTTCCTGACCGGCCAGGCCGTTCGCGGCTCGCCGGGCGTGAGCTTCGTGATCGGCGGGGCCTTCGGCCTCGGGGACGAATTACTCGCGAGAGCGACAAGACGACTTTCGCTGTCGCCCATGACTTTGCCTCACGACATGGCGAGACTCTTCCTGGCCGAACAACTCTATCGTGCGGGCACCATCGCCCGAGGAGAGCCCTATCACAAAGGCTGACGTGATGCAGAGTACGCCTTCCGACGTGGAGGTTCCGGACGTCGAGATCGCGGTGCGGCGCCCTGACGGTGCCCCATTGGTCCGCGATTACCTGCAGGGGCAAGAGCCGGCTACCTCATTCTTCGGGGGGCAGTTCGACGACCTGGAGCGCTTCCGGGCGAAGGCCCAGGAGATCGACGGGCGTTTCGATCGTGATGCTCGGAGGTTGGCGGCGGACGCGCTCACAGCGCCCGGGGGAGCCGATCCCGATCGCCTTCACCGCTGGGTGGAAGAGGGCGGGCTGGTGGTCACTACAGGACAACAGCCCGGGCTCTTCGGCGGTCCGTTGTATGGGATACACAAGGCGCTCACGGCGGTGCGGCTGGCCGAGGCGCTGGAATCGGCCCTGGGACGTCCCGTGCTTCCGGTCTTCTGGGTGGCCTCGGATGACCACGACTGGGCGGAGGCCAATCACGTCGACATCGTGGACCTGGACAACGAGCTACGGCATATCGAGCTCGAGGCCCCGGATCCGGGCCGCTCCCCGCCCCTCCACAGAATTTGCTTCGACGACTCGATCGAAGACCGGTTGGACACGTTCATCCGATGTCTTCCGGAGTCGGACTTCACGGCAGAGCTGAAGACCCTCCTGCGGTCTGCGTTCCGCGAAGGCGGCACGCTTCCGGAGGGGTACGCCACGCTGATGCGGGCACTCCTCGGCCGTTTCGGGCTGTACGTCACCGACGCCGCCAATGGGGCGGTCAAGCGTGCTTCGGGTCCCATCCTCCTGGAAGAGCTTTCCCGGTCCGCAGCGTCGGAGCGCGTCCTCACCGAGACCGCGAGCCGTCTGGACGCGGGCGGCTATGATCTGCAGGTGCCCATTCTCGAGGGTGGAGTGAACCTCTTTCTCGAGGGTGACGCGGGACGAGAGCGGCTTTACCGGGAGAACGGCGAATACCGTCTCCGCGGCTCCGGGGCCGTGGTTACGGAGGGCGATATCCGGCGTCGCTTCGAGAAGGATCCACGGGTGCTGTCTCCGAACGTCCTTCTGCGCCCGGTGGTGGAAAGCGCGGTCTTTCCGGCCCTGGCGTATGTCGGCGGACCGGGTGAGATGGCGTACTTCGCCCAGCTCGGGGACTATTTCGAGTCCCATGGGATCGGGATGCCGGTGGTGTTCCCGCGTTGGGCGGCGACCACGGTGGAGTCGAAGGTCCGAAAGGTGCTGGACAAGTTCGACTTGGAGATCAGCCAGCTCGAGCAACCCTTTCACGAGCTCGCAGGGGCGATCGCACGGGACGAAATGCCCCACGACGTCCGCGCGGCGCTGGGCAAAATGCGGGGCAGCGTGGCCAAGGGGGTCGCGGAGCTTCAATCCGTCACACGGCCTCTCGATCCCACGCTGAAAGGACCGGTCCAGCACGTGAGGAGTCAGACCTTCGCCGCCCTCGACGACCTGGAGCGCAAGGTCACCCAGGCGGTGAAGCGTGAATCGGAGATCGCGCTTTCTCAGCTCGAGAAGGCGCGGGTCCACCTATACCCGGGCGGCAAGCCCGCGGAGCGAGTGCACAACGTGTTCTACTTTCTGGCGCGTTACGGAGTCGGGTTCCTCGACGCGCTCCACGCCCGCTTCGAGGTGGAGCTCCGATGACGCAAGCGAGGGGGCTGCGGCGCGGGCGCTCTCGGTTGTCTTCCCCGTCCCGCCCCGTCAACTTCGGCTAATGTTCCTCCAGCTGATCCTCGTTCTCGTCGTCCTTATTCCGCTCCTGGCGATCGTCCTCGACTCGCAGGTGGGGAGAGCCCTCGCCTCTCGACTGGAAAGGAAGGGCCTGCACGGTAGTGGTGCGGACGTCAGCTCCGAGCGTTTGGCATATCTCGAGTCCGAGCTCGAGCGCCTGGCGGCGGAAGTCGAGCGACTGGACGACGAAGGTCGCTTCCTGCAGAAGCTGCTCGAGGAGCGCGACTCCGGGGAGGAGAAGCACCTCCCGGCCGGTGACGAAGGAGCGTAGCCAGGAGGCCGACGCGTCGCACGGCAGCGGGCGAGGCGCGGCAAGGGTCGGCGGGGGCATTCTCGTCAGCCGAGTCTTCGGGCTCGTGCGGGACCGCGTCTTCGCGTACTTCTTCGGGTCCAGCGACTTCGCGGACGCGTGGAGGGCCGCGCTCAGAACGCCCAACGTCGTACAGAATCTCCTGGGCGAGGGGACGCTTTCCGCGTCTTTGATTCCCGTCTACTCCGAGATGATCGATCAAGGTCGTGAGGAGGAGGCCGGCCGCTTCGCTGGGGCCGCGCTGGGGATCCTCACCGTCGTGGCTGCCGTCGTCGTGTTGGTGGGTTGGGCGGTCGCTCCGATTCTCGTGCAGCTCTTCTTCGCCAGGTGGGATGCGGACAAGCAGGAGCTCACGGTGACGCTCATCCGCATTCTGTTCCCGATGACGGGCATCCTCGTCCTGTCCGCGTGGGCGCTGGGCATCCTCAACAGCCACCGCCGCTTCTTCGTCTCGTACGTGGCGCCCGCGTTCTGGAACGTGGCCATGATCACGGCCATGTTGGGCGGCGCGCTGAGCCTCGGATTGGAGGGGCGGAGCCTAGTGGTCGCGTTGGCGTGGGGGGCGCTCGCGGGCGGCGTCCTCCAGCTCGGGTGGCAGCTTCCTTTTCTCTTCAGACACGTTCGGGGCCTCGTGCCGTCGGTCTCATTCGGCGTCCCCGGGGTTCGGGAAGCCGTCGCCAATTTCGTGCCTGTCGTGGCCGCGAGGGGCGTGGTGAACGTGAGCGGCTGGATCGACCTCATTCTGGCCGGGAGGCTGGCATCGGGCGCCGTCGCCGTGTTGGGGTACGCGCAGACCTTCTACGTGCTCCCGATCTCTCTCTTCGGGATGAGCATCGCCGCCTCGGAGCTCCCGGAGCTCTCGCGGGCGCGAGGCGAGGCGGAAAGAGTGGTGGCCGGGCGGGTGTCGAACGCGCTCCGACGCGTTTCGTATTTCTTGATACCGTCCGCGATCCTGTACGTCGCCATGGGCGATGTGGTCATCGCGGCGCTCTATCAGACCGGACAATTCGGGACCGCCGAGACGTTGGTCACCTGGGCCGTGCTCGGTGCTTACGCCATGGGCCTTCCAGCCTCTGCCGCCTCCCGGGTCCTCTCCTCGGCCTTCTACGCGCTGCGAGACGCACGAACACCGGCACGCGTGGCGTACGCGCGCGTTGCCCTTTCCACGGCCGCGGGCATCGCCTTCATGCTGCCGCTCGACCGGGTGGGCTTCCAGGGCCTCCGCCTGGGCGCCGCGGGTTTGGCCTTGGGTGCTACGCTGGGAGCCTGGATCGAGTTCGTGCTCCTTCGGCGATCCCTGGGCCGGAAGGTCGGCCCCCACGGCCCCGGCACGGGGCCCATCGTGCGCTTCTCACTGGGAGCCGCCCTGGCCGCGGCCACGGCCGTCCTCTTGCAGGGACTGGTCGATGCGCCGCACCCGGTGGTTGCAGCCGTCCTGATCCTGGTGCCCGCCGGGTTGGTCTACCTGGCGGTTGCGGGCGTGCGCCGACCGCGTCGTGGCGTCGACGGGGCGGCGGGAGCGGAGGAACGGTAGCCGCGTGCCGGTCGACGTCGAGGGCTTGGTTCGGCTGTCTACAAAGCCCGGGGTGTATCTCTTCAAGGACGACCGGGGCAGGGTGCTCTACGTAGGGAAGGCAAAGTCACTTCGCCCCCGGGTGAGGAGCTATTTCCAGCGATCCGCGGATCTGAGCGCTAAGAACCGGGAGCTCATGCGCCACGTAGATGCGCTGGACACCATCGTCGTCGGGTCGGAGGCGGAGGCCCTCATCCTCGAGGCGAACCTCATCAAGGAGCACCGGCCGCGCTTCAACATCCTGCTGCGGGACGACAAGCAGTATCCCTACATCAAGGTGACCGTGCAGGAGCCGTTCCCCCGGGTCTTCGTCACCCGCCGAGTCGTGAACGACGGCGGGCGGTACTTTGGGCCGTACACGTCGGTAGGACCCATGCGACAGGCTCTGGAGGTCATCAAGCGCCTCCACACCGTTCGCTCGTGTCGGTACGACCTGCCGCGGGACGCTCCGGATCGACCCTGTTTGGACTATCACATCGGACGATGCAAGGCTCCGTGCGTCGGGCTGCAGAGCCGAGAGGATTACCGGGGCATGATCGAGGAGATCGTGCGGATCCTGGATGGCGACACCGAGGACATCCGTGCCCACGTGGAACGGCGGATGGCAGACGCATCTCGGGAGCTCGAGTTCGAGCGGGCCGCCAACCTCCGGGACGTCCTGGCGGGGCTCGACGCCATCGCGAGTGAGCAGCGTGTCCAGCGGACGCGCGGTGGCGATTTCGATGTCGTGGGGCTCGCGAGGGACGGCGCCTTGGGCGCGGGTGCTGTCCTGCGCGTCCGCTCCGGACTCCTCCTTGGGCGAGATGCCCAGCGTTTCGCCGAGCTGGAGGATGCTTCGGACGAGGAGCTGCTCGGATCGCTCATGTCCCGCTACTACCTCGGGGGCGGGAGCGTGGCGACGGCCGATCTTCCGCGCGAGGTGCTCCTCCCGTCGGATTTCGAGGATCGTGAGGTCATGGAGTCGGTGCTTTCCGAGGCCGCGGGAAGGTCCGTGCGGCTCCGGATCCCGTTGCGGGGTGAGAAGCGCCGCCTCGTGGGGCTCGCGGCACAGAACGCGCGTCAGTTGCTCGAGGATCGTGTCACGGCCCTGGCGTATGCCGCGGATCGCGCGGATGACGCCCTGTTCAGCCTCCAGGAAGAGCTGGACCTCAAGGTGGTGCCTCGCCTGATGGTCTGCTTCGACGTATCGCACATCCAGGGCGTGGATACGGTGGCCAGCGCCGTGGTGTTCGAGAACGGAGAGCCGAAGCGCTCGATGTATCGCCACATGAAGATCCGGGGTGAGTGGGGGAACGACGACTACCGCTCGATGGAGGAAGCGGTGGGCAGATACTTCCGGCGCTGTATCGAGCGGCAAGGCCCGGTCCCCGACCTGGCTGTGATCGACGGCGGCAAGGGACAGCTCTCGGCGGCCGTCGCGGCCCTGGCCGATCTGGGGCTCCAGGACGTGGCCGTGGCAGCCCTGGCGAAGCGGGAGGAGGAGGTCTTCCTGCCGGGACGCTCGGAACCGGTGGCTCTCGACCGGCGGGACCGGGCCCTACACGTCCTCCAGCGGATTCGTAACGAGGCGCACCGCTTCGCCGTGCGCTACAACCGGAAGCTCCGGAGTCGCCGGACGCTTCGGAGCGACTTGTCCAACATCCCCGGTGTCGGCCCCAAGCGGCAGGCCACGCTTCTCCGGCGTTTCGGGTCCCTGAAGGGGGTCCGGGAGGCGACGTCCGACGAGATCGCCCGTGTGCCCGGGTTCTCCGAGGCGCTGGCGAACAGGATCCTTACGTATCTCGGGCGGTAGATAGGCAAGGTCCTTGCATCGAGCTACGGGTGAAGCGAGACAAGGGACCTTGGCGTCGTTCCGGCGGCCTTCTAAGTTACCCAGTCTTCCCCCCAAAACATGACCTAATGGAGGTTCCAAGGATGAAGATCCGCAAAGGACTCGTCCTGACAGTGGCTCTCGGTCTCGGTCTCACCGGCTGCGCCTCGGGCGGAGGCGGAGGCGGAGGTGGTGCGTCTCTGCAGGACGCGATGGCCGAGCTTGGCGGTCAGGGTGTTCCCCCCAGCGAGACGGCCAACACCGATCAGGCCGAGCAGCTGCTGGAGGACGCAGAGAATGCTGGTGTTCCGACGGCGGCCGAGGGGCTGTATCGCCAGGCGCTCACAGCCGCCGAGGCGGAGGTCGCGGCGAATCCGGACAACCCGCTCGGGCATCGCCTCGCGGCGCTAGCGAGCCTCGGCTTGGGTGAGTATCAGCAGGCTGGGGCGCACTTCGACCGGGCTGCCGAGCTTTATCCGCTCTACGAGTTCGAGGACATGCAGCTGCGGGAGCAGACGTGGATCGAGCTCTACAACGAGGCCATGCCCCTCCTGAGCCAGAACGACTACGAAGGCGCCGTCGTCCTCCTCGATGACGCGAATGCGATCTTCACGAGCCGTCCGGAAGGCTTCATCACCGCCGCTCAGCTCTACGGCCAGCTACAGCAGGCCGAGCCGGCGCTCGAGGCCCTCGACCGGGCCGAGGAGATCATCGCGGGGGTGAGTGAGGACGAGTACGACGCCGAGACCGTCGCCGACTGGCGTTCGCAGGGGGAGACCCTCCCGGTGCTCCGCGCCCAGATTCTTTCGAACGCTGGCCGATATGAGGAGGCATCGCAGGTCTTCGCCCAGATCCTCGCCGAGGACCCGGGCAATGTTGACGTGGCGATGAACCTTGCCGCCACCCAGATGCAGACGGGTGACGAGGCCGCGGCGCTGGAGACGTACGACAGGCTCCTCAACGACCCGAGCCTCGGCGCGGCGGACTTCTACCGCATCGGCATCGGCTTCTACCAGGGCGCGGTGTACGAGCAGGCCGCCGAGGCCTTCGGTCGTGCCGTCGGGGAGAACCCGACGGACCGAGACGGTTTGGAGATGTGGGCTCGGTCCCTGCAGATCGATTCCGCCTATGCGGAGGTACCCGCGGTCGCCGAACGTTGGCTGGAGCTGGATCCCAACAGCCGGAACGGATTGTTGATCTTTGCCCAGGCCGTGAATCAGACGGGTGACGGACAGCGGGCCGGAGAGATCGTCCAGCAGATCGATGAGATGGACGTGAGCGTGGACGAGCTTCAGATGCAGCGGTACGGGTCTGGCGGCGCCCGCGTGACCGGTACGGTCAACAACCAGAACCTGAGTGAGGGGACGGCGGTGACGCTGACGTTCACCTTCTACGACTTCAACGGGACGCCGTTGGGTACCGTGGAGCACGCCCTCCAGGTCGGCTCGCCAGAAGTGAGCGACCTCTTCGAGGTGGAGTTCGAGTCATCCGAACAGGTGGGTGGGTACGGTTACGACCTGACGATCGGCTGACCATACGCGGCTCCGGAGTCGATTGGCGGGCGGTTCGGGCTGGGCCCGGGCCGCCCGCTTCTCGTTCCGGACACATCCGCGATCGCGCGGGGTGGGCGAGTTGTTGACTCCGGATCACCGGTGCTAGATTTCCGCCCGTTGCGGGAGTAGCTCAGTTGGTAGAGCATCAGCTTCCCAAGCTGAGGGTCGCCGGTTCGAGCCCGGTCTCCCGCTCTGAGGAAAGCAGTCTCGGAGGGTCCGACGGCCAGCTGTGTCCGTCGGACCCTTTCCTTGTCGCCGATCCTTTGGGCATGGGGGAACTCGACCCTAAGGGGACTCTCCCGAGACCCGACCTGTGGCTTCAACAAAACGGCCGAGCAGTCTGTCTGAATATGTGACAGGAGTGGAGCCTGGCCCGACCCCGTTCTTCTTGCGGGGAAATGCATGTTGGATCTACACTTTGGCTGCCTCACGCAATCCTCGAATAAGTCGAGCTAGATGAAGACTATCGCCGCCACCTCAGTCGTCTTGGGCGCCTCCCTTGTGGTGCTGGGCACGACGACCTCGTCGGGGCATTTCGCGTTCGGGAACGGGGTGGCTGAAGTCACCGCGACTGAGTCGCACGCCACGGACCTGTCCTCGGCCGACCTGAACGACGTGGTCGAGAACACGTGTGTTCGTTGCCACAGCGAGCGTCGGATGACCGGGAACCTCTCGCTGGAAGGCTTCGACGTGGAGGCTGCCCCCGACCAAGCCCAGACTGCGGAGCGGATGATCCGCAAGCTCCGCGCGGGCATGATGCCTCCTCCGGGAGCCCGGACGCCGGCCGGCGACACCCTGTTGATCTTGGTCGAGACGCTTGAGAGTGTCATCGACGAGGCGGCCGAGCGGGCCCCTCAGCCGGGCGGCCGGACTTTCCAGAGGCTGAACCAGCCCGAGTACGAGGCGGCGATTCGCTCTCTCCTCGGGCTGGAGGTGGACGCTTCGCAGTGGCTCCCCGCCGACCAGATCAGCGCCGGCTTCGACAACATCGCCGACGTGCAGGCAATCTCTCCAATGCTCCTCGAGTCCTACCTGAACGCCGCGGCGGACATCAGCCGCATGGCGGTGGGCGACCGGGACGCTGGTAGTGTGGAGCACGCCTACAAGAACTCCGAGTACGTCTCCCAGCATCCCTGGGATCACGTGCCCGGTGCTCCTTACGGGACGCGTGGCGGCATCGTGGTCGACCACACGTTCCCGGCTGATGGTGAGTACTACTTCCAGGTGACGTTCGCTTCCGGCGACAACTCGCCCTTCGAGGATCTGGACATCTCGGTGGACGGCGAGCAGGTGGCCAAACTGGCATACACGAGCATCGGCCGCGGCGCTGACGGACGTGGCGCGCTTCCTCAGCGCACCGAGGCGGTGTTCGTGCGGGCCGGCCAGCACAAGGTGTCGGCGGCCTTCATCCGCTCGACGGAGGGGCCGTATGAGGACCTGATGCGGCCGCACGATTGGTCCATGGCCGGTGGCGGAGCGGGGGGTGGTGGTATCACCACGCTCCCCCATCTCCGCGATATGGTGATCGTCGGCCCCGTTCGAACCACGGGGGTCTCGGAGACCGAGACGCGTCGCCGGATCTTCACCTGTCGGCCTGTCAGCGAGGAAGAAGAGGAGCCCTGCGCACGTCAGATCATCGAGGACCTGGCGACCCACGCGTATCGTCGTCCGGTGCGGGACAACGAGATGACCGGCCTCATCGGCTTCTACCGTGAGGGCGTCGAGAAGGGCGGCTTCGAGCGGGGTGTCCGGGATGCCCTCGAGGCAGTACTGGCGAGCCCGTTCTTCACGCTGCGGCTGGAGCGTGCTCCGGAAGACGTCGGAGCTGGAGAGATCTTCGAGCTGAACGATACGGATCTCGCCTCTCGTCTGTCGTTCTTCCTCTGGGGTACGCCTCCTGACGACGAGCTTCTGCAGGTTGCCCGGGACGGACGCCTCTCCAACACCCAGGAGCTCGAGCGCCAGGCCCGCCGGATGCTGGCGGACGAGCGCGCGGACGCACTCGCCACCCGATTCGCGGCCCAGTGGCTGCGTCTCCAGGATCTGTACAGGGTCCGCCCGGACCCCAACTTCTATCCGAACTTCGACGAGAATCTCGCCAATGCCATGCAGCGCGAGACCGAGATGCTGTTCAACCATCTCGTCGACACGAACGGTGACATGCTCGACCTGTTCACGGCGGACTACACATTCGTGAACGAGCGCTTGGCAGCCCATTACGGATTCTCAGGCGTGGCCGGAGACGACTTCCAGATGGTCCAGTATCCCGAGGGCTCGGGCCGCTCCGGCGTGCTCGGTCACGGTAGCGTGCTGGTGCTGACGTCGCTCGCGAACAGGACGTCTCCGGTCTTGCGCGGGAAGTGGATCATGGAGGTGCTCATGGGCACACCACCCCCGCCGCCGCCGCCAAACGTTCCGACCCTGGACGAGTCGTCGGAGCAGGGTAGCACCGGTCGTGTGCTGACCACGCGTGAGCGCATGGAGCAGCACCGGGCGAACCCCACGTGCAACTCGTGCCACAGCCTCATCGATCCGATCGGCCTGGCCCTCGACAACTTCGACGTGACCGGGAAGTGGCGCGTGCGTGAGAACGGTGCGCCTCTCGATACCCGTGGCGAGTTCTACGACGGATCGGCGATCAATACGCCGCAGGACCTGACCGTAGCGCTGCTCCAGCGGCCTCTGCCGCTCGTGCGCTCGTTCACCGAGAATCTCATGGCGTATGCGGTGGGCCGCCGCATGGAGTACTTCGACAACCCGGCCATCCGGCACATCGTAGACGAGGCGGAGGAGGATGGGGCTTATCCCATGGCCTCCATTATCGTGGGAGTCGTGAACAGCGACGCCTTCAGGCTGAAGCAAGCCCCCACAGTTACCGCGGAAGCGGGTCAGTAGCAGTAGCGTCCCTAGCGCACTCAGTTGAGGAGAATCGAAGACATGCAATTCATCACTGGAAGCCACCTCGACCGCAGAACCTTTCTTCGGGGAATGGGCGCCTCGGTCGCGCTGCCGTTCCTCGATGCGATGGTCCCTGCGGGTCGGCTCCGTGGAGAGAAGGCTGCCGCTGCTGCCGCCGCCGAGCGCACCCCGTTCATCGCCATCGAAGAGGTGCACGGACTCGCCGGATGTAACGTCTGGGCCGAGAAGCAGTTTCTCTGGGCTCCCGAGACGATCGGTCGGGACTTCGAGATCATCCCGGACAGCGCGCTGACCTCGCTGACCCCGTATCAGGATTATCTGACCATCGTCAGCAACACCGACTGCCGGATGGCCGAGGCGTTCGCGCCGCCGGAGATCGGGGGTGACCACTTCCGGTCCAGCGCCGTCTTCCTGACGCAGTCGCATCCCAAGCAGACGCAGGGCTCTGACCTGTTCGTGGGTACTTCGATCGACCAGATCTATGCCCGCCGCTTCGGTCAGGACACGCCGTTGCCCTCCATGCAGTTCTGCATCGAGCAACTCGACGCCGCCGGTGGCTGCACGTACAACTACTCGTGCTCTTACACGGACGCCATCAGCTGGGCGTCGCCCAGCGAGCCGCTTCCCATGATCCGGGACCCGCGGGTCGCGTTCGACATGCTGTTCGGTAGCGGAACCTCCATGGAGGATCGAGCCGAGCGACGTGCCACGCGCCGCAGCATCCTCGATTGGATCGCCGGTGAGGTCGCACAGGTGCAGCGCCAGCTCGGTGCCGAGGACCGTCAGCGCATCGACAAGTACCTGACGGACGTGCGCGAGCTCGAGCGCCGCATCAACATGATCGAGGCCCAGAACACCTCCGGCGAGGAGCGGGCCATGCCCGAAGCGCCCGCCGGTGTGCCGGACTCATTCCGTGAGCACATGGAGGTGATGTTCGACCTACAGGTGCTGGCCCTGCAGTCCGACATGACGCGCGTCATCGCCTTCAAGACCGGACGCGACGCCGATAATCGGGCCTTCCCGGAGAGTGGCTCCGACCGTCCGTTCCACCCGTCTTCGCACCACGGTGGACGGGAGGAGGCGATTCTGGAGTTCAACAAGATCAACCAGTATCGGGTCGGAATGCTCCCGTACTTCATCGAGAAGCTCAAGAACACGGACGACGGCGGCACCAATCTGCTCGACAAGTCCGTGGTTATGTGGGGCTCACCGATGTCGGACGCGAACATCCACAACCACCGTCGCTGCCCGCTGTTCTTCCTGGGCCACGGTGGCGGGGTCCTCGAGGGCAACCTGCACCTCCGCGCCGGTGACGGCACGCCGATGGCCAACGCCATGTTGAGCCTGATGCAGCGGATGGGTCTGGACGACATGGAGAGCTTCGGTGACAGCACCGGTGAGCTCCCTCTGAGCATGCCGCGCGGCGCGACCGCGCAGATCTGATTCATCGCTGAAGTCGAACCACCGGTGAAGGTGGGCCGGGTCGTCAGGCGACGGCCGGGCTCGCCTCACAACTTTGAGAACGGTCACGGAGGAAGAATGAGACTGGGTTTACGCCTCGGCACTCTGACGGCGCTTTGCGCCACCGTGCTGATCGCCGCGGGTCCCCCTGAGTCGCCGGTCGCGGATGCGGCCATGCGGGGGGACGCCGAGGCGATCGTCTCGCTGCTTCGCAGTGGCGCGGACGTGAACGCTGCCCAGGGTGACGGGATGACCGCCATGCACTGGGCCGCCGAGCGCGATGACGTCGCTACGGCGGAGATCCTGCGCGCTGCGGGCGCGCTGCTCGAGCCCACGACGAGGATCGGTGGCTACGTGCCGCTGCATGTGGCCGCCCGCGAGGGTAACGAGGGTATGGTGCGTTGGCTCCTGGACAACGGAGCCTCCGCCGACCGCCAGACCTCCGAGACGCTGGCCAACGCATTACACATGGCCGCCGCGGCGGGTGACGTGGCCGTCGTCCAGACGCTTCTGGATCATGGCGCCGACCCCAACGCGACCGAGGGTCACTGGCAGCAGACCCCTCTGATCTTCGCCGCGGCAGAGAATCGGGCCCCGGTGGTCCGCCTCCTGATCGAGCGCGGTGCCGACCCGAACGTCACGACCGAGGTGCGGGATCTCCTCGAGTGGAGCGAGCTCATGAGCGCCGCGGACGACCGGCGGGATGCGGTCCTGGCCGCGTTCACGAACGACGGAGCCCGGGAGCCGACGCCCAGCGAGATTCAAGCCGCGGTGAAGGCGGGCCGTGAGATTTTCGAGACCGGCGTCCCGGAGGGCGAGGATGAGGAGGAGGATGATGATGACCGTCGGAGGTTCCGGCGCGGACCACCGACCATCACCGCCAAGGGCGGCTTATCGCCACTGCTGCACGCGGCGCGTCAGGGTCACCATGAGGCCGCGATGGCGCTCCTGGAGGGCGGGGCGGATCCGAACCTGGTGAGCCCGGCGGACGGAACCAGCCCCCTGCTCATGTCGGTGCTGAATGGGCAATTCGACATGGCCATGCTTTTCCTGGAGCACGGGGCAGATCCGAACGTGGCGTCGACGTTGAACGGCGTGGCGCCTCTTTGGGCGGCTGTGAACGTCGAGTGGCAGCCGCGGACCCGGTATCCGCAGCCGCAGCAGCGGGAGCGGCAGAACGCCAGCTACCTGGACGTGATGCAGGCGCTTCTGGATGCCGGGGCGGATGTGAACAACCGCATCTCTCTGCATCCCTGGTACATGGTCTATACTGGCTGCGGTAACGGGAACTGCGGCCTCATCGACACGGACGGATCCACGGCATTCCTCCGGGCCGCCTACGCCACCGACGTGGCGGCGATGCGGCTTCTGGTGGAGCATGGAGCCGATCCCGGAGTCCCCACCCGCGCCCCGGCGCCGCGGGAGCGTCGCACGCCGGATGAGTTCCTTCGCCAGCAGAACGTGCAGGAGCTCCAGAGCGATGATTTCATGGCGCTCGACGACTCGGCGAAGTTCGCGGTGCTCCGATCCGTTCGTGACGACTTCCCGGACGAGATCCGCTACCGCTTCGATGACGAGATCTTCTCCATGAGCGCGGCCGACGTGCTGCGGGAGCAGTTGCTCGAGGCCGTCGACGAGGCGAACGAGGTGCTGGAGAACCAGCTCGATCCCTCCGGGCTACCCCCTGTGGAGGAGGACGGGCCGGCCGTATATCCGATCCACGCGGCCAGCGGCGTCGGATACGGGGAGGGATTCGCCGGCAACGCACATCGCCATCAGGTGAACGGGTGGCTCCCGGCCGTCAAGTATCTGGTGGAGGAGCTGGGTGTCGACGTCAACGTTCGCGATCACAATGGATACAACGCCGTGCACCATGCGGCGGCCCGTGGCGACAACGAGATGATTCTCTACCTCGTCGAGCACGGCGCAGACATCATGGCGGTGAGCCGTCGGGGCCAGACCACCGTGGATATGGCCAACGGGCCGGTCCAGCGCGTGTCGCCGTTCCCGGCCACCGTGGCGCTCCTGGAGAGCCTGGGCGCGATCAACAACCACAACTGCTTGACGTGCTAGCCGGCTGAGTCCCGCAGTTCGCCGCTGCCGCGCTCGCGTGGTGCCGGCTGCTTCCGATCCGGAGCTAGGGCCGGTTCGGATGCAAAGAGAAGCCCCGAGGTCCGAGAGGACCCGGGGCTTTTTCTTTGTCGGTGCACTGGGGTGCCGGGCCGGCGATCAGTCCTGGTCGACCCCAACCCATCCATCGCGCCCGGTCGGGGAGCGCACGAAGAGGTAGGACCCGAAACGTCCCAAGACCGGTACTTCCTCTCCAGCGGAAAGGGTGGCGACCACCGCCGCGTTCTCGCCCGGCGCGGCGCGGATATCCGCCGGCCGAATCATGGCCTCGGCTGCGACGGGCTCGTCGAGCGGCTCGGTCAGACGTGCCGCGACATAGCCCCTGCCACCGTCCGGCAGCCGTACTCTGAAGTACTCGCCCGCGCTCGCGAGGACGCGCGCCGGCGTGTGCTCCTCCAGCTCCGCGAGAACGGCTCCGCGACGTCCTGGCTCTTCCCGCAGGTAGATCCCGTCCCCGAGGACCCTGACCCATGATCCCAGGAGCGTGACGTCCGCTGTGAGCTCAGGAAGCTCTCCACGAGGAGGCTCGAGGAAAGGGAAGGGGTCGACCGGTCCCTCACCGCGCCGATACATGCCGAAATGGAGGTGTGGCGGGGTCGTGATGGCGTTACCGGTATTGCCGACGAATCCGATCGTGTCTCCCGGGCGGACCCTCTGCCCAGATCGTACGGCCTGGCTGTCGAGATGGGCATAGTAGAGGTTGGCACTCCGCACCGGGTCCCGAAGCCACACGACCTTGCCACCCAAGTTCGTGAGCTCGACTCGGTTCACCGTCCCTTCCGCCGCCGCCAGGACCGGCGTGCCTCGGGGCGCGAAGATGTCGACCCCGTGATGGGCTCGCCGTCCTCCCTCGCGTGGCACGCCAAAGCGGCTTTGCACGGCGGGCACGCCGTGGTCTTGCACGGGGAAGGCCAGCTGAGCCTCGAGCCGGAGGGTCACGGTGAAGGCTCCGCCGCGGAGCAGCTCGGGCTGGAGCCGCAGGATGAAGTCGCCCGCCCGCCAAGGCTCATGCTCGAATGCGCCAGGGATCGAATCGGTCGAGATGAGTGGCCGGGCAGGGTCGTCCTCGTCCGCCGCGACCCGGAAGAAGTCCACGAACACCCTGGTGCCTTCATCGCTGTCCAGCATGACCTCCGCGGTGAGCTTACGTCCGCGGGGCACCGACACTCGATACCCGATCGCTCCCGGCTCC
Source organism: Gemmatimonadota bacterium (assembly GCA_039587535.1). Lineage (GTDB taxonomy): Bacteria > Gemmatimonadota > Gemmatimonadetes > Longimicrobiales > Gaopeijiaceae > JAWLHJ01. The sequence continues at coordinate 42,793 of JBDHIF010000015.1, forward strand.
TCGGGGGCGATGTAGCCCTGCTCCTGGAAGGGCAGGGAGATGACCATCGGTGTCGAGAGAGCTTCGTCGGCTGCCTCACGCCATGCAGCCCCTAGCGCCGTGCTGTCGAGACCCGCCAGCCGCAGCGACTCCTCGTAGGCCTCGTGGGGTGTCATGTCCCGAAAGTGATCCTGGACCTGCTCCACCTGTTCACAGGCCGAAGTGGCGGCCAAGACGGTGATCAACACGGCCGCCAGACCACGCCGATGTAGAAGAGTCTGCATCTTTCTCAAGGCTGCGCTCGACCGTAGGAGGCTGCTACATGTACGTCCCTTCAAGGCACCTTCCGCGGAAATGTTCCCTCTCGAAGCTTTCGCCATGCGGGCACGTCCGTCAATGGCCGAGTCGGTGTCAGCCACCTATCGCAAGGCGCTGCCCTGGAGCCCGGAGCGACATGCGGCATGTGTGTCCCGGCCGGTGGAAGAGACGGTATCCGCGCCGGAACGCCAGATTGAAGCCCATGGACGGCGTCGTTAGCTTTTTCGGTCTATCCATCCCCCGAAGTGCCAGGTTCCTTCCGTGGTTCGCATCGCCGAGATCGAGTCGGGCAGTATTGCCGAGGAGCTGAGCCTCGAGATCGGGACCCGTGTGGTTCGGATCAACGGGGCCCGGGTTCGTGATGGCATCGATCTGACGTTTCTCCTGGCGGACACGGACCTTCAGCTCGAGACCGTGAACCCCCAGGGTGACACGGTCATCTATGAGATCGAGCGTGACCCGGGAACCGCCGTGGGTATCCATCCCGCGCCGGACACCATCCGGGAGTGCGCGAACAAGTGCGTCTTCTGCTTCATCGACGGCAATCCACAGGGCGCCCGGAACACGCTCTGGCTCCGGGACGACGACTTCCGTCTTTCCTTCACGTACGGCAGCTATGTCACGCTGACCAATCTCGGCCCCAAAGGGCTCCAGCGGTTGGTCGATCAACGCCTGAGCCCCCTGTACGTAAGCGTTCACGCCACGGATCCGGAGCTCAGGCGTCGTCTCTTGGTGAACGACAGGGCGGGCACGATCATGGATCAGCTCCGCTTTCTCATCGAGGGTGGTCTCGACGTCCATACCCAGGTCGTCCTCTGTCCGGAGTGGAACGACGGTGAGGCGCTGGAGCGGACCATCGAGGACCTCTGGGGATTGGGCCCGTCAGTGCGGTCTTTGTCTGTGGTCCCTGTAGGGCTCACAAGGTACAACGTGAATCGCCCCGTCCGGCTGCTGAAGCCCGAGGAGGCGCGAGCCGTCATCGCGCAGGTCGACGAGGCTCGGACGCGCGCGCTCCAGGAGCGTGGCGAGGGCTGGTGCTACGCGGCCGACGAGATGTATCTGATCGCTGGTCAGGCTCTTCCGGACGCCGCCTACTACGACGACGGTGCGCTCCACGAGAACGGCGTCGGCGCGGTCCGCCACTTCGTCGATATCTTCGACCAGGAGGCGGAGCGGATCCCGCGGATGGAGGGCCGCCGCCTCCGGCTGGTGACGGGACGATCCATGACGCCTTTCATCCAGGACCGTGCGGCACGCTTGGCCGAGATCACGGGAGCTCGCGTCGAGGTGGTCACCGTGCGGAACGAGTACTTCGGCGAGACAGTCACCATTGCCGGGCTTCTGGCAGGGCGGGATATCCTGAGCGCGCTTGAAGGGGACCCTGCCGACGAGCTTCAGGACCTGGTGGTGCTGCCTGCCGAAGCCTTGAACCAGGACGACGTCTTCATCGATGACTTCACCCTCGACCAGCTCAGAGTCGCGCTGGGAGACACGGAGATCCGGACGGGATACGACCTCGTCGACGCGCTGGCGGACGTGTGAGTCAACGCTTGCCGGTGGTGGCCGTCGTCGGCCGCCCGAACGTCGGGAAATCCACGTTCTTCAATCGGGTGCTCGGACGCCGTCAGGCGATCGTACATGATCGTCCGGGTGTCACGCGGGACCGCAACTTCGCCCGAGCCGACTGGGCTGGGCACCATTTCTTCGTGGTGGACACGGGCGGGGTCGTCGAGGGCAGCGATAACGAGATGGATCGTGCCATCCGTGCTCAGGCACTCGCCGCCGTCGAGGAGGCCGATGCCATCCTCTTCCTTGTGGACGGGAAGGAGGGGATCCAGACCCTGGACGAGCGTCTGGCCGAGGTGCTGCGCAAGGCTGGAAAGCCAGTCTTGCTAGGCGTGAACAAGCTGGACAACCTCCCCCGGGACGACAGCTACCTCGAGTTCTGGTCCCTGGGCATCGGTGAGCCGATTCCCGTAAGTGCCATATCAGGAAAGGGATCAGGCGATCTTCTCGACCGTCTTCTAGATCTTCTGCCTGGCGCGCCGGACAGGGCCTCGGCCCCGGACGAGATTCGCGTGGCTGTGGTCGGGAAGCCGAATGTTGGCAAATCGAGCCTGGTGAACCGCATCCTGCAACAGGACCGGGTGGTGGTCTCGGACGTGGCCGGGACCACCCGTGATCCGGTGGACACCCCGCTCCAGTACCACGGTCGGACTCTGGTCCTCGTCGATACGGCCGGACTCAGGCGGCAGACCCGAATCAGCGACCAGCTGGAGTACTACAGCACGCTCCGCACAGAGCGGGTGGTCATGGACTCCGACGTGTGCGTGGCGCTGGTGGATGCCAGCGAAGAGGAGATCCACGCACAGGACATCCGGATCATCCAGACAGCGTGGGACGCTGGGAAGGCGGTCATCCTGCTTGCCAACAAGTGGGACCTGGTCGAGAAGGAGACGATGACGGCAGTCGAGTGGACCGCTCGGGCCAGGGCCAGAGTCCCGTTCCTGAACTGGATTCCGACGGTGTTCGTGTCCGCCCTCACGGGCCAGCGCGTCCGGAAGGTCCTGGACCTGATCCTCGAAGTTCAGGAGGAGCGGTACCGGCGGGTGGAGACCCACGAGGTCAACGAGGTCCTCCGTCGCCTTGTGGGGCGGCAGCCGCCCCCGCACCATCGAGGATCAGCGGTGAAGATCCGCTACGGAACGCAGGTCGATGTCGCACCTCCGACCTTTGCCCTCTTCTCCAACTTTCCGAAGGCGGTTCCGGCGCACTACGTTCGGTATCTCCACAACGGCTTTCGGGACGCCTGGAGCTTCATGGGCACGCCGATCCGTTTGAAGCTGCGCGGCGGCAAGGAGACTTCGTGATCCCACTGTTCCTGGCCCTTTCCTACCTCGTGGGCGCCACGCCCACGAGCTTCTGGGTGGGACGCGCCTTTTATGGCGTCGATCTCCGCCAAGAGGGGTCGGGGAATCTGGGAGCGACCAATGTATTCCGTATCCTCGGGTGGCGGGCCGCGGTTCCAGTGGTGCTGTTCGATGTCGCCAAGGGATGGATCCCGGTCGGGCTGCTCGCGCCCCTCGTGGGGGCCGACTTCCGTTGGACCCTGGCGTTCGGAGCGGCGGCGATCCTTGGACACATGTTCAGCTTCTGGGTCGGCTTCAAGGGCGGAAAGGGTGTGGCCACGAGCGCCGGCGTCTTCCTGGGCCTGGCGCCGTGGGCGGTCCTGGGCTCTTTCGTGGTGTGGGCGGTGCTCACGTTCTCTTCCGGGTACGTTTCGCTCGGCTCACTGGGCGCTGCCGTGATCCTCCCGGTGCTCATCGCGCTGACCCCCCACCGGGGTGGGGCCGGGCTCACTGCGTTCGCGGTGGTGCTGGCGGTCTTCGTCGTGTGGGCCCACCGAGCCAACGTCCGGCGCCTGCTTCGCGGCGAGGAGAATCGGTTCCGTCAGACCTCCGGCGAGCGGGAGGCGGCTTGAGCGAGGCGTCGATGAAGGTCGGGGTTCTGGGTGCCGGTGCCTGGGGGACGGCCTTGGCCATGGTGCTGGCCCGGAAGGGCCATGAGGTCGATCTCTGGTCGTACGATCCCGCGGTTGCCGATCAGGTGGCCGATACGGGAACGAGCCCGTACCTGGAGGGGATCGAGATCCCGTCGACCATCCGGATCCGGAACGACATAGCCGCTTCGGTCGAAGGCGCCGGGCTGGTGGTGTCCGTCTCTCCGTCCCAGTTCGTTCGCAGGGTGATGGCCGAGGCAGGGCCGGCGATCGGCGCCGAGGCCATGGTGGTGAGTGCGTCCAAGGGCATCGAGCTCGAGTCCCTCAAGCGCATGGACGAGGTGGTCGACGAGATGGTGGCGGGGGACGTCGCGGCCCGTTTCGCGGTGCTGTCCGGGCCGAGCTTCGCGATGGAAGTGGCTCAGGAGATGCCCACGGCCGTCGTGGCGGCCGCACGGTCCGAGGAGGTCGCAGGCACGGTGCAACATCTCTTCCAGACCGGCTCTTTCCGCGTCTACACCAACACAGACGTGGTCGGCGTCGAGTTGGGAGGGGCGTTGAAGAATGTCATCGCCCTTGCCGCGGGGGTGGCCGCAGGGCTGGGGTTCGGCCACAATACGCTGGCTGCGCTCATGACCCGTGGACTGGCGGAGATCACCCGCCTTGGCGTCGCCATGGGGGCGCAGCGGCAGACGTTCGCGGGACTCGCGGGGATGGGTGACCTGGTGCTGACCTGTACCGGGTCGCTGAGCCGGAACCGAACGGTGGGCTACAGGCTGGGGCAGGGCGAGACGCTGAAAGCCATCCTCGCCGACATGAGCGCAGTGGCCGAGGGAGTCCGCAACGCCGAGGCCGTGTGCGCTCTGGCGGACCGTCACGACGTCGAGATGCCTATCACCCGGGAAGTCCGCGCCATCGTTCACCAGGGAAGGGACCCCGCCGAAGCGTTGGCGGCACTTATGAGTCGAGACCCGAAGCCGGAGGACTGGTCGTGAGCCACGAGCCCATCGCCAAGAAGGTCTACTACGCAATCGGCGAGGTCTGCGACCTGACGGGCCTGAAGCCCCACGTCCTGCGGTATTGGGAGAGCCAGTTCGACGTGCTCAACCCGACCAAGAATCGGGCGGGGAACCGCGTCTATCGTGCCAAGGAGATCGAGGTCGTGCTCCTGGTGAAGCATCTCCTCTATGAGCAGAAGTACACCATCGAGGGCGCGAAGCAGCGGCTCCAGGAGATGAAGTCCGAGGGGTCCCTGAAAGAGGAGCGCCACGAGCTGCTGTCGCCCGAGGTCCTCGCCGGCCTCAAGGAAGAGCTCGAGGGCCTGCGCGATGTCCTCACACCCGGCACCGCGCTCCCGGAGGAGTGACGGAACCCGGCGCCGCCGCACCGGTACCCCGAGCCCATGAATATCCTTTGCACCAACGACGACGGGTACCTGGCCACCGGGATCCGGGTATTGGCGTCCGCCGCGCGTTCCCTGGGATCGGTGACGGTGGTGGCGCCCGACCGTGAGCAGAGCGCGACGAGCCACTCCCTCACGCTGCACCATCCGCTCAGGGCGCGGCGTTCCACCGACGGGTCGTGGATCGTGGACGGCACCCCGACCGACTGTGTCATCCTGGCCGTGAACGAAGTCTTGGACGGTAGGCCCGACATCTGCGTATCGGGCGTTAACCATGGACCGAACATGGGTGAGGATGTGCTCTATTCGGGAACCGTGGCCGCGGCCATGGAGGCTACCGTCATCGGCATCCCCTCGGTGGCGGTGTCTTACACCGGCGATCGATACGAGGAGCTGGAGGGATGGGAGGACGTCGTTGCTCGCATCCTGGCCGGGATCCTCCAGGATCGCCCCTTCCCGGAGGACACGCTCTTCAACATCAACCTTCCCGCTGTCTCTCCGGATGAGGTGAAGGGTATTCGCGTGACCTCACTCGGCCGTCGGCGTTATTCGGAGAGCATTACCCGCGCCCTGGACCCTTCGGGGAAGGAGTATTTCTGGATCGGAGGCGGAGTCGCGCATTGGCGCGGCTCGAGCGATTCGGATTTCCAGGCGGTCGAGGACGGGTACGTGTCGGTGACGCCGCTCCATCTCGACCTGACCAACTATCGTCTTCTCGAGGAGGTCCGGTCTTGGGACATGAGCCTGTAGACGATACCCGTTTCGTCGGCTACCGGCGCAAGCTCATCGAGAATATCCGGCAACGGGGAATCGACGATCTGGCCGTGCTCGAGGTCTTCGACCGGGTGCCGCGCCACCTGTTCCTTCCCGAGGGAGTGTGGCCGCGTGCGTACGAGGACGCCGCCATCCCGATCGGGTTCGGGCAAACGGCGTCTCAGCCGTCGCTTCAGGCTTACTACCTGTCTCTTCTGCGTCCCGACCGGGACGACAAGGTGCTGGAGATCGGGACTGGGAGTGGGTACATGACCGCCTTGCTGGCTCGCATGGCGGATCGGGTGTACTCGGTCGAGCGCGTGCGGGATCTGTCCCGTCGGGCCCGGAAGACCTTGGACGGGATGCAGCTGAAGAACGTGGCGCTCCTCGTCGGGGACGGCACCATCGGTTGGCGGAAGTACCAGCCCTTCGACGTCATCGTGGTATCCGCGGCGGCGCCCTCGGTGCCGTCATCACTGGCGGATCAGCTGGCTGAGGGTGGGCGCATGCTGATCCCGGTGGGCTCGAGGGACGCTCAAGAGCTGGTGATGGTGCGGAAGGAGGACGGTGAGGTCGTCGAGGAGATCGTGCGCGGTGATTGCTCCTTCGTCCCGCTTCTCGGAAGGTTCGCCTGGAAGGGGGAGGGAAGCGAGTGACGGTCAAGAAGCCGAATGTGGTGCGGCGCCTCTACGATTGGGTACTGCACTGGGCGGAGACTCCCTACGGCCCGATTGCCCTCTTCGTCTTGGCCATGGCGGAGTCCTCCTTCTTCCCGATTCCGCCCGATCCGTTGCTCATCGCGTTGTGTCTGGGAGCCGCGGGCAGGTCGCTTCGGTTCGCGGCGTTGGCCACCCTGGCGTCGGTCGTGGGCGGTGTCATCGGGTACGGTCTGGGTGCGGGGTTCTGGCATGTGGCCGAGGGCTGGTTCTTCAGCTACGTGCCCGGCGTCACACCCGAGGCGTTCGACAGAGTGCAGGCGCTCTACGACCGGTACGACTTCTGGGCGGTCTTCCTCGCCGGCCTCACCCCCATTCCCTACAAGGTGTTCACGCTGTCGGCCGGCGTGTTCTCTGTGAATTTCTTCGTGTTCGTGGTCGCATCGGTCCTCAGTCGAGGGCTGCGATTCTACGTATTGGCTGCGCTCATCTACCGGTTCGGCCCACCCATCGCACGGTTCATCGATCGATACTTCGACATCCTCGCTACGGCGTTCGGTGTTCTTCTCGTGGCCGGCTTCCTGGTCATCGAGTTCGTGCTCTGACCGAGGCCTGGGGGTCTAGCCGGAGCGGTGGCCTTTGTTCGCGCTGCCGGTGCGAGCGTATGTTGGCCACTGAACGTGCCTCCCCCGTCAGCCCACCGAGTGCATGACCGAGCAGCGACAACCGTCCCGACTCCCGCCGCCCGCATTTCCTCCTCGCGGCGAAGGCCATGGGAAAAGAGAGACCGTGCCAGTTCCTGCGAGCGAGATCCGACAGGCGGTGCCGGCTATGGGGCCTGCCGAGTCCTTCGAGGATGCCGCCGAGCAAGGGACGGCCACGAGTATTGGGGACGATCCTCATGTTGATCCCCACGAGTTGGCTGCCCGGGAAGATCCCCACGTGATCGAGGTCATCACCGCTGTGGCCAAGCTGGCTGAAGGTCTCCGGCACCGCGGCGAGGCGGGCCTCCACGCGTCACCGGACATGAGCCGGCTCGAGGCGACCCTCCGGGCGTACTGCGTGGGCTACCTCGCCGGCCGGCGGGCGGAGGGGAGTTCGTAGGGTTCGACGAACACATGCTGAGTCGGTCGCTGGGCAGGGGCGGACTGAAGAGGCGTTGGACGGGCCCGGGGGCGGCGAGTGGGTGTCCCTATCGCTCCGTCGAACAGCAAGATCTAGCATGTCCGGCAGACCGACTCGGCGCCCCGGCGAGCGGAGCAGCTCCTCGGTCTGATGGCTTGCGCACGCGGGGACTTGACCTGATGATGTAGTGGTCTTGACCCCTTATGAAGGCGCCCGTCGTCGCCACGAACGGGATACTCACCCAAGCGCCGTGGACCTCAAGAAGCTCAAGGAACGCCGGATCGCTCAGATGTTGCTGACCTACGCCGCGGGTGGGTGGGTCGTCCTGCAACTCGTCGATCAGGTCGTGGATCGCTCGGTGCTCCCGGAGGTCGTTTACCGGGTGGCGTTGACGTTATTCCTGTGCGGGATTCCAGGAGCGGTCGTCGTCTCGTGGTTCCACGGGGCCAAGGGAGCCCAGAAAGCGCCGCCCCTCGAGAAGTGGCTCTTGGCCGGGGTCGCGCTTTTCGCCATCGGGACCAGCGCGATGGTCGCTCGGGCGACGATCGCACCGGACACGGCTGCCCCTCTCGAACTGTCTGCCGACGAGGACCCAAGGCGTCTGGCCGTCCTCTACTTCGGAGCTCAGGGCGGGGGCGAGGACGCCGAGTTCCTCGCCGCGGGACTCACGGAATCGCTCATCGACGAGCTCAGCAGCGTGGACTCGCTCACCGTGGTGTCACGCAATGGGTCACAGCTCTTCCGGAATTCCCCGAGGCCGGGTCCGGACAGCATCTCGAAGGTGCTCAGCGTGGGCACCCTGGTGGATGGGACCGTCGCACTCGCGGGCGACCGGGTGCGCGTCAGCGTCACGCTCGTCGACGGCAAGGACGGAACGCAGCTCGGAAGCCTCAGACTGGAGCGTCCGCGAGAGCAGCTCTTCGACCTGCAGGACTCCCTGTCGCTTCAGGTGGCGGATTTCCTCAGGAGGGGAATTGGCGTGGAGTTCGGACGGATCCTCCTGAGGCAGACAACCGAGTCCCAGGAGGCATGGGAGCTCGTCCAGGAAGCCTCCCTCATCGCGGATCGCGCGAACGAGTCCCTGAGTCACGGGGACATCCACGCCGCTTCGGTCTCCCTTTCGCATGCAGACTCCACCCTGGCCAGGGCCGAGACGGCCGATCCCACATGGGTCGAGCCCGTCACCCGCAGGGGCTGGCTGGCTTATCGCCAATCCCGGTTAGGTGGGTTCGATCGCGCCGTGTACGACGAATGGATTTCCGTCGGACTCGGTCATGCCGAGCGCGCTCTCGCTCTGGATCCCGAGAGTTCGTCGGCCTTGGAACTCAAGGGCACTCTCCTCTACTGGCGCTTCCTGTTGGGCCTGGTGCCTGACGAGAACGAGGCAGACGAGATATTCCATTCCGCCGAAGAATTGCTGAGGGCTGCGGGGACGCCCTCGGCCGAGGCGTCGCTGAGCCACCTGCTATCGAACAAGGGCGATATTCAGCTCGCCTACATGGCGGCCCGCAACTCCTACGACGCGGACCCATTCCTCGAGAACGCGAATCTGATCCTCTGGCGCCTCACCCGGAGTCAGTGGGATCTGGGCGACGACCGCCAGAGCCGTAGGTGGTGTGAGGAAGGAGCCCGTCGGTTCCCGGATGACTTCCGGTTTCAGCAGTGTCAGCTCATGCTGTATGCGCTCCCTGGCGTCCAGCCGGACGTGCCGGCAGCCTGGGAGCTGGCAGAACGATTCGTGGAGATGAGTCCTCCACAGGTGCACGATATCAATCAACGGCAGGCCATGCACTTCATGGGCATGGCTCTGGTGCGCGCGGAGCTTCCGGACTCCGCTCGGAACGTTCTTCTGCGCGGCCGGGCCGAGTCGGATGTCGACCCGGTTCGTGACCTCGCCCTTCTCGAGAGCATCCCACGCAGCTGGTTAGGTGATTGGGATGATGCCGTCCGACTGATGGGTTTGTACTTTTCCGCGAATCCTTCGGCCCAGGTCGGCTACCGAACCTCGGTCGCGGAGAACGTGGTTCCCTGGTTCCATCGCGATTTGGCTGCCCAGGAAGACTTCCAGGCTCTACTGGGCCTTAATTGACCGCAACTGAAGTTCGCACGGCTGGGTGGACGCGAGGAGTCTAGAAGTCTGGACCAACCGTAGGAGGTATGGGATGACTTCTCAAATCTACCCCCCGGAGCTCAAGGACGAGGCGATGCGGCAGGGCTACACGGCGAAGGAGGTAGCCGAACGTCTAGGAATTGAGGAACGGATCCGAAAGAGCATCTATCGAACTCGTAACGAAGCGAAGGCCGACCTGTACGACTAAATGGAGATGCTTTAGAATCGCACTAGGCGCCACCGTCATCTCGGCGGCGTCAGTCCCGAGGCCTTCGAGAAGGCTACGCGCAATGGCTCCTAGCTGTCCACGACACCGGGGGAAGTCCTCCCTCCCCAGATAAGGCGAACAACCTTGATGAAGATCGGTCAGACCCTAGCGATCGCTGCGGCCCTTTTCACCGTCGCGTGCAGCGACACACAGGAGTCTTCCCGTCAGATCCTGTCCCCTTCGGAGCCCTCTCTCGCGAGGGTGCCGGCGGCGTGCTCTACAGCCGGGCTGACGCGCACCGCACGGTCCTACTTTTCCAACCCCGAGCAAAGGACCGCTTCAGAGGCCCTCCGGGATGTGGAGTCCCTGTGCACATCGGGAGATGTCGCGGGTGCGCTTGCGGGTTCCTGGTCGGTACTCCGCACGATGGAAGCCGTGTTGGGGGCAGGCACGGGAGGCTCTGAGTCAGTGGGCGCAACGCTCGCCAACGGGCTAATCGAGTACATGTGCGATTTGGACGCCGGTCTTTGTGCGTTGCCCCCGGCGCCGGTGTCTTCTGAGGCGCTAGGTGATGCCGGGATCTTCTCAGTGCGCGGTGCGAGCACGCAGTCCATCATCGCCCGGGGTGTCGTGTCGTTCGTCGACTTCGATGATCTCGACAACGATGCGTTGTGGGGCCTAGCGACGACCGCTCCGAGCTGGGCCGGCGCCACTGGTGTCTCGCTGACGCTTTTCCACGGTGCTCCGACTGTGGCGAGCTCGCTGGCGCTGGAGGAACGCTCCTTCGGAGATCTCGGCTACGATCTCCATACCTTCCCGGATCTTCCCGGATTTGCCGCCGACGGTACCGTTCACGTAGGGGTCTGCTATGCCGCAGAGGTGCTTGCGCCTCACGAGGACGGAGACGATACCAAGCCCACGCTCGCCGGGCGACTCCAGAGGGAAGGAACCGTGCTCCAGGGATATGACTTCGGGCAGGTCTGCCCCACTTGGCGCGGTGGTCTCATCCAGCAGTCCGCCTTCCTGGAGACTGCGGTTCGGGGCATGCGAGCCTTGGCCGAATGGGCGTTTGTGCCGCAACCCCTGCATGCGTATTTCTCCGACCGTCGCATATCGGGTACCGGCGGCACGCCTATCGACTTCAGCACCTTCGCTCCGATCGCGGCTAAGACCGGCGGTCGTCTGGTGTTCGTGACCGAGCCCGGAGACGGTGTCTCGGGGGAACCCCTTTCCCCCATTCGGGTCCAGGCGCTCAGCGGAGAGGGAACCCCCATGGAGCTCGTGTTGATCGAGTTGTTCGTCGGGGGTAACGAGGGTGAGCCGGCTGGCGCGACGTTCTGTGATCCGGAGGACACTGATCCGGACGGTTGCGAAGAGCCCAGTGAGTTTACCGTCGAGGCCCTCGATGGGTACGGCACGCTTGCCGAGTTCACCGACGCGACACTCTTCAAGGCCGGGGGCTATCGGATTTGCGCGCGCGTTCTCGGGGGTGCGGGCGCCGTGGACTTCGACTTCACTCCAGTCTGCTCAGGACTCTTCAACGTCAAGAACTGAAGCCGAGACCTACGTCGTTACCAGCTGGTACACTGAGCTTTTCGAGCGGATGGGGGAGTTCTGAGGCCCCAGATCCCCGGGCTCCGTGTTCTCGCCGAAGGCGTCGTGATCGTCGGCGCGATCCTGCTCGCCTTCGGGATCGACGCTCATCGGGACGGGGGGCAGGATGATTCTCGCGTCGACGCGGCCCTGGCCAGCCTTGAAGCGGGCTTCCTCCGGAATCTCGAAGTGATCGACCGCGAGGTAGCAGAAATCGAGCTGTTTCAAGATCGCCGTACTGGTCTTTGTGGCTCTTGATCCGGACTCCTTGCGCGAGATCAGTTCGGACAACGTCGGCACATAGATCGAGGTCGTCGTCCGCCCGATCGTCGTCGACCCCTACAGCGAGCTGCTCATTCGAGCAGGGGATTGCTGCGGTCGGTGAACCTTTGAGGGCATCTCGCCTAGCTCTCCGGCAAACGCGACCCTGCGGCAGCAGGATTCCGGGAGGTTAGGCGGGCCGCACTTCGCACACAGTCGATGGCACCAGGATAGATGCAAATTCGGAGCTTCCGACCCGAGGATTGGCCGGATGTATGGGCGATCCTCAAGCCGGTATTCAGGGCCGGTGACACGTACGGAGTCTCGCCGGAGATCTCCCCCGACGAAGCCCGTCGTCTCTGGACCGACGCTCCGAAGTCGGTATTTGTGGCAGAGGAAGTCCAAGGTGGGCCGATTCTCGGTACCTACTACCTGAGGCCGAACGGCTATGGACCTGCGTCCCACGTCTGTAACTGCGGCTATGTCGTGGCGGGTCCGGCGCGGGGTCAGGGACTTGCGACAGCCATGTGCGAGCACTCACAGGCGGAGGCCCGCCGTCGCGGATACCGTGCAATGCAGTTCAACCTGGTCGCGTCGTCGAACCGCGGCGCGCTCCTTCTTTGGGAGAAGCTGGGATTTGAGAAAGCAGGAACGTTACCCGGAGCCTTCCGCCATCCGTCGCTCGGGTTCGTGGATGCTTTCGTGATGTTCAAGCATCTCTCGGGAGAGGACGCTTGATGGATTGTGTCCCACAGCCAATCGCACTGTCCGCGGGACAAGCAAGTGCTCATGCCACCGAAGAGCGACTTGATGCGTTGCGCTGGTCGTCTGGCGGGTCGGGCAGCAGATTTCTAATCCGCTGGGCAGCTCTTTCTTCCGGCTGACGCCTGCCCGGCCCAAAGCTGTCCATGACCCCTAGGAGCACTCGCGCAAGATGACCTTCATGGAATGGTACGACTCGCTCGCTAAGCCGGCCTGGACGCCTGAGCCTGCGTTCATCGGGCTCATGTGGCAGATCATCTACCCCATCATGATCGTGACCTTCGGATTCGTCTTCGTGCAAGCCGCGCGGAAGAAGATCCCTCGGTCGGTGGCGGCTCCATTCGTCGTCAATCTCATCGCGAACTTGATATTCACGCCGATTCAGTTTGGGTTGAGGAACCTCACGCTGGCCTCGATCGACATCGTGATCGTGTGGGGCAGCATCGTTTGGCTGGTAGCGGAGGTCTGGAAGCACTACCGGTGGGTAGCGGTGGCTCAAGCTCCCTACTTTGTGTGGGTCTCGACTGCCACCGTACTCCAGCTCTCGATTACTTGGATGAACTGGTGACTCGAAGTAGAGGTGACGTGGAGGGCAGGTTGACCCTGCCAGGTCCCGACTCGGGGACGCACCGGCCGACCCGTGAGATGGGACTGAGAGGAGTCGCTCGATGCCAGACGAAAGCGAGCTGCACGACAAGGAAGTGCTGTTGGGGGCGGAGACTGGCCCTCGAGTCTAGTAAGAGCCCCACGAGGGGCGGCGTCCGGGGTGCACACTCTCCCGCGCGTTACTCCAGGTGGCTCCCGTTCGTCGTCGGCCTCGCGCTCGCCGGTGGGCCGAGCGCGTTGTCGGGCCAGCTGCGCGCACCGAGCGAGGGCGGCATGACCCGGTCACTGGGGCAACCCCATACGTTCACGTTTTCGTCCGGCGTCGGGACGGGATGGTACTTCCAGCGCGGCGACGGACAGCCAGTAGTCGAGGCCCGCGTCGGCACTTACCGCGATCTCGTAAACCCGGTTACGAGCTTGTTGGGCGTCCAGGCCGAGGGGTACGTCGGTACTCGTGACACCGCGTTCGACGGCGGTGGGCGTATCCAAGTCGTGAGCCCCTACATGCGGCTCGGCGTGGGGCTCGACTACAACCTGCTGGACGGCGGGCCGACGCTGTTGTTGTCCGTTCATCATCCCATACGTCGCGGAGGGTTGTTCGGAGACGGGAGTGTGCTTCGCGTGAATTACATGCCGTCGAGGGAGAACTCGTTCACCGTGGGCCTCGACGTACCGATCCGACGGCGCATCCCCATGGGGAAGACCCGCGCACGACGGAGCTATGTGCCTCTCACCGTTCCCCGGACGGAGCCCGTTCCCGATCCTGATCCCCGGCTGGGCCTGGACGTACCCTTCGCGCGGATGTGGGACGCCGCGCACTGGATAGGTCGCTTCATCGTCCCGTTCGTGGACCACGACGGTCTCGCCCGACGGGAGGCGAACGAGCGCTTCGCACAGGAGATTATGGAGCTACGTGCGCGCCTCAGGGGCGGCCCGAGCGGCGGGAGTGGTCGGACGCCGGCGGAGGAAGTGGACGCATTCCACGATGCCCTCGAGCACGCGTTCTCCATCGCGGTGGGCGGTCGGCCGCTTGTGCCCGAGCAGGTCAATGATCTGGGGATGAAGACGGCAACCGAGGCCCGGCGGATCCTCCTCGACGAGGTCCTGCTGCCCTACGACCGTCTCCTCGGACAGGTGAAGCGGGAAGACACCATCCGGGACTTCGGCGCCCGAGCCCGGGGCATCTTCGTGCGCTGGCTCCACACCGAGTCGGGGATTCCGGAATCACGGTTCGACACCGTTCTCAGGGTGTTTACCGGGATCCTGGACATCGTCGAGGATAACAGAGCTACCATCCACGAGGCCTGGGACGACTCGCGCTTCGTCTGGCTACCCCTCCAATATGCGCTCCGTCCGGAGGAGCACGACACCCAGACCGAGCTGGACCGGCTCTTGGAGAAGGCCGTCGGAGAGACGTTCTCGGAGGGCAATCAGGTTTCCTGGGTCGTGAACGAGCAGTTCCAGTTCGAGCTCAGCCGAATGATCCACGAAGCCGAGGACTACCACGTGCTCTGGAGCCACGACTTCCGGGGCTACGACCGCGACGGCTTCCCGGATGAGATGAGCTACCGCCAGGTGCTCCACTCGTACCTTGCGGCCATGACCGCACGTGTGCGGGCCTACGACCGGACGGGCAAGTTTCCGGTCTACATGATCTTCCTGGACGAGTGGTACTACCAGGTGAACGGGGCCCGCCTGTGGATGGAACTGTTGGAGGATCCCACCCATCACCGGCTGGACCTTCCCCGGGGCTTCGAGGCATGGGAAGACTCCATCGCTGTGGCGCAGAGCGAGCTCCGGGAAGCCATCGAGGAGTCAGGGCTCCTTCAGGCGCAGAAAGGGCAGTTCGGCGAAGACTGGTTGCGGGAGCTGGTCAGGGTGCACGTCTCCGTCACCAATCCGGGTGATCCGTCTTTCTGGAGCCGTGGGGTCATTCCCGTCCTCGGCCTCCCGGATAACCTGATGCGGGACCACCGCAAGATCGCGTTCTACGACGTGGGGGAGGATGACCCCTACCGCGGCGAAGTGGTATACACGGGTGCTGGCGTCGGTGAGCATTACGCTAGCCTCGCGTGGGAAGACCGTTCGGTGCTCGTGCGAGGACCCGCGGCCCTCGGTGTGAAGGAGGCCGCTCGTGACCTCCTCCTCACCCAGGGGATCCCACACGAGGAGATCCCCTACCACCTCCAACCCCGTCCGCTTGCGCCCGAGTACCCGGCCCGCGTCCGTGCCGCCGCGGGCCAAGACGGCCTCGTTCGTGCCCTGGAGATCCACAATCAGACGGGATTCCATCCCAAGCAGATCAACATCGCCAAGGCCCTCCTCTACACCCTGATGCCCCCGGGCTCGGTGATGAAGATCCCCGACTCACTTTGGAACAGCAGCTTCTGGGGATCCATGCTCCTGGGAAGCGCCCTGCGTGGTGGCCGCATCCTTGTTATCGCCCCCTCCGACGACAATGCCCCGAGCTCGGGGTTCGCCCAGCTCGGGCGGGCCCAGGAACTCCTCTATCGACTCATCCTGTCCAGGGAGCTCCTCGGTGAGGAGATTGCCTCGGCGGGTGGACTGCTCCGCGTCGGAATTTTCAATCCGCAGCGTGAGGTCACCGACATCGCGGGCAAGTTCAACTCCGTGGTGTCGTCTCTGGACTCGATCCCGTGGATGCGGGACCTGTATGATTTTCGACCATCGGTCTACGATGCCTTCGGCGACGTCGCCGAGGCCCTGCAAGCCCTCGACGGGCTCCCGCCCGGGCCCTCGGAATTCCAGTACGAGCCCGAGCCAAAGCTCCATATGAAGGTGAATTTCTTCGCCTCCCGGGAGGCGTGGGAGGGCCTCATGTCCGATTCCGAATGGGCGCCCGTCATGTCCGAGTACGTCCAGCAGCGGGCGGCTCAGGTGCTGAGGCGACCGGAGGCCCTATCCGGGTTCAGCGGTACGCCCGAAGCCACAATCGACGTCGGGGGGCACATGGTCCGGACCTGGCTGGAGCGTCTCGACGAGGAGGCGCAGGAACGTGTGGTGTTCTTCTCGTTGATGGGCTCTCAGAACCAGAACTACAGGAGCATGATCATGGACGGTGAGGTGGCGTTCGTGGCCGCGCACTGGCCGGCCGTCGTCCCCTACATGGACCTGGTCTCGATCGTGAGCCAGAGCCGGTGGTTCGACGACCCGGATGACCTGGCGGAGCTCCTGCCCGAGTACTCCGAGTGGAGGCGCCGGTTGGGACGCTGGATCAAGATCGCGCTCTGACATGCGCGTCGGGTAAACGGACCAAGGGCTGAACGGGATCCGGCCCCACGAGGCTCAGCGCGTCCACGAGGTGGCCGTTGAGGTCTGCCGAGAGCGCCTGCCTCCGCGCGAGTTCGCGTAAGGCCCATTGTAGTTGTATCCGACGCGCCCGGTCGTCCCGGTACCGGGCGGTTGATCGTGGACGGTGCCACGGCGACGTTACGGCATAGGGTCTCGGGAGCACGATTTGACAGGGTATAACGGCATGCACCGTATGATTGCCCCAGAGCGCACAAGCGAAGGTGGTGCGCACCCGACGTGTATGCCCTAAGGAGTTATCGGTGTTACAGTTGTCCCACTTGCCCTCGTAGCTCAGTTGGATAGAGCGACTGCCTCCTAAGCAGTAGGTCCCGCGTTCGAGTCGCGGCGAGGGCACTTTTCGGCCCGAGAGCCCCCGCAGCGGTGCAGCAGTGCCGTTGCGGGGCTCCCGCCACTGACCATGCGACGAACCCCCCGGAGGACGCGATGGGAAAGCTGATCCTCTGGCTGATGGGTTTCTTGGTCGCCATCGTGACCATGAACGTCACGGTCTATCTGGGCCTCACCGCGGTCTTCGGCGCCTTGGCCGGTGCCCGGAGGCTTTGGACGAGATTCGACAAGTTGAAGGAGCTGGTGGCCGGCAGCGAGGACCGGCGCCCGGACGCCTGAAGCCCCCGACGACCCACTCCACCCGTAGCCGGAGATCCCAATGCCGTACGTCGATGCCGACGCCCGCGCTCACCTGGACGAGGGCGGGGAGCCCCGGAACGCGGGTGAGCTGAACTACGCGGTGACCAAGCTCGTGGATGCATACCTGGCCCGGTTGGGTCAAGAGGACGGCCGACTCCGTTACGCGCACTTGAACGAGGCCATGGGTGTCCTCGAATGCGCCAAGCTCGAGCTGTACCGCCGCATTGCCGCGCCCTACGAGGACCGCAAAATCGCCGAGAGCGGCGACGTCTACACGGTGGGCTGACGAGGCAGTCCTCCGCTCCCGTAGCGCCGCCCGACCCACACGCTGCCGTACGAGCCGGGGCTACACGCCAGGCTTACCAGCGCGCCACGTTCAGCAGCTTGCTGTACTTGATGACGAACGAGCGGTTGAGCGGCGTGTCCCGGGACAGCGTGTCGAAGCCGTTGGCCTGGTTGAACACCACGAACAAGCCCGACCCTGCGTCGTCCAGCCAGCTGAAGCGCACGTTCGTGGACCAGATGTCCGCCCGGTCGGCATACTGCGTCAGCGACTGGATGCTGATGCTCGGCGTGAGGAAGTACGAGAGGCGTAGGCCCAGCACGTTCTCCTTGAAGGTGTCGGGCACGTCTGGACCCAAATCCAGGTCCACGTCGTTGTGGTCGACCCGGACCGACGCGCTGAACGACGGGCTGGGGCGGAAGATCACCGTTCCGTAGGGATTGACGCGGCTTCCGGACAGGAAGTGACCCGCGGTCAGACCCCCGTTGAAGGACAAGCGCGCGCTCTCGTCGGTGTAGAAGACCCACTGGGCTTCCCAGCCATCGTAGTTGCCGGCCGGCACGAAGACGCCGGGATGGATCTCGTAGGATGTCTGGATCCCTTCCTTCACCCAGTTGAAGCCCGGGTGAAACTCCATGCCATCCTGCCACTCGAAGTGGGTGTCCACGTGCCACCGAGCGCTCTGGACGAAGTCGGAGTCGATGTCCCGGTACTCGAAGTATGAGGTGTGCGGACGGATCTCTCTCAGGCCCAGGAAGTTCTCGGGCCGGATGTAGGTCATCCCGAAGATCTGGCCGTACCGGTATCCGCTGCGCGGAAGGAAGCCGAGCTCCGGGTTGAAGTCGGCACCGATCTCGCGGAAGCTGAGCGTCCCGTTGAACGAGCGTGTCGTGTAGCCGCCCTGGATG
>JBDHIF010000093.1:0-3502 GCA_039587535.1 Gemmatimonadota bacterium
TCGCGACGCACCGCCGTCACCGAGCACGTTCTCGCGCACCACCCGATAATCGTCGTACGCGATGTGGGTGAAGGGCGGGCCTCCGTTCACGTCCCCGAGCGCCCACACGCCGTCTGCGGTCGTGCGAAGCGCGTCGTCGACTTGGATGAATCCGCGCTCGGTCCGCTCGATCCCAGCGAGCTCCAACCCGAGATCGTCGGCATTCGGGACGCGGCCTACCGAGACCATCAGGTGCGAGCCCGAGACCGCCTCGTCCCAGCCCGAGTCACCGAGACGCACCTCCACGCCCCCTCCGGCCTGCCTCACTTCACTCGCGAGCGTACCGCACTGGAACTCGATGCCGTCCTCTTCCAGAATCTGACGCAGCGCCTCACGCACGTCGTCGTCTTCCCGCGGCGCGATCCGATCGGCAGCTTCGATCACGGTCACCCGCGCCCCGAACCTGCGGAACATCTGGGCGAACTCGAGACCGATGAATCCGCCTCCGAGGACCACGAGATGATCCGGGACTTCGGCGAGCTCCATCAACGAGGCGTTGTCCAGCCAGGGGACGCTGTCGAGACCCTCGATGTCCGGCACGCGATTTCGGGTCCCGGTGTTGATGAAGACCTGATCGGCCGTCATCGAGCGCATCCCTCCGTCGACGAGCTCGACCTCGATCACGCGCGGTCCGGTGAACCGTGCCGTGCCGAAGACGAGTTCGATCGCTTCGATCCGGCCCAGCCCCTTCTCACCCCCTGAGCTCCACGCGTCCACCACACCCCGTTTACGCCGCCGTACGACGCTCAGATCCACCTCAACGCCGCCGGTGCGTACGCCGTAATCCGCGGCACGGCGAGCTAGGTGAGCGACTCGCGCGCTGGCGACCATCGTCTTCGTGGGCGTGCATCCATCGATCACGCAGGTTCCACCTACCCGCCCTTTCTCGATGATGGCTGTTCTGCGGCCGGCCTTCCCGAGGGCACCGGCGAGGGGCTTGCCAGCCTGTCCCGTCCCGATCACGATGGCGTCGTAGTGCTCCATGAATCCCTTCCGAAAGTGCGAGTCTCAGCGTCCGCGTGCCCAATGCAGCAGAGCCGTCACGGGTTCCCGTCACCGGTCCGGGACACACGGGTAAGGCGAAAAGGAAGCGGGCCCCCGGGAAGACCGGAGGCCCGCTCGGGGCACCTTCGTCGGCCGCATCGGGCCGGTCAACAATGGATCAGCAGTGCTCCTCGTACGCCTTCGTCAGGTCCGCGGCGATATCCTCTGGGTGCCGGCCCTCGATGAGATGCCGCTCCATGAAATAGACCAGCTCTCCATCCTTGAAGAGCGCCACGGAGGGTGATGACGGCGGGTACCCGGTGATGTACTCACGCGCCTTTTCGGTGGCTTCCAGATCCTGGCCTGCGAAGACCGTGGTGAGGACCTCGGGCTTCTTCTCCCCTTGCAGCGAGAGATAGACCGCGGGCCGCATCATCGCGGCCGCGCATCCGCACACCGAATTGACGGCGAGCAGGGTCGTGCGCGTCTCCTCGCCGAGGTTCTCCTCGACGTCCTCGGGTGTCTTGAGCTCGGTGAAGCCGATGCGTACCAGATCCTGACGCATCGGTGCAACCATCATCTCCGGGTAGGGCATACTGTTATCTCCTGCACTCCTGTCCACGAAAGCCTGCGTTGGACGCGTGCCTACACCGATGCCCTCGCCGAGGGTCCGGCGACCGGAGTGCCCATGTCCCCCGCTAACGGAAGGATCGTCAGCAGCTCTGACAATTGTGGTTGTTCACGGCCCCGAGGCTCTCCAAGAGCGCGATGGTCTCCGGGAACGGCTGAACCCGCTGCCGCGGTCCGTTGGCCATGTCCACGGTCGTCTCGCCTCCTCGGCTCACGGTCGTGACGTCGGCGCCCTGCTCCACGAGATACAGGATGAGGTCGTTGTCCCCTCGGGCCGCCGCGTGGTGCACGGCAGAGAATCCGTTGAGGTCTCGAGCGTTCACGTCTGCTCCGAGCTCCTCCACCAGATACTGCACGGCCGGAATCCAGCCGCCCGGCGCGTGGGAGTGCTGATTCGCGGCGAACCCTTCGCCGTACCCGACACCGGACGCAGCATGGATGGGGTAGACGGCAGGGCCGCCCACGGGGACCTCGGGGAGACCGGACGGATCCTCGTCGGGCTCGTCCTCCGGACGGAACACGAACCGGCGGACCGGAACCTTCCGAGTCGGGATGTGGGGATCGGCGCCCCAGGAGATCAGTAGCTTCATGGCCTCGACATCGGTCGCGTAGGCCGCCCGCCAGAACGCGGTGGCCCCGGCGAACTGCACGCCGAGCATGTCGAAGTTGAAGGACGTATACCAGATGTGCCGCCCGGTCCTGTGGTTCACGTCCGCCCCCGCTTCGAGAAGCGCGGTGAGCAGCTCCAGGTAGTCCGTGCGCTGCTGGGTGAACATCTGCGGCTGCGGATACGCGGCCTTTGGACCCCAGCGCCGGTTCAACACGGTGAACAGCGGCGCGGCCCCATCCTCCGCCACCTGGTTCGGATCGGCCCCGTGCGCGAGAAGCTCCATGCCCAGGTCGAAGTTGCCGTTGATCAGCGACATGAGCAGAGGGCTCGTCCCGTCTCCGGCGGTCCCTTGGTTCACCTCCGCGCCAGCGTCGAGCAGGACCTCGGACACCTCGGCGAACCCTGCCCGGGCGGCGAAGTGGAGGGCAGTGAACCCTCCCTCGCGGCCCACCAGGTCGTCGTAGGAAAGGGGACGCTCTTCCTCCTCCTCGGAAGACTCGTCTTCCGGCTCACCCTCGTCCTCGGGTTCCTCGGCCGGAGCCTCGTCCTCAAGGGCTTCGTCGGCTTCAGCCTCCTCGAGCTCCTCTCCGGGCTCGTCGGCGGCTTCCGTGGCTTCCTCGGTCTGCGTAGACTCGGCGTGCGGCTCGGCCCCCGCCTCCTCGGCCGGCTCTTCCTCGGCAGGCGCCTCCTCGGCGGACTCCTCCTCCACGGGCTCCTCTTCCTGTATCGGCGGGGTCGGACGACCTCGGGCCGCTGACTCCTCCGTGGGCTCGGAAACGCCTTCCTCCACCGCTCGACGAGCGGCGACGAGCGCCTGTCGACGCTGCCGGGCCGGCCGATCCTCGGCTGCCAGGGCAGGGACCTCGACGACCCGGCTGGTGAGGCTCAGATCGGCACCGGCCGCGACGAGCGTACGCACTGCCTCCAGACGGTTCGCGGCCGTAGCCCACATGAGCGGGGTCAGGTCGTTCTCGCCCGCCGGCTCGTCCACGCCGACTCCGGCCGCCAAGAGCGCAGTCACCGATTCGTGGCGCCCCGCCCCGGCCGCGTAGTGAAGCGCCGTGACACCGGTGGACGTGCGAGCGTCCGCCTGCGCGCCACCGTCCAGAAGCGCCTGAACAGCGCCATCGTGGCCGGCCCGACTCGCCAGATGCAGCGGCCGGTAGTCGCCGAGCCGCGTGGTCGCCTCGACGTGGGCGCCGGCGTACACCAGCACCTCGATGAGATCCACCCGTCCCT
>JBDHIF010000094.1:0-3496 GCA_039587535.1 Gemmatimonadota bacterium
GGCGTCGGCCACCTCGGGGTCCGCTTCGAGCCGAGCCTCGACCTCCTGGGGGTCGGTGATCCCTTCCTCGGCCAGGGTCGAGCGCATCACGCGCTCTCGCAGGCCGAGATGGTCCCGGGCTTCGGACAGACGGAGTCGCGTCCGGATGAGCATGTACCACGCGCCCGCTTCCGTGGCCACGTAGAACGCCCCTCGTCCCCTGGCCCCGATGGCCGCGTGGCCCCAACCGGGCACCACGAGGGAGCGCAGGAAGGCGCCTCCTGGGCTAGGGGGAGCGAGCGCCGATGGGCCGAGATCCAAATCAGGGGTAGGGGCCTGAGGCGGCACTTCCTGTCCTCGAACCGGTGCCACCGCCCCGAGTGTCACCGATGCCGCGAGAAGCAGATGATACCCTACGGATGTCGGTCGCATCATGCTGGGGCCTCTGGTTGCTCGGCACCGGCTGTCCACTCGGTGAGACGCGGGGGGTCGCCTGGCTTAAGCACGAGGAACGTGCGGTGGAAGACCCAGTCGCCCGAGTTCACGTACCATCGACCGGGCTCCACTTCGACGGCCGAAGGCACGTGTGTGTGCCCGAGGACCACCAGGTCCAGACCGGGTTCCGCCCGGAGCTTATCCTTCGCCCAAGCGCTCAGGGCCGTGGCCCGCTCGAGCTGCCGCGCGTTGGGCTCCGTCAAACGCCGCTCCGTTCGCGAGGCCCGCCCGGCGATCCGATCACCCCACGCGGGAGGCAGCCAGCGGAAAGTCCGGGTCGTGAGAGAGCTCTGAAGCACGGGCTTGAGGAGGCGATACCCCCAATCGCCCCGACCCAGTCCGTCGCCGTGGGCCAGGAACGTACGATGCCCCGCGTAGTCGCGAACCACCGGGCCGTGCAGGAACTCCACCCCCACCTCGTCGGTCAGGTAGCGTCCGCCCCACCAGTCATGGTTACCGCCCATGAGCGTGACCGGGGTGCCCCCGTCCACGACTTCTCGGAGAAGGATGAGGAGCTCGCCGTAGCCCCGAGTGGGACCCTGGCGGTACTCGAACCAGAAGTCGAAGAGGTCTCCGTTGATCACGATGTGCCCCGCTCGCTCGGCCGCGTGAGCCAACCATCCCAGGAAAGCTTCTTCCTGAGCGCGGGGAATGGCGCCGAAGTGGACATCGGAGGCGAGGTACACCGGTTTCTCGGGATTCACGCAGCGAAAGTAGGCAAGAACCGTGACAGGCCGGAAGGCCTGGGAGGGCAGGAGCCCTGAGAGAAGCGTGCCGGGAGTCGGTGTGACCCTGCGCCAGCAACGCGTGAACTCTTAGCATTCCAGGCTCCGCCGAACGTCGGTGATGCGCTACTTTGGAACACGGTGGAGGCACCGCGGCGGCAGGTTGGCGCGGAACGCTCACCCTCTTGCACATGAAGCTCCGACGCGCGCTCCGAACCACCCACATATCGTGTCCATGACCCACGACCGACCCCATCCACAGCTCGGCGCCACGCGCGTCCGGGGCTTCATGTGGGTGGTGCTTATGGCAGGGTGCGTCCCGGGTCGGCCGGCGGTCGTGGCCCCGGTGCCCGACGCCGCTGGGCTGGCTCGGGATCTGGAGGAAGCGACCCGTTTGCGTGAGCCGCTCCAGATCGTCTTCGCTTGGCGGGCCAACGAGCGAGGCGTGCGAGCGCGGGGCAGGGGTGCGGCACGCGTGGCACCCCCCGCCCGGGCGCGCCTGGACCTGTTTCTGGACAACGGAGAGACCGCGCTGCGGGCGGCGTTGGTGGAATCCGAGGTGCGACTTCCTCCCGGCGCCCCCGACGACATGCTTCCTCCGCCCGATTTGCTCTGGGCCGCCCTGGGCGTGGTTCGCCCTTCTCCCGGTGCGAGCTTCGCCGGCGGAGACCGTTTGGACAACGGAAGCATCCGCCTACGCTATGGGTATCCCGACGGTACGGAGCTCCATTACGAGGTAGCGGGCTCCATGCTTCAGCGGGTGGACGTGCTGTGGGGCGGCCGTGTGTTGCAGGAGGTGGAGCTGGTGGTCAGGGGAGCCAGCCCCCGGCCCGTGGAAGCCACCTACAGACACCTCACTGACTTCCGCGAGCTAAGCTTGGTGCGGGAATCCATGGAATCCGTCGCCTCCTTCTCCGAAGAGATATGGGATCCGTCTCGTTGACCGCGGCTAGCTCCGGACAGGGTCCCCGCCGGGCGCGCGCGCTGTTGGCGGTGGGCCTCGTCGCGGGGACGATGGGGGCGTGCAACTACTCGTTCCAGGCGGGCTCCTTCCCGCCGCCGCACGTCCGTACCATTGCGGTCGAACCTTTCGACAACGAGACCGAGCGGTTCGAGGTGGCCACGGAGCTCTACGACCGGCTCGTCCAGGATCTCCCGTCGGCTCTGGGTGTGCGGCAGGCCGGGCTCGACAATGCCGACGCCGTCGTCCGAGGGGCTGTCACTCGATATCAGGTCCAGGCACCGAACTACCGGGCGGGGGCCCGGGGCCAGCCTGCGCAGGTGCTCCAGCGTGAGGTTCGTATCGCCATTCGCGTCCAGATCATCGACCGAATCGAGAACGTGATTCTTTGGGAATCCAATAGCGAAACCGCGCAGGGTCTTTTTGCCGAGGGCGCACCGGAAGAAGAGGGACGGAGGGCCGCCATCGAGCTGCTCGTCCAGGCGATTGTGGACGGCGCGCAGTCCAACTGGTAGATTCCGCGCTCGTTTTTCGCCCTCACGGGACACGCGCGCCCGTCGGCCTGGAACCTTCAGCAGGGAGTCAAGCTTGCTCCGTTCACTCGGACTGGGTGCGATACTGTACGGTTTCTGGCTTCTCCTCTCGGGGCACTATACCCCGCTGCTCCTCACCCTGGGGGCGATCTCCTGCGTGCTCGTCGTGTTCGTTGCGCGGCGCATGGACGTGGTGGACCATGAGGGCCTGCCCCTCCAGATCGGCGGCCGCTTCATGCTGTATCTCCCCTGGCTGCTCTGGGAGATCTTCAAGTCCAACGTCGTCATGGCGCGGATCGTCCTCGACCCGCGGCTCCCGATCGATCCCAAGCTGGGGCGCTACCCGCTCCCTTACCGGACGGACCTGGGCCGCGTGATCTTCGGAAACTCCGTCACGCTCACGCCTGGAACCGTCACCACGTCCATCGACGGAGACACCATCGAGGTACACGTGTTGCGCGGAACGGGGTTCGGGACGGATGACGACGACCCCATGATCCGGCGAGTGCGCTGGGTGGAGGGCAGCTAGCCGTGTTCTTCGTCGCGACTGCCGGCGTGCTGGTGAGCATGAGTCTCGCCCTGGTTAGGGCGCTCATCGGCCCCTCGGTATGGGATCGTGTTCTGGCCGTAAACATCTTCGGCACGAAGACCGTGCTGCTCATCGCGGTGTTGGGGTATTTGAACGGCCGCCCCGAGTTCCTCGACCTCGCGCTGGTTTACGCGCTCATCAACTTCATCGGGACCATCACCGTGCTGAAGTTCTTCGAGTTCCGGGACCTGGGTCGGGCGCGGGAGCCGCTCGG
>JBDHIF010000095.1:0-3466 GCA_039587535.1 Gemmatimonadota bacterium
CTCAGATCACAAGAGATTCGGGCAAGGGTGTCCAGCAAAGAACCAATAAAATAGGCCTTAAATCAGAGGAAATCTTGCTCTGGCAGGATTTGACGTCCTGAATGGTATTCAGGAGGTCGTCGGTTCGATCCCGATCGGCTCCACCAACGTTTCTTTCCTGCGCTGATTTCCGGGTCATCACAACACCTACTTGGGTGGCACCTACTTGGGTACTGGCCGGCCTCGGACCGGTGCCACCCACGAATCGGGTACGGATCGGCGCCGATCTCCGAAGACCCTGCCCGTACCCCTCGGGAACGGTCTGAGGCCGTCAGAGACGGTTAATACGAGCTTGTAGGCACAAGCCAGAGCTGGGACCGCTCCCAAGGCTGGGCAGGCGGGCCAGCAGCTCGGCGGGTCGGCCCAGCAGCTCGGCCCGGCAGCGAGCACGCCGGCAGGGGCCGTCAGTCGATGCGCACCGCTTCCAGAGTCATGCCGCCGTCGACCTCGTAGGTGGTCAAAGTGGCGCGGCCATCTTCGAGCTCGAAGGTCACCCAGCCCTGGGTCCCCCGGAAGCGGTGAGGCGTGTCGACCACGGGCCACAGCCGCATCGACTGCTCGCGGGTGCGAACCCACAGAGCGCCGTTCTCATCGACCACCGCTATGCTGTGGGGGCTGTCGACAGGCTGGTAATCGCCGATATAGGTTTCCGGCCTTAGCCACTCGGCGGTCTGCGCGATGCCCTCGACCTCCGGCATCGCGCCGTAGGCCGCGCGCCGCATCAGCAGGAGGCGATCCGGGTCCAGCTCGGCGTCAACGAGCTGACCGGGCACCTCGAACCTGGCGCGGGTCTCACGGCCGCGAACCTCGACGCGCTCGCGCCGGGACGATCCGTCCGCGAGCTTCAGCTCGACCTCGAGATCGAAGTCGAACGGCTCCTCGGCCGACTGGGCCAGCAACAGATCCACCGAGCCGGGACCCGCCGTGAAGGTCGCGTCGACGTCGATTCCACCGGCGCGGTCTAGCCACTGGGCGAAGAACGCCTGGAGATCCTGGCCGGGGGCCGCGGCAACAAACGCCCGACGGACGTCGTCCAGGCTCATGCTGCGCCCGGCGAACTCCGCAATCAGCTCCCGAAGGGTGCCAAAGAACAGCTCATCGCCGAGCCGCTGCCAGAGCATGTGGTAGACCCACATGCCCTTCGAGTCGGCCAGGTTGTGGGTCTCGCCTGCGGTGAGCGATGAGCTGCCCAGCGTCGCCAGCGGGTGGTCCCGGCCGTCGTCCACCAATCCGAAGTAGCCACGCGCGCACTGCGCCGAGCTGTAGCCGCTACGGCTGAACTCCAGGAACTCGACCACGGCCTCGCGCCCCTCCAGCGCCTCGAGGGCGATCAGCACACCGACCTGGGCCAGGGCCTCGCCGGCCATCTTGGAGCCGGGGCCTCGGGTACCCACGGTGTTGCCCCACCAGGCGTGGCCCATCTCGTGTGCCCACAGCGGCACATTGCCGTGCTCGAACTCGAAATTGTTGGACTTGGCCATGATGAAGGTCTGCTGGCTGGCGGCGCCCCAGCCCTCGATGTCGTTGGGGACCTCGACGACGCCGTAGCCGTCGAACGGAAACTCGCCGAGACGAGCCTCCTGGGCCGCCATCGTGCGCATCAGCAGATCGGCCAGCCGGTCGGCGGTGATGGGGTGCTCCTCGAGCAGGTAGATCCGGATCTGGCGGTTGTCGATCTGGCGCTCGGCTGCCCGAAACGGTCCCGCGGCGAAGCTGCGGGCGACCGCGTTGGCTCCCAGCTCCCAGACCTCCACGGTCTTCTGCTCGCCGACCTCCCTGCGGATCAGCTTGCCGTCGGAGATGGCGATCCAACCGGCGGGCAGGTGAAAGGTGGTCGTGCCGGGAACGCTCATCGTGCGGGCGGTGAGCCTCTTGCCGTCCTGCCTCGCGTTGGGGTACCAGGCGTGGATCCACGAGGCGAGAGCGATGTCCTCCCGGGCCATCAGCTGACTGGCGCCGGTCTCCATCTCGAGTTCGAAGCTCACTTCGAGCTCGTCGCCTGTCACGAACGCCTCCTCGAAGCGGACGTGAGCCAGGGTCCCGCCGACGCCCTGGTCGTTCAGGTCGGCCTTCTTCGCGCCCGGCGCCTCGAGAGACAGCCAGCGGATCCCGCTGTCGTTGGCGTTGACGCGGAAGCTCGGCCCGAAGGACCGGCCGGCATCCAGGCGAGCCCGCAGCGTGCCGCCCACCGACATCGCCGGCTCCTCCTGGCTCACGCGCACCTCGAGATCGAGGCGGGTGACGGTCCAGCCGGTGCCGTCTTGGGAGGCAGCGACGGCGACGCCGCAGCCGGCAGCGAGGACCGCACAAGCGACCGCGGCACGGAGGATCGGTATAGACATCGGTGTCATTCGCATTGGCGTCTCCTGGCGGCTGGTCACCTGGCCGCCGGCGCTATCCAACCGAGGGAACGGTCCAGCTCGTCGAGCTCGTCCCGGTTCATCACGTAACGCGCCTGAAGGGCACGCGGGCTCTGTTTGTCGGCCTCGTCGAGGTAGGCCCAGACTCTGGGCGCGAAGAGCGCGACCGTCTCGTCGTCGCACCGCGCCAGGGCCTGATCGGCGTGCTCGATGACGAACGGCTCGATCGCCAGACGGTCGGCGAGGAGAACGGTCGAGACGTCGGCGGCAACGTTCTCGGCCGTGTCCACGTCGCGCTCGCAGACCAGGACGCGCCGTACCCCCCCCGATCCGCTCGATCCGCCGGGCGAGCGCCGTATCGGGGCTGATCGTCACGAACCTCACCTGCCGCAAGCGGTGTGGCGAGAGCCGCCGCACGTCGTTGGATCCGAGGTTTCCCATTGGGGTCTCTCATCAGCTCCCTGACGCAGGATTGGAGGCGAGGATACCACTCATCGCCCTCTCGTCTCCCATGCCCCGCTGTGCTGCCTGCGCTGGCCTTCCCGCCTGAAACGGAGACCTGATCCGTCCAAGACGACCTAGACCCTTCGGACGCGTCGCGCGGCCTGGTTCTTCGGGCCCTGCGCTCCGAGATACTTGGCTACCTGCAGCGGGAGAGCGGCAGCCAGGACGAGGTCCGACTCGAGATCGGAGCGCACACCAAAGCCCGACTCATGGAACAACCTGCCGGCCTGCTCCTGTGACGTGCTCCCCGTAACTCGGCCCAGTAAGCTCCGAGCGGATTGGGCTGCAGAAGGAGGAGCACGATGCGCAAGTCGCGGTACAGCGAGGAAGAGATCATCCGGGTCCTTCAGGAGGTCGAGTCGGGCCGTCCGGTGAAGGAGGTATGCCGGGAGTACGGTGTCTCAACGGCGTCGTACTACGCCTGGAAAGCGAAGTACGGCGGCATGGATGTCAACGAGGCTCGACGGCTCAAGGAGCTCGAGCTGGAGAATCGACGGCTCAAGGCCGCAGTGGCGGATCTGACACTGCGCGAGCAAGCGCTCAAGGACGTACTGTCAAGAAAA
>JBDHIF010000045.1:0-26897 GCA_039587535.1 Gemmatimonadota bacterium
GGAGAGACCGCCTGATGATCCGCCAGAGCCTGCGCCGTCCGGTGGCGGTAGCCATGGCCTACGGCTCCGTTGCGCTCCTCGGGATGGCCGCCTGGAGGAACGTACCCATCGAGGTCCTGCCGGATACCGAGCTTCCCCAGCTCACTGTAAGGGCCACATGGCGTGGTGCCTCGCCGGAGACTCTGGAGGCGTTCCTGACGGCGCCGCTCGAGAGCGCCATCCAGCAGGTCCGCGGCGTGGAGCGCATCGTGTCGACGTCGTCCGAGGAGGAAGGAACCGGGGTGGCCGACATCCAGGTCGAGTTCCAGCGGGACGTGGACATGGACTTCGCGCGACTCGAGCTCTCGGAGCGGTTGGCCGCCGTGGAGGAGCAACTTCCGCCGGGCGCGGATCCGGTTCAGGTGCAGCAGTACGTGCCGGAGGAATTCGAAGAGCAGAGCCGGCCGTTCCTTCAGTACACCTTCACCGGGCCCTACACGCAGGAAGCCCTCAGGCAGCACCTGGACGACATCGTGGCGCCCGAGCTCGGCCAGGTGGACGGCGTGGCCCTGATCGACGTCTTCGGGGGGCGGGAGCGGCGGCTGGAGGTGGATCTGAACGCGGAGGCCGTGGGCGCTCTCGGGCTGGACGCCGCCGACATCCGGGAGGCCATCGTCGGCCTCGATCTGGTCCGGGAGGCCGGGGTGGTGCGGGAGGGAGGGCTCGACAGGACCCTGACCATCGTGAATCGGCCGGGCAGCGCGGAAGACGTGAGGAATGCCGTGCTCACCCTGGCCGGCGGGACCCCGGTGCGCGTCCGGGACGTCGCCACCGTCCACGACACCTTCGAGGAAGCTCGAACCTTCAGCCGCATCCAGGGACGCCCGGCGGTCGGCTTCCGGGTCTACAAGTCGGCCGCGGTGAACACCGTACGCGTGGCCGACGCGGTGAAGGCCCGCATGGCGGAGCTGGAGCGTGTGGCCCCCTTCAGCGCGGCATACACGCTGGAGGCCGACGAGAGCGAGGAGATCCGCTCGCAGTTCGCCGACCTCCGGACACGAGCGCTGGTGAGCGCGGTGGTGATCTTCCTGGTGCTGCTCGCCTTCCTGCGGTCGGTCCCCTCCGCAGGGCTGGTGTTCGCCACCATCGCCTTCAGCGTGCTCATCGCGCTCAACCTGATCTACTTCAGCGGCCTGACCCTCAACCTCCTCACGCTCATGGGATTGGCCATGGGCTTCGGGCTCATCGTCGACAACGCCATCGTGGTGCTGGAGAACGTCTACCGGCGGAGGGAGCAGCGGGGTGAGGATCCGGAGGTGGCGGCGGAGCGTGGCGCAGGGGATGTCGTGCTGCCCATCCTGGCCTCCACGGCCACCACCCTCATCGTGTTCGTGCCGTTCGTGTACCTCCAGGGCGAGGTGCGTGTGTTCTACGTACCGCTCGCCATCGTGGTGGGACTGACGCTCCTCGCCTCGCTTCTGGTGGCGTTTACGTTCATTCCGTCCCTGGCGGCCCGTATCCTGGCCGGCAGGAAGACCGCGCCGGCCCACGCCCCGGGCACCTCCGTCGAGCCTCCCCTGTACGCCCGCTTCTACGCGGACCTGGTGGGATTCACGGTGCGACACCCCTGGCCGGCCATCGTGGTGACTCTGGCGGCGTTCTGGGGCTCGTACCAGCTCTTCGACCGATACGTGAGCCGCTGGGCCATGTGGGGCGGGGGATTCGCCGGGGAGACGTACATCAGCGTGTTCATCAACCTGCCCCGGGGCTCGAGCCTGGAGCGTTCGGACGAGCTCGTCCGGTACTTCGAGGACAGGGTGGCGCGCATGCCCGAGGTGGAGCGGTTCACCGCGCGGGTGACGCCCGCTCTGGGGTACATGGAGATCACGTTCCCGGATTCGCTGGAGAACACGGCGGTTCCGGTGGTCATCAAGGAAGAAATGGTGGCCTTCAGCCACACCTTCACCGGTGCCGAAGTCCGCGTGTACGGCTACGGACCGTCGTTCTACGGCGGTGGTGGCAGCCCGCCCAACTACGGGATCCAGGTGTTGGGGTACAACTTCGAGCGCGTTCGGGACATCGCCGAGGACATCGGGGCCAGGCTCTCACGATTGAGTCGCGTGGTGGATGTCGACACCAACTCCTCGGCGAGCCGGTTCCAGCGTGACCGGGCGTCGGAGTTCGTCCTCGACGTGGACCGGGAGCGTTTGGCACGCCACGACATCACGGTGGAGGATGTGGTCGAGGGCATCGGCGCGGCTGCGGCCGGAAACGCGCGGCTCAGCTACCTGAAGCTGGGCGGGGAGGAGGTCCAGGTTCAGGTGAAGCTGGACCGGAACGAGGACATGGACGTGCTGGCGTTGAGCGAGGTGCTCATTCCCACGCCGGCGGGCCGGCGGATCCGCCTCGGAGACGTGGTTCGCGTGACGCGGAGGGAGGTCCTGGCACAGATCCGGAGAGAGAACCAGCAGTACGAGCGGACGGTCGCCTACGAGTTCCGGGGACCGGTACGCCTGGGAGACGTGGTGCACGAAGCCGTCATCGCGGGCACCGCGGTGCCCGCCGGGTACACGGTCCAAGAGGGAGAGACCAACTGGTTCGTCAGTGAGGAGGACCGGGAGCAGATCTGGATGGTGCTCGCCGTCGCCCTGGTGCTGGTGTACATGGTCACCGCGGCTCTCTTCGAGTCTCTGCTCCGGCCGTTCTGCGTCATCCTCACCGTGCCCATGGCCCTCATCGGCGTCTATCTGATCTTCTTCTACACCGGGGTCGCGTTCACCCGGGAGGCCTACATCGGTGGCATCATGATGCTGGGGATCGTGGTCAACAACGCCATCCTACTCGTGGACCACGTGAACCGAGTACGGTGGGAAAACCCGGAGTTCCCCCTGGAGATAGCCATCGTTCGCGGGACGGTGGAGCGAGTTCGCCCCATCCTGATGACGACGATCACGACTGTGCTGGGCCTTTTGCCCTTGGTGATCTTCGGAGACGCGGCCGGATCGAACATCTGGGACGCTCTCGCGCTCGTTCTCATCGGGGGGCTGCTGTCCTCCACCATCTTTGTCCTCACCATCACGCCAGCAGTGTATGGCCTGCTGGAAGGCCTGTCCGGATCCCGTGGGCCGGAGCGCGAGCGGGCTTCGCATCGCGCGGCCGAGGTTACGGTCGCGAGCTGAGGTCCGCGAAAGTCTGGTAACCAACGGCGGCATCTCCTTGCTCCAGACCACGTCGTGGACCTCTGCCGACCGCGCTCGGTACCACACGTAATGAATCGGCCTATGAGAAGAGGGTTAGAGTTGGCACGCACGCGGCTTTCGCCCAGATCGTTGGCGCTGGCCCTCGTGGGGGTCGTGCTCGCCCCCGGTGCGCCCGTGCGGGCTCAGATGGGCGGCCCCGGCTTCAGGTTCCAACCACCCACCCTCTCGATCGCAGTCCACGCCGGATACGCGAGGCCGTTCGCCCGGAGCGACCTCTTCGACCAGACCATGGCCGAGGTGTTCCTGAACCGCAGCGATCTACAGGCACCCTTCGTGGGCGGGGAGCTGGCGATTCGGGCGTCGGACAGAGTCGATGTGGCCCTCGAGGCGGGTCACGCGTGGAGCCGAACCACCACCGAATGGCAGGAGTTCGTCGAGGAGGACGGGAGCCCCATTCGGCACACAGTGGCATTCTCGCGGACTCCGGTGACCGTGAGTACCAAGGTCTACCTCAGAGAGCGAGGCCGTAGCATCGGACAGTTCGTGTGGATCCCCGGGCGGGTGGCTCCATTCGTCGGGGTCGGCGCCGGCGTGGTACACTTCCGGTTCGCCCGCGAAGGAGATCAGGTGGATTCCCGGACCCTGGCCATCTACACGGAGGATCTGGAGTACGGCGGGACCGCGTTCACGGCCCATGGCTCCTTCGGCGTGGACATCGGAGTGACCAAGGGTGTCTACGTCACACCTCAGGCCCGCTACATTTGGGCGCGGGGTGATCTTGATCGCTCGGTGTTCGAGGGATTTCAGCCATTGGATCTTTCCGGATTCCAACTCACATTGGGACTCGGAGCACGGTTCTGAAGCGCCCCGGCTCCGTACGGCCGAGCCAACTCGAGACAGACTGGAGAAGGTCATGAACGACAGGGAAAGCGTAAGCCATGGTTGGGCTCGGCGTCGTGGCGGCGTGTCCACGTCGGAATTGCTTGGCCTCGTGATGGGACTGGCTTTAGTCTTGCCTGGCCCTTCGTCGGCCTGGCAGGCGGTGCCGACCG
Organism: Gemmatimonadota bacterium; assembly: GCA_039587535.1. Lineage (GTDB taxonomy): Bacteria > Gemmatimonadota > Gemmatimonadetes > Longimicrobiales > Gaopeijiaceae > JAWLHJ01. The sequence goes on from JBDHIF010000045.1 coordinate 4,232, forward strand.
CGGAGGGTGAGGCAGGGCTCGACGATCCGCGCTGGTCTGCCTTCGTGGGGTGCTGGGAGCCGCTCACCATCGACGAGGCCACTCAAGAGGGTATCCTCTGTGTACGGCCCGCCGGCGAGGGCGTTGAGATGTTCACGATCTCGGATGGCGAGGTCCTCACCAGCGACTTCCTAATCGCGGACCGCGTGGCCCGCCCCATTCGTGCCGAAGGCTGCGCGGGCGATGAGTCGGTGTCCTTCTCCGATGACGGACGCCGGGTCTTCACGCGAACCTCGTACACGTGTGGGGGAGTCGAACAGGCCGGCACGGGCGTCCTCGCCCATGTCACGGCGAATCAATGGGTAGATGCGCGCTCCATCGAGGTGGATGGGGAGCGTACGTCCTGGGTGCAGCGTTACCGCCTTGTAGGCATGGATCGGGCGGCTGACGAGGGCGTCGGCGATCCCGGATTCGGGATGGAGACTGCCGCCCGGGTCGCCCGCTATGTGGCCCACCGAGGTGTTGGCTTCACGGAGGTCGGGGAAGCTGCCACGTCCGTGGACGCCGGCGCGGTGGAGGCGTGGCTGGCCAACCGCTCGGAGGGATTTACGCCCACCGCCCAAGATCTGGAGGCGCTAGCCGACGCCGGAGTGCCGGAGTCCGTCATCGACGTGGTCGTGGCGAAGTCGTTTCCCAAATCGTTCCAGGTGAATCCCGAGGGTGCAGCCGTCGACCGCGCGCCGTCGGGAGACGATCAGTCGTATCGCGGCGCCCGCCGTCCCCTTGTCTTCGGCCCGAGCCTGCCCATGCGGCAACGTATGATGGGCTTTGGGTGGTACGGCAATCTGACCGTGCCCGCCTTCTTCTACGGCTCCGGTTACGGGTATCCCGGGTACTGGGGGTACCGGCCGGGGGTAGTGGTCATTGAGCGTCGCGGCGGCGAGCTCGGGGACCAGAACAACGTCGGTCGCGCTCGGGTGCCCAAGGGTCGAATCATTAGAGGGCAGGGGTACACCCGCCCGGGCAGCGACGGCGGTCGCTCGGCGGTGCCGCGGACCCAGCCGTCGCGAGAAGAGCGTCCCTCCGCCACCGCGCCCCGCCGCTCGGGCGACGACGAGCCGACCGAGCCCAGACGTGCGCGGAGGAGAGGTCCCGGGGGTGGATCCGGGGGCTGATTCGCTCCACCTGCTGCGCCCCATGTGCTACCTTCTTCGGCTATGGAAGAGCACAACGACGCGACGAAACCGGGCGGAAGCGATTTCATCCGGCAGGTCGTGCGTGAGGACATCGCGCGCGACCGGCACGGGGGGAAGGTGGTCACCCGCTTCCCTCCGGAGCCCAATGGGTACATGCACATCGGGCATGCCAAGTCGGTCTGCCTGAACTTCGGGATCGCCGAGGAGTTCGGTGGCCGGTGCCACCTACGATTCGACGACACCAACCCCGAGAAGGAGAGCGAGGATTTCGTCCTGCAGTTCCAGGACGACGTCCGCTGGCTCGGCTTCGACTGGGGTGAGCACCTGTACTTCGCTTCGGACTACTTCGAGCGGATGTATGAATGCGCGCTCGTGCTCATCGAGAAGGGGCTCGCTTATGTAGACTCCCAGCCCTCCGAGGCCATCCGGGAGGGGCGGGGGACCGTGACCGAGGCCGGCGTCGAGAGCCCGTACCGCGACCGTACGGTGGACGTCAACCTGGATCTCTTTCGGCGGATGCGTGCCGGGGAGTTCAAGGATGGTCAGCATGTGCTGCGGGCGAAGATCGACATGGCGTCGCCGAATATGCTCATGCGGGACCCCGTGCTCTACCGGATCCGGCATGCGCACCATTACCGGCAGGGCGACGCCTGGTGCATCTACCCACTGTACGACTACGCCCACTGCCTCGAGGACGCCTTCGAGAACGTGACCCACTCGCTCTGCACCCTCGAGTTCGAGAACAACAGGGAGCTGTACGACTGGGTCCTGGACAACGTCGGGTTCGAGGAGCCTCGTCCCCACCAGTACGAGTTCGCTCGGCTGGCCCTGGAACATGCGGTGCTCTCGAAGCGTCGCATCGCGCCCCTCGTGGAGGCGGGTGTGGTCTCGGGTTGGGATGATCCGCGGCTCTCGACGGTGGCGGGGATTCGGCGCAGAGGGGTGCCGCCGGAGGCGGTACGCTTCTTCGCGGACATGATCGGTGTCGCCCGGACCAACTCGACGGTCGATGCCGACAAGTTCAGCTATGCCGTGCGGGAGTCGCTCAATCCCGTGGCGCCGCGCGTGATGGCCGTGCTCGATCCCATCAAGGTGGTGATCACCGATTTCGAGGAGGGCCGTGTCGAGCATTTCGATGCGCCCTACTTCCCGCCCGACGTCGGCAAGGAGGGGACGAGGAAGGTGCCCTTCACTCGAGAGGTGTACATCGAGCGCGACGACTTCGCCGAAGACCCGCCCAAGGGCTTCAGGCGCCTCGTGCCCGGAGAGGAGGTTCGTCTGCGGTACGCGTGCGTGATCCGTTGCAACGAAGTCGTGAAGGACCACGCGGGGAACGTGGTGGAGCTCCGCTGCAGCCACGATCCCGCGACCCTGGGAGGCGGGACCCCGGACGGACGGAAGGTGAAGGGAACCATCCAGTGGGTCTCGGCCGCCCACGCCCTGGAAGCCGAGGTTCGGCAGTACGGCCCGCTCTTCCGGTCGCCCACCGTGGGCGACGAGGAAGCCTCCGAAGAGGAGCAGCCGGACGATGAGGGGCTGCTGGCCATGCTGGATCCCGACTCGATCAAGGTGATCCCGAGCGCCGTGGTGGAGCCGTCCGTGGCTTCGGACGATCCCGATACACGCTACCAGTTCGAGCGCACGGGCTATTTTTGGCGCGACCCGGTGGACGGGCGTGGGGACGCCCTGGTCTTCAACCGCATCGTGCCCCTGAAGGACTCGTGGGGGAAGCGGGCCTCGAGGGCCAAGACGCGGGAGAAGGGGCTCGAGCGTCGAGAGGGGACCGAGCCCGGAAGCAAGGGCGCGAAGGGCTCGGCATCTGCGAGACGGCCGAGTGGCACACCCGCCGGCCTGTCCCCCGGATCCAAGCCCAAGGTCAGTGAGCGCAGGGCGGCGATCCGGGCCGAGGATCCGGTGCTCTCCGTCCGTTTCGACCGGTACCGGGACGAGTTGGACCTTCCGGTGGACCAGGCGGATGTCCTCACCGGGTCGAGGGGCGCGTCGGACTTCTTCGAGGAGGCATGTAACGTGCACACCGACCCGGCCGACCTCGCCGCCTGGATTGTCACGGACCTCCGAGGGCTGCTCGACGAAGGGACCGTGGAGGCGCTTCCGTTCGACGGAGCCGCGCTCGGTCGGCTGGCCGCCATGGTGGCCGACGACCGTGTGACCCGAAGGGCGGCCAAGGACGTGCTAGCCCGCATGGTGGCCGCCGGCGGCGACCCCGAATCCCTGGTTCGAGACATGGGCCTTGCAAAGGTCGCCGACCGAGATGCCCTCGGTCCGGTGGTGGACGAGGTGCTGGCCGCGTGGCCCGAAAAGGTCCGAGAGTACCAGGAGGGGAACAAGAACCTCCTGGGTCTCTTCATGGGGCAGGTGATGAAGAAGACCCATGGAGCCGCTGACCCTCGCCGAACCCGCGAACTGCTCACCGAACGACTGGACGCTTTCTGATGCGACTCCGCTTCGCTCCATCACCCACGGGATACCTTCATGTGGGCGGCGCGCGAACCGCCATCTTCAACTGGCTGTTGGCCCGGAAAGAAGGCGCAGTCTTGGCGCTCCGCATCGAGGATACGGATCGTGATCGCTCGAACGACGAGCACACACAGGCCATCCTGGACGGGCTGGGATGGCTCGGGGTCGACTTCGACGAGGGGCCTGTGTTCCAGAGCGAAGGGGTCGAGCGCCATAGCGCTGCGGCACTGCGGCTCCTCGAGGAGGGGAGGGCCTACCGGGACTTCTCCGATCCGGAAGCGGTCCGGGAGGAGGCGAGGGCCAGAAACATGCACCCGAGCCGGGTCGCCCGCGAGAAGGCCGACGCACTCGGCCTCGGAGAGGCTGAGCAGAGGGCGGAGGCCGGCGAACCGCACGCGATCCGGTTCCGCGTCCCGGACGGTGAGACGGTGATCGATGACCTGGTCCACGGTGAGGTGCGGTTCGGCAACGACGACATCGACGACCTCGTGATTCTGAGGAGCGACGGCACTCCGGTATACAACCTGGCCGTGGTCTCCGATGACGCGGAGATGCGGATCACCCACGTCATCCGCGGCGACGACCACCTGTCCAATACGCCGAAACAGGTCCTGCTCTATCGGGCGCTGGGGCTGCCCGAGCCCCGGTTCGGCCACGTGCCGCTCATCCTCGGACCCGACGGGAAGCGCCTGTCGAAGCGCCATGGTGCCACGGCTGTGGGCGACTATGCCAAAGAGGGTGTGCTTCCGGCAGCCATGTTCAACTTCCTGGCCCTGTTGGGATGGAGCCCCGGAGACGACCGGGAGTTCATGACCCGAGAGGAGCTCGTGGAAGCCTTCAGCCTCGATCGTGTTCTCAAGAAAAGCTCGGTCTTCGATGCCGAGAAGCTGTCCTGGCTCAATGGGAAGCATCTGGCGGCCAGGTCCGTGGACGAACTCGTCGGCGAGATCCGCGGGAGGCTGGCAGCGTCGGAAGGGATCGACCCGACGTTTCTCGCGGATACTCCTTCGATGGAGGCGATCGTGAGCCTCCTTGTGCCGCGATCCCGGACCCTGGAAGATCTCGCCCAGCAGGCCATCCCCTTCCTCAGGGAGCCGGTGGTCTACGATGAGGGTGCGGTCGCGAAGCATTGGGGCAAGAATCCCGAGACGACCCGAGACATTCTCTCCCGTCTCCGGGAGGCGCTGGGCGGCGTCGAGCCATGGGACACGGACAGCGTGGAGGGCCCCGTGCGAGGCGTGGCGTCGGTCCTCGAAGTCGGGGCCGGCAAGGTGATCCACCCTCTCCGGGTGGCCCTCGTGGGGCAGGCATCGAGCCCCGGGATCTTCGACGTGCTGGCCGCTCTGGGACGTCCCCGCGTGCTATCCCGGATCGACCGAGGCTTGCAGCATATTCCCTCTTCGTAAGAAAGTGCTTTCTTGACGCCGTTTCCGGCCCCACATTAGGATAGCCGCCTGACACAGGCGGGTCCCTCCCAACTCATCCCCCCCAAGGGTCCAACTTGGCACGCTCCGAGCCCATTCCTCAACGTCTACGCCCGTCCGCGTTGCCGCAGACGGAGGCGCTCAACGAGATCGAGCGTAAGATTCTCGACTTCATGGTCCAGTACTTGAGGGCCAACACCTACCAGCCGTCGATCCGCGAGATCGGACGTCGGTTCGGGATCAAGAGCACCAAGACAGTTTCGGAGCACCTGCACGCGTTGGCCGAGAAGGGTTACCTCGAGCGCGACTCTGCTCGCTCTCGGGGTGTCAGGATTCTGGGCGTGGACCTGAGCACGAACACTGTGGCCGTTCCGTGTTTCTCGGAGGTGCCGACTGACCCGGCGGAGGCAGCGCGGGCCGACGCCACGCAGACGATATCCATCGATCGGAGCCTGGGTGGGGACGAGGGCTCTTTCTTTGTCCGGGCCCGGGGCTCGTCTCTGGCGTTGTTGGGCGTGGAGGATGGGGACCTGATCCTCGTCTCACCAGTCACGGCGGAGGCCGCGCAGGACGGGGCTGTGGTGCTCGCGAGAACTGGAAGCGACTCGCTCTTCCATCGGGTCAGGAAGAACGGGCAGGGCGTGACGCTGGAGTCGCTGGGGCCGAAGGGGGAAGAGGTGGCTGTCGAGGACGTACGGCGGGTGCGGCTCCTCGGGCGCGTCGCCGGATTCTACCGTCGGGTGGACGACGGCCCGCTTCCCGGACCGACCCGCCACTAAAGGGTCGTCCTCGTGCCCCCTGCCTCGGGGTCCACGCCGGGCGCTGAGGACGCGCGCTGGATGCAGCGCGCTCTTCAGATCGCCCAAAGGGCGGGCGAAGCCTCGGAGGTGCCCGTGGGGGCCGTGTTGGTCCGAGACGGGCGAGTGTTGGGGGAGGGCGGAAACCGCACCATCCGGGACTCGGACCCCACCGCGCACGCGGAAGTCGTCGCGTTGCGGGCGGCCGCCCGCGCGCAGGGGGACTGGAGGCTTCTGGACAGCACGCTTTACGTTACCCTGGAGCCTTGCACCATGTGCGCCGGAGCCATCGTCCTGGCGAGAGTGCCGCGGGTGGTGTTCGCCGCCATGGACCCCAAGGCGGGCATGGCGGGCTCCCTGGACAACCTCTTGCAGGATTCCAGGCTGAACCACCGGTGCACCGTAGACGGCGGAGTGTTGGCAGAGGACGCCTCTCGGCTCTTGAAAGACTTCTTCCGCGCGCGTCGATGATCCTCAGACCGTCTCACACTTCCTCTTCGCGGGGCCTAGGCCAAGGGCTGACGGTCGCGGTCGCCTTGGCATCCGCGAGCTGTGCGGTGGTGGGGGCTCCACGGCCGACTGGAGCGCCGGCTCCCGCTCCGCCGGCCGTCGAGGAAGCGCCCGTTTCCACGCGAATGGACCGAGCGCCGGATCGGGAGCACGCTGGCCTCCGGCCGATCCGCGTCTTTCCGGAGGTGCGGGGGCTCTGGGTGGTGCGCTCTACGATGACGAGCGAGGCCGAGGTCCGGGAGATGGTGAACCGGGCCAGCTCGGCTGGCTTCAATACGCTGGTGGTGCAGGTGCGGGGTCGTGCCGACGCGTTCTACCGTTCCTCGCTGGAGCCGCGAGGTGAGACGCTCGCCGCCGCTCCGGAGGAATTCGATCCCCTGGCCCTCGCCGGTCGCGGCATGGCGGTGCACGCGTGGGTCAACACGCACCTCGTCTGGGGCCCCACCGGACCTCCTCGGAGCGCGGATCACCTCGTCCGCGCGCATCCGGAGTGGCTCGGTGTCCCCCGGGCGCTGGCCGAGGATCTCTTTACACTCTCGCCCGACGACCCTCGGTACTTCGACGGGCTCCGCCGCTACGCCGACGAGAACCGCGGTACCGTGGAAGGCGTGTACACCAGCCCCTCAGATCCTCAGGTCCAGGCTCGAGTTCTTGACGTCTGGATGGAGCTGCTGGACCGCTACGACCTCGACGGCATCCACTTCGACTACATCCGCTTTCCGTCCGGCGATTTCGATTACTCCCGGGGTGCGCTGGAGCGGTTCCGTGCCTGGCTTGCCAACGGGAATGGCATCGACCCCGGCGTGGACGGGGCCGCCGCGGACGTGCCGGCTCACTTTGCCACGGCGCGGGAAGCCCTGGACTTCGTCGACGTCCGCCGAGGGGCCTGGGACAGCTACAGGCGAGCGCAGATCACGGGGTTGGTCCGTAGGGTGTATCACGCGGTCAAGTCCCGCCGCCCCGAGGTCGTCGTGTCAGCGGCCGTCATCGCGGACGCCGAGGATGCCTACCGGCATCGGTTCCAGGACTGGCGGGCGTGGTTGGCCGAAGGCGTGGTGGATGTGGCCGTACCGATGGCGTACACGCCGGACAACGCCCGCTTCGGAGCACAGATCTCGGAGGTCCGTCGTGCGGCCGGGATGAGGGAGCGGGCCTGGGCGGGCGTGGGTGCGTACCTGAACGGCCTGGAAGGCACTCTGGAGAAGATCGATCTGGCACGGACACACGACGCTGGTGGGATCGTGTTGTTCTCCTACGATTGGGCTGCGAACGAGGCACCCGGGACGGACGATGAGCCCTTCCTTCAGCGGGTGGGTCGGGCGCGGTTCCGCGGGCCCTGAGCCTGCGTGAGCCGGTCGGCCGGCTCGTCCCGGAGCTCAGGGGTTCGCGGGTTCGTCCTCCACCCGGCTCCCCGTGAGCCGGAGCACGGCCCACAGGATGAAGACGCCTCCAAGCAGGGCCACCCAGATCGGGAGTCCGTAGGCCGTTCCGATGTCGCCGAGGAATATTCCTACCACGCCGACGAGAAGGGCGTACGGAAGCTGGGTGCGCACGTGGTCGATGTGGTCGCAGCCCGAGGCCATCGACGATAGGATCGTGGTGTCGGAGATCGGAGAACAGTGGTCACCGAAGATGGCTCCGGCCAACACCGAGCTGATCGAGCCCAGCAGGATGGAATAGTCGGCGGATTGACCGAAGCCCGCGTCGTAACCGCCCAGCGTCACCGTGAGTGGGATCACCAGGGGGAGGAGGATCGCCATGGTCCCCCAGGACGTGCCGGTGGCGAAGGACATGGCGGCGGCCGTCACGAACACCACCACCGGGACGAGCTCCAAGGCCAGCCGGTCGTTGAGCAGCTGAGCCAGATATTGTGACGTGTTGAGCTCCTCGGTGACCATGCCCAGCGACCACGCGAGGACGAGGATGATCATCGCGACCATCATGGCACGCATGCCCCCCACGAGTGCATCCACCCCTTCGCCGATGGTCAGGATGCGCTGCGCGGCGGACATCGCGATCGCCATGACGCAGCCGGCCAAGGAGCCCCAAAGGAGGGTTGCGAAGGGGTCGGCGGCGCCGAACACGTCGCTCAGGCCAGCGTCGGGCCCCACGCTTGCGCGTCCGGTGGCGTAGAGCCCCAACAGGACCACGACGATGACGGTGAGCACCGGAACGCCGGCGTTCCACCAACGCGGCTCTACGCCCGGCTTGGCATCGACGTTCTCCGACTCCGCGGCGGCCGCCAGCTGAGCGCCCGGCCGGTAGAGGCCACCGCCGGAAGCGGCGCGCGCCTCGGCCGCTGCCATGGGCCCGAAATCCAGGCGGGAGAACGCCGTGAGCGCAGCGAAGTACAGCGCCAGGAGGGGGTAGAAGCGGTACGGAATCGTCTCGATGAAGACCGTGAAGGGATTCGCAGCTAGGAGCGCATCGGCCATGGCCGGATTCTGCTCGGCCGCGATGCGCAGGCCGTCGGCGATGAGGCTGATCTCGTAGCCCACCCAAGTAGACAGTGGGACGAGCGCTGCCAGCGGTGCGGCAGTTGAATCGACCAGATACGCCAGCTTCTCACGGCTGATCTTCAATCGATCCGTAATGGGCCTCATGGTGTTTCCGACGATCAGCGTGTTGGCGTAATCGTCGAAGAAGATGGCCATCCCTGCGAGCCAGGTTGCGATCTTTCCACGCCTGCGCGTCCTGGCGAAAGGGGTCGCCGCGTCCACGATCCCCTGCGTGCCACCGTTCCGCGAGATGATCCCGACCATGCCCCCCAGGAGGAGTGAGAACACCACGATCTGAGGGTGTCCTCCATCCAGGTCGCCCAGGGTGGGCACGACGAATTGATCAATGACCCTCCAGAGCGCGGCGAGCGGGTTCCATCCCGCGATGGCCCAGGCCCCGACCCAGACCCCCACGAACAGGGCCGCCACCGCCTCCCTCACCAGAAGCGCGAGCACGATCGCGATGACGGGCGGGATCAACGAGAACCATGCCGGTGTCAGGACCGGATCGACGTCCAGCGCCGCCTGGCCGACCGTGACAGTGAGTGGGAGCTCAGCCGCGGAGCGCACCACCAGGTCGCCGATGACACCCTCACCATCCACCGACCCGGACGAGATCAACGTTCCGGTCCGGGTCCTGACCTCGTACGTGGCCCCTTCCGGTGCGGAGACCATGACGGAGAAGGGGACCCCACCCAGCACGACGCCAGGAACCTCGCTGACTTCCTGACCGGCGAGTGGCGTCGCCGGGAGGGTCATCACCGCGAGTAGGAGGAGCAGGAACGAGCTCGGCCGGGGCAGACGCATTAGTGTGTCGGTGGCGAGGAGGATGGCGCCCGCACGGGGGCGTGGGTCGGCGCAATCATGGGGCGCGCGAGGCGGGGGTACAAGCCCGCTGCGTTGACCCGGTGCCACCGAGGCCCGAACTTTCCGCCGCTTCCGAGCCACCACCAAAGACGGAGCCTATGCCCGACGACAGACGGATCCATCTCATGACGGAGGCTGACGTGCGCCGCGCGGTGGCGCGCATGGCCCGCGAGATCGTGGAGCGGAATGGCGGGACCGACGGGCTCGTGCTCATGGGGATCCATCGCCGCGGCACGGACATCGCCGACTGGATCGCCGACGAGATCGAGGCCGCCGAAGGCCGTCGTCCGGCCGAGGGCTCCATCGACATCAGCCTCTACCGGGATGATTTAGCAGAGATCGGGCCTCGTCCGGTCGTCGGTGGCTCCGAGCTTCCCCCCGACGGGATCGACAACCAGACCATCGTCATCGTGGACGACGTAGCCTACACCGGCCGCACCGTGAGGGCCGCGCTGAACGAGCTGAACGATTGGGGCCGGCCCCGCCGGGTGCTCCTCTGCGTCCTGGTGGATCGAGGAGGCCGGGAGCTCCCCATCCAGCCCGACGTCGTAGGCCGCCGATTCGAGGTACGACCGCGTCAGCTCGTGGAGGTGCGCGTCCCCGAGGTGGACGGGGTCATGGGTGTCGATCTCCTCGAACCGGAGGACCCCAAAGCGTGAGTGCCCCCCCGATTGATCTGGGCAAGGACCTCATCGGCCTCGAGGACCTCTCCCGGGAGGACATCCTGGGGATCCTCGATACCGCCGAGCCCTTCAAGGAGATCTCCGAGCGCCGTATCAAGAAGGTTCCGGTCCTGCGCGGGAAGACCATCGTGAACTTGTTCTTCGAGGCGTCCACGCGGACTCGGATCTCCTTCGAGTTCGCCGAGAAGCGCCTGAGTGCGGACACCGTAAATATCTCGCAGACGGGCTCTTCGGTAGCGAAGGGTGAGACTCTGGTGGATACCGCCAAGAACCTCGAGGCCATGCGCATCGACATGGTGGTCATCCGACACCCGTCGTCCGGAGCGGCCCGATTCCTGGCCGAGCGCATTCCGTCGAACGTGGTGAACGCGGGCGATGGTCGGCATGAGCACCCCACACAGGCGCTCTTGGACCTCCTTACCATCCGAGATCGGCTCGGGCGACTCGAAGGCCTCAAGGTCTGCATCGTTGGGGACATCCTGCACTCCAGGGTGGCCCGCTCGAACATCTACGGGTTGCAGAAGCTGGGCGCGGAAGTCGCGGTGTGCGGCCCGCCCACGCTGATGCCCGTCGCCCCGGAGGAGCTTGGTGTTCGGGTCATGACGAGGGTGGAGGAGGCCATCGAATGGGCCGATGTCCTCAATGTCCTCCGGTTACAGCTCGAGCGGATGAAGGGAGGCTACGTCCCGAGCCTCCGCGAATACAACCGGATTTGGGGTGTTTCCAGCGCCCGCCTCGACGCGGCGAAGAGAGATGTGCTGGTCCTGCACCCGGGCCCCATGAACCGCGGCGTTGAGATCGACTCCGACGTCGCCGACGGGCCGCACTCCGTGATCCTCAATCAGGTCACCAACGGGGTGGCCGTGCGGATGGCCGTCCTCTACCTCCTGGCGGGTGGCCGCCCGGAGAAGGCGGAATCCGCCAAACAGGGAGCTGAATCTTGAGTGACAAGACCCTTCTGAAGGGTGGCCGCGTGGTCGACCCCAGCCAGGAGCTCGACCGGGTCACCGACGTGCTGCTCGTCGATGGAGAGGTGGCCGAGCTCGGCGGATCAGCGGCGCCGGAGGACGCGGAGGTGGTGGATTGCGCGGGCTTGGTCGTGACGCCCGGCCTCATCGACGTGCACGTGCACCTGCGCGAGCCTGGTGGGGAGCACAAGGAGACCATCGCCACGGGAGCCGCCGCCGCGGCGGCGGGCGGCTTCACCGCCGTGTGCGCCATGCCGAACACCGACCCACCGATCGACGATCCGGCGGGGGTGGGGTTCGTGTTGGCGCAGGGGCGAAAGGCCGGCAAGGCGAGAGTTTATCCGGTTGGCTGTATCTCGGTGGGGCGAGCGGGAGAGCGCCTGGCTCTGGTCGGAGAGATGATCGACGCCGGTGCCGTGGCCATCACGGATGACGGTAGCCCGGTGATGGATTCGGGCCTCATGCGGCTGGCCCTGGAATACGCCAGGGGGTTTGGCATTCCGGTGGCCGACCACCCCGAGGACCTGGGGCTGTCCCAGGACGGCCACATGAACGAGGGCATCGTGTCGACCAGGCTCGGGCTCGGTGGCAAGCCCAATGCGTCCGAGGACATCCACATCGTCCGCGATCTGTTGCTGGCCGAATTGACCGGCGGGCACATCCACCTCCAACACGTCTCGACCCGCTTCGGGGTGGAGTCGATTCGCCAGGCCAAGGACCGAGGAGTGCACGTCACGGCAGAGGCCTCACCTCATCACCTCGTGCTCACGCACGAGGCCGTGGAGGGCTACCGAACCGAGGCCAAGATGAACCCTCCCCTCAGGACCCAGGAAGACGTGGACGCGGTGCGTGCGGGTCTCGCCGACGGCACCCTGGACACGATCGCCACCGACCACGCGCCGCACCATTACGACGAGAAGGAGGCGGCATTCGCCGATGCCCCCAACGGGATCGTGGGGCTGGAAACCGCGCTCGGCATCGTTCTGACCCGTGTGGTGGGAGAGGGGGTCATCGATCTCGCGACCATGGTGGACCGGATGAGCTGTCAGCCGGCTCGGGCGTTCGGGCTTCCCGGTGGCACCCTGGAGCTCGGAAGCGTGGCGGACGTCACCGTCTTCGATCCTGAAGCCGTTTGGACGGTTGACGCCGGTGCATTCCTGTCGCGGAGCCGGAACACCCCCTTCGGTGGGTGGGAGCTTCGCGGCCAGCCGGTGCGGACGATCGTCGGCGGGCGGACCGTCTGGTCCGCCTGAGGTCAGGACGCACGAAAGACCCGGGCTGCCTACCGGCGGCCCGGGTCTGGTCGTCTATGTCTTCGTCGCTGGCGCCAGGGCGCGTGGGGTCAGGATCCCAGCGCGTTGACGTGGCGGGTCAGACTGCTCTTGATCCGCGCCACCCTGTTCGGGTGGAACAGGCGCCTCGTGGCCGCGCGATCCAGCAGCGCGACCGCGCTCTGCAGGCGCTCCGATCCTTCGTCCCGGGACGTGGCCTGACGGACCCGCTTGATGGCGGTGCGGATGCGCGCGCGCTCGCCGCGGTTCTTCTCCCGGGCCTGCGCGCTGAGGGTCATGCGCTTTTTGGCGCTCTTGATGTTCGGCATGGGTCGCTCGTGGAGCGGTTTTTCGACAACTTGTGAGCCACGAAAGCTAGATCCGACTGCCCATGCAATCAACCGCCCTCATGGAAGCCCTCGTTCTCATCGCCGTGCTGATCTTCTCCATCGTGGTCCACGAGGTGGCGCACGCGTGGCAAGCACGTCGGGAGGGGGACGACCTGGCGGAGCGTCTCGGGCGGATCACGCTGAACCCCATCCCGCACCTCGATCCGGTGGGATCGGTGCTCGTGCCGCTCGTGCTCCACTTCTCTGGCGCCGGAATCCTTTTCGGATGGGCCAAGCCCGTACCGGTGAACCCTTCCCGCTATCGGAGCCCGGTGTGGGGCGATGTCAGGGTCTCTTTGGCGGGCATCGTGTCCAATCTGGGGTTGACGGTCATCTGTGTTTTCGCGGCCATCGTCCTGCTGAGGGCCGAGGCCATGGCGGGTGGGACCTTCGGGATCGTCGGAGACCTGACGCTTCTGGGCCTGCAGTACGGAATCATCATCAATCTCCTGTTGGCGTTCTTCAACCTCATTCCCATTCCTCCGCTCGACGGCTCGCACGTGGTGTATCACATGCTGCCGCAGGGCGTTCGTGATCGCTACAGGGAGATGGGACGCTACGGGCTTCTTATTCTCATGGGGCTTCTGTTCCTGGTACCGCAGGCGTTCCGTGTCATGCTTTGGCCCGTCTTCTACTTTCAGGGGCTGGCCGACAGCTTCATACGCCTATGGATCTGACCCTCGCGGAAGGCGCCCACGAGCGCGGGGCGTTCCTCGTCGTCGAGATCGAGCGATTTCAGGGTCCGCTCGACCTCCTGCTCCATCTCATACGGACCCAGGACGTCGACATCCTCGACATCCCGATCCACAACATCACCGATCAGTTCCTCCAGGCCATCGCCGGGTTGGCGGCGGACGATCTGGACGGGGCGGGCGAGTTTCTGGAGATGGCGGCCACCCTGGTGCGCATCAAGGCCCAGATGCTCCTGCCCCGGCCGTTGGAGGACGAGGACGAGGATCCTCGAGCGGAGCTGGTGCGGCGCCTCCTGGAATACGAGCAGATCCGAGAGATCACGGACCGGATGCGTGTGTCCGAGGCCGAGCGTGCCCGACGCTTCGGCAAGGGATACGTGCCCGTCCGGTCGAAGAGGCCCGCGATGGACGTGCCGCTGGAGACCACCTGGGACGAGGTTTACGACGCCGCTCTGGGTGTGGAGCTTCCCGTTCCCAGGGACCGGACGCATCGCGTGACGCCTCGTACGGTCTCCATGGAAGAGAAGGCCGTGCTCATACTGGACGCGCTGAAGAGGGGGACCCGCGTGGAGTTCACGCGCCTGGTGACGGGCTTCAAGGATCGGACGCATTCCGTGATGACCCTTCTTGCCGGTCTCGAGCTCACCCGACGTCGTCTTCTCCTCCTGCGCCAAACGCGCCCGTTCGCGGATCTCTGGATCTACAGAAGGGACGACACCGACTACGACAACGTGACGTACTCCGTCGAGAGTGCCCCAGACCCCGAACCGCTGGTAGACGAGGAGTCCCAGGAGTGAACGCCCAACAGATTGTGGAAGCCGTGCTGTTCGCCTCGGACGCGCCACTCACGGCAGATGAGATCTCCCGCGCCGACGAGACGCTCGACGAGGACAAGGTCGAGGCGGCGCTGCAGGCTCTCAGAGCGGAGTACGACGACGCCCACCGGGCTTTCGAGGTCGTCGAGCTGGCGGAAGGATACCAGATCCTCACCCGGCCGGAATTCGCCACCTACCTGGAGCGCTTCGACAACGTGCCCCGCTCGTCCCGCTTGTCCGGGCCGGCGCTCGAGACCCTGGCCATCATCGCATACCGCCAGCCCATCGGTCGGCTCGAGGTGGAATACATCAGAGGGGTCGGGGCGTCGGGGGTCATCAGGACCCTCCAGGAGCGAGCCCTCGTCGAGGTGGTCGGCCGAGCCGAGGGGTTGGGACGCCCGCTCCTCTACGGAACGACACGGCATTTCCTGGAGCACTTCGGCTTCCGATCGCTGGAGGATCTCCCGAGGCCTGAGGAGCTTCCGGTGGTGCTCCGTGAGAGGATTCCGCTGGGGCTCGAGGATGGCGAGCGCGAGTCCGCTGACGACGACGGACCGGCCGATGCGGCGACCGGGAGCGACGGCGAGGAGGCGACGGACCAACCCGACCTTCCCGCCGCCGCCGGCGACGCACAGTGAGCGAGCCAGTCCGCGTTCAGAAGTATCTCTCTCGCGCTGGCAAGGCCTCCCGGCGGGCGGCCGAACGGCTCATGCGCGAGGGCCGAGTGCGGGTGAACGGCAA
This sequence comes from Gemmatimonadota bacterium, assembly GCA_039587535.1. GTDB lineage: Bacteria > Gemmatimonadota > Gemmatimonadetes > Longimicrobiales > Gaopeijiaceae > JAWLHJ01. The sequence continues at coordinate 19,540 of JBDHIF010000045.1, forward strand.
GATCGTGACGGAGCTCGGCACCAAGGTCGATCCTGAGCGGGACCGGGTGGAGGTGGACGGCGAGGTGGTCACCGAGGAGCCTCGGCGTTGGGTCGTGTTCCACAAGCCTCCCGGGGTGCTCACCACACGGCGTGATCCCCATGGAGGTCGTACCGTGTACGACGAGCTCCCGACGGAGCTGGCGGGTCTGAGCTACGTGGGGCGTCTGGACAAGGATGCGGAGGGCCTTCTGCTCTTCACCAACGACGGCGACTTGGCGCACCGCATTCAGCACCCGAGCGGTGAAGTGGAGCGGGAGTACTGGGTAGAGGCCGCTGGTGTGGTCGAGCCGAAGACGTTGCGGGAGATGACGCGGGGCGTGACGCTCGAGGATGGTACGGCCCGGGCCAAGCGCGCGCGGCTGCTGGATTCCGGCCCGGTGGTCTCGCACGTCGTGCTCGTCCTCACCGAGGGGCGGAAGCGAGAAGTCCGTCGCATGATGAGCGCGGTGGGCCATCCTGTGATGAGGCTGCGTCGTCTACGCTATGGCCCAATCGCGCTTGGAGAGCTGCCTCGAGGCGATTGGCGGGACCTTACCGCCGAAGAGGCCCGTGCTCTGACGCAGGCCGTGGCCTAAGCCCTCGGCCCGGCTAGACGGTCTGTCGCCCTCGTCGTCCTACGCAGGCAGGACGGGCGGTCAGTCGCCGTCTGCGCGATAGGCTTCGGAGAACGTCTCGATGAGGCGAGCCCACTGCGGTTCGTCCGCCGGATCCCACACCGCGGCCATCGTGGCCCGGGCCTCGTCCTCGGGGACGCGCTCCACCAGCGTGCGGTACAGGTAGACGAACGCCGAAGCGCGCATGTTGGCGAAACAGTGGACGAAGATCTGCCGGTCGCGGTTCGCCTCCATGACGTCGAAGAACATGCGCACGTCATCGTGCGTGGGAGCGGCCCAGTCGACGGGGATGTGGACGTAGGTCAGGCCCTCACGGGTGACGTGAAAGCCCTCCTGACCGTTCCGCTCCTCGTCCGCCACGGCCAGGTTCACCACCACGTCGTAGCCCCGCTCACGGATGAGAGGAACCTGGTCGTAGGCGATCTGCCCCGACGAAGCGATGCGTTCGTCGACCACCTGGAAATTCCGGACGGTTTCCAGGGGCTGAGGGCCTTCTTCCAGCGCCACAGGGTCCTCCGCCTCGGGCATCGGGTCTTCGTCCGGAGCCTGTTGGCACGAGGTCAGAACCAGGGAGACAAGCAGAAGGACTGAATACCGTGGTGCGCGCATGGTGAGTCTGGTTGGCGTGAACAGGGTGAGGCTGTTAGGGACACTCCGTGACCTGGCGGGTTCCGCGAAAGGGTCATCCGTCAGTGATACGACCGGCGCGCCTTCCAGGTCTCGCGGTGGAACAGAACCAGCACCGTGAAGATCTCGAGGCGCCCGACGAGCATGAGGAAGGAGAGCACCGAGAGCTCGGGGTTGGTCATCCACCCATAGTTGTCGGTCGGGCCGATGTTCCCGAATCCCGGTCCGACGTTGCCCACGGTGGCGATGCTGGCAGAGATGGCCGTGAGCGGCTCCATCCCCATAAGGCCCATCACCACGGAGCCTGCCAGGCACAAAAGCATGTAGAGCACCACGAACCCAATGACGTGCGCCAAGACGTCTTCCCGCACCGGTTTCGTGCCGATGCGCGTCAGGAGGATGGCACGCGGGTGCAGGTTCTTGCGGATCTCGTTGAAGGTGTGCTTCAGCAGGAGGAGGACCCGCACGGCCTTGATGCCCCCTCCGGTGGATCCGGCCATGCCACCGACGAAGAAGAGCGCGAACAGCGTCATCTGCGCGCCGGGCACCCACAGCTCGTAATCGGCGCTGGCGAAGCCGGTGGTGGTGATGATGGATGCGGCCTGGAAGAAGGCGTCGCGAATGGCGGGCTCGAGACCAGGGGTGCTTCCGGCCGCCAGGTTCAGCACCGCGATGGTGCCGGCCGCGGCCAACAGGAGCAGTGTGAAGAACCGCCACTCCTGGTCGTGCCAATAGACGGGCCGACCCGTCGCCGCCCTGAAATGAAGCGCGAAATTGACGCCGGCCAGGTACATGAAGACGATCGTCACCCAGTGGATGAACGGCGATGGGTAGGCTGCCATGGAAGCGTTCTGCGTGCTGAAGCCCCCAGTGGCCAGCGTCGAGAAGGCGTGGTTCAGCGCATCGAACCAGCCCATCCCACCGGCGGCGTACAGGGCGGTCTGGGCCAGGGTCAGGCCCACGTAGACCAGCCAGAGGAGCTTGGCTGTCTGGGTGATCCGCGGGCGAAGACGCTCCGGCGTGGGACCCGGCACCTCCGCGCGGAACAGCTGCATCCCGCCGACGCCGAGGTAGGGTAGAACGGCGATCGCGAGCACGATGATCCCCATTCCACCCAGCCAGTGTGTGAGCGACCGCCAGTAGAGCACACCGTGAGGGAGCGCCTCGACGTCGTGGAAGACCGACGCCCCGGTGGTCGTGAATCCGGACATGGACTCGAAGACGGCTGCCGCCGGAGACTCCAGCACACCGGTGAACAGATACGGGAGCGCTCCGGCTACGGCCGTAGCCGTCCAGGCCAGCGTCACGATCGCGAAGCCCTCGCGGGTGGTGACGTCTCCCTTGAAGGCCGTGGTCCGGTAGATGAGCGCGCCGGCCCCCAGCGTCACGACCGAAGCCATGAGCAGCGCTCGCGCGATGTCCTCCCCATAGGCCAGGGAAACGCCTGCGGAAGTGAGCATGAATAGCCCCACGAACACCTGAAGCAGACCTACGACGTTGGCGACCTTTCGGAGGGACATCAGCCGAACAAGGCCTCGATGTCGTCGATTGCGCTGGGGAGGGCGAATACGATGACGTCGTCTCCCGGAAGCACCTGGTCGTCACCTCGAGGGATGATGATCTCCTTACCCCTGATGATGACGCCCACGACGCCGTCCGCGGGGAAGCCCACCTGCCTGAGCGGGCGTCCCACGATCCGCGCGCTCTCCTCGACCTGGAACTCGATGGCTTCGGCTTCGATCTCAGACAGGCTGGCTACGGCCATCACGCGACCGCGGCGAACGTACCGGAGGATGGCGTTCACGGTGGAGACCCTCGGCGAGACGCTGGCGTCGATGCCTACGCGGGGCACGATCCCCAGGTACTCGAACTTGTCGATCAGGCTCACCACCTTCCGGGCGCCGATGGACTTGGCCAGTAGGCTCGAAAGCAGGTTTGTCTCGTCGTTGCCCGTGGCGGCCACGAACCCGTCGATGCCGCTCACGCCCTCCATCTCGAGGAGCTCGAGATCTGTGGCATCGGCGTGCAGCACCAGGGCTTTTGGCAGCTCTTCGGCCATCTCCACGCACCGACGGCGGTCTCGGTCCAGGATGGTGCACCCGATGCCGTGTTGCTCGAGGACCTTGGCCAGGTAGATCCCCTCCGTGCTTCCACCGGCGATCATCACCCGCCGGAGGGCGAATCGAGGGTGTCCCGCCATGGGGGGGATGTCCCGGACCTCGTCCGAGGGGGCGATCATGTAGATCTGATCGCCCACCTCGATCGTGGAATCGGGGCCGGGCACCTTGGTTACGCCGTCCCGGACGATGGCACACGTCACGTAGTGCCGGTCTTCGAGCTCACGACCGAGAGTGAGGAGTGGCTTGCCGGCCACAGGGGCGCCTTCCATCACCTTCAGCCCGATGAGCTGGACCCGGCCTTCGGCGAAGTGCGCCACGTACGTCGCCGCCGCGCTCTGAAGAAGCTGGTACGTCTCCCAGGCACACTCCCGCTCGGGATTCACCATCAGGTCGATGCCCATTTGCTCCCGCGACAGCACGGACGACCGGTCGTAATACTCCGGATTGGAGATCCGGGCTACGGTATAGTCCACCCCGAGCCTCTTCGCGGTCAGCGACGCGATCAGGTTGACCTCGTCCCGGCTGGTCACCGCCATGATGACCCTGGCCTCGCGCACGCCCGCCTCTTCGAGGACGGACATGGACGCACCGTTCCCCACGATGGTCTGGATGTCGAGCTGCTTCTGAGCGAAGTCAGCTCGGTCAGGGTCCGTCTCGATGAGCACCACGTCCTGCTTCTCTTCGGACAGCCTCTGGGCAAGGTGGAATCCAACCTCGCCGGCGCCCACGATGAGCACTCTCACGTCGAGAGCTCTCCTCTCTGGATTCGGAAGGCGGCGTCCAAGCGGACGGCGCAACGACGAAAGCTAGCGCTCAGGACGATCATATCCACCCTCCCGTGCGAGGATATGCGCGGGGTGTGGTGCAGGAACGCGCGCGAGATATCTTTCGGGTTCAGGGCCCGTAGCTCAGTTGGTTAGAGCAGCCGACTCATAATCGGTAGGTCCCAGGTTCAAGTCCTGGCGGGCCCACTACGTTGTGGAAACGAGTTCGCCCCTTCCGAAAGGCTCCCGGAAGGGGCTCTGCTGTGTGCGCCGCCGGCCGTTTGCTGAAATGCGGCAAGGTAAGGCGCTGTGTCCGCTTGAGGGGGGACCCTCTTGGGATCGGACGTAGACGCGGGGGGGCTTACGCGGACCCGGCGATGCCGGGGGCGTAAGGACGCCTTCGACCCGCGAGCCGGGATATGCGCGTTGCGAGTCATGGCGGCCAGGCTCATACTCGGATCCGCGTAAGACGCCCTAATCGCTTGCGGCGGGTCCGTAGACTGGGAGTTAGCTGGCCGCCGAGCAGTCGGAGATCTCGTATGTCCAGAACCAGGGGCTCCTTGGTGACCGAGTTCGTTATCGTCACGCTGGGTGTCGCAGTGGCGCTTGCGGCCGATTCGGCGGTGGAGCGATATCGCGAAAGGGCCGCGGCGCAGTCTGCCCTGGCGGCAGTGAGACGGGATGTTGCAGCGGACATCGAATCGTTGGGTGACCGCTTGGGCCGCTCGGAAGATGGGTTGGAAGCCCGGCAGCGCCTTATGGCCGTCGCGATGGACCAGGCGGAGATCCAGGATTCTGTATTGTTCGTTGACGATCTGATACTCCAATTGGAGTACCTGACCTTCGACGCCAATACGGCCGCTGTCGAGGCTCTAAAGAGCAGCGGGAGCCTCGACCTGATCGCGAATGCGGAGCTGAGAGAAGCACTGCTGGAATACCTCAACCAAGTCGAGAATGTAGCGGAGGTTGATGCAGCGCGACGTCAGGCGACACTTGGCTATTCGGAGCGTCTGCTCCCACGCCTGGTCGAAGGTCCGGAGTGGACTGGGAGGGGGTGGCCGGAGCTGGAACGCCGCGCTTGGGCGGCCGACGCCCTGAACAGTGCGTTCATGCGTGAGTCTGGTGCGCTACGTGAGTTGCTGCTTCTCACCGGGTCTCTGCTCGGCTGGCAGCGGTTCTTCTACCGTGACCTTCTTGAGCAGGCCGAGGCTTTGGCGAGACTACTGGACGAGGCCATCGGCGCATAGGCGATCGGCCATCTAACAAGCGATTGCTGCGGACGCCGATTGGCGGGTGGCCACGCTTCGCTTCATATCGGGCTGGCCGTGCAGCACAATTCCACTCCGTTACGGCGAAACCCGGGCAATCAGGCGCGGCGAGTTGAAACCTGACCGATTAAGAAGGCTGGCGACCGAATTTCTCGTCATAGTGCTGGGCGTGTCCGTCGCGCTCGCCGGCGAGTCCCTCCTTCGTGAGCTCCAGGACCGAGGTGCGGCCGCCGACTACACGGCGAGGCTCGTGGCCGATCTTGAGGATGAATCCTCTGCCCTGAGAGCGGTGGCCCGTGCCATCGCGTACTCTCGAGAGGCTGGCTCCCGTCTCCTCGCAGAGCTTGCTGCGTCGAGCTTGGGCGGGCCACCGTCTGATTTGGTTCGCGATGCCTATTGGGCAGGACAGACGTGGCCATTCTCGCCGGCCGGATCGACGTGGGAGGACCTTGAGAGCACGGGTCGGCTCGGGCTTCTCTCAGATGATGTGAGGCGCCCACTGTTAGCGTATCGTCGAAGGGTGGAAAGGTATCAGGAGGTCACAGCCGGCCTTCCGGTTGGGTTCCGAGAGCGCGTATACAGGCTAATCCCGGCAGAGACACAGAGCTCTTTTCGCAAGTGCATCGAATACCGCGAATTACGGCCGATACTCTCGACCTGCATGGAACAGCGACCGGTGCCGGGTGCAGAGCGGTTGGCCCAGGTGCTCCGCGACGACCCTCGATTCGTTGGCGAGCTCAACTTCCCTCTGCCCCGGCTGGAGATCCTGGCCGACTTCAGCATGAGCTTGGCCGAGTAAGCCGACCGGGTCATCGGGACACTCCAGTAACGAGCAGTTGTTTCGCTCTAGCCTGGAACCGCTGCTGTCCGCGTCGTCGTCGACGGCACGCCTGATAACGCCTTCGGTTTGCGAACCGGTAGCCTCGGCAGCAGAATCGCGAGACGATGGATGGCGCCGGAGGGCCAACCCCTGGTATCACGTCTTTGAGGACTCGGAACGATGGATCCACATCTCGCCGCGGCGCACGATCAGGCCGTGACTTCCCTTGAAGAAGGCGGCTTTCCCGTGGGCTCGGTGATCGTGAAGGACGGCCAACTGATTGGAGCCGGGTTCAATCGGTATGCTCAAACGGGCGATCCCACGACCCATGCCGAGCTGGAGGCCATCCGTGACGCCGCTGCGAGGGCGGGTCCCGGAGGCTCGGTGGACTTGCTCGCCGGAGCTACGTGCTACACGACCATGATGCCATGTGAGATGTGTTCGGGCGCGATTATTCGCTTCGGTCTAGCCGCGGTCGTCGTTGCCGAAGTCAGCTCCTACCGCGCCGCCGACACCAGACGGTTCCTGGAAGAGCACGGCGTCAGGGTTGAAATACGAGACGAAGGCCAGTGCAAGAAGACTGTCGAGCGGTACTATGCCGAGCATCCACAGGCCCGGGAGGTTAGCCGGCCAAGCGATCATCGATGGCCGCGAGATCGGACTTGATGGATGCGGCCGGCGTCTTTCATGTCGTCGGCCTGGCCCGTCTAAGCCGGTTCGGGCCCTCCTCCACGAGGGGTTCCAACGGGAAGTTAAGCAATTCCTGGCCATCCCTTCGTCGATCGCTGAATCGCCGGCCGCTGCGCTCTATAGCGGGGTTGCTGCTTTCCTGGGAGGCGCGTGGTCGACCCGGTGTGCTTGCTCGGAGGTCGTCCGCGCATGAGGTTGCACTCCGTTAGGTCGGGGATCGAAGGGTCGGGTTAGGATCGGCCCGCGATCAAGGCGAAACAGACCAGGGAGGTACGGATGACGCAGATCGCTGAAGTCGCCGCAAAGTTCTTCGATGCCTGCGAGACGGGAGGTGGGTGGGAGGCATGCGCAGGATACTGCCATCCCGATGCCACGTTCTCGGCGCAAGCCGGGGCGCTTGCTGAGATCGACACG
>JBDHIF010000096.1:0-6398 GCA_039587535.1 Gemmatimonadota bacterium
ACTGGGCTCTGACACGTGGCGCGCTCCTGTCGGAAGAGGCGTACACCGCCATGTACCGTCCGGAGCGGGAAGACTACGGGTACGGGTGGCGCATCGAGGAGTTCGAAGGCCGGCAAGTCATTGCCCACTCCGGCGGGGTTCCAGGCAACGTGTCGTACAACTTGCGGCTTCCCTCGGAGGAGTTGGACGTTGTGATCCTCCTGAACGGCCCGGGTCCTGTGGTTGGCGAATTGGCCCGTCGGTTGGCGAAGATCGTCCTTGATTCTGACTCCAACCCGGGAAGTTCCTACAGGTAGGCGCCTGCTGCAGATCCCGGTCGCCGGTCGGGTTCGTGCCACGCGCGCTGGGGTGCACAAGCCCGCGTCGCGGAAACGCGATCCGCCAGGCTAGCGCTCTCCTGAGGACTCGGGGGCGCAGGGAATGGAAGGGCGCACGTCGTGGGTGCGCCTTCTTCTAACAACCAGTTTCCGGCTCGGGTCGCCTACGGCGCCCCTCGGCCCGAATCGGCCACGACCGCGTAGGCTGCGGAACAGTGATGTGGACGTTGGATCTGGAGCAGACGTCAGGACCGGAGTGTGAGGCCGACTCCGGAAACTTTGAACGTTAACTGACATACCTTGAGAGGGATGAAGTGGAATGCTGAGAGATCGAATCGGGGCTCTGCTCCTTGTCCTTTTCGTCTCGGGCTGTGCCGCATCCGAAGTCGAGGTCGTCTCGGGCTGTGCCGCATCCGAAGTCGAGGTGGCCGACGCCCCGTTGGATGACCCAGCTCTTCTTGAGGCGATCCTCGAGGACGTCAGAGTCGGATGGGAGCAAGGAGACGGTACGCCGTTCTACTCGCACTTCCTGGATTGGGACGGCGCTCGGTATTTCGAAGGCGGTGGTGAGAATCTCGGGCTACAGGATCTAGTCGAGAATCATGTGGAGCCGGAGGCTGAGCTGGGCCTCAGGCTCGGGTTCTCAGACATCCAAACCCACTTCGAGGGTTCCTTTGCTTGGGCGGTGGTCAACACCGAGATCCAACTGACGACTTCGGATGGACGCGACATCCATAACCGGGGCCACGGCACTTACCTGTTCCGCTGGATCGACGGAGCGTGGAAGGTGGTCCACACTCAATCCGCTAGCCGGCCTGTCGCGCCGGAGTCTGAGAGCTCTGACTAGGGGCACGTAGGGCGGTAGAACCGGGCAGATGAGGTACGTCAGTTAGCAACCAGTTGCAGGCTCCGTTCGCTGCGCTCACTACGACCTACATGGCTCGCGTTAGCGAGCCACGTCTGCAACTTTGAACGTTACGTGCCATCTCGAATGCCGGAGCGATATCGCGAAGTGCTCACCCAAGGCCCGAGGCCCCAACGAAGATGAGGTCACAACCGAGTCCGGAATCGTCTGACTCCGAGCCAGCCACCTCCTTGATCCGTCGGCTTCCTTGGATCCGGCTGGGCGCGGAATTCCTGGTCATCTTCGTCGGCGTCACACTGTCGCTAATCGCAGATGATTGGCGTCAGTCACGCAGGGACCTCGAGTCCGAACGTCGGGCTCTTGAGGAGCTACTGGTCGACCTGGGTGCGGACGCCGAGAGCTTGGAGGCGGTGAAGTCTACGATGGCCAGGCATGACAGCGCTGCGATGTGGCTTTACCAGAGGATTGGGCGGTCTGGACTCGCCCTCGATTCTCTTAATCTCCACCTCGGACAGATACATGGCCTGGGCCTCTTCCTTGCACAGCGGGCCAGTTACGTGGCTCTGATGTCGACGGGCCAGCTGGGACTGATCGAGGACGAGGCGCTCCGTAAGGCAATCGTCCGATACTACGAGGACCTTCAGCCTGAGGTGGAGGGCTTCTACGAGGTATATTTCGACGCCTGGTACGACTGGAGGCGCCTCCTTGGGCCCGACTACGTGTGGGTGTACGAAGAGGGAGTCGAAACCTTCGAGCGCGGGCGGTCTGTCGGAGTCCTGGCGCGGGGTTGGGTAGAGATTTCGTCCGATCCCGTGTTTGGCTACCTGCTGCGAGAAACCGGGGTCCTAGCAAGCGTGACTTCCGGTCGCACAGCGGCCGCCCTCGAGCAGCACGCATGTTTGGTAGAGGCAATTCAAGAGCGCCTTGGTCGGCAGGGTGGGGGTGTACAGGAGGGGTGCGACGGCACATAACACTGGGCCTCCGGCTCGGGGCGTTCGCCCCTCGACCCAACCGGCCCGTGGGGTTGGCGCAGCTCACCCGAAACTGGCACAGTCACCGGATGCGGGTTAAGCGTGCTAGCAGGACGGGCCGGTTCGGAGGCCCTTGAACGCTAGGCGAAAGCGAGCAGGGGGCGGCCCAAACCGTCTAGACTTTCTATCGCCGGCGCCCGAGTTTGGGCACGCAGTCATTGCACGGGTGCCCGTAACCCCCCGAAGTGAGGCCAGTGCCGCAGCTCTGCCCCATTGGGTCGGTCGCACCGTGCTAGCCCACCGATAAGCCCCCGTTCTACCTTTCCTCCTGACCCAGCGAGCCTGGGGATTCCCTGTCCCGAAAGGAGTGCCTGTGGCCCTAGATCAGCTTCGTAACTGGCTGTTGCCGACCGGGCGTATCGGCCTGAAGGGGTACTGGCTTCATTACCTACTTCCGGCTCTCCTGGTATTGGCTTCTCCCCTTCTTGGTATCCATGCCATACAAGGGGTGTGGGAAACGGCTGGCCCGGTCATCGGAGTCGCCACCGGTTGGCTTCTGGTCGTGGGCAACGTGAAACGGCTGCGGGACCTGAGGCTTCCGGTGCTCAAGGCGGGCGGCGCGTGGCTGGTGTTCATTGCCGTGGTTGGTGTCCTGGTGATAGGCGCCCTGGGTGCAGCGTTTATGTTCGCCCTCCCGATGCTCGCGCTCGGCGTACTTACGGCCATGAGCAGCGGTCAGAGTGGATATTTTCAAGGGCTCGCCATTATTGACGAAGCCCTGGCCTCGATGAGCGCCCCGGTCGTCCTTTTCATACTGATCAACGCGATTCCCATCCTGATCCTCGGCGTTGTTCCGGGAGTGACCTTCCGGGAAGCACCCAGCAGGGATTGGGGCGCACTTTTTCGTTCTGGACTCCGTCTCGCTGGAAGGGCTGGTGCCGTACTCCTGGTCGGAATCGTCGGGTACGCGGGCTGGTTCTTTGCCTCCAACACGCAGCCCCGCCTCATTCGGGCGATTGCCGCGCTCGATGTGTCGAAGGTCACGGCTCTGCTCGAGAAAGGTGCGAACCCGGATGAGTTGATCATCCAGACCTTCCGTGACGACCCACCAGGGGGGACCGCCCTGGGGTTTGCAGCAAGCCTGGATGGCAGCCCGGAGGCGGACTCGATTGTTGCGGCCCTCGTCCGACACGGTGCCAGTCCGGCCGGGAGTCCGCTCTACTCGGCTTCGCGACAGGGGCGCTCGGAAGTCCTGGAATTGATGGTTGACGCACTGGCGCAGGCATCCGGAGGCGCACTGGATCCCGTGCAGTTGGATGCCTCGGTTGTCGCCGCCATTGAAGCGGGCCACCCGGGCGTCGTTCGATTCCTGTTAGACGCCGGAGCCGATCATCGCAAAACGTTTGCCCGGGCTTTCCTTTCCCGTGGCCAGGACACCGCCATTGTAAGGGTATTCCTTGAACATGGAGCGGATCCCAATGGAGTCTATTCGTTTGAGCGAGCCACTGGATGGATCCTTCCAATTGATAGCACTCGTCTGAGAGAGCGTAATCGCACCTGGGAGGGGACTCCCTTGATGCTCGCCCTGCAATACAGCCCCTTTGGCGACGGCAGGCCGGAGTGGCGGGCCGATGTGATACGGCTGCTGATCGACTCTGGAGCTGATCCAACCGTCCGGTCCCCTACCTGTTTCCGGTGTGCACCAACCCCACTGGGGTGGGGCGAATCGCTCGCGCCCGGTCTTGTCGATGGAGGTGACTCTGTATACCGCGAGGTCATGGATCTCTTGACTGAGGCAAGTCGTGATTGACCTATCGCGGGTCGCCTAACACTGGGCCTCCGGCTCGGGGCATACGCCCCTCGACCCTACCGGCCCGGAGAGCCGGGGCGCTAGTGATGAGAGCCCAGGGCCGGTTCGGAGGCCCTTGAACGTTATCGGGCAGCGCGGGAACGTTCGGGCTGCAGAAGAGCTGACTAGTCAGGCCGCAACCCGAGAACTGAAGGCGCCGAGACGCACGCGTCCGAGCGTATCCGGCCAGTCGTCATCTTTCGATGTGAGCGTCGATCCGCGCCCGCAGCGCCTCAGCGCTTCTGCGGATCTCCTCCCGGTAGTACGCCAGCCCCCCAGCTCCCTTCGCGCCGGCGCTCACCACCATCAAGCCGTGGATCTCGCGGTCGCGAACCAACGCCTCCGTATCGACCGGCGGAAGTGGAACACCCGCCGGCGCGAGCGCCTTCCAATCGTTGGCGCGGTCGAGCGAATCAAGCGCGGCCGAACCGAGGAGTTCTGCCAGGATGGTGGCCATCGGTGCAGCACGGATGAAATCGTTGTTGGTCTGGACCAACAGGCCCGAGAAGGTCCCAATGCCCCGGACACTCTCCCGTGCTCCTTCTAGGTATGCGGTGATCGCCGTGCGGAGTGAGTCGTCCCGGATTAGGCCGATGTCACCTGTCGCGACGAGCGCCTCGGCTGTACCCAAAACGGGGCTGAGTTCATAGTAGTCCAGCGCGTTGACGGCCCAGGCGATGACCGAGTCTCGGGGGGGCGGCTCCGGCAGGAAGTAGGCCTGCGCCAGGCGACGGGAAGCACGCGCCAACGGGGCCATGATTCTCTCGTGCGATTCCGCCCGGCGCTCGGTCTCGGCAAGATCGAGCGAAAGCTGTCGCAGGTAGACCTGCTCCTTCCCTCGATCGGCTCGCTCCTCCCCCCAGGCGGTCACCTGGAACCCGATCACCACGCCTACAACGACGATGACGAGTTCCAAGCCAACCGCGAACCAGTTCTGGTCTCGGACACCTTGCGCGAGCCGTGCCAAGATGGTGCCCGGTCGCCCTGAGCGTGTGACTGCCGCGTCAGATTCGGAACGGAACTCGTCGATTTCGCCCATACGAAGACCTTGAGGGCTGCAGATTACGGCTCTGTTGCTCGAACCCGAACGTGGAGACGCGTGTTCGTGCAGCGCAAGCGGCTACAGGAGCCTGTTCCGCTCTCGTCGAGGGGGTCGGTCATGGAACTCGAGATGCCTGGCGGGTTGCGACTCAACTAGCATTTCCTGCAGCGCGACGAGCATCTTGGGCGTGCTGCGCACGGATCACCTCGCCGACACGCAGTAGGAATGCCATTCCGTTAGTGCGAGGTGAGGCGGAAGCCGGATCAAGGCGGTGCAAGGTGCCGCGAGAACCGCATGTGGGGCGCCGCCCGATAACTAGAAACGTTATCGAGCATTGCCTGGCAACTCATCGCCTGTGGGAACCTGGCCCTCATATATCCATATTGATATACTGGGTTTATGAAGGAGCCAAAGCCGAAGCCTGTCTTCTGGGTCGGGTCGTCGCGATCTGACCTGCGAGCGTTCCCGGAGGACGTCCGCACCGATGTGGGTTTCGCGCTATGGGTAGCCCAGCGAGGGGATCGGCCAGCGTAAGCCAAGCCCCTCAAGGGGATCGTTCCGGGCTCCGGCGTTCTAGAGATCGTAGAGCGCCATGATGGAGACGCGTATCGAGTGGTCTATACCGTGCGCTTCAAGGATGCGGTGTACGTCCTTCACGCGTTTCAGAAGAAGTCGAAGCGCGGGAAGCAGACGCCGAAGCACGAAGTGGACGTGATTCGGGAGCGTCTTAAGACGGCTGAGGCGCACTACCGGGAGCAATGAGAATGGCGAAGAAGAAGGCAGTCGAAGAGAGCATTGGAAACGTCTTTGGTGACCTGGGGCTACCCGATGCGGAAGAGCTCGAGACCAAGGCTCGTCTTGCCCATCGAATCGCAGAGATCATCCGTGGGCGCCGACTCACGCAGGCTGACGCGGCGAACGTCCTGGGTGCGACGCAGCCCATTGTCTCCAAGCTGATGAATGGTCAGCTGCATGGGTTCTCTCTCGAGCGACTGGTCCGTTTCCTGAACGCCCTGGACCGGGACGTAGAGATCGTCGTGCGCAGGCGCTCTCGAACGCGGGAGCGTGGCCACACCAAGGTGCGGGTGTCTGGATAAGGGCCCGGCTCAGGATCGAGAGGCATTTTCCGATACAGGCTGGATGCAACACCCGATAACACTGGGCCTCCGGCTCGAGGCGCCGGTGGCGCCCCTCGTCCCAACCGGCCCCACGGGGCAGTCTTCGATCGCGAGATTTGGGTGGCCCGGCGCGTGAGGTGCTAGTACGCTGTGGGTGGGGCCGGTTCGGAGGCCCTTGAACGTTATGTGCCATCGTTGAGCCAGTCCCGTCGCTGCGATCCGATGGGCATGCCATC
>JBDHIF010000097.1:0-3618 GCA_039587535.1 Gemmatimonadota bacterium
GGATTGCAGCTGGGAGATCAATCTGCTAAACCCGCCGGGGGTCCCGAGCGGAGGGAATAGCCCGGGACCCCGCAGTTTTCTTACCCCCCGTTCGCGAGCGATGGTGGGGCGAGGTCTCAGCCGATCAGGCGGGCGCTTCGGACCTGCGGTATCGTGAGCTCAGGTGCCCCGACCTGCGTCAGAACTGGCCGGGGCACTCCGTCACGTACCAGACGGAGCCGCGAATCGGCACACGTTGCTGTTGAGTCCTGACGGCGTCGTCACGAAGTCGGCATTCAGGGTCTCTCCGACAGCATCCCCGTCGTAGGCGCAGGAGAGTGGGACATCCTCCGCGACCAGGCCCACGCCCGGCAGGTAGATGTCGAATACGTTCCCATCGGCCAGTGAGCCGCGGTGGGACTTGTCCGGAAGCGGAATATCCGAGAGAACCCGAATCGTGAAGTTCTCGATCAGGGCGCCGCCAGGCAGAGTTCGGCAGTTGCTCGAAACGACTTCGGCGGCCGTTACCCACCAGTCGGTGTCCGAGATCGGTACGATCGTTTCGATGATGGCTCCTCGTGGCGCAAAGCAGGACGGTGCCACGAGTGCTCCGATTCCATCGTTGCCGACGACCGCCGGGGAGGGGACCATGTCGGTTTCGAGCGCGGTGGGCTGCGTTTCCTGGCAGGCGGCGGCGGTGAGTATCACGGCGAGGAGCGAGACGGTGGAGGTGGCTTTCATCAGGCAGGTCTCCGGCAGAGGTGAAGGCACGACTCACGCGGTCGTGCACCGCATGATGCCGGAGAGGCTCGGCGCGCCTCTTAGCTCAACCTTATCCCGCTCTGGATCAGCGACTTAGCAGGTGCTCGCGTCCTCATCGCGAGACTGACGCACTCAGCTCTCGGACGAAATTCTGCACGAGAATCAACTCGCTGGGCCTCAACGGGACTTCCTGCCTGATCATCACGAAGCGCGACCCGTCCGCGCTCACGTCATAGCTGGGGTGGGGGACGTTGCTGAGGAAGTCGGCCGTTCCGAAGAGGACGGTCTGGGTGCCCAACGAGAGCATCGAGTCAGTCACGACATCGACGGCGACCATCTGACCGGCCCCGTCGCGATAGAAGAGTTCTCGGCCGCTCGGGGACCACCTGACCTCCGTGCCCCCCGCCGTGGAGACCTGCTTGCGCACCTCCTCTACGTTCGGAAAGGAGCGCACATACACCTCGAACTGTCCTGATTCATTCGAGGTATACGCCAGCCAGCGGCCGTCCGGCGAGAGCGCCGGGTTGTATTCGAGTGCGCTCGTAGCGACGAGCGTGAGGTCATCGGTGTCACCGACACGACACGCGAACAGGTCACTGTCACCAGAGTCCTTCTCGCGCGAGTAGATCAGCCATCGCTCATCCGCGGAATAGGAAGCGGTGCCGACGCCGAAAGGAAGGACGACCGTCGCTTCTCCCGTGCCGTCCGACCGTTTGGCCCGCAACTCCCAGACTCGGGAACGAGGCGAATGAGTGAAGGTCAGGCGGGTGCCGTCGCCCGACCACCAGGGACGGCGGTTGCCCTGGCTGTCGAAGGTGAATCGTTCGATCGACGAGTCGTCGAAGGACTTGAGCCAGATATCTCCTGCGGTCGCAAGCGCGAGACGCTCGTTGTCCGGAGAGAGCGTGACGCTGGAGCTGCGAGCATCACCGCGAAACGTCCAGTCCGGATCGATATCCGTGGCCCGCCCGGAACGATCGACCCATGCGGCCTCATACAGAGGGGGCTCCTCAGCCGTCCGGTACACGAGGGCGCCCGTACCTAAAATCGCGAACTGGGCCGCCGAGTTTCGTGCGTCGAGCGGGATGCCGGAAACGAGCTCGACATGAGGGCCCGTCACTTCCTTCTCCTCCGGATCGAAGGGGACGGCCATGAGTGTGCCATCGAGGCTCGAGTACACGAGGTGGCCGGAGGCCGTGTACCGCGCGGTCGTTCCGTCGAACAGCTCTCGGACCTCCCCGCCTTCGGGGCCGACGACTCCGACGCTGGAAGCGAAGAAGTATTTCCAGAGTGTCACGACCAGCCCTTGGCCGTCGGGGAGTACACTGGCCAGACGGGCGCGCGCACCCCCCTGCTCGACCCCAAAGGTCGCCGTGATCCGTTCGGGCTGCCCACCTTCGGCGGCGACACGGTAGATGTCGTGGTCGAAGGAGTAGTAGGTGTGCCGGCCATCCCAGGTCGGATAGGGATGCTCGGCCAAGCCCTCGACCAGTGTCGTCACCGGCCCGCCGGCGAGCGAGACCGTCTTGAGGCTCTCGTCTTGCCAGAACGCGACGGCCGTTCCGCCGGGCGAGTAGACCGGATCCCAAGCGCCTTCGGTTCCGGAAATGGGCCGGGGTGCGATGTCATCCAGCCTGCGTTCCCAGATCATCCGGTCGTCCGGCCCTTCGCCGACGTACACGATGCCGTCTCCTTCCGGCGACAGGGCAAAGCCCACGCCACCGAAGCCTCGCGGTAGCGCGCTCGACTCCGGGGGCGTCACTTCTGCGCGCAGCACCGGTGCCGGTGAGTCCGGCTGGATGAGTGCCAGCCCTGCGACGGTCGCGACCGCGGCGGCGAAGCCGATGGCCAGCCATCTCGCTCGTGGCCGACCCGAACCGCCACTCACCGTAGCCGGTGCGCCCGGAAGTGGGGCAGACTCGATGATGTGCGGATCTGCGGGGTTGGTTTCCGAGGGCTTGTCGACTTCGGAGCCGTCGCGGATCTCCTCGACCCGGACCGTCCTCTCCGATGGGGGTGCCACGGTCGAGGCGGCAGCGTGGAGTGTCACGTCCCCTGTCCTGATACGCGTAGCCAGCGTGACCAGCTCGGGGGCGGGCTCCAGACCGAACTCGTCCAGGAGCCGACGCTTGTAGCCCTCGAAGAGATCGAGCGCCCTCGACCGATGACCGGCGTTCGCCTGCGCCTCCATGAGGCGCCGGACCGATGGCCCATCCATAGGGAAGAGCGCCACGGCCTTCTCCGCCCAAGCGATGACGGACAGGTCGTTGGACGCGGCCGCGTCGTCCGTCAGGCTCCCTAGCGCATCGAGGACCACGCGGTCGATTCGGCCCCGCGCCACGTCCAGTCAGTGATCGAATCCACCACCGTCATCGAGGAAGAACCCGTCGAGGAGTGCACCCCGATACAGGTTGGCGATCTCGGCTTTGTCTCCCCGTTCTGATGCGACCAGGAGGTCGGCTGCATCGCACCACAGATGGTCGGGGGAGATTCCGATCTCATCGCTACCACGGGTCACGATCACGTTCGGGCCGAGGCTCCCCCGAAGCCGGGAGAGCGTCTCGGACAATGACGAGCGAGCCCTCCGCTCGTCGGATTCCGGCCAGAAGAGCCCGAGAATCTTGTCTCGACGCACGAAATTTCCGTATGAGATGCGAGACGTGGTAGCGGGGGATCGAGGCGGAACCGACCTCCCTACCGTCGTCGTGGACCGATTCACCGGCCCCCTCGCGCGTTTCCTAAAGGTGGAGGCCGCGACCGGCCTTCTGTTGCTCCTCGCCGCGGTCGCCGCACTGGGCCTGGCGAACTCACCGTGGTCCGTATCCTTTCTGGCATTTTGGGAGACGCCCATCGGCCTCCACTTCGGCCCGTTCGATT
>JBDHIF010000098.1:0-3315 GCA_039587535.1 Gemmatimonadota bacterium
AAGGACTTCACCGGACGTATGGCGGGGAGTGCCTTGTTGCGTCCCGTGCACGCGTCGAAGCGCGCTCCGTGATGAATGCAGATCACGTCGGAGCCGTCCAGCTCTCCATCGGACAGGGGGAACTCCTGGTGGGAGCACTGGTCTTCGAGGGCGCAGATGTCCCCGTCCACGTTTGCCAGGACCAGGGGCTGTGAGCCGGCCATGGCGCTCCTGAGGGTTCCAACGGGCACGTCGACCTCAGCCGCCACCCGTGTCCACTCAGCCATGGAGATGACCTGCAGGACCGCGTTCCCGCTGCGGAGGAGTCTCGGTCGACCGCACGGTAGCCCTTCCACGAGAGGGTCCGGCGCCTTCCTCACACATGGTGTCGCAGCTTCTCTTGGATGACCCGCGTGACCTTCTCGGCGACACCACCCAGGGGTAGGCGTGACAGCACCTCGCCCAGGAAGCCGAGGACGACGAGCCGCTCAGCCTGCACCCGGGTCATGCCTCTGCTCATCAGATAGAACTTCGCCTCGGCGTCCAGCTCTCCCACGGTGGCACCGTGGGAGCACTTCACGTCGTCCGCCTCGATCTCGAGGTTGGGAAGGGAATCCGCGCGCGCCTGAGGGGAGAGCAGGAGATTCCGGTTGGTCTGATACGCGTCCGTGCGCTGGGCGCCCTTGTGCACGCGGATGATTCCCCGGAAGACGGCTCTGCTCGCGCCATCCAGGGCTCCCTTGTAGAGGAGGTCGCTGCCGGCGTGATCGGCGACGTGGTCCTGGCTGGTGTTGAAGTCGAAGTGCTGGTCCTCATCGCCGAAGTACAGCCCGAGCATGTCGGAGTTCGCTCCGGGCCCGAGGAGCCGCGCGTTGAGGTCGACCCGCGTCGTCGTCCCGCCCAGGGCTACGTTCAGCGTGTCCAGCGTCGCGTCCCGGCCCGCCAGGGTCCGCTGCACCGCCTGATAGAAGCCGCCGCGGCCCAGGCGTTGGACGGCGACGTACTGGACCTGCGCTCCGTCCTGGGCGATGACCTCGACTGCGGAGGATGTGAGGGTCTGACGCTCGAAGTCGTCGGACAGCACCTCGTCCACGTACGACACCTGGCTGGCGGTCTCCGCAACGATGAGGGTGCGGGAGAAGTAGGCGACCCCCGATTCGCTGAACCAGCGAGTTATGCGCACGGGGGCGTCAAGCTTCACGCCCCGGGGCACGTGGAGGAAGATGCCGTCGTTCCAGAGGGCCGCGTTGAGGGCTGCGAACTTGCCCTCCTCGGGCGGCACGGCCCTGGTGGCCAGGTACTCCTTCACCAGCTCCGGATGGGTCTCCACCGCGTCGTGGAGAGAGGACAGGACGACGCCCTTGGCCGCGAGCCGCTCGTCGATATCCGTGTGCACCACGTGGCCATCGATGAGGACCAGGTGTCCCGCAGCTTGCCGATCCTGGGCCATGGCCTCGCGCAGCCGGATGGGCCAGGACTCGAAGTCGTCAGGGGCCGTCTCTGCAGAGCTGAGGGCGAGGGATTCCAGGTCCAGCTTCTTCCTGAGGTCCGTGTACCGCCACTCCTCCAGCCGCGTCGTCGGCATGGGGGTGCGCTCGTAGACGTCCCAGGCGTGGTCTCGCCGCTCCTGCAGCCAAACCGGCTCCCTGGCGGAGACCCTGCCCACAGCGGCCCCGTTGAGGGCGTCGGTGATACCTTCCATCAGACCTGTCGCGTTCATCCTACCGACCCTTCCATCTCCAGCTCGATGAGCCGGTTGAGTTCGACGGCGTATTCGAGAGGCAGCTCCTTGGCGATGGGCTCGATGAACCCGCGGACGATCATGGCCATAGCCTCGTCCTCGGGGATGCCCCGACTCGTCAGGTAGAAGAGCTGCTCCTCACCGATCTTGGATACCGATGCCTCGTGACCGACGTTGGCGTCGTTCTCCTCGATCTCGATGTACGGATAGGTATCCGTACGGGACGTATCGTTGATGAGCAGCGCGTCGCACTCGACATTCGATCTGGCGTGGTGCGCACCCTCGTGCACCTTCAGCAGACCCCGATACGAGGACCGACCGTGTCCCTTGGAGATGGACTTGGACACGATGGACGAGGTCGTGTGCGGCGCGGCGTGAATGACCTTCCCGCCGGTGTCCTGGTGTTGCCCGTCTCCGGCGTAGGCGATGGAGAGGATCTCGCCGTGGGCGCCCTCTCCCACGAGGTAGCAGGACGGGTACTTCATGGTCAGCTTCGACCCCAGGTTCCCGTCCACCCACTCCATGTTGCCTCCCTCGTGAACCAAAGCGCGCTGGGTCACGAGGTTGTACATGTTGTTCGACCAGTTTTGAATCGTGGTGTAGCGGAACCGGGCGTTCCTCTTCACGACGATCTCGATGACGCCGGAGTGGAACGACTCCGTGCTGTACACCGGCGCGGTGCATCCCTCGATGTAGTGGGCGTTGGCCCCCTCGTCGACGATGATGAGCGTGCGCTCGAACTGGCCCATCCGCTCCTGGTTCACCCGGAAATAGGCCTGGAGCGGGGTGTCCAGGTTCACGCCGGGCGGGATATATACGAAGGAGCCTCCGGACCACACGGCCGAGTTCATGGCGGCGAACTTGTTGTCGTGGGTCGGGACGATGGTGGAGAAGTGCTCCCGGAAGAGCTCCGGATGGTTCTTCAAGCCATCCTCGATGGAGTCGAAGATCACCCCCTGGCTCTCCCACTCCTCGCGCAGGGAGTGGTACACCATCTCGGACTCATACTGGGCTCCTACGCCCGCCAGGATCCTGCGCTCCGCCTCCGGGATCCCGAGCTTCTCGAACGTGTCCTTGATCTCCTGGGGAACGTCGTCCCAGGAATGCTCCATGCGATCCTGCGGACGGACGTAGAAGTAGATCTCGTCCAGGACCTCCTCGAGTCCGCTGAGGTCACCGCCCCATGAGGGCATGGGCTTCGACTCGTAGATCTCGAGGGCCTTGAGGCGAAACTCGAGCATCCACTCGGGCTCCTCCTTGTGCGCGGAGATCTGGCGCACGACTTCCTCGGACAGACCCTTGGGGGCCCGGTAGACTGGCTCGCCTTTGGTGACGAAGTCGTACTTCTCGACCTTGAGATCCTGGATGGTCTCGTTCTCAGGCATGGGACTCTCCGCTCAGTCGCCGACGATGCTGGCCGCGCTGGCCGCATCCGCTTCGTGCTCCTGCCAGCTCTTGTAGCCCTCGGCCTCCAGGGCCAGCGCAACCTCGGGGCCACCGGATCGGACGATCTTCCCGTTCACCATCACGTGTACGACGTCGGGCTTGATGTAGTCGAGAAGGCGCTGGTAGTGCGTGATGAGGAGCACGCACAT
>JBDHIF010000099.1:0-5178 GCA_039587535.1 Gemmatimonadota bacterium
CAAGCGGGGCGTGATCCACCGGGACATCAAGCCGGCCAACATCCTGCTGCAGAGCGGCAAGCCGGTCGTGAGCGACTTTGGGATCGCGCTGGCGGTGGGTGCGGCGGGTGGTGGGAGACTGACCGAGACGGGCCTGAGCCTGGGCACGCCGCACTACATGAGTCCGGAGCAGGCCACGGGGGACGTGCACGTCGGTCCGGCGACGGACGTATACGCGCTGGGCTGCGTGCTCTACGAGATGCTGGTGGGTGAGCCGCCGTACACCGGGAGCACGCCGCAGGCGATCCTAGGCAAGATCATCACCGAGCCGCCGCCCGAGGTGACCCGCGCCCGCAAGACGGTGCCGGCCAACGTCGAGGCGGCGATCGCGCGAGCCCTGGAGAAGGTGCCCGCCGATCGGTTTACAGGGGCGGCGGGCTTCGCCAAGGCGCTCGGTGATCCGGCGTTCCGGCACGGCACCCTCACCGGGCCTCGAACCGGCTTCAGGGCCTCGCACGGGCTCTGGAACCCGCTGTCCACTGTCCTCGCCGTCTCGACCGTGATCCTCGCCGGCGCGCTGTTGTGGTCGTCCGCTCCGCCGGAACCTACCCAACAGGTTCGGCGGTTCGAGCCCGGCTTCCGGAGGGGACAAGAACCTACCGGCTTATTCGACCTGACCCCGGACGGATCCTCGCTGGTCTATGTGGGGCCAAGCGACGACGGTCTGGGCACGCAGCTCTGGATCCGGCACTGGGACGAACTCGACGCACGCCCGATTCTCACTGCCGAGGACTCCGACATCGCACTGCTCCGAAGCCCGTCGATCTCGCCGGACGGCCGTGAGGTGGCCTACTTCGTCGGGGGCGTTCTCAAAGTCAGCCCTACGGAGGGCGGACTCACGCGCACGCTCGCCCGGGGCCTTGGGATGCCATATTGGGGAGAGGACGGCTGGGTGTACTTCACCGGTGGGGCCTCTGGATGGTCTTTGGGGCGGATTCGGGCCACCGGCGGGGATAGGGAAGCGGTCACGGAGTTGGCTGAGAACGAGCAAACCCACACTTGGGCCGAGTTGCTCCCGGGAGGGCGCACGCTCCTCTTCACCGTGACCGGGGACGGACTGCAGTCTGGCGCTGAGAACGAGATATGGTCGGTCGATCTCGAGACAGGCCAGCGCATGTATCTGGCCTCGGGCATGCACGCACGTTATGCGCCGACCGGCCACCTGATCTTTGGCAACGCGGACGGCCAGCTGCTGGCCGCCCCCTTCGACGTCGACCGAGTGGCGCTGACGGGGCCCGGGGTACCCGTCGCGGATGGGCTGGACCGGTTGGCAAGGCAACATGCCTACGCGCTATCCAAAGAGGGTGACCTCGTCTACCGGACCGGCGGCAGTGGAGAGGCCCGGGAGTTGGTCTGGGTTGCACGGGACGAGAGCATACGGGCCGTGGCAGACGACGCGGTCCTTCGGTGGGCAGCCGGCGGGATAGGGATCGATGGGATGAGTCTCTCGCCGGACGGCACCCGCATAGCATATGTCGACTTCGTTGGAGGAAGGAAGGATCTGTGGAGCAGAGCGCTCCCGGACGGCGCTCCAGTGCGCCTGACCTTCGACGAAGCCAGTGAGCAGTCGCCTACGTGGAGCCCGGACGGCGAGAGTATCGTCTTCGCCCGCAACGAGACAATCCAGCCCAACGACTGGACGCTCTGGACGGTTCCTGCAAGCGGGGCGGGGCAACCGGAGCTGTTGTACCACGGCGGGGCGGACGGCGTGTGGAGCCCGGATGGAGCGAGGCTGGTCATCCGCCTCATTGGGGGGGGAGACATTGGGCCTCGGGGCCTCCAGATATTGAGACCCGGGATCGATACCGTGGCCGTGCCTCTTGCCGCCAACGCTGGTTCGACCGGCCCAGCGGTCTCGCCTGATGGTCGTTGGCTGGCGTACGCCTCGAACGAGACGGGTCGAGACGAAGTCTACGTTCGACCCTTCCCGAACGTGGCGTCCGGGAAGTGGCGAACGTGGCGTCCGGGAAGTGGCAGGTATCCACCGAGGGAGGAGTCCAGCCGGTGTGGGCGCACTCGGGCCGAGAGCTGTTCTTCCTGAATCCGTCGACCGCCGAGCTCAGCGCGGTGGCGGTCACGGTGGACGGCGATGCGTTTCGGCCGGGTCCCGTCACCACGCTCTTCAGGAGCCCCCTGCGCCCCACGGGTAACAGCTTTGCTTGGGGAAGAGACTACGGCGTGGCCGCGAACGATCAGGAGTTCCTCATGACTCGACTGGCCCCGGACGGCGGATCCCAGATCGTGCTGGTTCAGAACTTCTTCGACGAACTGAAGCGACTCGTGCCGAACTGATGACCGACCCTATCGCCCGCCTGAACGCAGCCCTCGAAGGCCGCTACCGCATCGAGCGCGAGCTCGGTGAAGGCGGGATGGCAACGGTCTACCTGGCCGACGACCTGAAGCACGAGCGCAAAGTGGCGCTCAAGGTGCTGAAACCCGAGCTGGCTGCGGTCGTGGGGGCCGAGCGCTTCCTGGCCGAGATCAAGACGACGGCGAACCTGCAGCATCCGCATATCCTGCCGCTCTTCGACTCCGGCGAGGCGGACTCGTTCCTGTTCTACGTGATGCCCTACGTGGACGGGGAGAGCCTCCGGGAGAAGCTCGACCGGGAGAAACAGCTCGGCGTCGACGACGCGCTCGCGCTGGCCCGCAAGCTCTGCGATGCGCTGGACTACGCGCACTCCGAAGGGGTGATCCACCGCGACATCAAGCCGGCCAACATCCTGCTCAGCAAGCGGGGCGAACCGCTCGTCGCGGACTTCGGGATCGCGCTGGCGGTGGCGCAGGCCGGAGGCGGGCGGATCACAGAGACGGGCCTGAGCCTCGGTACCCCGCACTACATGAGTCCGGAGCAGGCCACGGGCGACTCCGAGGTCGATCCGCGTTCGGACGTCTACGCGCTGGCGTGCGTGGTCTACGAGATGCTGGCCGGTGAGCCGCCGTTCACGGCGAGCACGGCGCAGGCGATCCTGGCGAAGATCCTGACGATGGACGCGCCGTCGGTCACGATGGTCAGGAGGACGGTGCCGGAGAACGTGAGCGCAGCGGTCGCCAAGGCGTTGGAGAAGCTACCTGCCGATCGCTTCTCCAGCGCCTCGGACTTTGCCAAGGCACTCGACGACGAGGCTTTCCGTTACGCGGCGCGGCCGATCACCGCTGCCGGCTCGGCCAATACCTCAACGCGAGCGTCGGCCACGTTCGGCTTCGCCGGCCCCTCGCATCGCGATCGCCGCTCGATGATCGCGGTACTGCTCGCGGCGGCGATGACCGCGGTCGCGGCCTGGGGTTGGCTCCGCCCCGATCCCACGCCTGCGCCCGGCGTGCCGACCCGCGCGCCGCTTACCGGCCTCGACATGGTCGTCCCGCCAGGTGGCGGATGGCGGTTTGCGATCTCCCCGGACGGCCGCTCGATCGTGGCCGGGCACGCGCCGGACCTCTATATCCGCTCGGCCGACGATCTCTCGTGGAGACTCCTTCCGAACACGACCGGTGCAACGAATCCGATCTTCTCTCCCGACGGTCAGACGGTCGCATTCAACGCAAACGGCGAGCTCTTCAAGGTCCCGATTACGGGTGGGCCTCGTCTGCCGATCGTGACGGGTGGAAGCGCGCACTGGGGCGTAGATGGTACGATCGTATATAGCGACGACGGGGACCTGTACCAGGTCTCGGCGTCGGGCGGGAACCCTCAGCTCTTGTTCAGCTCTGACACCCTGGCAGTGAGTCGTCCTCATCTCCTGCCGAACGGCCGGGCGGTCGTGTTCGGCACGGGCCGAGGAGGAAGCTCACGCCTCACCTCACAGATCATCCTTTTCGACATTGAAACCGGAGAGACGCGGACCCTGGTCGCCTCCGGCAATCACCCTCGGTACATCCCCACCGGTCACCTCCTCTACGGCCACGCCGACCAGGCGCTTATGGCCGTGCCGTTCGACCTCGAGACCCTCGCGGTCACGGGCACCCCCGTCACGTTGCTCCCCGAATTATCCGTGTTCGGTGGTGGAGCGTCGCAGTTTGCGGTCTCGGAAACCGGCACCCTGGTGTACGACCGGTCGGATGACACGCCAGCGGACGCACGCTTCGTGGAGGTGACGCTCGACGGAGTGGAAACGCCGCTCCCCCTGGCTCCCGGAAATCTCGAGTGGCCGCGCTACTCGCCAGATGGCCGGCAGGTCGCATACGAGGACGGCGGTGAGGTCCGCATCTACAACGTGGTGTCCGGCGCCAACCCCGTGTTCGCAGGACCTCCGAGCAGACGCCCCGTCTGGTCAAGGTCCGGGGTCGATCTCTTCTACCAGACGGGGCCTCTCGGGTCCGCGACGAATTTCCGGAGGGTCGCGGGCGGGAGCGACGCCGCGCATCCCCTCCTCGGGGGGGAAGGCCATTCCCTGCTCGACATCGCGCGCGGCGACAGCATCGCGATCGGCTTCACGAGCCGCGGGCCCATGAACCCAGACCTGTCGGTAATTCGATTGACGGGTGACAGCGCGTCGTTGGAGCCGTTCCTCGCTGCGGAATGGGACGAGGTCGGCGCCGACATTTCACCGGACGGGCGGTGGGTCGCGTATGACTCGAACGAGAGCGGCGAGCCCCGGGTATACGTGCACAGCTTCCCGGTGTTGACCGGGCGCCACTCGATCTCGCCGGGGGGCGGCACGGACCCCGTCTGGGCGCCCGACGGCCGCACGATCTACTACCGGAGCGGTGCGGGCTTCTACGCTGTCGATGTCTCGACCGAGCCGACGTTCACCTTCGGTGCGCCGCGGCTCCTCTTCGAGGAGGCCGCCTACACGGCCATCACGAGCGCGGGGTGGGGACGGAACTGGGACATCCACCCGGATGGCGACCGCTTCTTGATGGTCAGGAGTGCCGTTGAGGGTACGGACGTCGACCCTGCGCAGGCCTCGGGACGTCGGCTCACAGACGTCATTATCGTCACCAACTGGTTCACGGAGCTGCGCGGGCGGATGGGGGAGGGCAGCTGATGTCGGACGCCATCTCCCGCCTGAACGCGGCTCTCTCGGACCGCTACCGCATCGAGCGCCAGCTCGGTGAGGGCGGCATGGCCACCGTCTACCTGGCCGACGACCTCAAGCACGAGCGGAAGGTCGCGCTCAAGGTGCTCAAGCCCGAGCTGGC
>JBDHIF010000100.1:0-3250 GCA_039587535.1 Gemmatimonadota bacterium
GAGTTCGATCAGAGTGCGTATGGAAGGGCGGCGGATCAGGGTGAAGGCGACGACGGCCACCACGTTGGCCTTGACAGGAGGTTACCTTCTCATGGAAGCGGATTATGAGGGCCTGGCACAGGGGCGGCGTTTCAAGCCTTTTTGAAACGTCGCCCCAATTCGTTGTCCATGGCTTCCACCAGCGTCCAGGGATTCCATGCTGTCGCGTAGGAAATGCGTAGAGTTCACGAGCCGTCGAGGTGGATCAGATAGATGTCACCCAGGCCAGTCAGCGCGAACGCAGCGCCCGTGGATCAAAACCCCGAATCAAGACGACATCCTCCCGAACTCCGCGCCGTAATACCGCCAGTCGTTTCCCGTCCGGTGACCACTCGAAGTACGTCGGCTCGTTCCAGGGCGTGAGGTGCCGTCGTTCCGAACCGTCGAGGTTCTCCGTCCAGATTCCGCCGTCCCCCGCCGAAATGACCTGGTAGGTGATCGAGGTCGAGCCCGGACGGAACACCCCCCAGCCCCAGCTCGCGACGCGACCCGTCCAGTCCGCGAGCTGCCTCTCATCGGCGTCGAGATCGACCGCTCCGGACCAGTGCTTGCCCGACTCGGTCGGCATCGACACGGCAAGGGTCCGTTCGTCCTCGGCAAACATGAACAGGGCCAGCGGCCGATCGAAGACGCGTCGCGGCTCGCCTCCGTCGAACGTGCGGTATTCGGCGAATCCGTCGTCGCCGATTTGCTTCAGGTAGTACACGCCCTTTCCGTCGGGCGCGCATCGGGTCGACTCCGGTTGCACGTTCTCGGCGATCCGCTCCAGCGCGCCACTTTGGAGGTCCAGCAGCAACAGGTCGAACCGGCCCTCCACCGCCTCGTGGACGAGCAGCTTTTCCTTTCCGTGCACCCTGCGAGGCACCGTGACGGTTCGCCCGGGAAGCTCCAGCGCGCGCCGCTTACCGCTCGCCACGTCGACGACCGAGAGACCGCCGAGCTGCCCGCCGTAGGACTCGACGACGATCCGGTCGTCGTCGATCCAGTCCAGGGAGGTCGTTGTGAGGAACGAGATGGACTGTACCGGCAGCAGCTCCCACGGGTCCTCGGCCTCCTCCCCGGACACGATCCAGATCGACATCCACCACTCCTGGCGGGTCGCGACCAGCGCCTCTCCGTCCGCCGAGACGGTCAGGTGGTTGTAGAAGTTCGTGTCGCGCGTGACCCGAATCGGTTCGCCGTCGGGAAAGGAATACATCCAGACCTGAGACTCGATGAATCCTTCCGTCGCGCCGACGAAGCCCAACCGCGACGGTACGATCGCGTCGCTCCCGACCAGGATCAACACGGCCGAACCGTCGGGTTTCCACACCGGGTTGCCGAAGATCGGGGCGGTGGCCAGAACACGTTCCGAAGCATCGTCGATCCGGATCGTCCTCAGCTCGCTGTCCCCCTCCTCCTGGGTGACGACGAACGCGAGGGTCTCGCCGTCCGGCGACCAGCCGGCGCTGGTGATCTCCTTCGACGGACTCGGGCGGTTCAGGACCCGTGCTTCGCCACCCTCGACGGGCGCGATGACCAACCCCTGTGGGATTCCGTCCTTCGCGCGCGGATAGGCGACCTGCGTCCCGTCCGGCGAGATCGAGAACAGGCCCCAGCCGCCGATATCCTCCAGGATGACCCGGGGCGTGCCACCCAGGGTCGGCACGCGCAGCAGGCGGCTCCCCACGCGGTAATAAAGATGAATGCCGTCCGGAGAGAACATTGCTGGGTCGATGATTTCTCGCTGCGGGGGGACGATCTCTACCTCGCTTCCGGTCTTCAGCTGCCGCAACAGGATGCGGGACCGGCCCGCGAGCCCATGCCGATGGACCCGGGCGATGTACTGCCCGTCGGGAGAAATCGCCGCGTCCCAGTTTGCTCCGTCCGACGTCAGCTGCTCGATCGTCATCTCGGGCGCGCCTGACGCCGCACCATCGCCCCTTCCCAGTCGCGACCCGAACCAGGCCGCCGCCACGACGGCCACGACGGCGACCGGCACAACCCACGCCGGGACTCGCGATCGTCGCGGAGCGATCGCCGGCGTGGCGGTCAGCTCTCCCGAGTCCAACTCCTCCTTCAACGCAGCCAGCTCGTTGTGCAGATCGAGTGCGCTCGAGTACCGACGGTGTGGCTCCTTGGCCAGGCAGCGCTTCAGGATCCGCGAGAAGTGCCGCGGCAGTCCCGGGTTCAACTCCAGGATCGAGCTCGGCTCGTCGCGCATGATCGACGTGACCACCGACATCGGGGTCTCCCCGTCGAACGGCCGCCTTCCCGCCGCCATCTCGTAGAGCACGATGCCCAGCGAGAAGACGTCGGTGCGCCGGTCGAGCGGTTTCCCTTCGGCCTGCTCCGGGGACATGTAGGCGGCGGTGCCGAGGATGCGCCCGTCCGATGTGACGGTGCGCGTCGGCATCTGGGTACTCGGCTCGCCGCCGGCGTCCCCGGTCTTGGCCAGCCCGAAGTCGAGAACCTTCACCCGCCCGTCGTCGCCGATCATCACGTTCGCCGGCTTGAGGTCGCGGTGGGCGACCCCCTTTTCATGCGCCGCGGCGACGGCCGAGGTCAACGGAAGCGCGACCTCCAGCAACTCGGCCAGGTCCATGCCCTTCCGCGGGATCACCTTCGACAACGGCTTGCCGTGGACCAGTTCCATCGTGATGAAGTGCATCCCCTCCGTTTGCTGGACGGAGTGCAGGGTCACGATGTTCGGGTGGTTCAACCCGGCGACGACCTTGGCCTCGCGCTCGAACCGTTGCAAACGCTCGGTGTCGCCGGCCCACTGTTCGGGCAGGACCTTGATCGCAACTTCCCGATCGAGGGTGGTGTCGACCGCGCTCCACACTTCGCCCATCCCGCCGGCGCCGATCTTGGCGGTCAAGCGGTAGTGAAGCAGGCGTTGTCCGACTTCGATGGCCAAGGTGGTCCTTTCTTACGTAATCCGAGTCCGTATCATATGCGTGAACCAACGGCTCGTTGGAGGCACCCTCGTGGCTTGCTACCTGGAGATTCCAGCGGTTTCTGCGCGCTGACTAGCGGAGTGAAATCCGGTGGTCACGGGCTATCGAAGCGCCCAGGCGACATATAAGTCGTTCTTTTTCAACAGAATGGGCCCAGTAGGACTCGAACCTGGGACCAGATGGGATGAGAAGGTCGACCTCCGTCGCGGGGTATCCGTAGGATCCCCAAGACAAATGTTTCGGGCTCATCAGGCCCATGGCGGAGGTCGACC
>JBDHIF010000046.1:0-15624 GCA_039587535.1 Gemmatimonadota bacterium
GTTCGATCCCGAAACGGCGGAAGTGACCGGAGAGGAGACCGTGCACGCCCGTGACATCGCCGTGTATTTCTCGACACCGGGTGTGGTGACGGAGAGCGGTGATCTCTTCTACGTTCGGGGTCAGCCACGCGCCGACCGCCGCATCGTCAGCATCGACCTGGCGGGTAACGAGGTCGAGTTGGACTTCATCCCCCACGGGGCGTGGCTGACGTCGATCACGACCTCGGGGTCGTCTGGAGGTGTGGGGCCCGGACTGCAGGTGTCGCCCGACGGCGAGAACCTGGTACTCAACCAGTGGGACGGAGCCCGCCGCACCATCTGGGTGGCATCACTGTCTGAGCCGGATGGGCGGGGTGATGTCGAGCCCATCCCGTCCACGCATCCGTTGGCGAGCCCGACCTTCGTTTCGGGGACCGGGACGATCTACTACACCGACCAGAGCGGTGGCATCTGGAGCCTTGCTCGGAGCGATTCGGGGTGGGTCGATCGCCCTCTGCGCTCGACGCGAGCGAACGAGGTCATGGGTGTGGCCTCGCCCGAGGACAGATGGCTGGCTTGGGCCACCGACGCCTCCGGCCGCAACGAAGTCCGTGTCGCGTCGATGCAGGATCCGGCCCAGTCCGTCCAGGTCTCGATGGATGGCGGACAACCGATTCGCTGGGACAACAGTGGAGCGCGACTCTACTACACGGATGGACAGGCCATCCACTCCGTTGCGTTCCGGGCAGACGGCCCAGATCTCGGGTCGAGACGCTTCGAGTTCCCGGTCGTCGCTCAGGGCGCGCTGCCGAAGTACTAGGGCTCGCATCCTCGAGGAGCTCAAGACCGGCGGTGGGACCTAATCGGGTGGTCATTCTCCCTTCGACCGCAGGGGACCATTCTCGCTGTTGATTCCGAGTTGTGGGACCCGGCAGGCCGCCGTCTGTGGAATCGGCGCGGGCGGCAGACCGCACAGCCCACCACGGGTTGAGACGACGTACCTGCAAGCGGGCCGGGAGCCTGATGCGATCGACCTGGACCGAATCGTTCACCAAGGCCTACCGGCTGCCCGAGATCACGTCCGGGTGTGAGACCGCGGGTGGTACCGCAAACGGGGGCAGGGCAGGCAGCGTCAGGTCGTGGAGCGCCCGGTAGTCCTTCCGGTTGAGCCGTCGGCGGATCGTAGCCCGAACCCTGCGCTCGCCTGGGTCGACCCTGGATCGTAGCCAGCGCCGTAGAACGACGAATCCCAAGAGCGCAAATACGCGCCACTGGAGCGGGATCTCAAATGGCAACTGCGACCTCATTGATGCGTGCAGGTCCGGACTGCCGCCGAACGTTCAGAACTATGATGCGGCGCTCCGGGGCGAGGTGGCAAAGGTCGGGTGTATGGGCCTGCCCCGCTCCACCACCCCCCTGTCTGAATGAAGGGGGATAAGGGCCGAAAGGCCCGATCCGCAGGCCCAGTGATATATGCCGTCAGCCCGGCCCAGCTGGGCCGTGGCGCAGGATCCCTCCCGCCTTAAACAGCAGTTCCTTGTTATCTGGCCGGACGATATGGTTTGGCATGCGCATCGACCACCTCGCCTCAGATGACCTGGACCGTTTCAGGCGTATCCGTCTCGCGGCACTTCGCGATTCGCCGGCTGCGTTCGGCACGACCCTCGAACGAGCTTCGAAATGGACCGAATCGGACTGGCGGGAGGTCTTTGGATCCATGGTCGTCTTTGTCGCCGTCCTGGATGGCGAGGACGTGGGCATGGTCCGTGGGAAGGTGGAGCGCGGAGTTGCCAGTCTCGGCTCCGTCTGGGTCCGACCCGACGCACGACGGCTGGGGATCGCTCACAGGCTCCTCGCAGCGGTCATCACCTGGGCCGACACCGGAGGATTCGATGAGATCTCGCTCCAGGTCGGCACTCATCAGGAGGAGGCGGTCCGGCTGTACGAGAGAGCTGGATTCGAGATCGTTGGGGACCCCATCCCTTACCCCCCGCCGAACACCCACCTCCTGAAGGTCACCATGGCCCGCGCTCTCGCCGGCGAAGACGATACGCCGTGGTTCGAGGCCACATAACGATGGGGGATAACGTTCAAGGTTGGCGGCGCGGCTCGCGCCAGCGAGGGGTGGCCGTCGTGTTGAGCGAAGCCGGCAACGGATTGTCAGACGGCGTTGTCCTCCGCCCGCCACCCGGGCCACCGCCGATCCGCGTTGGCATGCAGTTATGGAGCGTTCGCCGACATTCTGGGTGGCCTAGCGGCG
Organism: Gemmatimonadota bacterium; assembly: GCA_039587535.1. Lineage (GTDB taxonomy): Bacteria > Gemmatimonadota > Gemmatimonadetes > Longimicrobiales > Gaopeijiaceae > JAWLHJ01. The sequence goes on from JBDHIF010000046.1 coordinate 2,240, forward strand.
TTGCGTTTCTGTGGCGTGCCACGGTAGGTCACCAGCACGCTGCGCGCACCGCATGCGCGGCCCCGCGACAGTGGCAAATCCCTGACCGATGGCCACGGAGCTACCTGGCCGCCAACTCGTCATCCAAAGCGCGAAGGAGTCGTTGCCCAAGCTGATTGAGCCGGCGGTATTCGTTCGCCTTGATCATGAACGGTTCGCCGGTGCCCGCCAGGAGGCGTTCCAAGTCCCCGGATGAGCGGATCCCGTCTGCGTCCAACGCGAGGGCGGCCCGCGCTCTCGCCATCTCGGGCAGGTCCTCGCCTCCCAGAGAATTGTCAGCCGCGAATGCGGTCGGTAGGGCCAAGCCGTCCTCGACCCGAGTGGCCAAGTCTGCGTAGAGCCGCAGGAAGAGGGCACGGTGCAGCACGTCGAACTCGGCGATAATCTCGACACGGTTCAGGTACGGGAGCATGTCGGAGTGTAGAGCACGATTCCTGATGAGCCCCAGGCCACCGGTACTCATCAACTCCTCAATCGCAGAGCTGTTGGGGTCGAGGGTCGTGTATGCCGCAACGTCTCGGACATCCCTTGTGAACTGGCGGGAGTCGTTGATGGGGGCTGACCCCTCCAGGAATGAGACCAATCTCAGCCGCGCGCCCTCCTGCCGAGCCAGCTCAGGCTCCCAGTGCTCGGTGAGCTACACCACATCGCTCGCGATGTCATCGCGAAGAGCTTCGAGCGCCAGCCGGGCTTCCCCTCGCAGGCGGCTCCGCTCTAGAGCCGAGTCGGCTGCGAGCGCCACGAGGACACCCAGGACGATGGTGACGAATTCGCCGACGAAGAAACCGCGAACTCTGCTCACACCCCTCCTTGGCGCCGTGGCCATCGAACCAGTCATTCTGCTGCCTCGCAGATTCGGCACTTCGGGCAATCTGCGCAACAACGGTTCCTCGCGCCGACCCCCAGCTGACAAGAAGAAGTGCTCCGGGACCATCCGGCCCCTTGGGCGAAGCAAGCGCGACGCGCTTTCTTCGAACGTTCCAGGGCCTCCGAACCGGCCCTGCTGACAGCGTATTGGCTCTCGATCCGCTGCGCCCGCAGATCCCTCAACCAAGTCCGCCCCAGGGGCCGGTTGCCCCGAGGGCCGACAGTCCCGAGCCGGAGGCCCGTTGTCCTCTGCCGTCCAGCGCAGGCCGAAGAGGCAAGAGGTCTCCTGTCTGTCTCTTTTCCTCCAGGCAGCCGGCGTAGCGGTCGTGGCGGTCAGTGATGGTCAGTAAACTTCATCGAGGGCTGACGTCTTGATTGGCCCCACATCTTTTGGCGGACCGAAGTCTAGGCCGCGGCTGGCCTCCGCAGAGGCTGAAGCTTGCCGTAGGTGATGGAGCGCCAGATCCACTCCAACGGTCCGAACCGGAAGTGCCGCAGCCAGACATTGCAGAGGACGACCTCCGTCAGGTAGAGAGCGAAGGCCAGAGGCACGAGCGCACTGAGTCCGGGTCGATTCGACCAGCCCAAACCCCATCCCTGAAAGAGCGTTGCCGCAATGACGTGCTGCCCGATGTACACGGTCAGGGCCATCCGGCCCAGCGCTGCCAGGGGAAGCAGGATCCTCCGTCCGATTCGAGTCTGGAAGAGAAGAACCAGGGCTCCTGCATAGCTGAGCGCGATCAGCGCGATCCCAGCGGTCAAGAGAAACCGCTCCACCATGTCGAGCCAAAGCTCCGGCTCACTCGGGAACAGGTACCCCAGGCCCCTGATCCCGAATCCGACTGCTGCCAAGGTCACGGTTCCGCGAACCAGTGCAGGCCGGAGGTCGCCGACGCGATGAAAGAACCGGGCCTTTCCGAATGCCAGGCCGACAAGAAAGAAGCACAACGTCTCCCCGAGAGCACCAGGGATCCACCCCGCCGCCTCCCGTGGGAAACGGCAAGCCTCCACCATTCTCACCTGCAGGAACGAGCCGTTCGCGTAGTAGTTGCCCCGGATCGCTTCACGAAGGGCTTCGCAGGTTTCGTCTGTGGGGGGGAGGAGGGATAGCATGTCTTGAATGCCGACCAACCACGACCTGGGCCCGGCGGCGCCCCGAGCAGCCAGGGATGCGAATAGGAACGCCACAGCGCAGATGACTGCCGCAGTCACGATCCGGCGCACCGGGAGCCGGTAGAAGGGGACCAATACCACTCCCATGAGCGCATATCGGGTCAGGATGTCCCCCCGATAGAACAGAAAGTTCACCATCCCGAATCCGACGAGAATGAGCATGCGGCGGGTGAACGTGCCGAAGAACGGGACCCCCTTCTCGGCCGCGCGTTGAATCTGTATCGCCACACCCAGGCCAAAGAGCATCGAGAAGATCGCCCGGAATCGGGCGGTAACAAAGAAGTCGATGGCAAAGGCGTCGAGAGGGTCCCGACCCCCGGGGAACTCCGAGAACGGGACCGGTCCCCCTGCCAGGTCGATGAGGTTGATCAGGAGGACACCAAAGAGCGCAAAACCCCTCAGTACATCGATTACTTCTATGCGCTGGCTGGGCTGCGTTGGGCCGAGCGCCGGCGGAACGGAGGAGTCGTTGGCGGGGCCAGCACGATTGTCGGATGCGGTTTCGAACATCGGCTCCTCCAGCGGTCAGGCAGGCCCCCCAAGTAATTCGTGACACTCCAATACTCGTCGAGTGTCCCAACCATCGCTTCTGTCAGATCACGTCTTGTGCACTGGCTGTTTGATAACGTTCAAAGCCGCCGACGCGGCTCGCGCTTGCGAGCCGTGTCCGTCGTAGTGAGCGAAGCAGACGAAGCCGGCAGCTGCCTGTCTTGACCTGTCGCTCCCCCGCAAACAGGTGATTGGTGCTCAGCGCTGGCTCAAGATGCTCCGAGGTACCCCAGCGACTCCCTCCAGTCGCCGAGCGCCCCCCGCACGAGAGCCTCATCCCTTTCATCCGCGACATACCTGGCCGGGCGATACTCGCGCTCGCACTCGAGTCGCCCGAGGACCTCCGTCCGCAGGCCTTTCAGGCCAAGCCCGGCGTATACCGATTCCAGGCCGGCACGAGGGTTTTGGAGGAATTCCTCATACCTCAACTCCACCAGTTGGCCATCAGGGATCAGCGCGCGCTCCTCCCGCCACCGGTTCATGAGGACCCGATAATGCTCGATGACGATGGCCTCGACCTCTTCCTTGTCGACGCGCTGTAAGGCGAAGTGCGGCTGGATGGTCTCCTGCCACAGACGGCGCATCGAAAGGAAAACGTGCAGCGGGTCACGCGCCACGTGGACGAAGCCAGCATCGGGGTACAGCTCCAATAGGGCCGCCACCCGCGCAGTGTTGGGTGGATCCTTTACAACGAGACGGCAGGCGCGCGCCCGCGACGCGATCCGTCGGATCTGGGTGTCGTACCCTTCCTTCCATCTCTCTCGAGCGGTCTCGTCCGGCCACTCGATCCATCGACTGAGCAACTCGGGTGCCTGCCTGGGAAAGAGGTAGCCCCAGTACTCGGAAAGCTCAGATCCAAGGGACAGAAGGAGAGGCTCGACCTCGTTCGGGTCGTCCAGCAAGAGCGGGTAGTCGTGAAAGAACTGCTGCTTCAGGCGCAATCCTGTCGCCACGGCTTGGAGCGTTCCCTTGAAGATCGGTTTCAGCCAGAGCGGGCACTGGGGAAGAAGCAGGTCGAAGGTATCGACGCTGCCCAAGCGCGGGTCGGCCACCATCAGCTTTTGGAGGAGGGTCGTCCCGCTTCGATAATGCCCGACGATGAATATCGGAGGCCTCAGAGGCTCTTGAGACTGTCGCAGCACCGAACCGGCCGCCGTGCCCGTGAGGCTCCCGAGGCGGGACAGCACCATCGTGGCCGCGTAGAGCAGTAGGCGAGGGCCTCGCCCACGGTCCACCCCGAACCTCCGGGCGTACCGAAGCAGCACGGCCGGTCCCGGTGGCCGCTCGCGCGGCGCGGGAGAGGTGGCAGGTGCCGGAGTCGCGGTCGTCATCCCGATAAGTCGCCCGAGAGTCGGTCCCTACCGACGGACGCCCCCGGAATCGGCACCGGCTCCTCGGGATCGCCGAAGGATGCGTACACCATGCGATGCAACTCCCCCCTGTACTTGGCGTTTACGAACAGGTGGAATGCAAGACTGGGTGGCGAGCGAACGATGTGTCCAGTCCCGAATGCCCGCCGCAGGATGGACCAGCGGCTGTAGAAGTGATCGCGTAGGCTCGCAACGCGATCGGCCAGCTCCTGCTTGTCCATCCGGGCCGGCTGGAACGTCGGGAAGGCGAAGCGGCTGGACGGGTCGAGCCACCATGGCACGTCTCCGAAGCGTCCATCCTGCTCGAGGCGATCGAAGGTTGGAGTGCCGGGCAAGGGTGTCAGCACGTTGAACGCCGCAAGGAAGAGCTTGGCATTTGAGCAGAACTTTCGACACGCCTCGAAGGCCTCCGGCGTGTCCTCGTCGTACCCGAAGACGAAGGTCCCGTATACGAGGATCCCGTGGTCATGAAGCCTGGCGACGGTCTCCTCGTAGCGCTTCGATCCCTGGTTCCAGGACTTCTTCATCGACGTGAGCGTAAAGAGATCCGTGGACTCGAAGCCGATGAGGATCGAGTAGCACCCCGCCCGAGACATGAGTTGTAGGCGCTCCGGGTCGTCGGCCACGTCGATGCTCGCCTGACACGTCCACCGCCGCTTGAGTGGGATCAGCCCCTCCATCAGCTCGGTGAAGCCCTCGTCGGCGGTCCACAGATTGTCGTCGACGAAGAAGAGGTGCCCGGGCCCGAGTCCCCTGACTTCCTTGATCACCTCCTCGACGGGCCGTTGCACGGTTCGGCCACCGAAGAACTTGTGAACCGAGCAGAAATCGCAGTTGAACCGGCACCCCCGGGCAAACTGCACCAGCCTCACTGGCCCATACCGCTTGCCGCGGAACAAGCTCCGGTCGAATGGAATTCCCGCGAGGTCGTTCACCGGCTCGGAGTATGCCTTCTGCATCTCCCCTGCCTCTGCGTCCTCGAGGAGCCTCGGCCAGACCGCTTCCGCCTCACCTATCACCACGGCGTCGGCGAACTGACCGGCCTCGTCCGGGAGCAGGGTCGGGTGGTGCCCGCCTAGAACCACCGACACACCCCGGCGGCGAAACTTCAAGGCAATCTGGTATGCCCTGCGCGCCGTGAAGGTGTGTGCCGAGATCGCCACAAGGTCTGCGTCGATCGTGTCAGGAAGCGGGCTGACACACTCGTCGTAGAAGGCCGTCTCGTGGTGTCGCGGGGTCAGCCCCGCCAACACCGCAAAGGCGAGCGGTTCCATGGGACCCCGACGGGTGCGACCGGTCATGCTCGGATTGATGAGAGCGATCTTCATGGCCCTGAACCCCGTTGGAGTGGCCGCACGCCGGGCCACCAGTTCCATCGGCCCGCGAGCGTGAGGAGTGCCGGCCCGATGGCCAGGCGTACGAGAGAAGCGTCGACCAGCACGGCCACGGCGAGACAGAACCCGAGGAGCCGCACCGGCAGGTAGTCACCCAGCGTGAAGGCGGCGAACACGATCACCATGATGGTGGCGGCACCCGTGATGACTCGCCCCGTCCGTGACAGTCCCTCCACGATGGCTTCCTTCTCGGACTCGCAGGTCGGATCTCGTCGAACCTCCGCCACCCTCCCGACCAGAAACACTTCGTAGTCCATGCTGAGCCCGAATACGATGGCGAACGACAAGATCGGGATCGCGGGAAATACGCCCTCGAGTGGTGTCTCGAGCCCAAACCAGCCCAGGCCGTGCCCATCCTGGAATACCAGGACCAATGCACCGAAGGAGGCGCCGACGCTGAGTAGGTTCAGGACGGTGGCCTTGAACGGGATCAACACCGATTGGAAGCCCAGGGCGAGCATGACGAAGGTCCCCAGGACGACCCACGCGATGACCGCCGGAAGAGCACGGCCCACCACGTCTTCGTAGTCGACTTGGTAGCCCGGGATGCCCCCCACCCGCAATGTCACGCCGTCGGCAGCGAGACCATTCATCGAACCGCTTCGGATTCCCCTCACGAGCTCGGCCAGGACGGTCATGGAGGCGTCTTCGGTGGGTATCAGATCGATGCGGGCCCGGTCAGCGTCGGGCGTGACGAGCTCCCTGCGGACGGAATCGGGCAGTAACCCGAGGAACATCGCCCTCGGCACGGGAAAGCTGGCCGCGAGCACCGGAAGGGATCTGACGCGCAGAACATGCTGGTCGCGCATGAGCTGACGCCCCAGGCTGTCCGCAAGGGTCCACCCGTCACCCTCCAGAACCGACATGCCCTCGGGCATCTCCACAATGACGGTGATGGTGTTGGCCAGCCCGGATCGTCCTATGTCTCCGAGGTCCTTGAGGGCCTGCGCCGACTCCATCTCCGCAGGCAGCCACTCCTGCTCCGGCGTCATGGTGCTGACACGCAGCCCGGGAAGGCAGAGAAGGACCACGGGAACCCCGGCGGCGACGAGCACGCGCCAGGGATGGTCCGTAACGAAGTCTCCCCATTTCCTCCATATCCAGTGGGGGCCCTTCGCCCGACCCCGACCACGCAGCCGACCGAAGTCGATGCCTCGTCCCACCCACGACAAGAGAGCCGGCAGCAGCGTGGTCGCCAGCAGCACCGCGAAGGTCACGGTAAGCAGCCCGCCGAGCGCCACCGACCGGATCTCCTCCACGGGGACCGAGAGCAGCGCAAGGAAGCCGAGCGCGACGGTGGAGCCGGAAAGCGCGATCACCCTTCCGGCACGCTCCGCTGCCTGACCGGCGGCCAGGCGTGGGCTCAGCCCCTCCGCCAGACCCTCCCGAAACCTCGACACGGAGAGGAGCGCGAAGTCGATCCCCAATGCGAGACCCAGCACGGACACGACACTCTGGAGCATCACCGTGGGCACCCACCAGCCGCTCACCACGGTGGCGGCGCCGAGAGAGGCCACGATGGCCAGAGCCCCGAAGACGGCAGGCAGAAGCGCCGCTCCGAGGGAGCCGAAGGCAATCAGAAGGAAGAGGGCCGAGGCAGGAAGTGCCCTCGTCTCTGCACGCCGTGCGTCCAGGGAGCTGGCATGCCGAAGGTCCAAGGAGAGAGCGTGCGTCCCGGACAACTTCAGGGTCGCCTCGGGACCGAGCTGGTCGAGCAAGGCCGTGCTGGCCTCCCGGAGCCGGATGACGAGGGAGTCGGGCGAGTCGGTTCCAGCGTTCACCCCCAGGACCAGGATGGCCGAACCCGGCTCCGTCCCCAGGAGCAGCTCGTCGTTGGTGCTTAGCCAGGACTGGATGGACGTGACACCCGGCACGTCCCGGAGCGCCTCCGCGATCCGAGCGATGGACTCGTCGCGGTCTGACGAGTTCGCATGCGGTAGTCCGCGGGCCACGAGAAGCAGCCTCTGTGAGGTCACCGATCCGAATGCACCTGTCAGCTCGTCCTCGACGGCTGCCGACTCACTCTCCCTCAGGTACGTCGATGCGACGAGTCGGTCGGCCAGTCCCTTGGCAGCGGGCGCCAGGATGACATACGCGGCTGCCCAAGACAGGAGGACGCCGACCCGGTGGCGAATCACCCAGGCGCCCCATCCACCGGGGGCCTGGCCATTGAGCATGCCCTCCTCCGAGGCGTGGTCAAGCGGGCACACGGAACACCCGTCGTGGAGGGACTCTCCGCTCCGGGAAGGCCAGCGGGAGCACACGTGGCAGGAGCGCCGCCCCCACGCGCCCGAGATGTCGGAAGAAGAGGTGCCGGGCCTCAACCCGGGCCCCGAACCTTGTCTTGAGCGGCAGGGAGGTCTGCCCAAGCTCGATGGATGTCGCCCGCCACTCGATCGCCTGCTCGACCACCGCGAGCATGAGCGCCTCATACCCGCGTACGGGCCGGGCGGCAGGATAATCGATCCCCGAGATCAGGAACGTGACCTTGGTTGCGCCGCGAAGGAGCACTGCGGCACAGATCAGTTCCCCGCCGCGGTCTTCGAGCAGCAGTGCACTGGCTTCCGGCAGGCGTTCTGCGAGCTCCGTGAAGAAAGCCCGGTTAAGGCGCTCCATCCTGTGCTCGGCGCGCTCGATCACCTGGTCGTAGAGCGGGAGGATCCGGTCCACATGGGGCGCCAAGGGCGCAAGCCGAGCCCTCAGGCCTGCGGCTTCACGCCCCTTCAGGGTGGCGAGGGCCTGCCTCCGGTAGCCGGACCGCATCGCACGCAGATACTCGTCCATCGACCGATAGGGCAGATCCAGAACACACGACGGCAGGCTGAAGGAATGGACATAACCGAGACGAGCGAGGCCCGAGCCGACGACATCCCTCTCGGCAGGCGCAAACTCCTTGAAGCACACGATCCGCGAATCGGATTCGGCGGCGAACGCCCGGGCATGGTGGTCGAGAAGCTCCAGCACCGCCGTGGCGTCGGCGCCGGGCCGGACTCGCAGGCACGACTGATTGAACGACACCGGCAGTCCCGCAACGACCAAGGGGAGCCGGAATAGACGCCGTGCCACCGTGGTGACACGCCGAGCCGACGGCGGTGCCAGGAGGTCGAGGTGGACCGGAAAGGCCGAGAGAGTCGCCAGGGCCACGGGCCCCACGGAATCCGTGATGAGAATGTGGCGATACCTGGCGTCCTCCACGCCCGACGCCTCGCAGACCTGAACGAAGCGGTGGGTAGCTTGGAGATCGTCCGGCCCCACCAGCGCATCCCAGGTCCTGGGCTCGATGCGGTCGAGCTCGGGCACCACGCGCACAGTCCAGTCCGACGTGGAGCGTGCAACCTGCGGACCCACCACCTGATCTCCACCAACCACCGTTCGCATCATCGCATCACGCGTCCCGAACCCGTTCGAACGCCGCCAGCGCATCCCCCAGGTCGTCGTCGGAATGGGCGGCCGTGGCGCACAACCTCAGTCGTTCCATCCCTGAAGGAACCGCTGGAGCGATGATAGCCGACGCCAGGACCTGCTCGTCCCAGAGGCGCCTCGAGAGGTCGATGGCGTCATCTCGATCCCCGACGATCACGGGCACGACGGGCGTGGCGGATGGCCCCGTGTCGAAGCCAAGCTCCAGGAGTCCCTCACGGAGCCGGTCACCCATCGATCGCGCACGGCTGACACGCCATGGTTCCGATCGGATTACCTCCAGCGCCTCGAGTGCGGCGGCGGCTGCCGGTGGTCCGAGGGCAGCCGAGAACATGAAGGGCCCCGAGCCGTGCCGCAGGTATCCAATCAGACGGGGATCTCCGGCCAGGTACCCGCCTACGGAGGGAATCGCCTTCGACAGGGAGCCCATCCAGAGATCGACCGCGCTGGAGGGCAGACCGAACTCCTCGTCAGTGCCCCGGCCTCGAGCCCCCAGGACTCCAATGGCGTGCGCCTCGTCCACGAGCAGGAATGCACCGTAGCGGTTCTTGACGTCCACGATCTCGGGAAGGCGACAGACATCTCCGTCCATGGAGTAGATGCCCTCCACCACGACGAGGGTCCGGCTCGGCCGCCCCTCGCGGAGGAGCGCTTCGAGGTGGTCGGGATCGTTGTGCCGGAAGCGGTGATGAGGGACGTGTGCCAACCTGCATGCATCGATGGTGCTGCGGTGCGAGCACTCGTCGAGGAGGACGCGATCCTGGGGGCCGAACAGCGCGGTGATCGCCGCGAGATTGGCGAGGTAGCCAGACGTGAATACGGCCGCCTCCCCCGTGTTCTTCACCTCGGCGATGCTCGCTTCCAGCTCCCGGTGCAGTTGGTTGGTGCCTGTGAGCAGACGGACCCCGCCGGTGCCGGTACCGAACATCTCCACCGCCCGTACGGACGCACGCTCGATGTCGGGGTGTCCGATAAGCCCGAGGTAGTCGTACGCCGAGAGCAGCAGCATTTCTCGCCCATCCACCCGGGATCGTGGTCCCGCGCGACCCTCCAGAGGCGCCATGAAAGTGTAGCGATCGGCGGAGCACACCTTGTCCACCAGGTCCAGCCAGACCTCGGCAGGACGATGGGCGAGGAGAGGCGCCGAAGTCGGCGGGTTGCCGTTCCCGAAGTGACCACGGAAGCGATCCAGGGGGCCAGACGCGTCCAGCCGCGAGAGGCTCTCATTCCCGATCGACTTCACATTGCTACCTCCTGACCGGCCGGATCGCGTCTTCTGCGGGGCACGGGCGTACCGACGTCCATCGCCTTCCGCAGAATCCGCGAACCGTGGTGTCGATGGGCCCATCGGAGCTGAACCCAGATCTTGATGGCCCCCCAAAGGACACGAGCCGTGGCCATGGAGACCAGCGGCGGGAGCTTTCGCACCGATACGCGGCGAGCCCGACGCATGTCGAGGATGGCCCGGCTGTAGGTGCGGAGCAGTGTGCGGTAGTAGACCGCAAGTCCGGTTCCCGTTGGCAGCACCACGTGAGACAGGTCCCAAAGCGGATGCGCCTGGCGAGGAACGGTAATCTCGTCCCGATACCTCTCCCAGATCTCGGTTCCGGGGAGAGGCGTGAGGGGGGAGATGTTCAGATAGTAGAGGTCGTTGTCGTCGATGAACCGCCAGAGCCGGTTCCATTCCTCGGCACCGTAACCGGGGTCTGGGATCAACGACCCGTACGTGTCGACACCGTGCTTCCTCAGGACCTCGATGGCCCGGACGTTGGCATCGGTGGTGTTCCTCTTGTTCATCAACTCGAGCTCCGCGTCGGTGGTCGCTTCCAGCCCGACCAGGACGGCGCTGAGGCCGAGGTCCGCCCACATCTCGATCAGGTCTTCGTTGTGCGCAATGAAGTCCGACCTGCCGAAGCAGATATAGCGCTTCCGAATGCCCCGCTCCCGTATCAACCTGCCCAGCTCCGAGAGCCGCTTCCGGTTCGTGAGGAAGATGTCGTCGACGATGTAGACTTCATCCTCCTCGATCTCGGCAAGCTCTTGGACGATGGACTCCGGAGAGCGGGCGTAGGGCCGCCCTCCCGTGATGCGCCACGTGTAGCAGAACGAGCAGTCGTACCAGCAGCCCCACGTGGTCTTCATCAGCGCCAGCGGACGGTGGTAGATGTAGTAGTACTTGTGCCGGAGATGCGCGGTGAGATCGCGCCGCGGAAAGGGGAGCTCGTTGGGGTCAGGCATGTAGGGGCGCTGGTCGGTCCAGTTGATGCTCCCGCCCTCCGAGGGAAGCGCCAGCCCCGGGACCGTCTCGACCGATCGTCCTTCTTCGATGGCAGCGAGCAGCTCCGGCATGACCGACGTTCCGTCACCGGGGACGATGACATCCACCGAGTCGTCGACGAAGTCCTCTGCGACCCTGGACGCGTGTACTCCTCCCACCACCGTCCACACGTCTGGATTCCATCGTTTGACCGTCCGGCAGAGCTTCTTCACCTCATTTACGCCGGTGATATAGGAACTCGTGCCCACCACGTCCGGGCGGAAGGATCGGAGCTTCCGACGCAGTCCCCGCTCCACCTGGAGGTCGAGGATATGGACCTCGTGGCCTGAGAGACCTGCCGCGACGTACTCCAGTTCGAGAGGCTCGCACACCATGATGTGCTTGAGCCCGATGGTATAGGCGGGCACCGGGGGCCGAATGAGCAGCACGCGCACGGTCAGGGACCTCCGTCGGCAGCCATCACACGATTCCCGGGGTGATTCGACGCTTGATGTGGCGCCGATAGTGAAGGTTCACCCCCACCACGAATGCCCTCATGAACGGCCCCAGAGCGGCTTGGTTGCGCCAGGTCCGGTGCCAGATGCCCTTCAGTGTGAAAAGGCGCTCATAAAGGCTCCAGTACTCTCGCAGGAGCAGAACGGGATCGATTCCGGACGGGGTGAAGACGACGCTCCCTCCCGTGTAGCGATCCAGTTCGTCGTTCACAATGCGACCGTCTCCGGAAAGGCGGGTGTGGAGGGGCGTTCCGGGCACGGGCGTGAGGATGTGGATGCGGGGCACTGCGATCTGGTTGTCCATCAGGAAATCGAAGGTGTCTTGGAAGACACCCTGCCCGTCACCCTCCAGGCCCACCATCATCTCGGTTGAGACCTCAATGCCATGGTCCCGAATGGTCTGGACCATTTCGCCGTATCGGTCCGGGTGGTTCCAGTGCTTCCCATGGCTCTCGAGGCTGTTGCGGTTAACCGATTCGATCCCGATGGAAAGAAGCCTGCACCCACTGCGGTAGGCGAGATCCAGTAGGTCCGGCCGCTCGGCGATGTGCAGCGTGCACTGGCTCATCCAGGTGATTCGTTCCGGGACGAGGGCCTCCCACAGCTCGGCACACCACTCCCAGTCCACACCGATGTTGTCGTCGATGAACGCGACGAACCGTGATCCGCACGCCCGAATGTCGCGGATCACGTGTGCGACGGGCCGCTTCTGATACCTCTGGGAAAAGAAGCTCGTCACCGAGCAGAAGTCACAGGCGAAAGGGCATCCCCGGGTGGCCTGAACCGCTCGCCAGGGCCCAAGCTTCCAGCGAGGCAGGAGATCGTACCGGGGAACGGGAAGGTCCTCGGGCCTGGGGGCCGCGGTTGCCTCGTATACCCGACGCATCCCCCCGTTGCGGAGGTCCTCGAGTAGCCGCGGCCAGGTGGCCTCCGCCTCTCCGAGCACGACGGCGTCCGCGTGTTCGAGGCTGGCCTCGGCGCCGAGCAGGGTCGCCGCGACACCTCCGATGACGACGGGGACGCCGAGAGCCCGAAAGCGGTCAGCGATCTCCCACGCCCGCACGATTCCCGAGCCCATACCCGTAATCCCAACCAGGTCCCAGTCCTCATTGTACGGTATCCGCTGGACGGACTCGAAGCAGAAGCTGACTTCCACGTCCTCGGGCGCCAGGGCCGCCAGAATCGGCAGGGTCAGCCCGGGAAGGTAGAGGCGATTCTGCAGGATCGGTTGACCTGCATCGTCGAGGGCGGTCGGAGCCACCAGGAGCACCCGCCGCAGTTGCGCGTGTCGAGAGTTCCGCATCGCACGTCCGAACAGTTGGGGGTCGGAAGTGGGAGGGCTACGCGCCTCGTAGTGGCGATACGCGCCGGAGGCGCCTAGGCTACGCTCAGTATAGCAGTCGCCCAACCACCTCGCACACCTTGCTGTGAATGGCCGACCCGGTGCGTGTCAGTCTCGTGGCGTCCCGCCGTGACGACCGGGAATTCGTGCAGCTTCCCTATCGACTGTACAGAGACGATTGCCAGTGGGTCGCACCCCTCCGCGTAGGCGAGCGCCGGCGCTGGGCCCCGAAACACAACGCATCCCTGAGGCACATCCGCGTCGCCCGCTTCGTGGCCCGTCGCCAAGGCCGAGTCGTGGGCCGAATCGCCGTTTCCCTCGATCCCCGCTTTCGGCGCTGGGTTGCAGATGCCGGCTTCTTCGGCTTCTTCGAAACCGAGTCGGATCCCAGCATTGGCGAGGCCCTCTTCCAGGCCGCGGAGGATCAGCTGCGTCGTTGGGGCTGCACGAGGAGCCTTG
>JBDHIF010000101.1:0-4915 GCA_039587535.1 Gemmatimonadota bacterium
CTACGCCGACGCCATCGCCCTCGGCCCCGGCGGCCTGGTGAGTGAAGGAAGCGGGATGAACTTGTTCCTGGTGCGGAATGGCATGATCATCTCCCCATTCCTGGACGGGACGTCTCTGGAGGGGATCACCCGGAGCGCCATCCTGACGATGGCGAAGGACCTGGGCATGGAGACTCGAGAGCAGCAGGTGCCGCGCGAGAGCCTCTACACTGCCGACGAGATCTTCTTCACGGGGACCGCCGCAGAGGTGACACCGGTGCGCAGTGTGGACGGCATCCCAATCGGGGACGGAAAAGCCGGCCCCGTGTCCAAGGCACTACAGCGCTATTTCCTGGAGACGGTGCGCGGAGAGAACGACGACCCGCACGGCTGGCTCACCTACGTCGAGTAGATAAGGAGGGGGCGCCCTACCAGTCGGGCGTCTCCGCCGCTCCTGGTCCGCCTCGTCCACGGCCATGACCCCGACGGGCCGCTCCCGGCGCGCCGCGCCGTTCTGGATCAAGAAGCCCACCAGAATTCCGATCGTCAGGATGCCCACACCGGGGAGGAAGTACCCCACGAGATTGAATCCTTCTCGAGGGGGCGCCATGAGCACCTGCGTACCGAAGTCCGCCACGAAGCTGGCCTGGATGGCCTCGACGGTCTCGCCACGCTCCAGCGCGTCCGATTCGCACGGACCAGACCGGGGACGTTCCACACTGCATCTGGAACTGGCAGGAGTGGACGTCCAGGCCGCAGCCGCAGTCACACTTCAGCGCCGTCTCCAGGAGCATCAGCTTCTCGCCGATCTCCCCCTCGTGATAGTGCTGCCCCGTCGGCGCGTTCGGATCGAAGCCCGCATGGGACGGGCCCGTCGATTGCGCGGCCACAGGCACCGCGGCGAGGGAGATGGCGACGAGCGCCGAGTTGACGATGCGAAGCTGCATAACGGGCTCCGGTAAGAACATCATGGTGCAGTCGGTGACCCAAACATAACCACCAGCCAACGGTACGTTCCCATCGCGGACCGCGCTGGTCCCCGCACCGAAAACGATTGCCAGGTCGGCCAACACGGGTTACTTCATTGCCTCCCGATGCTCTTCTGACCGTATGGACACCAGCATGGAACGTGACATGACCATCAAGCGACGCGACTTCCTCAAGAAGGCGGGTACCGGCGCCGCCGGTGTAGCCGCTCTGGGCGCCTGCGGGGGCGGCGAAACGGCAACCGCAGGTGGCGGGGCCGCCGTCGAGGGACCGCAGGTGAACTGGCGCCTGGCCACCAGCTTCCCACCCAGCCTGGACATTCTCCACGGCGCGGGAGTCCGTATCGCCGAGCGCGTCTCGGACCTCACCGGTGGCAACTTCACGATCCGCGTGTACGCGGCGGGCGAAGTCGTGCCGGCGCTCCAGGTCATGGACGCGGTGATGCAGGGGACCGTGCAGTGCGGCGTCTCCCCGGGCTACTACTACACCGGCAAGAACCCCGCCCTCGCCTTCGATACCGCCATTCCGTTCGGTCTGACGTCGGAGCAGCAGTACTCCTGGCTCATGGCGGGAGGGGGCCTCGAGCTTCTGAACGAGATCTACTCCGAGTTCGGCGTGGTCATGTTCCCCGCCAACTCCACCGGCGGTCAGATGGGCGGCTGGTTCCGTGAGCCGGTGAACAGCCTCTCCGAGCTGAGCGGGCTCCGCTTCAGGATTCCCGGAATCGGCGGCGAGATCATGTCCCGCCTGGGCGCGACGGTGCAGGTCCTCGGGGCAGCAGAGATCTACCCGGCGCTGGAGCGCGGAGCGATCGACGCCACCGAGTGGGTCGGGCCGTACGACGACGAGAAGCTCGGCTTCTACCAGGTGGCCAAGCACTACTACTACCCGGGCTGGTGGGAGGGCGGGGTCACCATGGGGCTGCTGATCAGCCAGCGGCACTACGACGAGCTGCCCGAGAACTACCAGCACATTCTCAGGGCCGTATGTGCCGAGACCTACGCTGACCGGCTGGCCCGTTACGGCCACGCCAACCCGCTGGCGTTGAAGCGCCTGGTCTCGGAACACGGCGTCACGCTGCACCAGTTCCCGCAGGAGATCATGGACGCCGGATGGCAGGCTTCCAACGACTACCTGCAGGAACAGGCCGCCGCCAACGAGTCGTTCCGGAGGGTCTATGAGTCGTACGAGAGCTTCCGCACCATGGCGTTCCAGTACGGAGCGGGCAACGCGCTCACGTACCAGCAGAATACCTTCACGAGGATCGGAAGCCCGCAGATGACGGCTGGCTGACGTACAGCGTCGTCCGATCGTGACGCGGCCCCGTGGATCCCAGGATCCGCGGGGCCGTTTCGTGTTCGGGGGGATGCCGGGCCGACATCGCCACGCCCGAAGTGTCCTATCGCTTCCGGGCCAATGTCAGCCCGTCCCCGATGGGAACGAGGCTCATGGACACACGGGCGTCGTCGCGAACCTTGAGATTGAAGGCGCGGATGGCCCGAGTGGCAGCATCGTCCACAGATGAATCCGCCACCTTGCCGTGCCAGAGCGTGTTGTCCACGGCGACGAGCCCTCCGGGACGCAACAGCTCGAGACCCCGCTCCCAATACCCGTCCAGGCCCTTCTTGTCGGCGTCGATGAACACCATGTCGAAGGTCTGGGCACGTCCGTCGTCCAAGAGTGAAGACAGCGTCTCCGCCGCCGGACCGATTCGGAGATCGATGCGACCCAGCACACCGGCCTCAGCCCAATAGCGGCGCGCCACGCTCGTCCACTCTTCGCTCAGGTCGCAGGCCACCAGCTCCCCGTCCCGGGGCATGGCCGATGCCATGGCCAAGGCGCTGTACCCCGTGAAGGTGCCCACCTCGAGGACGCGCCGCGCTCCCACGAGCTCCACGAGCAGAGCCATGAATTGCCCCTGCTCCGGGCTGATCTGCATGTGCCCCTTTTCGAGCCCTGCGGTCTCCTCCCTGAGGCGCCGAAGCGTGTCGGACTCTCTGAGAGAGGTTCCGAGCAGATAGTCGTACAGCGTGTCGTCGACCTGCGTGGTGCGTCGGCTCATCGTGCCTTCCGTAGCGCTTGTCTTGGTCCTCGCTGGACCCCGAGCCATGCCCCGAGTCAGGACTCCAGCGCTCGATAGCAGTACCAAGCCGCGGCGCTCCGCCAGGGACGCAGGCGGTGGCCCAGCGGCTCGAGCTCCCGGGCGCTCGGCGGGTCTTCCAGCCCATGGATCAGCGCGTACCCCCGACGCACCCCGAGGTCCCCGACCGGCCACACGTCAGCGCGCCTCAACCGGAAGAGCAGGAACATCTGGGCCGTCCATACACCGATGCCCCTGACGTCGGTCAGCCTCCGCACCACCTCCTCGTCCGGCTGGCGGTCGACATCGTCGAGACGGACGTCGCCCTTGACGACCTTCTCCGCCAGGTCACGAACCGCGGCCAACTTCGCCGCCGAAAGCCCCGAGCCCCGGGCTGCCGCTTCGGATGCCGACAAGACCGAGGCCGGAGACACATCGGCGTCGAGCACGTCGACGAAGCGGCCGTGGATCGTACGCGCCGCCGCGCCCGCGAGCTGCTGGTGGCAGATGGCCCGAACGAGATACGCGAAGGGCGGCAGGTCGAGACGGGGAATGCGTACCGGCCCGATTCGCTCCACCCAGGGGCCGAAGGCCGGGTCCTTCGCAAGCGCGGCGGCGGCGACCCGAGGCCTCAATCGAGCGGGTCGAGCCATCTCAGCCGCCTGGTCTGGCAACAGAGCGGGGAGGCTGCGGCGGTAGCCTCCCCGCTCCGATCGCCGACATCACGGGGTCGGCAGCGCCAGGACCGAACGGCGGCGTGAGGAAGGAGGTCTGCAGATTCACCGCCAGCAGGATCCCCAGGGCCGTGAGATCCACCCCCAGAACGATGGCAGGGGGCACGATCAGCGGCACGATGATGAAGGCGATCTCGAAGAAGTCGATGAAGAATCCGAGGAAGAATACGACCAGATTCACCACGATGAGGAAGCCCAGAGCACCGCCGGGGATCCCCGTGAGCATGTGCTCGATCCAGATGTCTCCGTCGAACCCGCGGAACACCAGGGCAAACGCAGTCGAGCCAATGAGCAGGAACACCACCATGATGGTGAGGCGGCTGGTCTCCTCCATGGCCGACCGGAGCGTGGTCATGTTCAGCTGGCGGTTCAAAGCCGCCAGCACCATGGCACCGACGGCCCCCAGCGCCCCGGCTTCAGTGGGCGTGGCCACACCGGCGAAGATGCTCCCCAGGACGACGACGATGAGCGTCAGCGGCGGTAGAAGAGACAGCACCACCCGCTTGAAGAGCTCCATTCCGCTGGATCGCATCTCGGGCGGGAGCGCCGGCGCCACCTTCTTGTCGACGAAGGCCAGCCCGAAGACGTAGAGCGCGTAAAGGCCGGTGAGGGCCAAGCCCGGAAGGAGTGCCGCGCGGAAGAGGTCCCCGACGCTCACGCCCATCTGATCACCCAGCACGATGAGCACGATCGAAGGCGGAATGATCTGGCCCAAGGTCCCAGAGGCCGCGATCACGCCCAGGCTGAGCTCCTTGTTGTACCCGTTCCTCAGCATGACGGGGAGCGAGATGAGCCCCATCGCCGTGACGCTGGCGCCCACGACTCCAGTAGCCGCCGCCAGGAGCGCACCGACGACCACCACGCCGACTGCGAGACCGCCTCGGAAGCGGCCGAAGAGAGCCCCGATCGTCTCGAGAAGCTGCTCCGCCAGCTTGCTCTTCTCCAGGACCGTGCCCATGAAGATGAAGAAGGGCACCGCCAGGAGCGTGTAGTTCGACATCGTGCCGAACGTCCGCTCCGGCATGGCGAACAGGAAGAACAGATCGAACACCCCCGCGAAGTGCCCGATGAGCGCGAACATCAGCGCGGAGCCCCCCAGAACGAACGCCACCGGATACCCGGTGAAGATCAGCCC
>JBDHIF010000102.1:0-3223 GCA_039587535.1 Gemmatimonadota bacterium
TCCGGGCTCCACGTGGTCCGCGGCCCACCCGAAGGCCCGATCCCCCACCCGCGCGCTGTACATGATCCCCGACATGCCTGGTAGCACCAAGCCAACCCCGTCGGGGCGATGGACGTATCCACCCCGGCGGAGGGCCGGCTGGCTCACCTGCCCCGTCACCGCCATCTCGACCAGATCGTCGAAGTTCCAGCGCAGCCCTTCGTCCATGCGCCTCCGGGGCTCCAAAGAGGGTCAAGCCGCGTCGCGCTCTGTGACCAGGGCCGAGCGCGTTCTGGGGAAGAACGGGGGCCGGATCCCACGCTTGACACCCCCGGCTGACGCAGGGCACGTTGCGCGGTCACCTGTCGGAAGACCTACAGACTACGTTGCCCGGGGCCCCGGTGCAAACCCGCTGCTGCACCGACTCCGAAGAGGCCAAATCCATGGGATACAAGGCTTTCCTGGAGCGGATGGGAGAGGTCAACGACCTCCTGTGCGCAAAGTCGATCCTCAGCTGGGACGAGAGGACGATGATGCCTCGCGGGGGCGCGGACACGCGGGCAAAGCAGCAGGCCACGCTTACCGTCCTCGCCCGGGACCACCTGGTGGCGGACGAGACCCGCCGACTCCTGGAGCGGGCCGAGGCCGAGACCGCGAATCTGCCCGAGGACAGCGTCGAACGGACGATCTGCGCCCAGGTGCGGGAGGCCATCGAGTATCACCTCCGGATCCCCGCGGCCCTGGTGCACAAGCGAGCCGAGCTGGGCTCGGCCGGGCATCACGTCTGGGCGAAGGCTCGGGCGGAGAGCGACTTCGCCTCGTTCGCGCCGCTCCTCGAGGAGACCCTGGCTTTGAACCGGGAGATCGCGGAGTGCATCGGCTATGAGGGGCATCCGTACGACGCGCTGATGTACCGGTTCGAGCCGGGCGAGACCGTGGCGTCCCTGCAGCCCCTGTTCGCCGCGCTCAAGGAAGGGCTCTTGCCGCTGGTCCGGGCCATTGGCGAAAAGGAGTCGCCGCGCGTGGACTTCCTCCAGCGCCCGTTCCCGGTGGAGGCCCAGCTCGAATTCGCGCTGAAGATGGCCAGGAAGCTGGGGTACGATACCGATCGGGGGCGGCTGGACCTGACCGTGCACCCGTTCGAGATCTCCTTCACCCGCAACGACGTACGGATCACCACCCGGGTCAACGACGAGTGGATGCCCAAGAGCCTCTTCGGAACGCTCCACGAAGCCGGGCACGCCCTCTATGAGCAGTTCTGCGATCCGGCCTACACCCGCACTCCACTGGCCACGGACCTCGTCGGGCTGTATGCGGTGGGCGGCGTGAGCTTCGGGGCCCACGAGAGTCAGTCCCGCCTGTTCGAGAACCACGTGGGACGGAGCCGTGAGTTCTGGGAACTGCACTACGGGGAGCTTCACGACACGTTCCCGGAACAGCTCGCGGGCGTCGAGGCCGAGACCTTCTGGCGGGCGGTGAACCGGGTCGAGCCGGGGCTGATCCGCGTGTTGTCCGACGAGTTGACCTACGACTTCCACGTCATGCTCCGCGTGGAGATCGAGGCGGCCCTCGTCGACGGGAGCCTGAGTGTGTCGGAGCTCCCGGAAGCATGGAACGCGAAGGTCAAAGAATATCTGGGGCTGGACGTCCCGAACGACCGCCTCGGCGTGCTTCAGGACGTCCACTGGTCCTCCGGGCAAGTGGGGACTTTCTGCAACTACACGATCGGCAACGTGATGGCGGGGCAGCTATTCCACTCCGCAACGAAGGACGCCCGGATCCGGGAGGGGCTGGCTGCGGCCGACTATCTGCCGCTCAGGGAGTGGCTGACCGAGCATGTCCACCGTCACGGCCGCCGCTACACGCGCAACCGGCTCCTGGAGAAGGCCACCGGACGGACGCTCGACCCGACCTTCTACATCGAGCACCTCACCCGGAAGTACTCCGACATCTACGGGATCTGAGGCCACCATGACGCTCCGGGACGACCAGGCGTTCAACCTGGCGGACATCGCCGAGCGCCTGGAATGAAGCAGAGACGGGTTCTGATCACTGGGGCGGCTGGGTTCGTGGGTAGGACCCTGGCCCTGGGTCTCGCCGATCTTGGCTGGCGGGTGATCGGCCTGGATCGTGTGTTCGCCGCAGAGCGCGAAGACCATGGCATCCGTTGGGTTCCGGCCGATCTGACGCAGGGGGTATCCCCGGACGTCCCTGAGGTGGACCTGGTCGTCCACGCCGCCTGGGTGACCACGGACGCCGCAACGCTCGGGATCACGCCAGCGGATCACGTCGCCCTGAATCTTCGTCCCCTCCTGACGATTCTGGAGTACGCAGCCCGTACCAGTCCGGACGCCTTCGTCTTCCTCAGCTCCTCCGGGGTCTTCGCCCCGGACGACGCCACCGAGGGACTGAGCGATACGCATCACCCCACGGGGGGATCTCCCTATGCCGCGGCCAAACGGGCGGGGGAGGTGCTGGTCCCGACGGCGCTGGATCAGGGCATAGCGGTCCACGTCGTGCGTCTGGGTTACCTCTTCGGTCCCGGTGAGGTGGCCAGGCCCAGCCGGTCGCGGGTGTCCCTGGTGGCCGGTTGGCTCGGTGCCGCTCGGGACGGGCAGCCGCTGGCGGTGCGGTCGGACGACCCCCCGCGGGACTGGACATTCACCTCCGACCTTGCTCCAGCGCTGGCACGGGTGGTGGACGGTCCGTCCGCTGGACGGCCTGTCCACCTGGGGAGTCCCCACGTGTGCAGGGACAGGGCGTTGGCCACCCTCATTGCCTCTCAGGTCCCCGGCACCAAGACGGTCACCGTGCCCGCGACCGGACGGGTGAAGCCACCGATGGTACCGAGCGACATCCCCTCTCTCCGTGGCTTCGGCTGGACCGATCCGCATGCCGGCCTTCGGGCCCTGCTGGCGGAGGAGGTGGCGACGTGACGCCCCCTCGGTGCATCCTCGTTGGGTGGGCGCCGGGCCCGTGAGTCTCCACGAACAGTGAGTATGACGCACCGATGAAGTCTCGAACCGTTGCCGCTGCCGCCGCTCTCCTCGTGGCGACCGTCACGGCCACGGCCTGCTCCCAGCGGTCCGATGATACCATCGTGGTGGGACTCGGCGCCGATGTCACGACCTTCGAGCCAGGGATGATCTCCAGCCGGGACAACGCCAACATCGCCCGTCACATCTTCGGTTCGCTCTTCTCCCTGACGGACGATGGTCAACACGTCCCCGACCTCGCCCACACC
>JBDHIF010000103.1:0-3179 GCA_039587535.1 Gemmatimonadota bacterium
AGCTGGCTACGTGGGCGATGGTGCGGTTGGTGGATCGGTTGGAGGAGCTGGCGATGGAGATGACCACCTGATGCCCCGACGTGGCCGACGAAGATCACCGGGACCGATCTCGAGTCGGACGGGAACGAGGTCGCCATCGAGTCGATCGAGATCTCACATGAGGGGATTACGATCGCGGGATCCTGATGGGCGCTGGTGCTCGGAGGAACGGCACGTTCTTCACTCAGCGCAGCAGGACTACCGTGTACGCGTTTCAGCTCCCGGTGGTCATGTTCTGCAAAGGGGTGGCGCGACCGAATCAGCCAGTGGTAGGATCGCTTCGCGGACGTCATGAACCGGGCCTCCGGAGGAGAACCGATGACCTCCTATCGGAAGCACATCCTCCGAGAGGTGCACCGCCGTTCTCTCGTAGACACGCTGACGTCAGTTCTTCGGCTCCCCGACTCACTTCGAAGGGGAGCGGCACCATGGTCTTTGAGGTGAGGACGGCTTGAGCATCCTGAGACAAACACTCCCGCGGGGCGTGCGCTCGGTCCGCCGCCCGGTGGTGTGGCGCAGCCTCGCGTTGGGGCTGACGTTCCTCGCGGCGGTGGTGGGGCTGTCGGTGGGTGTAGGGGTGAGCGAGCGGGACATCCTGGCGGCGGGCCTGGCGGAGCGGGCGTACTACGCCCTGGGCCTCTTCGTGCTCGGGGGCCTCGACATCGGGACGCCCATGGGCGGGCCGCCCTTCGGTCGGGTCCTGCTATGGGGCGCCTATTTCGCAGCGCCGCTCATCACCGCATCGGCGCTCATCGAGACGGCCATCAGGCTCATCGGTCCATGGGCGCTGCGGGCCAGGCGGCTGGAGGATCACGTGGTTTTGGGGGGAGCGGGGCGCCTCACCCAGCTCTACGTTCGGAAGCTCCGTGAACGTGACCTGCGCAGGACCGTCGTGGTGGTGGAGCGAGATCCGGACAAGCCCTCTCTGGTTGCCCTTCGAGACGTGTACCGAGCCGTGATCATGCACGGTGACATCACGAAGGACGAGGTTCTCGAGCGGGCCCGGGTGGATCGAGCCCGCCAGGTGCTGTTCCTGACCAACGACGACTTCGCGAACCTCGACGCGGCATCGAAGGTGCTGAAGACGGCTCCCGGGCTGGAGGGCCGGATCGTGGTTCACGTCTCGGACCTCGGGTTCATGCGGGAGACGGCGAGCTCCAGCGTGGCGGAGGCCTGCGAGTTCTTCAACGGCCATGAGTTCGCGGCCGTGAATCTGGTGCAGGAGCAGCTGGTGGATCGATTCAACAGCACGCCTCAAATCGATCTGGTGGTCCTGGCGGGGTTCGGCCGCTTCGGCCAGACCGTTCTGCATCAGCTCCAGCAGCACGCGGCGGGGAGCTTCAGCCACGTCATCATCATCGACGAGCGCGCGTCGAGGCAGGTGCGTGCCTTCGAAGCTCAACCGGGCACCTCGGGTGACTACGTATTCTCCGTCATCGACGGTGACATTCTCGACCCCGACGCATGGCGGCGCGTGGGTGAGGTGGTGGAGGCACACGGCCACGATCCGGTGGTCATCCTGGGTTGCGGGTCGGACGGCACGAACCTGCACGCTGCACTGTTGGCGCGCAGGCAGCATCCCTCGGCCTACGTCATCGTCCGGAGCTTCCGGGCCTCTCCGTTCACCGCCGAGATCGCCGAAGAAAGTGGGGTGCACGCCTTCAACCTCGCGGGACTCATCGAGCAGGGCATGCCGGAGGCGTGGTTCTAGATTCTTCGTGGCGACCAAGGCCCAGGTGAGCCGCCGGCCGCCCCGATCACGACTCCTGCCGAGACGGCCACGAACTGGGTCGTGGTGTCCGAGGGTCTCGGCCTGCCGGAGCGGCCGAGTCATCAGCCCGGGACCACCTTCATTGATTGGCACCGGAAGCAGGTCTTCCGGGCCACGAGCTGAACCGGATCGATAGTTGGCTGGTGTTCGTGTACTTCGTTGGAGATGCGGATGTGGGTGGGCCGGAGTCGGTGGAGGAGTGGCGGGAGGCGTTGGCGGTGCTGCATGAGACTTTGGGCCTTCGCGCGCATCCGATGTTGGAGCGGAAGGTCGATGTGTTTGTGGAGGTGGACGGGTAGTCGACCCTTGCCCCACTCCCTCCCGCTGCAGACCATCGATGCATGACCGCTCCCCAACCCATCCGCGTCACCGCCATCGACTGGTCCGGGGCCAAGGCCGGTGAGCGGAACAAGATCTGGCTGGCCGAGGTCGTTGGAGGTCGGATGGTCCGCCTCGAGTCGGGGCGAACCCGGGAAGAAGTCGTCGCGCATCTCAGCTCGGAGGTCGCCTCGGGGCAGCGGATGATCGTGGGGCTCGACTTCGCGTTCTCCTTCCCCCTGTGGTTCTGCAGGGAGCTCGGCGCATCGGATGGGCCCGGAGTGTGGCGGGCTGTGGCCGAGCACGGCGAGGAATGGCTGGCCACGTGCCCCAGACCGTTCTGGGGTCGGCCGGGGAAGAAGCGTCCGGCCCTGCCCGCGCACTTTCGAGAGACCGAAGCCCATGCGGCCGAGGAGTTGCGAACCCAGCCGAAGAGCGTCTTTCAGATCGGAGGTGGGGGAGCGGTGGGTACGGGCTCCATCCGGGGCATGCCGCACCTCGAGACGCTGCACTCAGCGGGGTTCAGCATCTGGCCCTTCCAGTCCCCGACACTTCCGATGGTGCTGGAGATCTACCCGCGGACACTCACGGGGCCGGTCGTGAAGTCCGACCCCGCCTCCCGTGCGACGTACCTGGACGGTCGCTTTCCCGAAATGACCGCGGCCCACCACCTCGCGGCGGCTACCTCCGAGGACGCGTTCGATGCGGCCGTGTCCGCGGTGCTGATGGCGCGCCACCTCGATGAGATCCTTGCCCTGGCTTGGCCAGACGATGGTGTCATCCGGCTCGAGGGAGCGATCTGGAGTCCCGTGGGACCTGCGGCTCGGGATTTCGCCCCGGTGCGATCGTCACAGTTGAGGACAAGGTTCTCTTCTTCGGGAGTTGTTGTCAAAGCTATGCCTACTATCTTTTGATAGTGGGCTGTGTTATCAAAGGTTGCGACGCGGCCCTAGATCCAGTTAAAACTTAAGGCCCGTTCTTTTGACAAGGGCACCCCGGATCAAAACCATGGATGCTCTGAGGAATCGAGCTGGGAACTTTGTCCAGCAAC